>CAJUGD010000024.1 GCA_910586205.1 uncultured Lachnospiraceae bacterium | reverse complement strand
TTATTTGTTGTGTGATTCAGGTAATGGATACCCTCTACTTCTCATTTTCAATCTTCACCCCATCCATCATCTCCATACTTGCGTTGTAACTGGTAAACAACACAGCAAGGCATGAGAGGAGGAAAACAGAAATGTAGAAGCAAAAAACAGCCACATGCTTAACGATGTGGTACAAAACCGGCTGCTTGCCGGACGGACTGGTTTAAAAGACAGCCGGATAACGGCACAGGCAAATGAAACCTGAAGGAAAAAACCAAAGGAGAACGTAGGAAAAGATGACGATTGAAAAATGCGGAAATGTGTTCTATAATTGTATCAGCAACAAAGGAACAACAAAGAAAGTAAGAGGCAAATACTATGAAACGACAGGGTAATTTATTTAAGAGCGCAATAGTAACGGCGCTCGCAGGAGCAATGGCAGTAGGGATGGCAATGACTTCTTTTGCCGCAGGATGGCAGCACAATGACACCGGCTGGTGGTACGGTACCAACGAGGATAATACCATGTGGTACGCCAGCGGCTGGGAGTGGATCGACAGCAATGGCGACGGGGTAGCAGAATGCTATTACTTCGACACGAGGGGCTATATGCTGGCAGGCACTACTACTCCGGACGGTTACACCGTGAACGCGGATGGGGCATGGGTGCATGACGACACAGTGCAGACAAAGAAGGTGGAGCCGATCGCACAGTCCCAGGTACAGGGGGATCTCCCCAGGACGGATGTGTATGACTCCCATGGGATTAGCATGGCGGCCCTGGATATCAAAAGCCATACCAGGCAGGAGAATGCCAAGTATGGGGAAGTGAAGGTGACAGATAATAATGGCTATGATATGACGGTCTATTATTCTAACGGATTGGATGCCCACTATTATCTGCCAAATTCCGGCAGTTTTTATAAGGAGTATGGAGATTACCCAGATAGTGTAGGTTCTGATAAGCCTAGCCTGGTCTTTAAGGAAGATGTCACGGGCAAGTCTGAGGACGTTGGCAATGCATTAAAGAGGAATGGCTATGATGCTTATGTGAATGGATGGGTCATTGTACGCATGAAAGATATCGATCACCGTTTGGAGATCCATGAAGTGGATGAACTCGGACGACAGTTTATCCTCTTTTATTAAGACCCAAAAACGTAAGAATGCTCCATATTTAAGGCAGGATGATCCATCCTGCCTGTTTTTTTGCACAAAATTTTCTTGTATTTTTCCGCAACCCGACCAAATCCCCATCAAAAAAAGCTATTCGCAAAAAGTTCATCATTTTTCTCCCGATCTTGTGTTTTTTTTCATAGTTATATCCATTCCTTTCGCTTCGCTCAGGCACAAAACGTTATGAAAATACTTCTCATTTTCAATCTTTCACCCCATCCTTCATCTCCATACTTGCGTTGTAACTGGTAAACAACACAGCAAGGCATGAGAGGAGGAAAGCATATCATGCGGTTTCGAACAAAAACAAAACGGGCCATTGCGCTGACGGCAACGGCTATCCTGCCGCACACGTACTTGACGCCTCATGCGGCGAAGTGCAAATACGGCAACGAATCACAGCACGAGTGGACCGGTCTGAAGCTCTACTGGACGGACATACCAGCCGCAACAGGCGGGTACCTGCGATGGCCCAGAAAGACCTATTTTGATGGGGGTACCGGCATTTATAAAGGGATGGATAATTCCTACTGCTTCTGCGTCGCTAACCATACGGGCCAGGCAGGGATGGGGGATGAGGGATACCTGGAGGAAGGCGCAGGGGCGCTGCTTGTCCAGGATTATGTGCTGTTTAAGGGAAATAAAGATGTTTACTATGACCCAGCCATTGCAGACAGAATGAAAAAGCTGACCTTCTGCTTGGCTGCCGCTGCAGCCAACTACCCGGGCCAGCGTTCTGATTCAGAGCTGAAAAGCGGCATCCAGGGCACCTACATGTACACTATGGCGACTTCGGTCTTCCTTGCCATTGAGGGAAGGCTCCAGACCGACCCACAAAACCCGGCCACTAAGATCATGATCAGGACAGAGGACAAGGAAGCGGCCCGCACCGCCTATCACCAGGCCATGGAACAGGAGTTCTTCCTATATCCTCATGCCAACCAGAACAAGGACGGAGAGGTATGCGAGATCGATGCCACGATCAAGCAGCAGCTTCTGGCAAACCGGGACGCATTCTTCGATGAAGTGTGGGATGCCGCCATCATCATGTGTGATGCCATCGGGACAGACGGGACACAGCCGGTTGCCAACCGTGTGATTGGTTCACACCATGGATAATCACTCTGCTGATTAGCCATGGGCCAGTACCGTTACGGGGGTCAAAGCATATGCCCCATCGCCGCAGGCGATTTTAAATGGGCATATGCAGTTACGTTCACAGGGTATCTGTGAACGTAACCGATTCGTCATGGCATGTCCTCTATAACTCCTAACTGTCTAAACATGGCGAACACATAGGGAGCCCCGAAGACATTTAATGCCTTGGGTCCGGTGATTTTATGGCTGGTATCTTCCTGGATTTTAAGAAATGCTTTTTCAAAGGTAGCTTTGGTAATGGATTTTTTCTTCCGGTCTGTAAAAAATTCCCCGCCTTTGATGGTATAAGTAAAAGGGAGTCCTTTTGCAGTATAAAAGGTTTCTCCCTGATGAGCGATGATAATCTCCCACAGATTCTCTGATGTAATCATTGGTACACTGCCTTTCTAAATAGGGTTTTGGCGATTTAAATACGTTTCTTCATGGTGCTGCACGCTATTAGAGCATAAAGGTTTAGAATGATTATAGCGGACAGCATAGATATTTACAAGTAAATGTAGTAAAAAATAAAAAAACATGTAATATGAGTGTTTCAGTTCACGGGGCGTGCATCTGGCGGGAATGAATTTTCAGACACGCTCTAGACGAAAACAGACGTCAAGCTCGCTTGTAAGACTATTTTCGTCCGGTTTTCCACATCGGGTAGACACCCGATGCTTCTTGTACGGCAGAGCCGGGCAAGAAGATGTCCCCGGAACAATAACCAGGAAAATATTTTTATATTACAAAAATGTTAATTCATATTGTATTTTGGTTCAAAAAGTATTAATATATAGAAAAGGCGGGAGACGCATGGCGGCTCCGGATAAAATCAATTAGATACGCAGGGAGGATTTATGTTTAATTCAAAGAAAAAGGTTGAGACGGTCAGCACGGGTATGATCAACACCATTATCGGTGGGAACTCTAAGGTAGAGGGACTTTTAGAGGCTTCAGACCCGACCCGGGTAGACGGTCTTGTACAGGGAAAGATTCTTTCCAAAAGCTCGGTTATCGTGGGAGAGCATGGAGTAGTAAGAGGGGATATTAATGCAGTGGAGATCCTGATCGCAGGCACTGTCTATGGAAATCTGAAGGCAGAGCAGAGGATTGAGCTGACAGAGACCGGACGTGTGTTGGGTGATTTGGTGACAAAGACTCTTGTGATTGATGAGGGTGCTTCCTTTAAGGGAAGCTGTACCATGGAGGTCATGGAGGAGAAGAAGGCTTCAGACGGAGCTCATGCAGAGCAGGATATAGAGGAGGAGTCTAAAGACTCTGAGGAAAAGGGAGAAGACAAGAAAGGTAAAAAGTAATTGATAAATGATCAAAAACTGCAGTTCCATAGGAAGGAAATGATAAATAACGCCAATGAAGTGGAAAAAGTTTAAAAAAGAACGGATTTCTCTGAACTATACGGTTATGTTGGTTCCGCATTCCCAGAAAAAGCCGATTCATTTTAAAACGCCGGTGTGGACTTTTGGTGTGGTGATTCTAGGGCTTTTTGTGCTTTCAGGAGCTTGTCTGTTTTTTGCGGGATCCCGTGCCGGGTCACGTCAGCAGCTTTCTCAGGTACGCATGGAAAAAGAACAGTTGGAGCAGGAATGGGAGAAGCTGACAGAACAAAAGCGTTTGGCTGATGAGGAAAATGAAGTTCTGAAGGAAGAACGAAGAATCCAGGAGCTGGAACTTTTGGAGCTGGAAAGGAAGACTCGAGGCACCTTAAAGGAGCTGGAGGAGCTGGTTGAACGAGAGAGCCAGATTCGGCAGGAGCTGGGGCTGGGGCAGATACTGGCAGATTCAGAGGACGGAACTTCAGGAGAGACAACGGATTCTGGTGGGACGGACGGAGACAGCGGTTCTTCGTCAGCAGAGGGTACACAGGAGGGGGACGAGGAAGCAGAACAGCCGGCAGAAGCCGGCGGGACTCCGGAAGATCATGAGGCATTAGCGGCTGGCCGCGGGCTTCAGATCGCGTCGGCGGATCTTCCTCTGGTTCTGGCACAAAATTCGGCCAGTTTTGAGGCCATACAGGCAGAGCTGGGATATCTGCAGAGCCAGCTTGATCAAAAGAGCGGACAATATGAGAATTATTTAACAACGATTGAAGAAAAGAAGATGGCAGAGGCAGCGGAAAAGGCAAGAAAAGAAGCCCTGCGTGCTTCTATTGTCACCAATGCCCTTCAATATGTGGGAAATTCCTATGTTTATGGAGGAAATAACCCCAATACAGGTGTGGATTGCTCCGGATTTACCAGATATGTGTTGGGCAACACGGCAGGAGTGTATTTAAACCGGACGGCAGCAGCCCAGTCTACCCAGGGCCGTGCTGTTTCTGCAGAAAATGCAAGGCCTGGAGATCTGGTTTTTTACAGTAACGGAAGCACTGTGAACCATGTGGCAATCTATATTGGAAACGGGCGGGTGGTGCATGCCTCTAATGAGCGGGTGGGAATCATCACCTCCAATATGTATTACAGGACTCCGGTGAAGATTGTAAATATGCTGGGAGACTGAAGGCGGTATAGTGCCGAAAAACTTTGAGGACAGGGATGTCTTTTGAGTTTTTCGGTGTTTTTTTGTGGGAAGTGATTTACATTGAAGGGTAATTTTACTATAATATACAGAAGAATGGGGAAATGTACCCCGTTGTTTGCAGCGGGGGTTGACTATGTTTTAATGATAAATGAATAGATTGACTGCACAGGAGGGCGGTATGGCTAGAGCACAGGTGAAAAAGGCTTCGGTTTTGGAAAATCAGATGGTGTTTGCGCTGGATATTGGTACGCGAAGCATTATCGGGATGGTAGGAGTCATGGAGGAGGGAAAAGTTAAGATTGTTGCCATTGAGAAAGAGGAGCATTCAGAACGGGCAATGATCGACGGGCAGATCGAAAATATTGAGAAGGTGGCAATGCTGGCAGACCGGGTGAAAAAGCGCTTAGAGAGCAAGCTGGATGTGACGCTGGAGCGGGTCTGTGTGGCAGCGGCAGGACGAGCCTTAAGAACCAGGCGGGCTGATTTTGAGCTGGAGCTTTCGGGGGCTCAGATGATTGATGATGAGATTATCAGCCGTCTGGAGGCCGGCGCTATCAGTAAGGCAGAGGAGGCGTTTGACGCGGAGAATGAGGCGGACGGGGACATGCGCCGTTATTATCTGGTAGGGTATACGGTGTGTCAGTATTATTTGGACCAGTATATGATGTCCAGCTTAAAGGATCACCGGGGACGCCAGGTCAAGGTGGATCTGATCGCCACGTTTCTGCCCAGTGAGGTGGTGGAAAGCCTTTATACGACCATGAATAAGATTGGGCTGGAGGTGGCCAGCCTTACTTTGGAGCCTATTGCTGCCATCAATGCGGCTATTCCGGAGAATCTGCGTCTTTTAAATCTGGTGATGGTGGATATTGGAGCCGGAACCTCGGATATTGCTGCTTGTACCGATGGAAGCGTGACAGGCTATACCATGGCAACTGTGGCGGGAGATGAGGTTACAGAGGGCCTGATGAAGACATTTTTGGTGGATTTTGGGACAGCGGAGACGATTAAGGCCAAGATTGACCAGGAGGAAGAAATCTGTTTCCTGGATATTTTAGGATTTGAGCATAAGATTTCCAGGGACGAGGTGTTTCAGAGCATTCAGAGCACATCAGAGCTTTTGTGCAGGGAGATTGCAAAGAAGATATTAGAGGTGAACGGAGGCCCGCCGTCAGCGCTGTTTTTAGCAGGCGGAGGAAGTAAATTGGCCCGTCTGCGGGACGGGCTTGCAGAGGCTCTCGGCATGGACATGAACCGGGTGGCTGTGGCTGGAAACTATTTTCAGATCAGCGCATTTTCAGAAGAATATGATCTGAACAATCCGGAATATGCCACGCCTTTGGGAATTGCTATTTCCTCCGGGCTTAATATGATCAATGACAGCTTTCGGGTGATTTTAAACGGTAAGCCTGCAAAGCTTTTCAGAAGCGGAAGCTTTACGGCTCTGAATCTTTTGATGATGAACGGCTATAGTTTTCGGGATATTATGGGACGTTCCGGGCAGAGTATAGCGGTAACGGTCAATGGACAGAGGCAGGTGTTTTACGGGACAGCCGCTTCCCCGGCTTCCTTGGGAATCAATGGGAGAGAGGGCAAGCTTTCCGAGATCATTCATGCGGGGGACAGCATTGATTTTGTGCCTGCCGAATCCGGCAAACCAGCTCATGCTTTTTTAGGGGACATTGAAGGAGCCATTACCTGTGAGGAGATCCGGCTGAATGGAATGTATGCTTTTTTGGAAACACCTCTGAAAAACGGAGATGTGATTGAGATGAAATTCTCTAAAGAGGATAAAACGGAAGATGAAGGAGAGAAAATAAAAGCCAGCTCAGACACAGAGAATAAGGAGAGGGCAGAGAACCGGAAGACCAATGGAGAGAACAGGCAGGAGAAAGAGGAGCCTTATGTTTCTCAGATCAGGGAGACGCCGGTATTGGAAACTGCGGCAGCAAGAAGAGGAAAGAACACAGAGAAAAAGGAAATGCCTCAGGAAGCTTTGGCTGAGAAAGATGAGAGGAAGGCTAAGGAGCTGGAGGCGAATCCAAGAAATGAGCCAAAAGAAGCTTTGGTGCAGAAGGCTGAGATGGATCGGGAGAGAGAGCCGGAGACTGGTTATAGGGCAGAGCCGGAGCGAGTCGTGGAGTTTGGTCAGAGAACAGAGTCAGGGCGGGTCATGGAGTTTGGCCAGAGAACAGAGCCGGAAGAAAGGATGGAGTCAGGACGAACGGCAGAGCTTGGTCAGAAAACAGAGCCAGATACTAGGATTCAGGAAGTCTGGAGTTTGGATGAAAGAAAATATTCAGAGCCGCAGTATCAGTCTTACAGCCCAGAGCTGGTAACGGAGCCGGAACCAGCGCCAGCGCCGGAATCAAGACTGGTGAAGGTATCAGAAGCAACAGAACAGGCCCCCTTGATATATGAGACGGGGACTATACAGGAGCCGGTATTTCGCTCTGCGCCATTATCAGAATCCAAAGCAGCATATGGATTGGGAGAGATGCGTCAGCCAGAGCCAAAACTAGAGCGAGTGCTGTTGCCGGAAAGGAGAGCAGAATCCGAGCGGGTGCTGCCGCCGGAGAGAAGACCGGAACCCGAGCGGGTGCTGCCGTCGGAGAGGAGATCGGAACCCGAGCGGATGCTGCCGCCGGAGAGGAGATCGGAACCCGAGCGAGTGCTGCCGTCGGAGAGAAGACCGGAACCCGAACGGATGCTGCCGCCGGAGAGGAGATCGGAACCCGAGCGAGTGCTGCCGCCGGAGAGAAGAACAGAACCCGAGCGGATGTTGCCGCCGGAGAGAAGACCGGAATCCGAGCGGGGCTTGCCGCCGGAGAGGAGAGCAGAACCCGAGCGGGCCTTGCCGCCGGAAAGGAGACCAGAGCCCGAGAGAGTGCTGCAGCCGGATTCAGAACAAAGATCAGAGCCAGCGCCCGGGCCGGTGAGAATGCTGCTTTTCTACCTGAATGGTTCTCCGCTGAGGCTTCCCCGTAAAAAAGACGGGCAGCCTTATTATCTGATGGATATGATAGAGTATTCCGGCATTGATTTGAAAAATCCTGCGGGTACGGTAAAGCTGACAGTCAATGGAATGATGGGAATGTTTCAGCAGGAGTTGAGAGAAAGAGACGCCATAGAGATCCGGATTGAGGAACGATAGAAAGAATATAGGTGTTTTTGCAGTTATGGATAAAGAGTCTGAAGACCTTTCGCTGGAAGCTGTCACCAAAGGTAATGAGACTCTTTATCCTGGAAAAATTACAGGACAGAATTATATGGCAGAATTTGAAAAATTTTGTTGACAATTTAAACAATTTCGATTATACTATCAAAGGTATCGAGGCGTGGCTCAGTTTGGTAGAGCGCTGCGTTCGGGACGCAGAGGCCGCAAGTTCGAATCTTGTCGCCTCGATTGGCGCTTTACAGCAGCGCAGTCGATCATGGCCTCATGGTCAAGCGGTCAAGACGACGCCCTCTCACGGCGTAAACCCGGGTTCGATTCCCGGTGAGGTCATTAGATGCTTTGGACATAGTCCAAAGCATTTTTACTCATCAGAAGGCAGCAGCCGGAAGATGACAGGGATAGCTGCTTTACCTCCTAAACCCATAAAGACAGGCAGGATGGCAGGCAGTTACGCTTTGCGGATTTTGCAAAAAGATGCTTCTGTAGCGCAGTTGGTAGCGCATTTCACTCGTAATGAAAGGGTCGCCGGTTCGAGTCCGGCCAGAAGCTTTACAATTATGAAAAGCAGATCGTCATCAGTCGGCGGTCTGTTTTTTTATAAATCAAGAGAAACAAGAATCCGTCGTCAAAAAAGCCTATATCCGGCACACCACCCGGATATAGGCTTTTAAAGTTGTTTATAATTATGTGATTAAGCGATTGCATTGACCGCTTTGGACAGGCGGGATACTTTTCTGGAAGCGGTATTCTTATGGTATACCCCTTTGGTACATGCCTTGTCGATCTCGGAAATCGCAGCAGTCAGACAAGCCGCTGCAGCAGTCTTGTCGCCGGCAGCCACGGCGGCATCAACCTTCTTGCAGGCAGTCTTTACCTTGGAACGAATCGCTTTATTTCTTGCAGCTTTGGTCTCATTTACTAAGATTCTTTTTTTCGCAGATTTAATGTTTGCCAATCTGTTCACCTCCGATATGATATAATTAATAATCGCTGGTTTGCATCAAAGCCTGGACACGGACAGTTCAATGTAAACATACTGTTTTATTCTAGCGAATCAGGGGAGAAATGTCAATACATATTTTGGAGGATTTTGAAGAAAACTAGAGCGTGTCTGAAAATTGCTTTCCGTCAGATGTGCGTCACAATTTGTGGGAGATTTGGCCCGAATGAGGGAGGCGTAGTGGGCTACGTTGACCGAATGAGAGCCAAATCTCCCGCAAAGTGGGGCGTGTACTTGGCGGGAATGAATTTTCAGACACGCTCTAGGAACAATCACGTTAAGGAAGGAGCATAAAAGCGTATATGGCGATGAATTATGTAATAGAGAAGGAAAAACCGGATTTTGAGGTGAGGACGGATTTGGCCTTGGAAGAAAGGGAGAGCTTTCCGGGGGACGGAGGGGAGATTGCGGGGGTATCGCTGCGGGAATGGCAGGATAAGGCGAAGCAGGTAAAGCTGACAGAGGTGAAGATCTTGGATCAGCGCGGGGCAAAGGCAATGGGAAAGCCAAAGGGAACCTATCTGACCCTGGAAGCAGATCAGCTTGCCGAGAAGGATGAGGATTATCATGAGCAGGTATCAGAGGAATTGGCAAAGCATATCCGCAGGCTGATTAGCCATATGGTGCAGGGGGAGGAGTGGAAGATTTTGGTGGTGGGGCTGGGCAATCCTTCTGTGACGCCGGATGCATTAGGCCCTAAAGCGGTTGGCCATCTGCAGGTGACACGCCATTTGGAACAGCAGTATGGAGAAGGGTTCTGCCGGGAAAAGGGGCTGCCGGTTTTAAGCGGAATTGTGCCCGGGGTCATGGCACAGACCGGGATGGAAACAGCGGAGATCTTAAAGGGTATTATTGAGGAGACAAAGCCGGATCTTTTGATTGCCATTGATGCCTTGGCGGCCCGGAGTATCCGCAGGCTGGGAACCACTATCCAAGTGACGGATACAGGGATTCATCCAGGCTCCGGGGTGGGGAATCACCGCCACAGCTTGACAAAGGAAAGCTTAGGCGTGCCGGTTCTGGCCATTGGTGTGCCTACGGTGGTGGGGGCTGCGGCGATTGTCCATGACACGGTGAATACCATGATCGAGACTTTGGCAAACAATATGGCTACAAAGGGCATGGGAGATTTTATTCAGGAAATGTCTTCGGATGAGCAGTATGACTTGATCCGGGAGCTTTTGGAGCCGGAGTTTGGAAGCCTTTATGTGACGCCGCCTAATATTGATGAGATGATCGGACGGCTGAGCTTTACCATCTCTGAAGGGATCCATCAGGCAGTGTTTGAATAGTTAGTACAGAAAAGTGATTTGTATTGATGGAAACAGGAAAGAATAAGGAACACGCTCTATGGCCTGCAATGAAAAATATTCCATGAAGCTGCTTGAATATTTTTAGGTTCAGCAGTAAAATAAACCATATTATTTTAATGTCCCTCCTTGGCAGCAGCGCCTTTTGGCGGGAGCTGGGTCAATGATTCAAATAGGCATATGCGGCTGCCATTTACAGGACGCTGCGAACAGCGCCGATGCATTACGAAGTTGTAAACCGAAGGATTCTATGATATGATAGCTTCTGTTACTCTGACCAGGCTGGAAAATCAACAGGAGAGGAGATTTATTTCATGAAATGGACGAAATTCACCTTAAAGACTACTACTGCGGCAGTGGATCTGATTGGCAGTATGCTGGATGATATTGGGATTGAGGGCATTGAGATAGAAGATCATGTGCCGCTTTCAGCGGAAGATACAAAAGGGATGTTTATTGATATTCTGCCAGAGCTGCCGCCGGATGACGGCACAGCCATGGTTAGCTTTTATCTGGAGGATCCTGCAGGAGCAGAGGGAATTTTGAGGCAGGTGGAGGAAGGGCTGGAGGATTTAAGACAGTTTGTGGATGTGGGAGAGGGGACTCTTGTCATGTCCGAGACAGAGGACAAGGACTGGATCAATAACTGGAAGCAGTATTTTAAGCCGTTTACAGTAGATGATATTTTGATTAAGCCTACCTGGGAGAAGGTGCCCCAGGAGCATAAGGACAAGCTGCTGATCCAGATTGACCCCGGCACAGCCTTTGGCACGGGAATGCATGAGACAACCCAGCTCTGCATCCGCCAGCTTTCCCGGTATGTGAAGGAAGGGACCAGGGTGCTGGATGTAGGGACCGGCAGCGGAATACTGGGGATTGCGGCCTTAAAGCTGGGGGCTAAGCAGGTTTTCGGAACGGATCTGGATGAAAATGCCGTCAGTGCAGTGAGGGAGAATATAGAGGCAAACCAGATATCCGAAAACCAGTTTCAGGTGGTTCAGGGAAATCTGATTGAAGATGAAGATATTCGTATGCAGGCCGGGGAGGAATGCTATGATATTGCGGTTGCCAATATCTTAGCGCCGGTGATCATTCTGCTTCAGGCGGAGATTGGAAGGCATTTAAAGCAGGGAGGCATTTTTATCACATCCGGCATTATCAACACAAAGGAAGAAGAAGTACGGGCAGCTATGGAGGCAAATAAACGGCTGGAGATCGTGGAAACTACATATCAGGGAGATTGGGTGTCCATCACAGCCAGGAAAAAATGACGCAGGATTAGGTGAAAGGCAGGAAAGGGAAGGCATGCATTACTTTTTTGTGACGCCGGATCAGGTCAGGGACGGCTGCTGTCTGATTACCGGACAGGATGTGAACCACATTCGGAATGTGCTGAGGATGAGGCCAGGGGAACAGGTAGGGATACGGGACGGCATTTCCAGGAATTATATCTGCACTCTTGAAAAGATTGGGGAGGAGGAGATTTTGGCCCGCATTGTGTCAGAGGAGGAAGGAGGCAGTGAGCTTCCTGCCAGGCTTTGGCTGTTTCAGGGACTGCCTAAAGGGGATAAGATGGATTGGATTATCCAGAAGGCAGTAGAGTTGGGAGTCTGCGGGATCGTCCCTATGGCCACCAGAAGGTCAGTGGTAAGGCTGGATCAAAAGAAAGCAGAAGCCAAGGTGCGCCGCTGGAATGCAGTATCTGAAAGTGCGGCCAAGCAGTCAGGGCGGATGATTGTGCCGAAGGTATGCCAGGCAGTCAGCTTTTCCCAGGCATGCGCCATGGTGCAGAAGATGGATGTGGGACTGATTCCCTATGAGCTGGCTGACGGCATGGAAGAAGCCAGAGCGCTTTTTGACCGGATACAGCCGGGGATGGAGGCAGGGATTCTGATTGGTCCTGAAGGCGGGTTTGACGTGGAGGAAGTGGAGGAGGCCAAACAGGCAGGGATCTGTCCCATTTCTTTGGGCCGGCGCATTCTGCGGACCGAGACAGCCGGCATGGCTGCCTTGTCCATACTGATGTTTCATCTGGAGGGGAGAAAATCGTGATGGAAGTATATTTTGATAATTCCGCAACCACAAGGGTTTTAGACAGTGTGAGGGACATTGTGGTGAAGACGATGACAGAGGATTACGCCAACGCGGCGGCAAAACATCGGCGGGGCATGGAGGCGGAACAGTATATCCGGGAGGCACGGGCTGAGATTGCTAAGACCATGAAGGTATCGGAGAAGGAGATTCTTTTTACCTCCGGGGGATCAGAGTCCAACAATCTGGCCCTGATAGGAGGCGCACTGGCCAATCAGAGGATTGGGAAGCACATTATCAGCACAAATGTTGAGCATCCGTCAGTGTATAATCCACTTGCGGCGCTGGAAGATATGGGATTTGAGGTGACATTTCTTCCTGTGGATCAAGACGGGCATATTTCCTTACAAGAACTTCAGGATGCTGTTCGGGAGGACACGGTTTTGGTGTCTGTAATGTATGTGAACAATGAAGTGGGCTTTGTGGAGCCGGTGGAGGAGATTTCCCGTGTGATCCGGGGGAAAAATCCCAGGACACTTTTCCATGTAGATGGAATCCAGGCATATGGAAAATACGTGATCCGCCCTAAAAAGCAGGGAATCGATCTGTTATCTGTAAGCGGGCACAAGATCCATGGGCCTAAGGGAGTGGGATTTTTATATATCCGGGACGGGGTGAAGTTAAAGCCCATGATCTACGGAGGCGGCCAGCAAAGCAACCTGCGATCCGGCACGGAAAATGTTCCGGGGGTGGCAGGACTTGGGGTGGCGGCAAAGGAGATGTACCGGGACCATGAGGCGAAGATATTGCATCTGTTAGGTCTGAAGGATTATTTGATTGACCGCATGGAGGAGCTGGACGGCACTGTGGTTAACAGCAAAAAGGGCCGGGAAAGTGCGCCTCAGATTGTCAGCGTCAGCTTTGAGGGGGTGAGGAGCGAGGTGCTGCTCCATGCCTTAGAGGAAAAGGGAATTTACGTGTCCTCCGGGTCAGCCTGCTCGGCTCATCATCCGGGAATCAGCGGGACTTTAAAGGGAATCGGGGTACATCAAAGGCTTTTGGAATCAACCGTGCGCTTCAGCTTTGGGATGTTTAACACAAAGGACGAGATTGACTATTGCATGGATGTGTTAAAGGAAATTCTGCCGGTTTTAAGAAGATATAAAAGAATGTAAGTAAGTTCCAAGAAGGTGCGTCAAATCAGCAGGAATCAGGGATGGAAGACAGGTTTAAGAAGAAAGCCAGACAGGCGGCGTTATAAAGGCAGGCACAAAAAGACCGGAGGATAGGAAGATGGTATATCAGTCGTTTTTGATCAAATATGCGGAGATCGGAACCAAGGGGAAGAATCGCTACTTGTTTGAGGATGCGTTGATTCACCAGATTAAAAATGCGCTAAAAAGGGTGGATGGATCCTTTGTGGCGTCCAAGGAATCAGGAAGGATTTATGTACAGGCCATCAGTGAATATGATTATGACGAGGTGATCGAGGCGCTGCAGAGGGTATTTGGAATTGCCTGGATCTGCCCTATGCTTCAGATTCAGGATAAGGATTTTGAAAATCTGAAAAAGACCTTGGTAAGCTATGTGGATGAGGTTTATCCGGACAAGAATTTTACCTTTAAGGTGGAGAGCAGGCGGGCTGACAAGCAGTATCCGGTCCACTCTGAGCAGATGAACCGTGATCTGGGCGAAGTGATCTTAAAGGCATTTCCAGAGACAAAGGTTAATGTCCATAAGCCGGATGTGCTTCTGCGGGTGGAAGTCCGCAAGGTGGTGAATCTTTATTCGCTGATGATTCCGGGGCCTGGGGGAATGCCTGTGGGAACCAACGGAAAGGCAATGCTTCTTTTGTCAGGAGGCATTGACAGCCCGGTGGCAGGCTATATGATTGCCAAGAGAGGGGTAAAGATTGATGCGGTGTATTTTCACGCGCCGCCTTATACCAGTGAGCGGGCCAAACAGAAAGTGGTGGATTTGGCAAAGCAGGTGGCACGGTATTCGGGTCCCATCCCTTTGCACGTGGTGAATTTTACGGATATTCAGCTTTATATTTACGACAAATGCCCTCATGAGGAGCTGACCATCCTGATGCGCCGGTATATGATGCGGATTGCCCAGGAGATCGCAGAGAAAAACGGCGGGCTGGCCCTGATCACAGGGGAGAGCATCGGACAGGTGGCGTCCCAGACCGTACAGTCCTTAGCTTCCACCAATGAGGTGTGCTTTATGCCGGTATTCCGGCCCTTGATTGGCTTTGACAAACAGGAGATTGTAGATATTTCCCAGAAGATCGGGACCTTTGAAACCTCCATTCAGCCCTATGAGGACTGCTGTACCATATTTGTGGCAAAGCATCCGGTGATCAAGCCTAATTTGGAGAGAATACGAAAATCAGAAGAACATCTGGAAGAAAAGATTCAGGAAATGGTTCAGACGGCCATAGAGACAGCGGAAATGATCTGGTGTGATGAGGGATAAATAAAAAACAGTGAAAACCTTGTGGCTGCGGTTAGCCGGAATCGGGGAACCGCAGCCACAAGGTTTTCACTGGCGTGTATACCAGACATATTACTGCTATGAATGATCCGGCAGAGAGTCTGTCATTACGGAATAATGTAGGGCGCTAAGGTCTCTAAGATCTCGTCCACACCGGATTCTGCGTGGATGTTAAGATCAATGGGCTTTGATAAGTCCAGGCTGAAGATGCCCATAATAGACTTGGCGTCAATCACATATCTGCCAGACACCAGATCAAAATCTTCATCGTACTTGGTCAGATCATTTACAAAGGATTTTACTTTATCAATGGAATTTAATGAAATGCGAACGGTTTTCATGTATAAAACCTCCTTTATGGTTATTTTTGGCTGTTTTTCTGTTTCGTATCAATACTACCTAGATATGGGAAAAAAGTCAATAGGAAGTTTTTATGAAAAGGCGTCACAATAACGTATATTAAACAAATTATTTAAGGAGGCACAGTGTGAAAAGAGCGGCATTACACAATCTGGGATGTAAGGTGAATGCTTATGAGGGAGAGGCCATGCGGCAGCTTTTGGAAGAAGCGGGATATGAGATCGTGCCTTTTCGGGAAAAGGCAGATGTGTACATTGTAAACACCTGTTCTGTAACCAATATTGCAGATCGGAAATCCCGGCAGATGCTTCACCGGGCCAGAAAACAGAATCCGGAGGCAGTGGTAGTGGCAGCAGGATGCTATGTCCAATCAGCGGCAGAGGAATTAAAAAAGGATCTGTCTGTGGATGTGCTGGTGGGCAATAATAAGAAAAAGGATTTGGCGGTAATTCTTGACGAATATTTTCAGAAACAGCAGCCTGGCAGGCAGGCAGAGGAACACTGGTTTCCAATGGACGGCTCAAAGGAGTATGAAAACCTTCACATCCATAAGACGGCAGATCACACCAGAGCCTTTATAAAAGTGCAGGACGGCTGCAACCAGTTCTGCAGCTACTGCATTATTCCTTATACCAGAGGACGTGTGCGCAGCAGGGCGCAAAGGGATGTAGAGCAGGAAGCACAGGCGCTGGCTGCCGCCGGCTGCCAGGAGATCGTATTGACGGGAATCCATTTAAGCTCTTATGGCGTGGACTTTCCGGAAAAATCCGGGGAACAGCTTTCAAAGCTGATAAAAAGGCTTCACCAGATTCCCGAAATCAGCCGGATCCGTTTAGGCTCTTTAGAGCCAGGAATCATTACCGAGAACTTTGTGTCAATTCTCAGAGAGCTTCCCAAGGTCTGCCCCCATTTTCACCTGTCCCTTCAAAGCGGCTGCGATGAAACTTTAAAACGCATGAACCGCCATTATACTACCGGGGAGTATGAACAAAAATGTGATATGCTGCGCAGAAGTTTTGAAAATCCGGCTGTCACCACAGATGTGATTGTGGGATTTCCGGGAGAAACCCAGGAAGAATTTGAAAAAACGAAAGCTTTTTTGGAGAGAATCCATTTTTACGAAATGCATGTGTTTAAATATTCTGTCCGCTCCGGCACCCGGGCGGCCAAAATGCCGGATCAGATACCGGAATCCGTCAAAACCCTGCGCAGCGAAGAACTGCTGTCACTAGAGAGGAGTATGTCTGCCCAATACCGGAAAAGCTTTTTGGGAAAAGAGCAGCAGGTGCTTTTAGAAGAAGAAATACGGATCAAGGAAAAGCTTTACCTGATCGGACATACCAGAGAATATATTCGGGCAGCAGTTTTGGCAGAAGGACAGCGTCCTAACACAATGGTGACAATTATACCGGAAGAAATGCTGACAGAGGAAATTCTTTTTTAGGGGGAAGGGAAGTGGCAATGTAAAATGTTAAGAAATATTTCCCTTGCCGAATTGGACAAAGTGGTATAGAATAGAAAAGAATAGTTAAAGGACGTGAAAACATGGGCGAAATTCATAACACACAGTTTTTTCAGGCAGTACAGGAGAATAAGATGGATGTCAGCCAGGTTTTGGAGCAGGTATATGTTGCTCTGACAGAAAAAGGGTACAATCCGGTGAATCAGATTGTAGGATATCTTATATCGGGGGATCCGACCTATATTACCAGCCATAAGAGCGCGAGAAGCCTTATTATGAAGGTGGAGCGGGATGAGATTTTAGAAGAATTGATGTATGTGTATATTCATTCGGAGCTGGAGGAGAGGAACTAGAGTGTATCTGGCGGAAAGCAATTTTCAGACACTAGGGATTTGAAGATATGAATGTCACACGAAAGTGATTCTGAGAGGAGTTCTGCCTGCAAGCTGCAAAAGAAAAGGGATAGGCTGTCAACCTGATATATGGGCTGACAGTCTTTTCGGGCGCAGGAAGAACGCGGTTGTTTCGGAAGGACAAGTTTTATATGAGGATGATGGGATTGGACTTTGGTTCAAAGACCGTGGGTGTGGCTGTGAGTGATCCCTTGGGGATTACGGCCCAGGGGGTGGAGACCATTACACGTAAGGATGAGAATAAGCTGCGCAGGACTTTGGCAAGGATCGGAGAACTGATTGAAGAATACAAGATTGAAAAGATTATTTTGGGTTATCCTGTGAATATGGATGATTCGATTGGAGAGCGTGCGAGAAAGACAGAGGAATTTCGGGATATGCTGATACGCAGGATAGGTCTGCCTGTGGTCTTGTGGGATGAGCGTCTGACAACTATGGAAGCCAATGATATTTTAATAGAAAGCGGAGTTCCAAGGGAAAACAGAAAGCGTGTGATCGATAAGATTGCGGCGGTTTTGATTCTGCGTTCCTATATGGATTCTGCACAGGAGAGAGAAGCGTGATGCAGGAGGAAAGGATTACGCTGCTGACGGATACCGGAGAGGCAGTGGATTTTTATGTGCTGGAGGAAACCCGGATCAACGGGATGAATTATTTAATGGTGACGGACACAAAGGAGGATGAGGACGGGGAGTGTTATGTCCTTAAGGATCTGTCCGGTTCTGCAGACAGTGAGGCTGTGTATGAGTTTGTAGAAAATGATGATGAGCTGGATTATTTGTACCGAATTTTTTCGGAGCTTTTAGAGGATGCGGAAGTAGATCTTCAAAAATAAAATCAGCAGCATCAATCAGCCGGAAGCATAGTAAGGGAGAGGTATGGAACAGGATCGTTTTAAGGCAATACTGCGGGAGCGCGGTTTAAAGGTGACGAACCAGCGTTTATTGGTATTAGAAACCATAGCAGACCATGCGGGGGAGCATTTGACTGCAGAAGAAATCTATGAACTGGTAAAGGACAAATATTCGGAGATCGGGTTGGCTACCATTTATCGTACCGTACAGGTTTTGGTGGAGCTGAATGTGATTGACAAGGTAAGCTTTGACGACGGCTTTGTGCGTTATGAGCTGGGGAGTGATGCTGAGGTTAACCGCCATCGCCATCATCATGCAATCTGCAGAAAGTGCGGGAAGGTACTTTCCTTCCAGGGGGATCTGCTGGAGACGTTAGAGCAGGCGCTCTATGACACGGCAGGATTTACCGTGACAGATCATGAAGTCAAGCTGACAGGATACTGTAGGGATTGTGCAGAGGAAAAAGCGGGCGGCAGGGAAAACCTTTAAGCCGTTTAGCAGGGAAAAGGCGGTAGTTTGGGACGTGAAATACTATCGCGGGAAAGGAGAGCAGCAGCTCATGCTGTCTTGTCTGCTGCAAAGGAGATCATGGAGGAATTGAATTGAGAACAGAAAATCAGAGAGACGTGAAGAATCAAAACGGAAACCAGAACGGAAAAAATCAAAGGATCGGGAAAAATCATAGAGACACAAAGGAAGGCAGAGATTTTAAGGAACACAGAGAGCCAAGAGACAGCAAAGATCAAAAGGATGTAAAAGACCACAGGGAATCCCGCGAAGGCATAGAGCTTCGGGACAATAAGAGTGTGAGAGAACAGAAAAAGGGAGAGAAGAATCAGGCAGGGGGAGAACAGCCCCGGATCAAGATCATCCCGTTAGGCGGTCTGGAGCAGATCGGGATGAATATTACAGCTTTTGAATATGAAGACAATATTATTGTAGTGGACTGCGGCCTGTCTTTTCCCACAGATGATATGCTGGGAATCGATCTGGTGATTCCGGATGTTACTTATCTGGAGCAGAATCTGAGTAAGGTAAAGGGATTTGTGATCACCCATGGACATGAAGACCATATTGGGGCCCTGCCCTATATACTGCAGAAGGTTAATGTACCGGTTTACGGCACAAAGCTGACAATTGGGCTGATTGAAAATAAATTAAAAGAACATAACCTGATGAAGTCCACCAAGAGAAAGGTGGTGCGGCACGGCCAGTCCATTAACTTGGGATGTTTTCGGGTAGAATTTATTAAGACCAACCACAGTATTGCCGATGCGGCGGCCCTGGCTATCTTTACTCCTGCAGGCGTGATTGTCCACACAGGAGATTTTAAGATCGACTATACGCCGGTGTTTGGAGACGCGGCGGATCTGCAGCGGTTTGCAGAGCTGGGGAAAAAGGGCGTGCTGGCTTTGATGAGTGATTCCACCAATGCTATCCGTGCCGGCTTTACGGCGTCAGAGCGGACTGTGGGCAGGACCTTTGACGCTATATTTGCAGAGCACAAGACGAACCGGATCATTGTGGCCACCTTTGCCTCCAATGTGGATCGGGTTCAGCAGATTATTAATTCTGCCTACAAATATGGAAGAAGGGTAGTTGTGGAGGGCCGCAGCATGGTCAATGTGATCGGCACGGCCAGTGAACTGGGATATATCAACATTCCGGCCGGAACGCTGATTGACATTGAGGAGCTGAAAAACTATACGGACGAGCAGACCGTGCTGATAACCACAGGAAGCCAGGGAGAGTCCATGGCCGCCTTATCCCGCATGGCCTCAAACCTGCACCGGAAGGTTTCCATTAAGCCTAATGATGTGGTGATCTTCAGCTCTACCCCCATACCAGGCAATGAGAAGGCAGTGTCTAAGGTGATCAATGAGCTGTCTCAGAAGGGGGCAGAGGTAATCTTTCAGGATACGCATGTGTCAGGACATGCCTGCCAGGAGGAGATCAAGCTGATGTACGCGCTCCTTCATCCAAGGTTTGCCCTTCCGATCCATGGTGAGTATCGCCATTTAGTGGCCAACCGAGGGCTTGCAGTGTCCATGGGGGTTCCCAAGGAGAATGTCCTTTTGATGTCCTCCGGAGACGTGGTGGAGATCGGGATGGATTCCTGCAGGATCACAGGACATGTCCAGTCCGGCGGCATTCTTGTAGATGGGCTTGGCGTGGGAGACGTAGGGAACATTGTGCTTCGGGATCGCCAGAACCTGGCTCAGAACGGAATCATCATTGTTGTGCTCACCTTGGAGAAGTACAGCAACCAGCTTTTGGCCGGTCCGGATATTGTGTCCCGCGGATTTGTTTATGTGCGGGAATCAGAGGACCTTTTGGATGAGGCAAAGCGGGTGGTGGATGAGGCTGTCATGGATTGCCTGGACCGTCATCTGACAGATTGGGGCAAGATGAAGAATATTATTCGGGACAGCTTAAGTGATTTTCTGTGGAAGCGGATGAAGCGCAATCCCATGATTCTGCCGATCATCATGGAGGTCGAATAGAAGGAAAGGCGGTAGATGGAATATGAGTCAGATGACAAAGGAGATCAATGCCATAACCGGAACCATAATCGGAATTTCAGGAAAGCTGATCTTGTATGCATTGGTGATTCTTTTGTTGGTAGAAGGGATAACTCGTGGATATGCCTTTGGACATGAGGTGTTTTATGCTACGGCCATGGAGCCGTCGCCGGGAACCCGGTATGCTTTGACCATACCCGAGGGGCAGACTACGGCAGAGACGGCAAAACTTCTAAAAGATGTAGGGTTGGTTAAAAATGAATATGCGGTTCAGATTCAGATGTGGTTTTATGACTATGAGACCTATCCGGGAACATACGAACTGAGCACCGCCATGACTTCCAAGGAGATTCTTCAGATTCTGAATGTGAAGCCAGAGACACAGGAAACCAAGGCGGGCACATCTTCGACCCGGTCTTTGGAGACAGAGCCTTCTGATACACAGGACAGCTTACAGGAGAGTGAAGAAGGCGAGCCGAAGCAGGAAGTCTGGTTAGGGGAAGAAGGGGCAGAGTAGCTCTTAAAAAGGCTGCAGGCAGGAGGTAAGGATATGGCGGATGCAGGTCGTATTGCGGATTATATCTGTTCCCTTGAGAAAGGGTACGGCGGGCTGTGTGAGCGCATTGCCCGGGAGGCCAGACGGGATTATGTGCCGATTATCCGTCCGGAGACCGCAGCCTTTTTGCGGACCATGGTGGCCGCAATGCAGCCTTCTCGAATCCTGGAGGTAGGCACGGCAGTGGGGTATTCGGCTCTTTTGATGGCGCAGGTAATGCCTAAGAACGGGGTGATTACCACCATTGAGAACTATGCGCCCAGGATTTGTCTGGCACGAGAACATTTCCGTCAGGCAGGCATGGAGAACAGGATAATGCTGATGGAAGGAGATGCAGGGCAAATACTGTCTGAGCTTTCAGGCCCTTTTGAATTTATCTTTATGGATGGGGCTAAGGGGCAGTATTTATCCTGGCTTTCCAAAGTCCTAAAGCTGATGGGGCCAGGGGCAATGCTGTTTTCAGACAATGTATTTCAGGATGGGGATATTTTTGAGTCTCGCTTTGCGGTGGAGAGGAGAGAACGGACGATCCATGGCAGGATGAGGGAATATCTCTATGAGCTGAAGCACAGTGCAGAGCTGGAGACAGCCATTCTGCCTGTGGGAGACGGGGTGGCGGTCAGTGTAAAGCGGGGGCAGCACACCCCCTTTTTTATAGAGGAGAGACAGCAGATTGAAAAAGGTTGAACTTTTGATTCCAGCGGGGAGCCTGGATATTTTGAGGACAGCAGTGGTATACGGTGCAGATGCAGTGTATTTGGGAGGAGAGGCTTTCGGACTTCGTGCGAAAGCAAAGAACTTTACCGGGCAGGAGATCCGGCAGGGGATTGCCTATGCCCATGACCATGGGGTGCGGGTTTATGTTACAGCCAACATTTTGGCTCACAATGAGGATTTGGATCAGGCAAGGGAGTACTTTCAGGAGCTGAAGGAATATGGGCCGGATGCATTGATCATATCGGATCCGGGGATCTTTTCCATAGCAAAACAGGTGGCGCCGGAGATTGATATCCACATCAGCACTCAGGCCAACAATACCAATTACGGCACTTATCAGTTCTGGCATGGGCTGGGGGCAAAGCGGGTGGTGTCAGCCAGGGAATTGTCTTTAAGGGAAATTCGGGAGATTCGGGAGAAGATACCAAAGGATATGGAGATTGAGAGCTTTGTCCATGGAGCCATGTGCATTTCTTATTCGGGCAGATGCCTGCTCAGCAGCTTTCTGGCAGGAAGGGATGCCAACCGGGGGGCATGCACCCATCCTTGCCGGTGGAGTTACGGGCTAATGGAGGAGAGCCGTCCGGGGGAATACATGCCGGTATTTGAAAATGAGAGAGGAACTTTTATATTTAACTCTAAAGATTTGTGCATGATTGAGCATATTCCGGAGATGATATCAGCCGGGATCAACAGCTTTAAGGTGGAGGGAAGGATGAAAACAGCCCTCTATGTGGCTGTGGTGACACGGGCTTACCGGAAGGCCATTGATGATTATAGGGAAAATCCGGACAAATACCAGGCAAATCTTAAGTGGTACCGGGAGGAGATTGAAAAATGCACCAACCGGCAGTTTACTACAGGATTTTACTTTGGAAAGCCGGATGAAAGCGCCCAGATCTATGGGAGCAGCACATACCAGAAAAATTATACCTACTTAGGAACCGTTGAGCAGGTAATGCCTGATGGAAAATGCAGGATTCACCAGAAGAACAAGTTTTGGCTGGGGGAGGAGATTGAAGTCATGAAGCCGGACGGGCAAAATATTTTGGTGAAGGTTTTGGGGATTGAGGACGAGGAAGGCATTTCTATGGAAAGTGCGCCTCATGCCAGACAGGTGCTGTATGTGGATTTGGGAGCTGAACTTAAGGAGTATGATATTTTAAGAAGGGCGGAAATTTGACAAAGGAGAAGGTTGTTATGACAGGCAGAAAAGAGGATAAGGAGGGAATGGGATGCTGACCTGGGTATTGGCGGCAGGAGCAGTGCTTTGCCTTGTTTATTTTATTGCCATTTTGATGTATTCCGGGATGGGGACAGCCCATGTGCTGATCTGGCTTTTGCTTGCCTGTGTCTTAGGAGCAACGGCATGGTGCGTCAGGTGTTATCATAAATATCCTAAAAGGCTGCCTCTGCGCCTTCCGGTCTCTCTGGTGACTTTGTGCGGACTGGGAATGGTGGTGATGACAGTGCTCCAGATTCTGATTTTAAGCCGGATCCCTCAGGTGGCAGAGTCCGGGCTGGAGTATGTGATTGTGCTGGGAGCGTCTGTAAAAGGGGATGAACCGGGCAAGACCCTGCGGCTGCGTCTTGACAAGGCTGCAGAGTATGCGGCGCAGAATCCGGAGACCACGTTGATCCTGTCAGGCGGACGGTCTGAGAATGACGAGGTGGTGGAGGCTGTGGCTATGCGCAATTACCTTCTGGAAAAGGGGGTGCCGGATGACAGGATGGTTCTGGAGGTCCAGTCTTTAAGTACAGTGGAGAATATTGCTTACAGCCGGATTTTGATCGAAAATATGAGAATGCAGAAGAAAGAGGAGAATCATCAGAAGGATCGGACGCTTCCGGCTTATCTTCCGTTTGTGATGGGGCCAGAGCATAAGAGCACCCACCAGATTGGGATTCTTACCAGCAACTTTCATCTTTACCGGGCACTGCAGATTGCCAGGAAGCAGGGGATGGAGGAGGTGTGCGGGATTGCGTCGCCTTCGGATAAGATGTTGTTTTTTCATCTTTGCTTTCGGGACGGATTGGCGATTTTAAAAGAGAGGCTGGCCGGGAATTTGTAGAGGATGGATTTTGACATGGGGAACGAATACTGTAGAGAATCGAATATTTAGGAATCGTTGTGGCTGAATCCGCTCTGTTAGGGAATAATAGAGGGAGGGGGATTAATAATGAAGAAGGAGAACGATATGGAGCATAGAGAGAGCAGGCAGTTGGAGGCGCTGGAAAGGCTTAAGGCTTATCGGGTAACGGATCACCGGACAATCCAGGAGATTCAGGCAGAAGGCATTGTCCTGGAGCATAAAAAGACAAAGGCAAAGGTGTTTTTGATCTGTAATGATGACGAGAATAAGGTATTCTGTATCGGGTTTCGCACGCCGCCGGAGGATAATACCGGTCTGCCCCATATTTTGGAGCACAGCGTGCTGTGCGGCTCAGAGAAGTTTCCTTTGAAGGATCCTTTTGTGGAGCTGGTGAAAGGCTCTCTCAACACGTTTTTAAATGCCATGACCTATCCGGATAAGACGATTTATCCGGTGGCGAGCTGTAATGACAAGGACTTTCAGAATCTGATGGATGTTTACATGGACGCAGTGCTTCATCCCAATATTTATAAGGAAGAAAAGATCTTCCGGCAGGAAGGGTGGCACTATGAATTGGAGGATGAGGGGGATCCGGTTATTTACAATGGCGTGGTGTACAATGAGATGAAGGGGGCTTATTCTTCCCCGGAAGGAATGCTGGATCGGTATACCCAAAGTGTTTTATTTCCGGATAATTGTTATGGGAAGGATTCCGGGGGAGATCCGGAGGCGATTCCTGAGCTGACGTATGAGCAGTTTCTTGATTTCCACAGAAGCTATTATCATCCCAGCAACAGTTATATTTATCTATATGGAAATATGGATATGGCAGAGAAGCTGGCATGGCTGGACGAGGAATATTTGTGCCACTATGAGGAGCGGCAGATTGATTCTCATATTCCGGAGCAGAAGCCCTTTGAAAAGCCTGGAGAGCAGGAGATTTTTTACTCGATTACAGGAGAGGAGCCAGAGGAAAATAAGACGTATCTTTCTTTGAGCACTGTGGTGGGAACGGATTTGGATCCCATGCTTTATGTGGCATTTCAGATTTTGGAATATACGCTTTTGGGAGCGCCGGGAGCCCCCTTAAAGCAGGCGCTTCTTGATGCCGGAATCGGAAAAGATGTGATGGGGGGATATGAGAGCGGGATTTTGCAGCCTTATTTTACGGTGATTGCCAAGGATGCCAACAGGGAGCAGCGGGGAGAGTTTTTGGCTGTGGTAAAGGGAACCCTGCGCAGGTTAGCAGACCAGGGCATCAACAAAAAGAGCCTGATGGCCGGAATGAATTATTATGAGTTTAAATACCGGGAGGCAGATTATGGCTCTACTCCAAAGGGTCTGATGTGGGGCATACAGAGTTTGGACAGCTGGCTGTATGACGGGGATCCTATGATGCATTTAGAGTACCAGCATACCTTTGACGAGCTGAAAAAAAGGGTGGGTGAGGGATATTTTGAGGAGCTGATCAAGGACTATCTTTTGGATAATCCCTTTGAGGCGGTGGTGATCTTAAGTCCTGAGAAAAATCTGACGGCAAAGCAGGAGGAGAAGACGGCAAAGAGCCTTGCAGCCTATAAGGAGACTTTAAGTGACGAACAGATAAAAGAGCTTGTAAATGCCACAAAGGAGCTGGAGCGTTACCAGGATACGCCGTCATCCCCGGAAGATCTGGCAAAGATCCCGCTTCTTAAGAGAGAGGATATTGGGAAGAAGGGGGAAAAGCTTTATTGGACAAAGAAGCAGGAGCAGGGAATTACTGTGCTGCACCATAACTTCTTTACTTCAGGCATTGGATATCTGAAGGTGTTGTTTACGACCGATACGGTTCCCCAGGAGGATCTGTATTATGTGGGACTTTTAAAATCTGTGCTGGGAGGAATGGATACAGAGCATTACAGCTATGCAGACCTGACCAGTGAAATCCATTTAAACAGCGGCGGTGTGGATTTTTCCGTGGCATCCTATGGGAATCTGAAAGATCCGGAGCATTTTACAGGAGCTCTTGTGGCAGCGGTGCGGGTCTTGTATGACAGGCTGGATTTTGGATTTGAGATCCTGGAGGAGATTTTGTGCCGGTCAGTTTTTTGCAATGAGAAGCGGCTTTTGGAGGTTTTGGAGGAAACCCGCTCACGGGCAAGGATGAGGCTGGAGAATGCAGGGCACAGCACGGCAGTGTCACGGGCTACTTCTTATTTTTCACCAACCGCGTATTTTAATGAGATCGTAGGCGGGACCGCGTATTTCCAGTTCTTAGAGGATATCTGCAGGAATTTTGATGCAAGGAAAGAGCTGGTGATGGATAAGCTTTATGAGGTCAGCAAGCTCTTGTTTACCCGTTCGAATCTGCTGATCAGCTACACGGCGGATGAAAAGGGATATGAAAAATTGCCCAATGCCATGACAAAGCTTACGGATTATCTGCCAGAGGGAAGGGGGAAACGGTATGAGTTTGTCCATCCTGTTAAGAACCGCAATGAAGGCCTGAAAACATCTTCTCAGGTCAACTATGTGGCCCGGTGCGGAGACTTTCGGAAGAAAGGGTATGAGTATACAGGCGCTTTAAAGATTTTACAGGTGATCTTAAGCTATGATTATCTGTGGCTGAATATACGGGTAAAGGGCGGTGCATATGGATGTATGAGCGGCTTTGGGCGATCCGGAGAAGGGTATCTGGTATCTTACCGGGATCCCAATCTAAGAGAGACGGATCAGGTCTATGAGGGGATTGTAAAGTACCTGGAGGAATTTGATCCGGATGAGAGAGACATGACCAAGTATGTGATCGGAGCCATAAGCAACTTAGATACACCTCTCACCCCGTCCATTAAAGGAAGCAGGGCTTTGTCAGCTTATCTGTCAGGGGTGACAGAAGATATGCTGCAGGAGGAAAGAGATCAGATTTTAAGTGCATGTAAGGAGGACATCCGTGCTTTAGCCAAGTTGATTCAGGCTGTTTTGGACACAAAGAGCTTTTGCGTTGTGGGAAATGAGGATAAAATCGAGGCCAACCGGGAGATCTTTGGGGAGGTGAAGAACCTTTCCGGCAGAGTGGGGTGAAGGAATAAGCAGAAGGAGCCAAAAGGCTCCTTTTGGCATTTCATATAAAAATCTTTGTCACACAAGCAAGGGTTTCTTGTCTAATTAAGTAGGAGGTAAGAATCTATGAATAAGAGGACGAATGAGGAATTACAGGCTTTAGTGGATCAAGCTGTTGCAGGAGATAAAAAAGCTCTTGAAACCCTTGCTACAAATGTGCAGGACCTTGTATTTAATTTATCGCTGCGGATGCTCGGCACATTTGCGGATGCAGAGGATGCGGCCCAGGATATTCTGCTGAAAATGATTACGCATTTATCATCTTTCAGGGGGGAAAGCTCTTTTACAACCTGGGTATTCAGCATTGCAATCAATCATCTGAAAAATTATAAAAAGCACATGTTCGCCTGCCGCCCTCTGAGCTTTGAGTATTACGGAGATGATATAGAAAACGGAAAAGCCCAGGATGTGCCGGATTTAACACAGAATGTAGAAAAGAATCTGTTGGCAGAAGAATTGAAAATGTCTTGTACCAATGTGATGCTGCAATGTCTTGATACAGAAAGCAGATGCATTTTTATATTGGGCACCATGTTTCAGATTGACAGCCGCATGGCAGGGGAAATTCTGGAAATGACGCCGGAGGCGTATCGCCAGCGGCTTTCCCGAATACGCAGAAAAATGGCAGATTTTCTTGAGCAATATTGCGGGGAGTATGGAAGCGGAAAATGTAAATGTAAGGACAGGGTGAATTACGCCATACAGAGCCATAGGATAAACCCGCTGAAGACAGACTATATGTCAGCCAGAGAAATTTCCGTTCAGACTATGGTGGATGTGAAAAATGCGATGGAAGATATTGACGGTTTATCCCAGGACTTTTCGTTCTGCAAGCCTTATCAATCTCCTGAGCGGGTAAAGTGTCTGATACAGGAATTTTTAGATTCCACGCAGCTTTCCATTATTCAGAAAGCGTAAAGGAGATGACAAAGTATGAATACACAGTTCATTATGGATTATTTATCAGCATTGAGCATGAATAACAATCGTGAATGGTATCATGGGAATAAGGAAGACTATAAAAAAGCAAATGCCGAATTTGAAGAATTGCTGCAGGCATTGATAATGGAAATCGGAAAATTTGACAGCAGCATTATCCATAACAATCCAAAGGATCTGACGTTTAAGATTGTAAGGGATACCCGCTTCAGCCATGACAAATCTCCGTATA
Source organism: uncultured Lachnospiraceae bacterium (assembly GCA_910586205.1). GTDB lineage: Bacteria > Bacillota > Clostridia > Lachnospirales > Lachnospiraceae > Brotaphodocola. Next base: position 35,759 of record CAJUGD010000024.1, on the reverse strand, counting down.
ATCCTTCCTTTCGTGCTCATATTTCTTCCAAAGGCAAGCTGCCGGTTCCTGTGGGATATTATCTTATGATAAAGCCGGGCGGTCAGTCTTTTTTAGGCGGAGGTCTGTTTGCAGATATGTTTAAGGATGCAACCGCAATGGTGCGAGATTATATTGTACAGAACGGCAGGGAATGGGAAAAGATCATACATGAGCCGGAGTTTGAAAAACATTTTACTGTAAAGGGAACTGCATTAAAAAAGGTTCCTGCAGGATATGAGAAGGAACATCCCCAGGCAGAATATCTGAAGTTTAAAAGCTGGTATTTGGAATATCCGCTGAAAGATGAAGAAGTGGGGGACAAAGAAGGATTTCCTTTAAAGGCAGCAGAACTTTTCCGGATTATGAAGCCTTTTAACGATTATCTGAACAGAGCGCTTACCGGATTTAAAATGCCGGAAAGGTGAGGGGATATTTCAACTATAATTGCGGAATACACTGAACTTTCTTTTAACGAAGTGAAAAACGGAAAGCAGAACGGACAGAATAAAGCAAAACCATAGGCTGGGAATCTAAAAACAGGTTCCTGGCCTTAAAGGTTTTTGGAAAGGTTTCTGGAAACATGGAAAAAAACAATGTACCGCCACGATGGCTTGTGTTATAATCTATTCTGGATTATTCATATTTTATGATACGGCTATGAAGCGAATGATTGTTTCAAACCGCTTGAGATGGATATTCTTGTGGGGATGCCTGCGGCAAGGCAGGAGTCTTTTTACAAAACATAAGCTTGAAAAAGAAAGGAAAAACCAGTGAAAGAAGAAACCGTAAAACACGATTTAATACAAATCCGCACTGCATCATCAGAAGATGCCCGGGAGCTATTGGAAATCTATAAACCTTACGTGGAAAAAACGGCAATCACCTTTGAATATGATGTGCCAAATCTTCAGGAGTTTAAGGCCAGAATCGAAAAAACCCTGAAAAAGTATCCCTATCTTGTGGCTGAGAAGGATGGGGAACTTTTAGGCTATGTCTACACAGGCCCCTTTGTGGGCAGGGCGGCCTATGGGTGGGCTGCGGAGATGAGCGTTTATCTGAGAGAGGGGAGTCAGAGAATGGGTCTGGGAAGGAGGCTCTATGAGGCAATCGATGTGATCTCCAAGGCTCAGAATATTTTGAATTTAAATGCCTGTATCGGCAGTCCGGAAACAGAGGACGAGTATCTGACAAGAAACAGTATCCAGTTCCACAGCCATATGGGGTATAAGATGGTTGGTGAGTTTTATAAGTGCGGGTATAAATTCGGCCGATGGTACAATATGGTATGGATGGAAAAGATTATCGGCGAGCATCCGGCAGAGCCTATGGCAGTGATACCTTTCCCGGAGCTTGACAGGAAAGTTTTGGAGAATGCAGGGCTGTGGTTCGGACAATAAAGTAAATGGCATCTCTGGCAGATGAGGCTGCTGCAGAATCCGGGCAATTTTGCAGCAGCCTCTTTTCACCATTCACAAAAGTTGATAAGGGGTTCTCCTTACCCCTTGACCCCGCCTCCGGTAACGCCTGCGATGATCTTTTCCGACAAAAAGATATACAGGATAAAGGTAGGCAAAAACACGATCACCACGGCTGCGAACATGCCAGCCCAGTCCCCGGTGTATTTCATGGAGTTAATCATGGAATACAGGCCCACGGCAATAGGGCGCAGCTTGTCGGAGTTGGCAAATATCAGGGAGATAAAGTACTCATTCCAGATATTGATAAAGTTAAATATGGTGACAGTGATGATTCCCGGCTGAGCCATAGGAAGCATGATCAGCCAGAAGGTTTTGGTGGGCGGGCAGCCGTCAATAGCTGCTGCCTCCTCAAAGGCCCTGGACAGATTGCCAAAAAAGGTCATGAGAAATATGGTGGTATAAGGCACATTGATGCCGATGTATAAAAAAATCAGCAAAACAGCATTGCTCATCGCATGATTCAAGATTCCCATGTTGGCTACGATCCCAAAAAGAGGAAGCACGATCATTACCACCGGCACGCCCATGGCAGACACAAAGCCAGTCTGAATCAGCTTGTTCCCCGGAAATACAAAGCGGGCCAGGACATAGGCTGCCGGGGCGCAGATGAGAATCAGCAGGGTACAGGAGATAATGGAGTATATGAGAGAGTTCCTGAATATTCCCGCCACATCGGAATTTACCCAGGCTTTCACGTAGTTTTCAAAATGAATCCCGGAGGATAAAAGCTTATTGGAAAAGATCTCCTTGGTGGTGGAAAAGCTGGCCAGCAGCACCCATCCCAACAGGACAAAGGTAAAGGAAATCCAGACCAGCAGAATAAAGTATCCGGGGGCAAGGCGCAATTCTTTTTTCCAATTAATCGGTTCTCGGTATTTTTTTGTTTTTGCCATAAGTTTCCCCTCCTTTTAAAATTCCAGGTCATCATCCCGCAGCAGGTGGTTGCAAAGCCAAAAGACAGCCACTACACAGACGCTTAAGAGTACGCCGATAGCAGCGCCTAAGCCGGAATTTCGTTCTGTGATGCTGTTGCCTGCGCCGAAGATCTGCATATACATATAAACCATGGGGGTGATGGTCTGAGTGTCTGCCGTGACTGTGGAGAACAACTGTGACCACACGAAGAATCCCACACTGGTGACACTCCACATGGTAATATTCGTCTTGAAAACCCCTTTCAATAAAGGCAGGGTGATATAACGGAACTGGTTGAATCTGTTTGCCCCGTCTAAGGTGGCAGCCTCAAAGTAATCGGAGCTGATCCGCTCAATGCCGCTGGCAAAAATAAGCATGTGATATCCCACCATGCCGAAACAATATGCAAGCAAAAGAGCAGCAAACTTGTGGTCATTGTCCAGCCACTGAATCTTGGCTAAGGAGGTGAGTCCCATATTGGTAAAAACGGTTTTTAAAAGTCCGAACTTGGGACTGTAGACGTATTGCAGCCACATGGTAGCCAGAGCCACTGCGCTGACAATGTTGGGCAGATAAATCACAGCCCGGAAAAAGCTTTTAAAGCGGATGCCGCTGGTGATGATCACCGCAAACAAAAGAGCCAGGGACATGACGATCATGCCGCCGATCAGCCAGATACGGAAAAGGTTCCACATAGATATGCGGAACAGGCTGGTATTGGCCAGCCGGATAAAATTGGCCAGGCCGGTAAACTGCCATTTGGCCACCGGGTCGGTGATTCCGTCAATCTTGAAAAAGCTCATGACAATGGTGCGGATGATGGGATAGAGGAAAATAACAGAAAACATCAATACCGCAGGAGCTAAAAACAGTATGATCATGCCTTTGTTGCGTTTCATCCCGGTTTCCCCCTTTCATAAAATGAAAATAAACTTTAAAAAGGCGGCAGCTTATCCCTACCGCCTTTTTACAGATATTAGTTTCCTGCTTTCTTCAAAGCATCCACAAAGCCCTGTGCGTCAATGCTGCCGCCGCAAAGTTTTAAGAAATTCTCCTTGATAATGGGGGTCATGTCCGCGTTGGCCTCTGCGCCTGCTGCCCAGGGATAACGGGTGTTCATGCTGTCCATAACCGGCTTCACACAGGAGATCAGAGCCGGCCACTCGGTGTTGTTGGAATCCGCAGGAATACCGATAGACAGCTCAGAGAGCATCTTGTCAAACTCACCCTGGGTGATGTAGCAGATCAGCTTAAATGCATCCTCTGCCTTCTGGGAATCCTTGTTGATGGCCAATACCTGTGCGCCGTAGTTGGCAGCGTCCACACCGTCTGTTCCGCCTTCCAGCGCCGGATAGCTGAAGCAGCCCCATACAAAGTCATCGCCGGCCATATCCTTTACCTCATTGGGCAGCCAGGAACCGTTTAAGTACATGGCAGCCGTTCCCATAGCCAGTTCCTGATTCTGTCCTGCGGGCCATACATTGGAGGCAATGGTCTCAGAGAAATAGCCTTTGCTGGCAAAATCTGCATAAGCCTCTGCTGTGGCAGCCACAGAAGGATCATCCCACTGACCGCCCTTAACGATCTCCTCTGTCTTGGGCTCGCCTACCAGACGGGACATGTGATAGCCGAACATACAGGTAATGTAGGCATCATCACAGGTGATGGGGGTGTACCCGGCATCTTTGATCTTGGCACAGACAGCGTCTAATTCTGCCCAGGTGGTGGGAACTGCAGTAACCCCGGCCTCGTCAAAGATTGCCTGATTGTAGAAAAATGCAAATACATTGGGCTGGTAAGGAATGGACTTTAAGGTGCCCCCGCCCACCTCACGGCAGGCTGCCATCAGCCCTGCATTGGCAGTTGCCTCGTAATCGGCGGCCTTGGCCAGCTCCTCTAAATCCATCAGATACTGTCCCCAGGTAGTGTTGACCCGGTCAATATCTTCGTCAAACAGATCAATGTTGGTTCCCGCGTCCAGAGCCGGCTGCAGTCCTTCACGGATACCGGTACGGCCCTTAAACTGGAGATCCACACTGATGCCTGTGTCTGCCGTAAACTGGTCAACTGCCGCCTGGATGGCCTGCCCCTGAGGCTCTGTGGCTTCCCACATAGACCAGTACACCAAGCCGTCGCCAGAGGGCTCTGCAGCCGGAGAATCCGGAGCCGGAGTATCTGCAGCCGGAGCATCTGCAGCTGGAGCGGCTGTAGTCGCTGTAGAATTTCCGCCGCCGCATGCAGCCAGGGAGACAGCCATAGCTGATGTAAGAACCAGTGCCGTAACTTTCTTTCTCATAAAAAATGTCCTCCTCTTTTTCATGCATATTCCTGCATTTATTTACGTTCTTATAAAAATAGTATAGTAAAACTGCACAGAAAAATATTTGCACAATCAGCCCTTATATTTGCATATTAAGCTTTTTGTGGTGAAAATGCATATAGGAAACCTACGATCACACAATATCATATTTAATATTAACAATATTTCTGGAACGGCTGCATTCTTTTCTTGCTTTTTTGTCCGGTTAAATGGTATTCCAAATGATTGCACAGCCATCCAGGCATATCCGGGAAGCTTTTCCCTCGCCGTTGTAAACCAGGGTGCTTTGAGACTCCTGTGAATTATTGATCACTGCATACTTTCCAGTCTCCGGGTAAGCATGAACCTCACACAAGGGATTGTCGGCAAACCAACGCATCATTTCCCCTTCTTTCCGGACACTGTAATAGAGGCAGCGCATCAAAAGCCTTGTATTCTCATGGCTGTAGGGCAGTCCGGCCAGATAGATTCCCCGCCCTTTGCCGTAAGGATGGGCGCTGGCATGAACCTCCCCATGGGAATACTCTACAATCTCCGTTTCATCGGATAAGGCATAGATATTTTTCACCCCTTCGCCAAAATCGAAGTTTTCTTCCCTGCCTTCCTTCAGGAAATGTTTCTCCTGTTCCTTTGAGAAATATTTGTCTGTGGAAAGGCTGAAGCCCAGCTCCTCATCTACACCCAGCACATCTGCCAACTGGAAGAAACGTCCCCCAAAGTGGGCTGCCGAGGGTTCACCGATTCCCACAAAGCCGCCTCCCTGCCAGACAAACCGGCGCAGAGCAGTGACAATCCCTTCATCCAGCCATTCCCTGCCGCCGGAAAATGCGGTATCTGCAGCTCCGGCATTGATGATCACATCCACATCTTTCGGTATTCCCTTTTCCCGGATATCATCAAAGCTTAAGAAAATCACATCCACCCCCATACCGCTTAAAGCCTCCAGCATCCCGAAATAGGAATAGGTCTGTTTATACCAGAGGGCGTGAGCCACCATAAATGCCTGCCAGGCCCGAAGCTGTCCCCAGCAGTTGAGCACAGCCACCTTAAGTCCGCAGTAAGGTCTGCTACCATTGATATTGTCATAAATCTCCCGAAATTCCTCTGTCACCTTTTCAATATAATCTACAAATGCCGGAAACTGATAAGCCAGGCTTAGATACCCTCCATAGCCAATCCGGTCAACGGGCTTGCGCATCAGCGCCCTTCTGGCTCCCAGCCAGTTGTCTTTAGCCTCCACACAAGGGTCATTGCCCTCATAAAAGGTATCCGGGAAAAAGTAGGGCAGGAACCGTCCCTCCGTGTACTTTACCCCGGGAATGTCAGAGATAAGCCGCAGGGTAGCCCCGCCGCCCACACTTCCCACCACGGCGTCCAGGCCGATCTCAGGAAAATATTTTCCATAAGGCTCTGTGCCGATCCAGTTGTCCCCAAGGAACATCATGGCCTCCCGGCCGGCTTCGTGAACCAGCTTTACCAGTTCCCCGGCTTTTCTCGCCACGAAACGCTGAATAAAATCCATATAATCCAGATACTGCCTTGTGGGAACCCGGAAGGTGGAATTGTAATACCCGTTGTCCACAATGTCCTCCGGCCTCAGCCGGTAGCCGTACTCCTTTTCAAACTCCTCCAGCGCTTTCACGGAGACTGTGGCGCCATAGCCAAACCAGTCCACGAATTTTTCCTTGGCCTTGTCATTAAACACCAAGGTAAAATGGTAGAAAAAGGTGGTGAAGCGAACCACATCTGTCCGGGGATTATCCTTCAGCCATTGGATAAGATACTCTCTTGCAAACTGTCCGGATGCCGGATGGCGCACGTCAAAGGGAATCTCATGGGGCTTGTCCCCCCAGTCATTGGTAATGTGATTGTACATCTGGGTGGGATCCCAGATGGCATACACCAAAAAGGACACCGTATATTCATGGAAGGGCAGGGCATTATTCACGACAACCACATGTTTCCTCTGGTTTACCTCCCAGCTCGATGGCGCCACTATTTCCCCGGATGTCCGGTCCATTACCTCCCACCAGTGCTTTGGGTCATGGACATAATCCGGCGTTACCTGCTGATCAAAATACCCTTCCATAAAGGGAATTTCTACCTTTTCCTCTGCAGCAGTCACCCGGCGGCTCATGAGATATAGCTGCTGACACTCCTCCATGTGCTCCTTGGCAAATTCATTGTGCCCTCTGGCGACAAAATAGGTGGTATAAATTTTGGCATCCAAGTTTTTGATTTCCTCGGGAAGTTTTGTCCCGTCACTGTCCCGAAGGGCATCTGCCCCCCAGCGCTTCATTATATCTTTGGTTTCTTCCAGAAAATTCCCCTCGCTGGGAAGGGTGACTCGTCCTGTTGTTCTGGCCATTTTTTCCTCCTCTTTTTAGGTATTTATAAATGCAAAAGTCATAGGTTGTTCATCTTTGAAAATCATGATATACTTGTCTTATTCTGATAATAAGCAGTAAGGAGTTTTTGTTTATGGCATACAAAAATACCTGTCTGCGGACTGCCATGTCTGTCAGCAGCATTATCTCCATCCATTATTTTGACTATATGAGTGATTTTTCATTTCCCGGCGAGAGTCATGATTTCTGGGAGCTGCTTTGTGTGGATAAAGGGGAGATCGATGCAGTGGCAGGAGAGGAGCGTTATACATTAAAAAGAGGCAGCATCATTTTTCATCAGCCCAATGAGTTCCACAATGTGATCACCAATGGGCGCAGCGCTCCGAGCCTGGTAGTCATTGCCTTTGAATGCCATTCTCCTTATATGGATGCCTTTCAAAAACAGATTCTCACGGTACAGGACACAGAAAGGGATCTTCTCGCTCAGATTATTATTGAAGCCCGTCAGGCATTTATAGGCCGTCTGGATGATCCTTACCAGGAAGAACTAGTCCGAAGGGAGGATCCTTCTGGATTTGGAGCAGAGCAGTTGATCCGCTGTCACTTAGAGGAGCTGTTGATCCACCTTTACCGCCGGTATTTTGTCAACCCGCTGCCGGTTCCGGCCCAGAATCCGAAACATCCGCGAATGGGGCGTCCTAATGAGACTTACAACCGGATTATCCGTTACATGGAAGACCATATCAATGAACAACTGACGATTGAAAAGATTTGTAAAAATACGCTCATAAGCCGTTCGCGTCTTCAGAAGCTGTTTCAGGAGCTGCATGGCTGCGGAGTCATGGAGTTTTTTAATTTAATGAGGATTGACACTGCCAAGGAACTGATTCGATGCAATCAGTTGAATTTTACCCAGATATCTGACCGGCTGGGATATACCTCCATTCATTATTTTTCCAGGCAGTTTAAAAAAATTACCCACATGACTCCGTCAGAATATGCATCTTCTATCCGTCTTCTTTCGGAAAACCGTCAGCAGCAGGCTGTGCGCCGGGAAGGATAGATTTCGGATCATGGATCCTTATCTGCGGGGAAAGGATTTATACCATATATTTTTTGACGATTTCTTCCATATCTGCCCATTTCTTTTCCATGTCATGAACCAGGGCGAGCTGGGTGCGGCAGCGGTCTAAGTTGTGTGCTTCCCGGCTGACATGGAAATACACGTCCCCTTCCAGATAATCTGTAAGAAACCGCATTCCGCATTCTAATGTCATCATCTTTGCTCCATAGGGGAGCATTTCCATCTCGGTTTTTGTCAGGCGTCCCTGGCATCCTTCCAGGAAGCCCTTGGTGTATACCTCAAAAAGAGGCAGGGACAGGGATACCTTAGAAAGATCCGGTTCATCTTCCTCAGCCGTATTGGCCCCGAAACGGATGGAATCTCCAAAATCAAAGATTGAAAATCCCGGCATAATGGTATCTAAGTCTATGATACACAAAGCCTGGCCTGTAGCGTCATCAATCATGATGTTATTGAGCTTTGTGTCATTGTGGCTGACCCGCAGAGGAAGCCTGCCCTGGCTCTGCAGAGAAAGAGCCAGTCCCATTTCTTTTTCACGCTCCTTTATGAACAGGATTTCCTTTTGTACCTGGGCGGCCCTTCCCATAACATCTTTTTCTACAGCCTTTAAAAAGGCAGAAAAGCGGACAGGGGTATTGTGGAAATCAGGAATGGTTTCCGTCAGCTCATTTGCCGGAAAGTCTGCTAAAAGGCACTGAAACCGCCCAAAAGCTTTTCCGCTCTGATAAAAATCCTCAGGTTTTTCCACCAGGTTATAGCAGGTGGCTCGGGGAATAAAAAGGTATACCCGCCAAAAATGTCCCTGGGTATCCTGATAATAGCTCTGCCCGGTTTTGGTGGGAATCAGGTTCAGGGTTTCTCTGTCCGGGTCTCCATGGCTTTCGATAATCCGGCGGCGCAGAAATGAAGTTACCCCCTCTACATTTTTCATAAGCCCTTCAATATTTTTAAAGACATCCTGGTTCATCTGCTGCAGAATGTAAGAAAATTCCTGTCCGTCTTCTTCGCTGATAAGAAGAAATGTGTGGTTGATATGTCCGCTTCCATAAGACTCGCAGCTTGTTATCTTTCCTTTTATGGCAAAGGCGTTGGCTGCTTCTGATTTCCGTTCTGTGCTGTTATTCATATTGATTCCCCCATAATTGTTCCAAATAAGATTTTTGGATATTTTGTCTTGTATAGTTTGTGCGGTGCGCCCCTGTTTTTGTGAAAAATGCGGTAAAGAGGCTTCCTTTTTATACTGTCATAAGTATAACTGACGAAGGACAGGAAATGCAAGAGGCGGGGAATATTTTTGTTTGGACGATTGTGTATTTTATTTGCACTATTGAGTTTCAGGCAGTGAAAATAAACTCATCTGCCCTTCCCGGCAGGATTTCATTTTCCGATCTTTTACAATATCATTGGTTCCGATCTGACCGAAAAGCAGCGGCAGCAGGGGATTGTGGTTTTGGGTGTTTTTGATGACAAGGCTGGGGGCAGAGTTGGCATAGCAGTACAGGCAGCCGTTTTTACAGGTATTATAGGCGCCGATATCTATGCTGGAAATGCAGCCGCATTCTTTCCGCTGGTTAGGGTCTTTTCCTATAGAAAGCTTCCACTGGCCTATGCGCTCTAGCCGCTGCCGGTCAATACAGCAGGCGTGGGGAATGCCCAAATTGCTGAAGTCAGCAGGTTCAGCGCAGGTATCAATCGTGATTCCGGCATTTTGGGCAATCCGGGAAAATCTCTGCAGGAGCTCATATTGCTGCTTTTCGGTTTCTGCCTGGATTTTCAGGGATTGGATGCTTTTTGCGATACTTTTATATGGATCCAGAAAGCTGACCGTGCATTTTTCCGTAAATGCACCCAGCTTTGATGCCAGTACCCGGAAATATCGGCAATGGTATTCCATGGTATAAACTTCATTGAAAAAAATCGGATCATACCGCCATATCACTCTGTGTTTTCCGATTCGACGTGAAAGCTGCTGAAAAGCGGGAATAATGACTGTATTTTTGGAGGGAAGATTAGGCTCTATATCTTTACCGTAAGCAGTAAGGGTAAACTGGAAATAAAAAGGGTATTTTTCCAGCTCAGAAAGGCGATCCAGCATGGGGAGAGGGTTTTTAGTCCAGAATACAATCCCGTCCACCACATCCGGGGAAAGGCTGATTCTGCTGATCAGATGGGGATTGACCGGGTTTCTCACAAGGACATACTGTTCTTTCAGGCGCTGGAAAAACCATTCAGAGTAAAAGGAAGGGATGTCGGTTCTGCGGCTGGCGCTGATAATCATGTTTGTTCTCCTTTTTCGGCGCTTTTGCAGGCAGCAAGGCCATGTTTGACAACATGTCATACATGACCTTGCGATCCTGGTATCTTGTCAATTATAGTAGCAGAAACGGAATGATGCAGCAACTATAAAATTTAACAAAAATACTGTTTATGGTATTTAACAAACAGCGCCGCCGACAGTCCAAATGCCATCAGTTCCGCTGCCGGCGTAGCCAGCCAGATTCCGCGGATTCCAAACAGCGCAGGCAGAACCAGCATAGTGATGAGCATAAACACAAAAGAGCGGGAAAATGCCAGGACTGCCGAGACCATTCCGTTGGACAGGGCAGTAAACATTCCGCTGGCAAAAATGTTAAAACCGATAAAGAACAGAGCCAGGCTGCATATACGGTTTCCGGTTACGGCCAGATCATACACCGGATTGTCCGGCCGGGCAAATATGGCTGCCAAAGGTCTGGTTGCGGCAAAGGAGAGGGCAGCAGATGCCAAGGAGATTACGGCAATAACCTTTAAGCTGATGGTAAGGAGCTTTCTTAGTTTTTCCACATTTTTCTCCCCGTAATAGTAGCTGATCATAGGGGCAACCCCGTAGGAATAGCCGGTATAGAGTGAGCTGGCAAACATCAATACATACGTGATAATGGTAACGGCAGCCACGCCGTTTTCGCCTGCATACCGCAGCATGGTCCAGTTGAACAGCAAAGTAATAATGCCTGTCACTAACGCTGTGGCCATTTCGGAACATCCGTTGGAGGATGCTTCTTTAAGAACACGCAGCCGGAAGACAGGACAGGTAAAATGAAGAAGATTTTTCCTGCGGCTAAAAAGGAACAGGCCGGCTATGGCAGTGACAGAGTAGCCAAGACCTGTCGCAATGGCAGCGCCGTCTGTTTCCATGTGAAGGACAGCAATAAAAACATAATCCAGAACCATGTTTAAAATGCCTCCTGCCACAGAGCAGACCAGGGACAATGCAGCTTTCCCGGAGGCGATCATATAGAGGGTAAAGTTGTTCATCAAAAGGATGGGAACCGTAAACAGCAGATACCGGCTCAGATAGTTTATACAATAGCCGTACACTTCAGGAGACAGGTTCATGCTTTGAAATATGTTCTCCATAGTCAGATAACCTAAAAGGGTCATAATCAGCCCCACTGCCACATTGACAAGAATCAGGCAGGTGAAATCTTCATTGGCTTCCTGGCTTTTCTGTTCTCCCATTTTTTTCATAATCACAGCGCTTCCGCCGGTAGCCAGCATGGTGGAAATGGCGGTTACAAACTGGATGAGCGGTGCGGTCAGGTTAATGGCAGACAGGGCGCTGGTGCCGATCAGGTTGGAGACAAACAAACCGTCAACCATGGTATAAAAGGACATGAAAAGAGTCATCACAATGGTGGGTACAGCGAACTTCAGGATATTTTTTAAGGTGACTGGCTGGCTGTAGGCTGTTTGCTTGGGGGTGGAATGGTTTTGGGGTAGGGACATGGTTTTTCCTCCTTGTGAAATGTATGTTTTGTCTTGCTTTTGTTTGCTTCTAAAGTTATAATAAACCGTACAGTAACTGTATGGTCAAGAGGGAATTGAAAATAAGCAGAAAATGATTCAGAAGAAACGCAACCGTTTAAGGGGTATCGGAAATGTAGTGAAGAAACAGGCAAAGGAAACGGAGGAAGCATGGAAAAAAGCGATAAACTGCTCACCATAGGCCAGTTTGCGGCCCTGCATGGAATCAACAAAAAGACTTTGATGTGGTATGATGAAATTGATTTGTTTCGGCCGGTTTTTATCCAGCCAGAAAACGGATATCGGTATTACAGCTATCACCAGAGTTCTGTCCTGGAGACGATTTTGCTGTTTCGGGAGCTGGATGTGTCAATAGGGGAGATTCAGGATTTTATGAAAAATCGCTCTGCGGCCAGCTTGGAACGGCTTTTGAAGGAGAAGACAGCAGAGCTGGAGCAGACGATGGAGCATCTTCGGGCGGTTCGCAAAACCCTGGATAACCATCGCCGAAACATGACGACACTTTTGACAATGGATCTGTCAGAAATCAGCATAGTGGAAAAGGAGGAGAGCTGCCTGGTGACAGTGGACATTGATCCCGGCACTTCTTTTGAAAAGCAGGTAGAGATGATTACGGCCGAGACAAAGAAGTATCAGCTTCACCGGCTTCATGACGCCTCCTATGGCTCTATGATATCAGTGGAAAAGCTTTGTCAGGGAGATTTTGACGGGTATTCCAGCCTGTTTATTGAGATTCCTTTTCCCATAAAAAGGGATGGGCTGCATATTCAGCCACAAGGCAGATATGTGAGAGGCTTTCATAAGGGAAGATGGGAGAATCTGCCATCCCGGTATCAGGAGATTTTCGCTTTTGCCAGAAGGCAGGGGGTAGAGCTGACCGGATTTTCCTATGAGATGGGGATTAATGAAAATGTGGTTGACCGGGTGGAGGACTACATTGTGCAGATTGAAATACCGGTGAAGGATTAGGGAGACTGGTTTTTTGAGAATGGATTCAAAAGAGGGCAATTTCTGTTAAGACATACCATTCCCGGCTGTGGTACAATATGGCTGGAAGATGTAAAGCAGAGGCAGATAAACAGCTTTTAAGATCAAAAATGGGAAAACAGCAGAAAGGAGCAGCTCTTAATGAGGGATGTGTCAATAAGCAAAGAGATTCTTACTTATATAGAAAATAATTTAGACAAAACTCTCACCCTGGAAAAGATAGCAAAGGATTTGAATTATTCCAAATTTTATATGGCAAGAGTATTTAAAGAGAATGTGGGAGTGACAGTTTATCAGTATATACGGAGGAGGCGGCTGGACATAGCGGCCAATAGACTGGTGAACACAAAGCAGTCAATGACGGAGATTGCCCTGGAGGCAGGCTATGGATCCCAGCAGGCATTTACACGGGCATTTGGCTTTGAATACGGATGTACGCCTCTGGAATACAGAAGGTCGATGGCAATAGGGCGAAGCTGTTTGAAGGACAGGGCGGCGGCATGAGCTTTGTACCTTTTGTGATTCAGCAGACAGGGCGGGGGGAGAGGAGCTATGACATTTATTCCAGGCTCCTTTCTGATCGGATTGTGATATTAGGGGAGGAGATCAGTGACGCCTTGGCAGGCACGATCATTGCGCAGATGCTTTTTCTGGAAGCCCAGGATCCGAAAAAGGATATCCAGCTCTACATCAACAGTCCGGGAGGATCCGTGTCTGCCGGATTTGCCATCTATGATACCATGCAGTATGTGAAATGTGATGTATCTACCATATGTTTAGGGATGGCTGCCAGCTTTGGGGCATTTCTGCTGTCAGGGGGAACTAAGGGAAAGAGGATGGCTTTGCCGAATGCGGAGATCATGATTCACCAGCCGGCGATTCACGGAAACGGCATTCAGGGGCAGGCAACCGATATCCGGATTCTGTCAGATCATATCCAGCAAAGCAAAAGAAGGCTGAACCGGATATTGGCAGAGAATACAGGAAGGACTGTGAAGGAGATTTGGGAGGCCACAGAGAGAGACCACTATTTTTCCGCCAAGGAGGCAGTGGAATTTGGGCTGATTGACCAGATTGTGGAGTAGTTTGAAGATTCATTGCTGTATAATGGAGCCAACCACAAATATGGATTTTTATTTTAGGAGGTAAATGATTATGAGGGATATGATTGCATACTGCGGGCTGGATTGTGAAAAGTGTGACGCATATCTTGCAACAATCCACAATGATCAGGCGCTGCGTGAAAAAACGGCAAAGCTATGGGCCGAGTTAAATAACGCTCCCATTATGCCTGAACACATTAACTGTGAAGGATGCCGTGTCAATGGGATTAAGACAGTGTACTGTGACAGTCTTTGCAGTATTCGTCAATGCGCACTGAAAAAGGGTGTGACCACATGCAATGACTGCATGGAACTGGAAAAATGTCAGACGGTTGGAATGATTATCTCAAATAATCCCGCTGCTTTAGAAAATCTGAAAGGATAGGCTGCGTAGTTTGGCAGCGTACCATTTATCGGGGAGCTATAAAAAGAAATAGGGCTTTATGAACATAACCGCGTATGGGGCTGTCGGGAAATGATAGATAGCCCTAGACACGCTCTAGAGCGTGTCTGAAAATTCATTCCCGCCATCTGCACGCCCCACTTTGCGGTATATTTGTCTCTCATTCGGTCAACGTAGCCCACTACGCCTCCCTCATTCGGGTCAAATCTCCCACAAATTGTGACGCACATCTGACGGAAAGCAATTTTCAGACACGCTCTAGTAACTGTACTTTCAGTACCGCCTATTTTGCCATCTGCTGCGTTGTCGTTAGTCAACGATGCCACCGCATCGTCTCCCTCCTCCGCCTTGCAGACTGACAAAATATCCGGCACTGGCAGTACAATGAACATCCGATCAATGATGCCCGTGGCAATGATTATGATCTCCGCAGCCATGGTCCCCGCAAGTATGTTCCTGGCCGTGGTGATGGTCATGATGGCTGCACTGGATATTGGGGTTGAACTCTAGGATGCCGGCAGCCAGGGCTTCTGCAGCCTTGTCAGCCTCTCCGGATACGCCGCCGTACAGCTTGATTCCGGCTGCTGCCAGTGCTGCCTGGGCGCCGCCGCCGATACCGCCGCAGATCAGAGTATCTACCTGAAGGGCACTGAGGATACCGGCCAGCGCCCCATGACCGCTGCCATTGGTGTCCACTACCTCAGAAGATGTGATCGCCCCATCTGTAATGTCATAAATCTTAAACTGTTCTGTATGGCCGAAATGCTGGAAAATCTGGCCGTTTTCGTAAGTCACTGCAACTCTCATAGCAAGCTCTCCTTTTTGATGTTTGTATTTTTGATGGTATTGGCGCTTAAAGCACCTGTCATATCCACAATGGGTGGCCTGGCCGTCACATAACCAGAAGTCCCCGCCCTCAATGCGCAGGGGAAGTCCGTCTACAAGCGCAGCGGCAAGCTTTTTTCTTGCATTTTCATAGATTCTCTGCACCGTGGTCCGGGCAATCTGCATAAACTCACAGCATTGTTCCTGGGACAGCCCTTCCTTGTCAATCAGGCGGATGGTCTCATATTCGTCCACAGTCAAAATGATCGGGGCTTTTTGCTCTCCGGCCTGGAAGGGGAGAAATTCCAGAACTTGAGGGAAATGACATACTTTTCTGCATTTTGTCGGTCTTGGCATGAAGGCTCCTTTCCCACCAGCTCTTTATTTCCGCGGACAATGAATCAAGTGCCGTGCCTGCAGCGGGGTATTTGACTGTGATTTGGATAGATTGGACTGGTTTTTATTATAAATATGTTTCGGGTATATGTCAATAATAGAATGATGGCGGTATTAATGCTAAATGATAACGGAGGAAGCGTTTTGGGAGAGATGCCTGCTATTTACAATGGACAGAGCTGAGAAAACAGCAAAATGTAAAGGCTTGCTTAAACAAGCTGCAAAAACTTGGCATGGCAGAGTTGAAAGAACCTTCCATCATTATACTAATGATAAAGAATTTCCGGAAGGCTGATGAGTTGTCAGAAAAAAGGTTGAAGAATTAAGGAAATTGTTATATGAGGAGGTAGGCCGTGAAGATAAAGTAGGAGGTAAATAAAACGTGTTTCGGAATCTATTGTTTACAATGTCTTTGTCTGGCAGTCTTGTCATGGTGCTTTACCTGATACTTTATCCGTTAGCCCGAAGATATTTTCCCTTAGTGTGGAGATACAGGATATTAAAAACAGCGTTATTTTTTTATCTGATTCCTGTTGGGGGCTGTAAGTATTATGTGTTTGGAATTTTACAAACTATGTTTCCGAACTTGTGGAATAAGATTTATAAGATGACAGAATTTAACGCGGCATGGCAGACAAAGGATATCAAAGTGAGTACGTCGAGGAAAACACGAATCCCATTCCTTGGAATCAATACTTTACCGATGGAACAGGAGCGATCTATCGGATACTTGAAATCGGAGAAAATCACATGAAAAAGACATATGATTTGACAAATACAGAGCTGCAAATCATGGAACTGCTTTGGCAGGAAGAGGAGCCAATGACATTTCGAGAAATCATGGCGGTTGCGCTGAATGAATGGAACAAGACATGGAAGGTACAAACATTAAGTACATATTTAGCGAACCTGCAGAGAACGGGGATGATTGAAGCAGAAAGAGGCGCTACCCCATATAACGCATATTACCCCACTTGCACGAAAGAACAGCATATTCATAACTGGACGAAGAAAATGGTGGAAGAATGTTATGGAAATTCGATCAGCCGTTTCATGTGTGCCTTTATTGGTGAAGGGACTCTAACAAAGCAAGAAGCAGAGGAATTAAAAAAATTAATATAAAGATGATGCCACACAGGGAGGAACCTAACCATGAATATTGATGGAGTATCAGGAAGCCAGCCATATTGCACATCAGGGAAGACGCAAAGCGGTTCTGGCAGCCCGGCAGGATGTAAGTCTGTTTATGAGCCAGCCCCGTCAGCGGTTATCCGAAAAGAGGAAGACGGGAAGAAACAACAAAGGAAGGATATTGAATGAATGTGTCAATGACAGCGACAGCCATCGCAAAACGATATGTAGAAAAATGGAATGCCCAGGCAGGGAAAAATACTTCCTTACTGCCCAATGGTTCCGCCCCGCCGCCGGGACATATCAATCCATATGAAGATCCATGGATGGACATTACAAACCGCTCTCCGTCTGAATGGCAGAAAATCATTCCCGTTGATAAAGACGTAGCGGATCAGCTTAGAGGCATGGTCAGGGAAGATTTTGTAAAACGGTACGGAATGACAGACGGAAGTCCTGAACATATCAATGACAGGGCAAACCTGATTAAAAATTACACGAAAACATTACCCGGAAAGCAGCGGCTTCCCGCCACCTGGACGCTGGAGCAGGTTATAAATGATGAAGCGGAAAGGCTTAAATCCATTATTTTAAAGCATGATCCAAGCTGGACATATGGAAAACCGTTCGATACCAGTATTTTGGAGGAAGAATCCAATGGGCATTTCGATGTATATGGCTAAACAGAACTTTTCTAAAAAAGGAGCGATATTATGATAGTAGTTGATGGACAAAAATCTTACCAGGGAGCCTACGCCGAACGAGTACAGAACCGCCAACCCACATATCAAATGACGCAGTATCTTGTGTTCAGTCAGAAATGGAGGAAACGGTTTTGGATAGAAATATAAATATAATCACAGATTTAAAGGGAAATCGGATTGTACTGATCAACGATATTATATTTAAAGGGAAAAGAGCAGTGAACTGGGACGATGTAAAGAATTATCTTGAAATTTATGTGGGTGAGTTTTATGAAATTGCTGAAACAAAGGACATTGTATATATTGGGAAGGAACTACCGGACGAATATACAGGTTCACGATATACCTATTCACTGAAAGGGGCAAATGCGAAAGCCAAGGCAAACGCATCACAGGGCATACCGGAAATGCTTGAGATTGCAACGGGAAAACATTTCAGGGAAAATTCTGGCGAAAAGCACATCAGAGATGCCGCAAATGGCTGGTATCGGTACAATTCCCGCTTTGCGTTGCCCGTTTATGATGAAAATGGGGAGGTGGAGCGGTACAATGTGTTCCATGCCTCCATGCTGATAAGGCATGATGCTGATGGGAAAATGTATCTTTATGACATAATGGACATAAAAAAAGAAACGAGCAACCCTTTCGAATCATAAGATTTTACTTGGCAAAAAACCCATCTCTTTTTTATAGTATAAGGTATGCGGTGTTCATTGTCAAGCAGATGTTTTCATTGAAAACGCCATTACAAATTTGCCGGAAAAGCAGATAGCGGTTGGGAGGGATACTATTGAAGAAAGAATACCGTCCTGTAATGATTCAGGGCGGTATTTGTGTGAAAAAAGAAAGAAAATAAAATATGACAGATACAAAACCGTTCATAGAGGAGAATGATGTATAGAAAGAATCTCTTTCCTGTGGAACTTATCAGTTTTAGAAAATTTTAAAAGTTGTAAACAGGTATTCTTTTGGCTTATAGTATTAAGCCCTGGCAGCCTCTGTTTCAGGCAGGGTGCAAAGAAGCCGCTGCCGGTTCAACTCCTTCCGCACAAGGAAAACCGACAGAACAAAGGCAGCAAAATCAGCAGCCGGTCCGGCAAGCAATACTCCTATCAGGCCAAAGCGCAGAGGAAGTATGAGAATCAGGGGAATCAGGAAGAATACCTGCCTTGTCAAAGACAGCAGCAGTCCCTTCATGGCCTTTCCGATGGCAGTAAAAAAGTTAGAGGAAAGCAGCTGCACTCCGTTGACCAATACCATAAACAAAAATGTCCGCATAAAAAGAATGGCAAATTCATAGTATAGCCCATCCCCCTTTCCAAACAGGGCAATGATATATTTTGGGAAAAACTGGAAGGCGCAAAAGCCTACGGCTGAGACAATCAGGTTCCAACGGATTGCAAGGAGATAGGCTTCCCGAACCCGTTTATATTTCTCCGCGCCATAATTAAAGCCGATGATGGGCTGAACCCCCTGGGAGATTCCTATGATGACAGCCAGCAAAATTGCATTGGTTTTCATGACAATGCCGCAGGAGGCTAAGGGGATATCTTCTCCGTAGACAGACAATGCCCCATAGTAGGTGAGGGAATTGTTGAGCACAATCTGTACAAGGGTAATGGCAAGCTGATTGACACAACTGCTGATACCCATGGCAAAGGTTTTAAACATATCCCGGATATCCAGGCGGAAACAGCTTTTGTTAAACCGGATCGTCTGGAAATGCCACAAATAGCGCAGGGCAAGGAAAAAGGAAAGGATCTGCCCCAGAATGGTTGCCAAGGCGGCGCCAAAGACTCCCCAGTCAAAAATGAAGATAAATACAGGGTCAAGGATGGTGTTGACAATGGCCCCGGCCACCATACAGAGCATGGAATATTTGGGGCTTCCGTCTGCCCGGATGAGATTGCTTATGCCGTTGGTGAGGATTAAAAAGGGCATGCCTATCAGGGTAATGCCGGCATATTGTCTGGCATAGGGCATCACCTCTCCGGTTGTCCCGAACAGCTTCAGGAGCGGAATGAGAAGGATTTCTGCTATGAGGAAATATAAGGGGCCGGCAATAGCCATGAAAGTTACCCCGTTTCCCGCAATCTTTGCTGCTTTCTCTGGTTCCTTCCTGCCAAGGTGAAGGGAGAAGCGGGAGGAACAGCCAATGCCGATCAAAAGGGAGATGGCCAGGCAAATGGTGGACAGGGGATAGGATACATTGGTGGCGGCATTTCCCAGATACCCCACGCCCTGGCCGATAAAAATCTGATCTACAATATTGTAGAGGGAGCTGACCAACATTGCCGTTATGCTGGGAACCGCGAATTTTTTCAATAAAGTGGATATTTTTTCATAACCTAATGGATTTTCGTGCATCAGACTCATTTTCTTTCCTCCGGATGTTCAATTCTTTTGTGATCTGTTTTCCTGCTATGGTTAAGGTTTCCTCAAACCGGGCGGCTTCTTCTTCCGTAAATTCCTGTAAAAGCACTGCCTCTGTTTTTTCACAGGCAGCCTGTACTTCGCTGATGATTGCCTTTGCTTTATCCGTTGGATAAAGCTGCCAGGTGCGTTTGTCCTTATCATAGGGAACTCTTGAGACAAAACCGTTTCGCTCTAAGGCAGTCACCGAGCGGACAATGTTGCTGGGATGAATATAGAACATATCAATCAGGGAATCTTGTAAAATTCCTGGCTGCTGGCAAATCTTAATCAAAAACATGTGCTGGCTGCTGTTGATTCCTAAAGGAGCAAGCAGCCTGTCCAGATAAAGTTTTGCAAGCCGGTCTGCTATGGATAGCCATTTTAGTATTTTCATAGATACCTCCTTTTAGCTGAGAGATAGTATAACACAAAAAGCGTGCGCACGCAATTAGTTCTGCCTGAAATTTTTTCTCATTGTTAAAAGCCGGAATTTCATATCGAATAGACGTCAGAGATTTTTTGTCCGCGCAAGCGGGCAAGAAGATGCTTTGTATCATCGGAAATAGTTGTTGATTTGGGAAAAGGATGTTACTATTTTATAAATAGAGGCTTTTTTTAGAGTGAGCCAGGCTGACGAGAAAACGGTGAAAACAGGGATGGAATAAAGGAATGGAAAATTTTTCAAAAATTTCAAAAGTTTTTGAATGGATTGGGCTGTGCCAATCGTATTTATGTTGAAGCCGGAAAAGTTATCAATGAAGATAGGAGATTCATAACATGAAAAAACAATTAGCAGGTATATTGACAGCAGCAGTGATTTTCAGCTTTGGGGCCACAAGTGCATTTGCCGCAGGCCGGGGTTGCCACTACCAGAATGCCAACCATAACGGGGGATGCAATTTTACGGGAACAACCTGTGCCTATGCGGATGAGGATGGGGACGGCATCTGTGACTATTGCGGTATGAGCAGCAGTGACGATAACTGGCATGGAGTTCATTATGTAGATGCGAACAATGATGGTGTCTGCGATTATTATGCGGCTGGCACCTGCCCCCATAATGGCACAGGCTATGGCCATGGATACTATGGAGGCCACGGCAGACATTGTCGGTAGGATGCCGGATTTAAAGCGAATATGTATTCTTGGGGTATCGCCATGTCGGATTTTGCAAAATGGTTTTTGCCGGATGTACACAAACTTACGAGGTGGACGTAAAACATACGTTGATTAAATTCGGGTGCATCCGAAAGGAAATCAGCTGCAAAAACAGGTGTAATAGACTCTGAGAGGCCATGGACAGGTTAGGGGCAAAATGGCTGGCAGGCTGTCAATTCTCCAGAAAGACAAACTGGCAAACGAATGGAGTTTCAGGATGCGGAACGAGCAGGAGGTAAATCGGGCCATTGAGCAGTATTCAGATATGGTCCGGCGGCTTTGCATGGTACATTTGAAGAATCAAGCAGACACGGAGGACATATTTCAAACCGTTTTTTTGAAGTATGTCCTTAGTTCTGTTTCCTTTGAAAATGAGGAGCATGAGAAGGCGTGGTTTATCCGGGTTACAGTCAATGCCTGTAAGGATTTGCTGAAAAGCTTTTTCCGCAGTCATACCGTATCCCTTGAGGCAGTTATGGAGCAGCCGGCGCTCCTTTTGCCAGATAACCGGGAGGTTTTGGAGGCAGTGCTTTCGCTTCCTGTCAAATATCGGGAAGTGATATACCTGCACTATTATGAGGATTATACGGCCCCGCAGATCAGCCGGATTTTGGGGAAAAATGTCAATACCATTTATACGCTCCTGACGCGGGCCAAACAGATGCTCCGGGAGAAGCTGGGAGGTGACGGATATGAATGACAGAATAAAGGGAGCCTTTGACCAGGTGCAGGCCGGAGAAAATCTAAAAGGCATGATCAGGGAATTTCTTGTTGATAAAACCGGGGGATACACGAAGAAAAGAATCTTTTGTCCTCAAAGGATGATTCCTTACCAATCCATTGTCTCGGCAGCCCTTTGCCTGCTGCTTTTGACATTTGGAGGACACTGGTTCTATTTTACTCCCACAGCGAAAATCAGTATTGATGTCAATCCTTCCCTGGAGCTGGGGATTAATCGGTTTGACCGAGTGGTAGCAGTGGTGGCTTACAATGAGGACGGGCGTGAGCTGGCAGATTGTCTGGATATCCGGTTTATGGGATACCAGGAGGCGGTCAGCCGGATATTGGAAAATGAAAAAGTGACTGCCCTTTTGTCTCAGGATGAGGTTATGACAATTACGGTTTTGGACTCAAAAGGAGAGCAGTCAGTGAGAATCCTTTCCGAAATGGAATCTTGTGTGGCAGGGCACCAGAATGCCTACTGTTATTCGGCGGATTCCAAAGAGGTTGCGCCGGCTCATGGCCATGGGATGTCCTGCGGAAAATACAGGGCTTTTCTGGAAGTGCAGAAGCTTTGTCCTGATATTACTCCAGAGGAAATCCAAAACATGACCATGAGGGAAATCCGAGATTTGACAGACAGTTGGCCAGAGGAGACCGGAAAGCATCACCATGAAGAAACCTGGGCAGGCGAGAGGAAGTTATGGGACGAAAGCAAGACGAGTGAGGCAAAAGGAACTGTGGCAGGAGAGGAAAAGATGCAGTCGGGAGGAACCGTGGAAGGAGAGGAAAAGGAGCAGTCGGGAGGAATCGTAGAAGGAGAGGAAAAGGAACAGTCGGGAAGAACTGTGGGAGGAGAGGAAAAGGAGCGGTCGGGAGGAACCGTAGAAGGAGAGGAAAAGACGCAGTCAGGAGGAACTGTGGAAGAAGATGAAAAGGAGCAGACGGGAGGAACCGTAGAAGGAGAGGAAAAGGAACAGTCGGGAGGAACTGTGGAAGGAGAGGAGACGGATCACTCAGAAGGAGCTGTGACAGGGGATGAAAATGAGCCGGAGACCTGGGCGGATGAATACGGAAGACATGGCCATCATGGGAGCATCAGAGGTAATGGGCGCAGAAAGAGGCATGATTAACAGAATTTATCTGAGTATATCTGAGTAATTGAAGAAATCCTTGGCAAAAGCAGGATCGGAGGAAGGAGGCAATATAAATCATGCACCTTCCTCCAAGGCTGAATATTTCTTTATCCGTATTTTAATAATGGATTACATTGCCTGCCTTGCAGATCTTATCTATAACCGGGGCGGCCTCATCGCTTAGAAAATAATCCAGGGTGGAAGGGGGGACAAGCTCCTTTAAGGCATCAAAATCTCCTTGCTGGAGCATAAGGCGTACCGTGGAAGCGCTGATTGGCTTGTTTTTTGCCTGCTTCCGGGGGATGATGATACAGTCAATCCCTGCTAGGGGAAGCTCTGAAGCCATGATCTGGTTGTAAATTCCTGTCACCTGGCTTGCAGGCTCCTCTCCCACATAGCGGCGGGTAACAGATAAAGCATGGGCAATCCTGGTAAAGACATTGAGATCCAGCCGGGCATGGCCCTGGATGATGGCTTGCTCATCCTTTAAGAAATAGCTGGGGAAGGTGGCATTGCTGATGATATAGGGGCCGCTGTCATGGCAGATTACATTGGGCAAATGGGAGATGCCTTTTAACACCAACTTTTTCCGGACAGGGAAAGGAACCAGGCTGGCATCCTCGCTGACAATAAAGAGATGGAGGGAGTCACATTCGGATGCCGCCTTTTCTACCAGGTACTGATGCCCCAGGGTGAAGGGATTGGCATTCATTACCAGGGCAGCAGACAATCCTCCTGTTTTTGTTTTGGCCAAGCTGGCTAAGTATTTCTCAAAGCCGTCTCTGCGGTTTTCCATAAAGACAAGGGTATGATCTACCCTGGCAATCTCATAAAATCCTAAATCCCGGAAAAATTTTGCAGAATTGATCTTCGTATATAGGAAAAGATGCAGGTTGCCCCGGCTATATTGGATATCTATCAGGTGAGTAATGATCTGGTTCAGCAGTCCTTCCCCCTGATGGGCGCTGCTGACTGCAAAGCAGCGCAGGGTATTGGCAAAACAGCTTCCGGTGGCAATGATCTGATAATCTTCATCGAACATGGCACAGATATAATCAAGATTAGAATCTCTCTGAATGCCCTCTTGCTTTAAGAGGGCGTCAATCTGGGAGAGGCTGCGCCGGTCTGTGGGGCGAACCTGTGAAATAGTGTATTCTGACATCGAATTATCCTTTCTGCCGTCTCGTTCTGCGGCATAAAGCCAGACTATGCTTGAAAATTTATTCCCGCAAGGCAATTTTCAAACATACTTTGGTAAGTGCAGGGATTCAGCTCTCATTTTCCAAAAAATACAACAAATAACAAACTGCCAGCAGATCAGCGCTGCCTCCCGGAGAAAGGTTCTTTTCCACAAACTCCAAATCCAACTGGTTTAAAGTTTGTCTGTCAGGATAGGGATGACGTTCCAGCAGGTCTTTGACTTGCCTGACAATTTCCTGATGGGTTTTTAGGCTGCTGCGGGCAATCAGGTTGGTGTCATCTGCCGCGGTGATAAGAGCCAACAAGGCGCGGCAGCCCGCATCATTGACAGAGAGTCCATGAGCGATTCCTTCTTTCAAAGCAGGAAGTCCCACATCTTTTACAGCAGGAAGTCCTGCCTCCATCTGCCCCCGTATCCCGGTAATCTGGTGGTAAAGATATAGCCGCTGTCCCATGGTGACAGCGTTTTCTTCAGTAAGCCCGGCAAAGTCATGGGCTACCAGCCCTTTGGCTATGGATCCACATTCTTTTAAAACGATATCCGGGCATTTCCATTGCCTTCTGGGCAGGCGCCCCAGGGCAGCGCAGAGAATCCCCATGGAGAAAATGGCGCCCTTGTGGGTGTTGATCCCCTTTGTGGCAGAGAACATGGAAGCCTCAGCCTTTCTTCCGGCAAAACGGATTTGCCTAAAAGTTTCACCGGCGTTTTGATTGGCGGTCTGCCTTCCAATCCGGGTGCAGATCTCAAAATAAGGCCAGAGGGCGCTGACACTGTCCATAAAGGTGAAAATGTCCATGTCCTGATGGCTGCCGTTTCCCTCCCGGTCAACCAGCCCAGGCTTTGGGGTGGTGCATACTTCGTAGAGGAGAGCCCTGCATGCCAGCCGGGCAGCAAGGGCGGCATCCTCCTTTTCCACGGCATGAGCCAGGATCTTCCAGGTTTTTGCCTGGAGCTGCTCCACAGTATGGGCACGGCTGCGGGCACAGACCTTGGCAGGTTCGCCGCAGATAAGACAGGGGCGGGGAGGGAGCCCTAATTCCTGGCGATTGACCTTTTCCCCGTTGGGCTTTAATACATCCATATCAAATAATCGTCCCAAAGGAACACTGTCCTCAATCCCGCAGGTGATCTCTTTTACCAGGAGATAATCCTGGTCAAGAAGGTAGTATGCCTCATTCCCGGTGGGCTGGCTGACTTCCGTAAAAAAGGCGGGATGGATTTTTAAGGAATCCAAATGTTCTTTCAAATACTGTTTTCCCAGTTCAAAGCCCTGTCTGCACAGGGAATTATTTTTTACAGGTCCAGGAATGTTCATGGTAAAGCATACCATGGGCATCTGGTATCTGGCAAGCAATTCCTGCTGCCGGAAGGCCCGTCGTTCCCTGGCATCCAACATTTCTGCTAAGGTTACATGATAATCCATCTGATTTTTTCTCCTTTAAGGCGCTCTTTTCCAAAGGTATATCAGGCCGTACATTCCATAGAAAAGGAAAAGTCAAAAATGTAGTTGGCCCGTATCTCTTTAATTTAATATGAGGAACGTGGATTTTGTCATTATCATATAACAATTTCCAGGGGATGAAAAGCTTTTTTTCCCTTGATTTATTCGGATTGCATTTTATTCGGATTTGCGGGGGTTAAAGTGCCGGGGCAAGGCTTTTATGAGCCTGTCCTTAAAAATGGCGCTTTATTGTGCAGATAAATTTAAGTAAACTTTTGCTGCTATGACATAGAAAACAAAAGTAAAGTATGATAACATAGGTGTATGTTTTTTGCTGCAAGTGTCCGTTTCTTGCTTTTGCACCTTGTTAGTACTACAGTCAACACTTTAAATTTATCTGCCTAAAATAGTTTTTAGAAAAATACAGCGCAGATTGTGTTCGCTGTAGTGCCAGTACCCGATAAGGCGGGAAATACAATGCTGCAAAACGGTACAGAATGGAGGAAAAAATGGAGACTTTATATTTGGGAATTGTATTTCTCATTATCATTGGGGTTCTGGCCTTTGGCCGTCCCTTATATCAGGCGATTTTGGGAGGGTTGGCGGCAACGGTCCTTCTTTTTCGTATCCCGCCGGTTGAGATTGCAAGGAGGACATCCATGGTGATTACCGGGTGGTCGTCTTTGTCTGTGCTTTTATCGCTTTATATGATTACCTTTCTCCAAAGGATTCTGGAGTCCCGCAGTCAGATTAAGCTGGCGCAGAAGGACTTAAACGGGATTTTTCACAACCGCAGGGTCAATCTGGTGGGAGCCTGCCTTTTTATTGGACTATTGCCTTCTGCCGCTTCTATGATTTTGTGCAGTGAGATTGTGAAAGATTCCACAGAAGGGTATTTGAAGCCCCAGGAGCAGGCTTTTGCGGCTTCCTGGTTTCGCCACATTCCGGAAAGCTCCCTGCCGACCTATACTTCTGTGCTGCTGATGCTGAACTTAGCAGGGGTGGAGATATCCCGGTTTCTGGCAGGAATGATTTTTCCGGTGGTTACTTTGGCTGTTTTGGGATATATGCGCTGCTTAAGAAAGATTCCTTCTGACCCTGGGACCCCAAAGAGCCAGTCCCGGCTTAAGGATATGATTTCTTTGTTTGGCCATTTGTGGTCACTTTTACTGATCCTGACACTGATTCTGGTGTTTGACTTTCCGGTAGTGACCTCGGTGCTGGCCTCCATTATCCTGTCCGTGCTGGTGTACCGGGTGGGAAGGAAGGAGCTTCGAGGCATGTTTTTCTCAGCTTTTGAGAAAAGGATGATAGGCAATACATTTTTGGTTCTGGTATTGAAGGAGTTTATCGCCTACACCGGGGTGCTGGAATTGCTTCCGGAGGTTATGAAAACGTTGCCTCTGCCGGCTTATTTGGTGTTTGGGCTGTTGTTTTTTGTGGCGACTATGATTAGCGGAACCACAGGGGCCATTGCTATGGGAACACCCCTGGCATTTGCAGCCATTCCTGGGGGAGTGCCGCTGATGGTCTATCTGATGTGCATGGTTCATGGGGCAAGCCAGGTGTCGCCTACCCATGTGTGCCTGGCGGTGGCCTCGGATTATTTTCATGTAACCTTGGGGGATTTGGTGAAGAAAACCTTGCCCATGACATTGGCATTTTGTGTGTTGATGACCTTGTATTATCAGGTGTTGTCGGCGTTTTGGTAAGCGGCGGAAATACCTATGAATCTGAATATAATGCACTTTAGAGCGGATCTTTTACTTTTGTATCAGGCAGAAGCCGAATATGCAAAAACTTGACAAGCATGCCACAGGTTATCTCTTAAAGCCTGTGGACGAGGAGAGTGTAAAGAGGGAGCTGACCTTTATTTATGGGGAACCGGACAGGAAAAACCATATCCGGGTACAGACGTTCAGCGGTTTTGAGATCTTTGTGGACGGAAAGCCTGTCCGGTTCGGCCGGTCGAAGGCAAAGGAACTTTTAGCCTATCTGGTTGATCGCAGAGGGGCGGCTGTGACTACTGCTCAGGCATATGCTGTTTTATATGAGGATGCGGTGAACTCTGCATCGGGCACAGGGTACTTCCGCAATATTGTGCGGGAATTGAAAAACTCATTAAAAAGAGCCGGGATTGAAAGGATTTTAATACGCAGTTTTAATAGTATATCCATTGTGCTGGATGAGATTGATTGCGATTACTATCGTTTTTTACAAGGGGATCCGGCTGCAGTAAACCAGTACCGTGACGACTAATTTGCTCTTACTGTGAAAGTCTCGAATTTTCGCTGTAGGACTGCGCACTTGCTGCGCTGTCCGTACCAGCGCCAAAATGCCTGCTTTTTGGCATTTTGTGTGCATCCGCCGGAGGCCCACAGTAACCCCTTTTTCATTTATGGTGGTGCCGCGAAAACGCGGCATGAGGGGTTACTGTAAAACCGTCGGATTTATATATCAGTTAATCGTATACAAAATGAGAGAATACCATTTTATTTTGAAAAGGTATTTTCTCATTTTCAATTTGACAGGTAATAAGAAATAGTAGTAAAAATCCGAAGATTATTCTAAAAGATATTTCTCACAAAAATCCTTTGCTGTTACAATTTGAATATTTTCGAATTTCTCTATTATGAGAAGATCGTTATCTCCGCTGACAATATATAAAGCATGGGAATCTTTTGCGCATTCCAGAAATTTATTATCGTCAGGGTCACGACATATTTCAACGTGAGTAACAGGTTCAATAATTTCTATAGCCTTGATTAGAGGGCTTAAAATCGCTCTATTGATATGCCCCTGTTTTCTGTCAATCATTTCCTGCACAATTTCTTCGTATTCGCTAATAATTTCCGTTGTAGCACAGGCAGTTATTTTTTGACTGGCAGCAGCACTAAGGATTTTTCTTGGAAATCCACCAAAAAACACGCCGGAAATCAGAACATTCGTATCTATTACAATTCTCATACACGCTTTTTCTTTCTAACTGATTTAACAATATCATTAACATCATTTTCATTATATCCAACAGACAGTGCCCATTTTTGGGCTTCGTCCAGTGAAGCTTCAAATTCTTCCACAGAAGGAAGCTTTAAAGTTTTGAGCATGATAACATCTCCTGAAGTATATGCCACCAGTTTATCACCTGTATCAATTGACAGAAGCTTTCGGATGCTGACCGGCAAGGAAATTTGACCTTTGGAAGAAACGGTTAATATTTGCGTACTCATTTGCATATGCTCCTTTCTTGTAAGAATTTCTTACTTATATTATGCCATGGAGTCAAAATATATGCAAGAAAAAATTTATTTCACCACTTGACAATGTGACAAAGAGGTTATGACAATTTCTGTTAATAAGACTTGCATATTTAATCTAGTCGATGGCCCACATCGCCGTCGAAATTTTGCCTAGCACTGGTATGTACCAGACCGCTCACAACTCCATTTTCTGTCCGGATGGAACACTAGAGCGTGTCTGAAAATTCATTCCCGCCAAGTACACGCCCCACTTTGCGGTATATTTGGCCCTCATTCGGTCAACGCAGCCTACTATGCCTCCCTTATTCGGGTCAAATCTCCCACAAATTGTGACGCACATCTGACGGAAAGCAATTTTCAAACACACTCTAGAGGATAATGATGGAAAACATATTATGGGTAATAAGCGGATTGAATTTCATATTGTAGTAATGCCATTGTTGATTACGTCCTGAATATCATGCTGCAGATTCTATAAATGGCTCATTTCATGGAGAAGTGTGGCAGCTATCTGTGTAATAGAGTAGTCGAGATATTCGGCGCAGAGGTTGATCTTCCGATAGAGTTCGTTATCTGCGATCCAGACTTAATTGATACTGTACCAGCCGTATGCGCCTTGCCTGCTGTCCGGGAATAGATCATAGAAAATTTATTTTCCATAATGTATTTGACATTCTACATTTAGCATGATATATTAAAGTCAAATATAAGACTATCAAATATTTTACAAAAAAGAAAGGATGATCTATGGAACGGGAGGAAGTAAGGAGATATGTGAATGAATATTGCCATTTGCGGGATGTACAGACAGCTACATATGAACTGTATGCCCGGAAGCATGGCTTGACGGCAAAGGAACTTTTTGTGCTGGATATCATCTGGTTTGCCCCGGACGGCTGCATGCAGTCGGATATCAGTGAAAGGCTGTCGGCTACGAAGCAGACGGTCAGCGCGATTATAAAAAAATTCTGGAAGCAGGGATATATCTCGTTGACTGAATCTGAAACAGATAGGCGTAATAAGATTGTCCGCTTTACCGAGGCTGGAATGGAATATACCAGGAAGATCATTCCGCCGGCCGCAAATGCGGAGATAGATGCTATGGCTGAATTAGATGGGAAGGATATTGCGGAACTGGTGCGCATCACTGCATTGTTTTCAGACTGGATGGCGAAAAAGTTCAGTGAGATTCCGAGAGAATATTGAGGGGAAAGGGAGGGAACCTATGATTATCAATACCGGCGGACGGACAGACACGGTTCAGTATTACACGGAGTGGCTGCTGCACCGATTTAAGGAAGGTTATGTATTGACAAGAAATCCCCTGTTTCCGGGTAAGGTGAACCAGTATGAGCTTACGCCTGACAAGGTGGACTGTGTTGTATTCTGTTCTAAAAATTATAAGCCGATTCTTCCGAGGCTGCATGAGATTACAGACCACTTTAATACTTATTTTCATTACACGATCACGGCTTATGGGAAGGATATAGAGCCGGGGGTGCCGTCTATTGATGAAAGTATGGAGACGCTGGCTGAACTGTCGGGGTTGGTGGGGAAACAGCGTATTGCATGGCGGTATGACCCGGTGTTTTTGACAAAAGAATATACCATAGAGCAGCATCTGGAGACCTTTGGGCGGATGGCGGCGAAGCTGGCTCCTTATATTGACCGCTGTATTTTCAGCTTTGTGGAAATGTATAAGAAATTAGAAGTGAATATGCCGGAGCTGCTGCCGTTGTCCGTGCAGGACATGGACATGCTGGCGCAGGGACTTGGCGCTATTGCGGACAAATATGGCATTTTCATCCAGACCTGCGGGACCAATGGGGATTTTACCCGGTACGGTATCCACAGTTCCGGCTGCATGACGCTGGATATCCTTGGCAGGGCTAATGGTATTGCGTTCAAGGATAGGAAGCACAAGGGGATGCGGCAGGGCTGTCACTGTATCGAAAGCCGGGATATCGGGGCGTATGATACCTGCATGAATGGCTGTAAATACTGTTATGCCAACAAAAATTCCTGGAAAGCATTTGATAATTTTAAACTCCATGACCCGAAGTCTCCCCTGCTTCTGGGAGCGGTAAAGCCGGAGGATACGGTCATTCAGGGGGCGCAGAAGGCATTCCGGAAGGAAAGGGAAGGCGGATAATTAGTCTGCTGTGGCAGTTATTGCGCGGATTTTGGGCTGGCAGAGACGGTTTTCTTTGCCTGTCCTAAACGGGAAAAGCAGGAATACATATGGATAATCACGCAGTGCATATAGAAGCAAAAATCACAAAGCCCAAACAGGTGAAAAATCTTATTAAGCGGAAAAAACTGACCTTATGGCTGGAGTGCCGCACATAGTCCCTGGTGATTTTTCATGCCACAATGGGGTATGGAAAGACGGTTTTTATGAATGAGTGGAAGGCAGAACAGCCGGAAATCAAAAAGGTCTGGTATCACATCAGCTATGTGGACAATGACTTGATTGTGTTTATGGAATACCTGGCAGTTGCAGTGAAAAGGCAGATGCCGGGCTTTTGCTTTGCCCTTGATTCTTATAAGGAAATGAAGGATGAGCGCTATGTCTGTGAGCGGATGGGGGCAGAATTTTGTCAGGAATTGGAGAAGGCCATAGAAGAAGACCCGGATACAGAGAGCCTGATTCTTATGCTGGATGATTTTCAGGAGATTGTCACGGACAGGGTAGCGGAACTGATGGAGAATATTCTTAAGTATCTTCCGGAAGGTGTGAGAATTTTTATGAGTACAAAAGGCGCCCTGCCATGGTTTACAGACCGGCAAAAGCTTGAGGATCTGGCTTTTGACGAGGAGGAGACGAGAGAACTGGCAGAGAAAATGAGGCTTCAGGTCAAAATGGATGATTTTTCTTCCTGGGTGTGGGAGTATACAGAAGGATGGCCGGCCGGGATTATGTTTATCTATCTTTATGTGCGGCAGAATCAGGGCAGGATGGATTTTGGCATCTATTTGCTGGAAACAGGGGAAAAGATCTCATGGAGGACAAAAAAAGCCAGGGAGTGTGTGGCGCTGCTTCTTTCCCAGCATCCGAAGCATTTGTCCAGGGAGGAACTGCTTTTTATGCTGTGGGATGAGGAGGAAATGCCGAAGCAGGAGGTGGCTAATCTTCACAATCTTTTGTCCAGTATCCGGAAAAGCCTTCTTCCCTATTGAACAAAACAAACAGGCGGGAATTTGTCTGGCATTGGGGGAAACGGGCAGCGCTCCTTCTGGCAGTTTGTGTCAGTGCAGCTTGTGCAGTTACCTGGCATTGTGCAAAGATTCCGCTGAACAATGTATTTGCCAGTGTGTGGGGCGGAGAAAGGTTCTACGGAATGGATCGGTCAGGCGGAAACATCCTGGTGTTTGCCAGTGACCGGGACGGGAAAAACTTCCTGACCGTGTACGTCACCCGATCCGGAGATAAGACATTCCGCATAGGAGAGAAGTTGTCCTTCACAGAAATGTAGACCGCTTATTTGATACAAAGGGAATGAACAGAATATCGGGAAAACCGCTGAAAACAAGGGGTTCCGGAACATTGGCTGTTGCTGGAATCCCTTGTTTGATTTTGGGGCTGTGCCAGGGCAGCATGGGAGCGGCGGTTACGGACGGCCACAGTGGTCACAAGTCTGACCCCTTTGTGGCTGTTTTGACCCCTGCGGCAAAAGGTCTGACCCCTATGGCTGTGAATGTGACCCCTGTGGTCACGGTTTTGACCCCTCCCCTTGTCCAGTGTGACCCCTCAGAACGTTATCGAAGAAGCTCAGATACGCTTGAAAAAAAGTAGATGCTTTAGTATAATGGAACCATGGCAGAAACGGGAATCTGATGGGATGTCTGCCATTCATGAGAAAGGCGGTAGATGCCATTGAGAGCAGATACAATCACAAAGGATTATGTAAAAGATGCAGGCGTGTTTGCCGATATTTTTAATTACTATATTTACGGTGGGCGGCAGGTGATCCTGCCGGAGCAGCTCACGGAGCGTGATTCCACGAAGATAGCGCTGCCATACGGTGCGGACGGCGCAGTGGTTCCCGTCCAGAAATTCCGTGATGTGCAGAAGCTGTATGCGGCAATGACGGATGGGAAGATGGAATATGTCCTTTACGGCGCGGAGAACCAGGCTGAAATCCATTATGCTATGCCTGTGAAGAACAATCTCTATGATGCGCTGGAATACGCAGGGCAGGTGGAAGAGGCGGCAAAGTCGCACCGGAAAGAAATGAAGCGGAAAAAAGAGAAGGGGGAAGCGTTTGCTGAAGAAAGCGGGAAAACACCAAGCGCAGGTGAATTTTTAAGCGGTTTTTGGGTGGAAGACAGGCTGGTGCCATCTATCACGGTGACTGTATTTTTCGGCTCGGAAGAGTGGGATGGGCCGTTGAGCCTCTTTGAGATGATGGATGTGTCAGACCCGGAGGTGCTTGCCTGCATGGACAATTACCATGTGCGGCTGATTGCACCGGCGCAGATGGCGGATGAGGAGATTATGAAATTCCAGTCCAGCATGCGGGAGGTTATGCTGTTCATTAAGTATTCGAAAGATAAGGAAAACTTAAGCAGGGTACTGTCGGCCAATGAGGGGCGTTTCCGGGAAGTGGAGCGCAGGGCGGCAGATGTGATTGAAGCAATCACAAATTCGGGCATAAAATATGATGAAGAAGACGAGGTGGTTAATGTGTGCCAAGCGATTCAGGAAATGAGAAAAGAATCTGAACGGGATGGGGAATTAAAGAAGGCCAGGGAAGCGGCTGGAAAATTGTATGAAATGGGACTTGATACAGATAGGATAGCCCAGGCGGTTGGCTATGCTGTGGAAACGGTAAAGGGTTGGCTTGGGCTTGAATCATAATGCGAGGGTGCGTGCTGATATCCCTGAACAATATTTAACAGCGGCCCAGGCGGCTATTCAGAAATAATGCCATAGGATTTTTGGTACTAACAGGCAAAAGTATTGAAGAATGGCTTAAAATCAAGGGATTTTGAGCGTAGAGGGGTTCATCGGAGTGGTTGGTGGGCCTCTCTTTTTTGCGTTTTTGATGCCGCTGATAGGATGGCGATTGGGGAAAAAATCGTACTATCAGGCAAAAGTATACTTTCACGCAAAAGTCAGGGGTTTCCGTGATAGTATAAAACGGAAAGGTAAAAAGGAGTAGGATATTGGCGGTTTTGGCTGAAAGGCGTATTAGCTTGACGGAAAATGCTGTTGAAAAACGGGAGATATGATACAAACACGGAAATGGCTCGGAGTTTTCGTGTTTGTATATGAGTTTCCGTGATAGTTTGGAGTTTTGCGTGATAGTATACAGAAAAATTAAAAAATGATAGCGGGAGGAAAAGGGCTGTTCAATGGCCCTTGCTTTCCATTCCTGAAAAATAGTCGTTTCGTGCCATCGGGTGAAAAATAGAAAATTTTTATGGTATAATTCAGTGGATGCTTTTGCTTTAGCGGGAACGGTTTTCTGCCGAAGTAATAAGAAATGGAAGGGGGCATCAGTCTATGAAAATGAGAACGGAATACACCTGCCCTTTGGAACTTGTACATGACATGATCAAGGGAAAATGGAAACCGATTATCTTATGGCGGTTGCGTTTAGGGGCTACATCTTTGGCGAAGCTGGAACGGGACATAGACGGCATCACACAAAAGATGCTGCTGGAGCAGTTAAAGGAACTGACGGACTATGGCTTTGTGGAAAAGAAATCCTATGAGGGATACCCGCTCCGGGTGGAATATTCACTAACAGATGATATGGGAATGAAAATACTGGAGGCGTTAAGGATCATGCAGCATATCGGGATTGATTACCTGAAAACAAATGGCATGGAACATATCCTGGAGGAAAAGGGAGTAGTCCCGGATTAGTACCCACGAAAAAGTGGGTAATTTACTGTCCGGGAACCGCCGCTTATAATAGCATCAGAAAATCAGATTGGAGGATTCAGAGATGAATGTTACAAGCAGCGGTATCATAAACGGGGTAATACAGCCCCAATACGGCGGGCATGGGACGCAGTTTAATGAAAACGGCATTCCCACTTATTCCCTGCCCTTTGCGGTGGAAGATGCGCCACAGGGAACTGTGTCGGTTGCCATTGTCTTAGAGGACAAGGACGCATACCCGGTGACCGGGGGATTCGCATGGATACACTGGCTGGCGGCAAATATAACCCGTTTTGAGATCAAAGAGAACGAGAGCCAGACGGCGGATGACTTTGTGCAGGGAAGGAATAGCTGGACGAGTATACAGGGCGGAGAGCAGTCCACGGAGCTTTCCGCCTATTATGGCGGGATGACCCCGCCCGATAAGCCGCACATATATGAACTTCATGTGTATGCTTTGGATAAAATGATGGATTTAGAGAAGGGCTTCCTGCTGAATGAGCTTTACCGGGAAATGGATGGGCATATCTTAGATCAGTTTACCCTGAAAGGGAAATATGAAAAGATGTAATGTTGTAGGAAGATTGATAAAAAAATCTTTCCATGCTATACTGTCCTGCGAAAAGATAACTGAGGGAGGTGGGAATATGCTCTGTCATTTAGTGATTGACTTAAGCAAAGGGCTCTGTACAAAGTCTGATGAATGGACGAAATTTGTACAGAGGTAAAAACCATCGTCCACATTGGATTTTGTACTTTTTATTCTGAAAAAATAAAGAATAGAATGGAGAAAATTCAATGGAAGAAAAATCATTTAAAAAATATATTATTTTGTGGTTAAGCCAGAGCGTATCAGGGCTTGGAAGTTCCATGACCGGGTTTGCGCTTGTCTTGTGGGCGTATGGCCAGAGCCATTCCGCAATGTCCGTTTCGCTGATGTCTTTTTGCAATTATGTGCCGTATTGAATATTCTAACGCTTCGGAGCCACCGTTTTATCGCTTGAGAGCCACCTCGG
>CAJUGD010000023.1 GCA_910586205.1 uncultured Lachnospiraceae bacterium | reverse complement strand
TTTTTTGCCAATTCAGGATTTTCATCCCGCCATGCTTTCGCGGTAAATCCGAATAACGCAACATTCAAAACATCTGCTTCCACTGCATATGCCAGCCACTCTAAGTTTTCTTTATAATTTCCTGATGGGATTAAATATTTTTTAACTGCGTCTGTTTGAATCAAATAGTTATTTTTAGACAGAAATCTTTTTGCATCCCATTCAATTTTCTTTGTATCATTCTCCGCTTCTTTCAGCCTTTGAAATTCTTTGATCAAATATAGTTTAAAAACAGGGCTGATCGCCGAGGCAAACTCAAATGCAATATCCTTATGTGCATACGTTCCTCCATATTTCCCACGTTTCACAAATAATCCTATCGCTTCTGTCTTTTCAATCCATTCCGAAACACTTAGTACAAATGTATGTAAACCTGCTTCGCTTTTAAAGTGGTCGAATTCGACCACTTTAAAAGCAGGATTATAGATTTGTTCCCATGTACCCAAAAATTCCAAAGTTGCTCTGTTTCGCATCCAGTTTTTGATAACATCTGCTCCTCTAGACTCGCCAACTTTGGCTTTTGCAATATCAGTAATACAGATATAATCGTCAAAATTTTCCTCTGAAACAGTAACGTTAATGTTTTGCACCACAATTACTTTATTTTTTCCCATCCATCTCCTCCCATATAGCACTGATTAAAATCTTATTACTCATGTAGCAGTATACCATACTATCTTTACTTTTTCAATCAATTTTCGAACATAAGTTCTGATTTCATTATAAAAAGTCCAAACAACACATAATAAACACTTTATCCCAAAATCCCCCACATTTCTACACCGGCAAACTATCCCTCACACACAGCGCCCCCCACCCCAACTGAGCATTCGGATACTCCTCAAACCCCGGCAAAGGCCGCGCCCCGCGCCGTAAATACGCCTTTACCTTCTCCCCATACAAAAACGGATCATTCCCATCCACAATCCCCCACTGCATCAAAAGCGCCGCGCTTCCCGCCACTACCGGCGCCGCAAAGGAAGTCCCGGTCACGGACCGGTACCCTCCCCCGTTCCCAGGCGCCATCAGTCCCACGCCCGGCGCACACAGATCCGGCTTTACCTGATCCGTCATCCTGGTAAACCCTCTCCCGGAAAAATCCGCATAAGAATCCGTAATACTGTTGTAAGCTCCCACGGTAATCACCTTTGCCGCTGATGATGGGATCGTTAAGGTCGTATCCGGCGTAGACTCCAAAAAACGGGTAGCAAAGTTTAAAACCGCTGAAGACGGCAGCCAAAAATCATACCGCCCCTGAACGATCCTTTGGGGCTCTAAAATAAATGTCCAGATTCCGCTCTCCACATAATTCCCCTCATCCGGTACAAAATCAAAATAAATCTCCTGAGCTACACTGAAAGGCCCCGGCTTTCCATAATACACCAGCACTTGTGTCCTCCGGTATCGAAAACGAACCGGCCCTAACTGCTCAGAAAGAGGCCCTAAGCGCTCCCCTGACGGCGTTTCCAGAGTAACCGTAAACCGATCCGTGTAATCTTTCCATAGCTGTACGCTGACCCCGGTTTCATAAGGCGCCACAGAAAGTTCAGACCTTACTGTGCCGTAATTTCCTCCGCTGCTTCGTTCTCCCCCAGCGCTTCCCGTACCCCTTCCCCCTCTGCTTCCCGCTGCGGGGAAATTTCCCGAAACATGGCCTGCAGTCGCTCCCTCATTTCCGCTTCCCACCACAATCGTCGTCTGCCCGTAATTTCCGATGTCATTTAAAAATGTCTCCAAAAGCCCGGTTCCGTCATGAGAACCATATGTATTTCCAAAGCTGATATTTACCACCAAAGGCTGTCGCATCTCCACAGCCCGTCTTACCACAAAATCCACGCCCCGCATCAGCTCTGTAGTCCGGGGAAAACCTTCCTCTCTGGCTGCTCCCAGCTTTACCACCAAAAGCTCACTCTCAAAAGCCACTCCACGATATGCTCCTTCTGACTCCCGCCCATTCCCTGCCGCAATTCCTGCCACAGACGTCCCATGGCCGCTTCCGTCTACAGAAGGCAGAATCTCCCTTGCCTCTGCCCTGCTTTCTGCCTCTAATGCGTTATTGATCTCTGCTGCTGTAAATACCTTATCAAGAGCCTGATCCCACAATTCCAGAATCCTGGTGGTTCCGTCCTCATTGCGGAAATCATCGTGAAAATAATCAATTCCCGAATCAATTACTGCCATCAGCACCCCTTTCCCGGTCAGATTTTCCGGTGGCTCCTGCAGAATATTAATACAAGAGGCTGCCTTTGCCCGGTTTATGGCAAAGAACAGCCTCTTTGGTTTCTCCACATATTCAATCTGGGGAAGGCGGCTTACCTGATCGATCAGATTCTCAGGCACAATCAGGATTGCATACTCATTCTGCAGCTCCTCCACCTGCACTCCCATTTCCCGCACTCCGTCCAGACTTCCCGAATATTTTACAATCAGCTCCCAGGATTTCTCCTTTGGCATATATCCCGTCTCCAGCTCCTGTGACCTGGCTCTCTCCTGAGGCGTCACCTCCAGGGACAGATTCAAAAGATTTTCTAATTTCTGATTTGGCATATGGATTCTCCCGCCGTTTGGTCCACCTATCCCTACTATTCTATGAGCTGCAAGTAAAAGAAAATACTGCTAAAAGCTCTCTGCTGACTTCTACTCTGTCTGATAAAGTCTGCTGTACTTCTCCTTTAAATATTCCACATAATACCTTGGCTCAAAGTCCTCTCCGGTCATATCCCGCAAAAGCTGCCTGCTGTCTCTCATTTTCCCAAACCTGTGGATATGCCGCTTCAGCACATGCCTGATTACCTCGATCTCTCCCTTTCGAAGCAATTCCTCAAAATCCATACTCTTTTTCATAAACTGAAGCATCTGGGCCGCAAAGGCGCTTCCCAATGCATAAGACGGAAAATATCCGAAAGATCCCTGGGCCCAGTGAATATCCTGCAATACCCCTTCCGCCGGATTCTGCGGCCTTACTCCCAAATATTCTTCATACTTATCTGCCCACAGCTCAGGAAGTTTCTCTACATTTAGATTTTCCTCAATCAGCATTTTCTCCAGCTCATACCGCACTAACACATGAAGGCTGTAGGTCAGTTCATCTGCCTCTGTTCGGATCAGCCCCGGCTGCACCTTATTCACAGCCCGTACAAACTCCTCACGGCTGACTTTTCCAAGCTCCTTGGGAAACAATTCCTGCAGCTTTTTGTATATTGGTTCCCAGAATGCCTCATTTCTCCCAATCATATTTTCAAAAAACCGGGACTGGGATTCATGCATCCCCATGGAAGCTCCTTGTCCTGCTAAGGTCTGGGTCAGCTCATCCGCCACGCCCAGCTCATAGATCCCATGGCCAGCCTCATGGATCACGGAAAATAAAGAGCTGTCTACCCGCTTTTTATAATGGGTGGTCAGACGCACATCATGATTATGCAGATTGGTGGTAAAGGGATGGGCGCTTTGGGCCAGAACGCCGCGTTTAAAGTCAAAGCCCACATACTCTGCCAGAAATTCCGCCAGCTCTCTCTGTTTTTCCTCCGGATAATCTCCTGTGAGAAAATCATCCCGAATCTCCGTCCGGCTCTGGGTCACTTTCTTGAGAAACGGCACCAGCTCCTCTTTCAAAAGCCCGAAAAATTCATCCAGCTTTTTCATGGAAAAGCCCTTTTCATAATCATCCAGCATCACATCATAAAGCTTCTGTCCGTCCTTTGCCCGGTATCCGGCAAATCTTTTCTGGTAAAAAATAATCTCCTTAAGCACAGGGGCAAAAGCCGCAAAATCCTGCTGTTCCTTAGCCTTTGCCCACACTCTGGCTGACTCTGCCACCAGCTCCTGATAAGCCCGGTACTCCTTTGGAGGAATCCGTACAAGCCGGTCATATTCCTCCTGCGCCTCCCGGATTATTGCTCTCTCTGCCTCTGAAAGCCCGGTCTCCTTCCTGCACTGCTCCAAAAGCCGCTTTATCTTCTCCCCTGTCATGATCTCCTGATAAGCCTCTGACAAAGCCCCCTGCACTCTGGCCGTATATTTCCCGGCTTCCTCTGGCGCTAAGGTTTCATTATCCCACTCAAACAAGATAAGCGCTGTCTGCAGCGCCATAGCCCGCTCCAGGCAGGGCTTTAACATCCCGTATGTCTCCTTGTTCCTTTCCTCTCTTTGTTCCTGATCCATTGCTCCTGCCTCGCTTTCTCCTTTGATGTCCATGTATTGAAAGGATTTTGCCTTATAGGGCGCACCCTACAGCAAAAAAATTCGGGAACACCCCTACCAAGTGTCCCCGAATTTTATCCATTTCATACGGTTCTCAAAAATACTTTTTGCTGCCCCAGAGGTTCGCTTTCTTCAAATCCAGGTATTCATTATAAGCCTTCTCCAAAATCTGCTTCTCATTGGAAAACTTCAGCAGATGATAAGCCTCGTAAAACTTATAGTAACCCGAATCCATAAAATGTTCCTCCCGTTGTGGTTTGCTGTAATAGCTGTCAGCCATCATCAGATACCAATGCACATCCTTCTCCACCAGGTCATGAGGAGTCGTGAAGGAATAAGAACTTTTCCCGATATACTTGATGATGGAGGCACTGACACCGGTTTCCTCCTTTACTTCCCGAAGCGCCGTTTCCTTATATTCCTCTCCTGCTTCTACAGTTCCCTTAGGCAACACCCAGCCTTCATACTTGTTCTTATAATTCTTGTACAAAACCAGGATCTTGCCCCGAAATATAACCACACCTCCACAGCTCGTTGCCTCAATCATTGCAATCCCTCCTGTATCAGCAGTATGAAAAAAGATTATTTCTATATACTGCCATGGTGTGTCACAAGACTGGTTTAAGTATACCGCGTTTTTAAGGGATATGCAAGACAAAATTCCAGAGAACTTCTATTCTAGCTTTCCGCCAAATATACCGCAAAGCGGGACGTGCAATGGCGGGAATAAATTTTCAGACACGCTCTAATCTCCTCCTGCCCCGGCAAAATAGGCATCCAGCACACTCCTTGCCACCGGCCCTGCTACTTGTCCGCCGGAACCTGATTCCTCCACCACAACCGTCACCACAATCTTGGGATTTTCTGCCGGAGCAAACCCTGTAAACCAGGCATGAGTCTCTTTCCCTGTCTCAAACTCAGCCGATCCGGTCTTTCCCGCCGCTGTATAGGCATCCGTCCGCACAGCCGAACCGGTTCCCTCTGTCACCACCTGCCTCATAAGCCCTGCCATCACCTCTGCCTCCTCTGCCGTCATAAGGCTTCCTGCTGATTCCGGGAGAAACCTTTTGATCTCCTCCCCCACAGCGCTCTCCACTCTTTCTATAAGATAGGGCTTCATCAGCACACCGCCGTTGGCAATAGCTGCTGTGATCATGGCATTGTGTATCGGCGTCATCTGAGTATTCCCCTGCCCGATGGAAGTCTGCAGGATTTCCCATGTATCCGCCCCTTCGTTCATGGTAAAAGAACTTTTGCTGTAAGCCAGAGCCAAAGGCAGATCTCCGTTAAATAAAAGCTGCTTAGCCAAGGCAT
Organism: uncultured Lachnospiraceae bacterium; assembly: GCA_910586205.1. GTDB lineage: Bacteria > Bacillota > Clostridia > Lachnospirales > Lachnospiraceae > Brotaphodocola. The sequence goes on along the minus strand of CAJUGD010000023.1, from coordinate 58,480 downwards.
TCATTTCCTTTAAATCAAGCTCCTGCCCCAAGGCGGCAAATGCCCCATTGCAGGAATTGGCAAAAGCCTGGGTTATATTCTGATGTCCATGGGCATTGCCGTGAAAGCAGGAAATCGTATATTCCCCTGTCTCATATGCTCCGTCACAGTCAAAGGTAAACTCCTGCCAATCCGCAGGATGCTCCCGCACATATTCCAGCATAGTAAGAATTTTAAAGGTAGATCCAGGCGGATACAGTCCTTGTGTTCCCCGGTTCAAAAGCTGGGCCTCCTTATTCTCCTCAGAGATCAGCCTGTCCCAATCCTGTGCCAGTGTATTCGGATCATAACCAGGATTGGACACCAGAGCTAAGATCTTGCCTGTGTCCGGCTCCATGGCCAGCACAGCCCCCCGCCGGTCTCCTAAGGCTGCTGCAGCTGTCTCCTGCAGCTCAATATTCAGGGTAGTAATCACATGATCCCCCTTATTTTTTACCCCTGACAGCTCATTGATGGTCTGCTCCGCCAGATTCATATGAGAAGACAGCAGATAAAAGTTAGCCAAAGCCTCCAGACCGGTCTTTCCGTGATCCGAATACCCTATTACATGGGCAAACAGACTGCCATAGGTATACACCCTTCTCTCCTGTCCATCCTCCCCCTCCTCAGTCCGGGCCAGCACACGCCCGTCACTGCTCAAAAGCTCCCCTCGAACGATCCGATCCGCAAAACGGTCCAACCGGGAATTATAGGAATTATTGATCACATTTTCACTCCGGCTCTGGAGAAAATATCCAAAATATCCCATCATGCACACAAACAACCCTGCCATCAAATAGGTGACAAACAAAATACTCCTGTTTGCATTGGGATTGGGCACTGCTTTCTTCATAATTTCCTGCCCTCCATAACCAATCACATCTCCTCACTGTCATTCATCTTCAGAATATACAGCCCCTGAATCACCCCGAAAACAAGAAACGTACTGAGTACGGAACTTCCCCCATAACTAACCAGGGGCAAAGTCACCCCGGTAGACGGAATAAACTTAATCACCCCTCCCACAGTCAGAAACACCTGAACCAGATACTCCATCCCCAGCCCAAAAGCAATTAGTTTATAAAAAACCGCATCCATCCGCACTGCAACCATCATAAACTGAAGAAAACATCCCAGACAGATCAGCAGTACACACAGGGCAAAAATCCCTCCCATTTCCTCGGAAATGGCTGCAAACACAAAGTCCTTCTCCACCACCGGGATCTTGTAGGGCATTCCCTGATAAAGTCCCATGCCAAACCATCCCCCTGTACCGATAGCAAACAGAGACTGGGTGATCTGATACCCCCGGTTATCAATATCAGCCCATGGATTCCTCCACGCTTCCACCCGGACCCTTACATGGGCAAACAATCCATAAGCCAGGACAGAAGCCCCACAGCCGCTTACTATCCCTGAAAGAAGATAAAGCCAATTACTTGTAGCCGCAAAAAGCATAGCAAGGTAGGTCACAAAAAACAGCAATGCACTGCCTAAATCTTTTGACAGCACCAACACCAGCACATGGGCCGCCGCTGCCGCTGTAGTCACTGCCACAGTGACAAAATCCGTAGAACGGTAAAACACAGCCGCCACAAAAAACACAAAGCTGATCTTCACAAACTCCGACGGCTGCAGGGAAAATCCGCCTATGCTAAGAGAAAGCTGAGCGCCGAAGCTGTTGTTGCCGATCATCCACACTACAATCAAAAGCCCTAAGCCCAATCCCCCATACACCCAGGGAATCTGGGAAAGCTCCCACACCCGATCCATAATAAAGGGAATGATCCATGTGATCAGGGCTGCCGCTGCCACAATGACAAACTGCCTGACAGCCTTGTCAAAGGAAATCCTGGTCAGCATAATGAATCCCACACACAGAAGCATACACATGTTATTCACCAGGATCCTGGTCAGATTCCGGTAAAAAAACTGATACAGCCCAATGTAAGCCCCGAAAAATACTACCTGAGCCAGATAAAAAAGCACGATCCTCTCATCCTCTGACTTCAGATACAAAATCAGATATGCCACAAAATGCATCACAAACATGGCTGCATTCTGCTTTCTGCACACCCGAACCTGCCCCCACTCGTCCCGAAACCGGAAATAACTAAAATTCCAATACGTATATAAAGCCATCAAAAATATCATCAGATACTTTGACACTTCGATAATTACATTAATCATAAAACGTCCTACTCCACCCCCCGCTTAAAGTGTCCTCTGGTAAAGTCCTTACATGGCATGATTCCCTCCTGTTCTCTCAAAAAATGATCTCCATACCCTTTAAGCACTTTTTTTATCTGTCCCGGCGTTTCCATCGTAAAAGAAAGCCTCAGCACCGAAACCTTCAGCCTTCTGACCTGATCTCTAAGCCCCCAAAGACATAAGGGCGCCGGGTTATACACAACATTATAGCAAAACCGGCAGTGATTCTTTACTGGAATCTGTTTTCCGGTCCTGTCCCTCATTGTCATTACCCCCGGCCGCCTGCTGCACCCTTTCACAGTCTTCTGCACACATTGAGCCGAAACCATGGCAGGCAGATAACCATAAGCCACCAATTCTTTCCCTTCACACCCCAGCTCCAAAAGCTCCCGTTCATTTAACTCGAAAGGCAGAGTAAGCCTGGCTGCCCCCATTTTTTCCATGACTCTGCATGCCCTTTGGTTCATTCCGTAAAGATTGGCGTCAAAAACCATCGGCAAATCCACACCCTGCTCCTTCAAAAATCCCACCTGCTCCAAAGAACGCACGATCACCTCATCAAACCTGGCCTCCTTAAGCTTTTGCATATGGTTTTTGAAATATTGTTGAGCATTTTTACGGAAAATATGCGGCATAATCAGTGCACACTGTTTTTCTGCCTTATGGCATGCATCTGCTGCCTCTCTCCAGCTATCCGCCTCAAATCCGCAGCTATCCAGATAAACCTGGTCCACATCTTTACAGGCAAGCACTGTCATAAGCCCGTCCGGTTCTTCTAAGGAAACATGAAAGCGCATCCTGCCATTCTCATCCGCCTTTTTTTCTATTTTTCCTTTTGTCTCTGCCTTTTCCCGCACAATCCCTTTCCGGCGGTACGGTTTTAAGATCTCCTGCTCCAAAACCTCCAAGCCGCGCCTTCTGAGTCCGTTCCAATCCTGCACAGGCAGAAAACAATTTCCCCAAACCTCTGCCTCCAGCTCCTGAAAGTAAAAAGGAGAATCTCCCGTCTTATTCATCTGTTTAAGCAGCCTCTCCTTTGTCACAGGCTGGTTCTTCGCTGTCTGCACCACAGCTCCCGTCACACTGGCCTGTACCCTGCAGTCCCCATCCCCCATCTCCACAAAAAACCTGGCCGGCTCTCCCTCACGGACCAGAATCTTTCCCCGCACCGGCTCCTTTTTCTTCTTCTCCACAAACTCCCGATCCAAATACTCAAACAGCCCCGAATCCACACGCCGGATCCCAGGCTTTTCCCCCAATGCAATCATATCCTTTCCGTTATGCTTTTGGTAATATCCTTCTGTAAATCCTCCCCGATCAAACAGCTCCAAAAGCATCTTCCTGTCCTTGTCCTCCACCCCATAGCCTTCCCGGCCGTACTCCAGATAGCGGTCCACATATTTCCGGTACACGCTGACGACCCCGGCCGTGTACCGAGGGCTTTTCATCCTGCCCTCGATCTTTAAAGAATACACACCTGCTTCCAGAATATCCGGCAAAATATCCAGCACGCACAAATCCTTCAGGTTCAAAAGATAGGCGTCTTTCATCTGCCCCGCCCTGTAAGGAAGCCGGCAAGGCTGGGCACACCGCCCCCGGTTGCCGCTTCTCCCTCCGATCAAGCTGCTCATAAGACACTGTCCCGAATAACAATAACAGAGAGCCCCATGAACAAAGCTCTCTATCTCTATATCTGCCTGCGTTTTTATCTCCTTCATTTCCTCTAAAGAAAGCTCTCTGGCCGTCACCACCCGCACGGCTCCCAGCTCCTTCATCATCCCTGCCATCCGATAACCCGTTACCGTCATCTGAGTACTGACATGAATGGGAAGCTCAGGAAAATACTCCCGAATCATGGACAATACTCCCAAATCCTGTACAATAGCCCCGTCTAACCCCTGCTCATAATAAGGCATGAGAAAATCGAGAAATGCCTCCATTTCCCGCTCTTTTACCAAGGTATTGGTAGTCATATACAATTTGCACCCATGTAGATGAGCATAATCAATGGCCTTTAAAAAACCGTCCTCCTCTGGATTTTCTGCATAAGCACGTGCCCCGAACCGGCTTCCGCCCATATAAACTGCATCTGCCCCTGCACAAATGGCAGCAGTCATACTCTCCATGGAGCCAGCCGGCGCAAGAATCTCCACATCACGTCTCAATTTGTTTTTCCTTTCATTTGTCATTGGCTGCGCTGTTTCCTATAATTTGGGAATGGACCGTGACCCGCTTCCGCCCCGCTTCCGCTCTGTACCTGACTTTGTTGTCTCTGAAGCGCTCTTTTCCTTCTCCGTCTTCTTTTGCTCCTCCTGACTGCCTTCCGGCCCGCTCCTTGCTGCCTCCAGCTCCATCTGCAGACGAACCAGATCATGCTTTAAGCTATAAATCTGCTTCTCTAAATCAGAATTTTTCTCCTCCAGCTTTTTGGCCCTCTCCTCCTCCTTAAAATAATCATCCGCAATATTAAGCTGAAGCAGCACAGCCTGATAGTCTGTACTCAGCCGGGAAAATCCTTCCCCCTCCCGCAGCTTCCCTATTTTACCGTTTAAATAAGCAGCTACCCTCTGAAGATACATCTCCTCCTCGGCTCCGCTTAATTTGTATATTTTCCCATCAATCAAAACTTCCATCTGGTTTTTCTGACTCATGCTGTTTACTCCTGATTTTTCATTTTTCTTATGTCGCGCTACCCAATATACGGCAAGTCCAGATGCCGATATGCATGCCGGGTTGCCATTCTTCCTCTGGGCGTCCGGTTCAAAAAGCCGTTCATCAAAAGATACGGCTCATACACATCCTCCAGAGTCCCTGCATCCTCTCCCAAAGCTGCAGCCAGAGTGTCAAGCCCCACGGGTCCTCCATCAAACTTTTCTATAATCGTCAGCAAAATACTCCTGTCATTGTGATCCAGCCCAACCTTATCCACATCCAGGATATCCAGAGCAAAATCTGCCACCTCTTTTGTAATCGCCCCATGATATTTTACCTGTGCAAAATCCCGCACCCGTTTTAAAAGACGGTTGGCAAGTCGGGGCGTACCCCTTGACCGGCGGGCGATCTCATCTGCCCCGGCTTCATCGATCTCCACTCCCAGCACCCCTGCCGAGCGCGTCACAATCACAGAAAGCTCCTCAGCCGTATAAAACTCCAGCTTCTGCACTACCCCGAACCGATCCCTGAGAGGAGCCGTCAAAAGCCCTGCCCTGGTGGTGGCGCCCACCAAAGTAAAATGCGGCAGATCCAGACGGATCGATCTGGCGGAAGACTCTTTACCCAGCATAATATCAATAGCAAAATCCTCCATAGCCGGGTACAGCACCTCCTCCACCTGCCTGTTCAGACGGTGGATCTCATCCACAAACAGCACGTCCCCCTCCTGAAGATTATTTAAGATCGCTGCCATCTCCCCGGGCTTTTCAATGGCAGGACCTGAAGTCACCTTCATATGAACTCCCATTTCATTGGCAATAATTCCTGAAAGAGTAGTCTTTCCCAACCCCGGAGGGCCGTAAAACAGCACATGATCCAGCGACTCCCCCCGTCCCTTGGCCGCATCCATATAAATCCTCAGATTTGCCTTGATCTTCTCCTGACCAATATATTCCTCCAGCTTTTGAGGCCGCAGCCCCGGCTCTATTCCTTTATCTTCCTCTGTCACTTCTGTTGTGATAATTCTCCGCTCCATGTTCCTCTCTCTCTGCTTCTGTTCCCGTTTTTACTTTAAAAGTCCGCCGCCCAATGGGCGGCACAAGTTCAGATATGCCTCATGTGCCCGCCAGGCTTTTATATGCGATGGTGTGCCAAATGCCAAGGCACATGCAGGTTTACTTATCATGCGGTCAGCGCAGCAAATACGCAGACCCGTTTCGGAGGATAATTCTATCAGGAAATAAGATATTTCAGCGAAGCCTTCAATATTGCCTCTGCTGTCATGCCTTCTTTTGATTTCACCTGCCGCACTGCCTTTGTGGCCTCTGAAAGAGAATAGCCCAATGCCACCAAAGCCTGAATGGCCTCCTTAGCCGCCCCGTCATCACTTTCGCCAAAGGCATCCTCCCCAGGCATCCCTTCCTCTGCCTCCCTGCCTGCCGGAAGCACATCCTCCATTCGAATCTTGTCTTTCAAGTCCAGAATCACTCTTTTAGCTGTCTTTGCCCCAATGCCCGGAGCCCGTGAAATTCCTTTCACATCCTCAGAAATCACTGCAATACGAAGATCATCCGGCCTCATCACAGACAAAATGCCCAAAGCCGCCTTGGGTCCCACCCCATTTACCCCTAAAAGCAGCCGAAACATCTCCTGATCCTGCCTGCTTAAAAATCCATACAAGGTCATAGCATCTTCCCTCACCTGAAAAGACGTATACACCTTTAGCTCCTGACCGATTCCAGGCAGCCTGTCCAGCACGGACAAAGGAACATAGATATTCCACCCGACTCCCCCTGTCTCCACCACAATCCTATCTTCCATAACCTCTGTCAGCAACCCTTTTATATAAGAAAACACAATCTTCTTCCTTCCTGCTTATCTTCCATCCCCATCCGTTTATCCCAAAAACTGTCTTTGGACATCATATCATATCACACTGGTAAGTGCAAGACTCTCTGGCAATCACACCAAAAATCTGTTATAATTGGCTACAGTTTTCCACATCAAACCCATGAAAGAAAAAAAGGAGTCTGTCATGATTACCATACAAAAACATTTCACCATTCCCGCCTCTTACCCCATAGAACGCTTAGGGGATCCGGAAGGCATTCTTTTCTTTGACATAGAAACCACCGGCTTTTCCAGCGAATATTCCAGCCTTTATCTGATCGGCTGCCTCTACCAAAAGGACAACTCCTGGAACCTGATTCAATGGTTTGCTGACACCGCTGCGTCCGAAGAACAAGTTCTCCAGTCCTTCTTTACCTTTATGCACTCCTTTCACACCCTTATTCACTTTAACGGAGATACCTTTGACATCCCCTATCTTTTAAAACGCTGTAAACACTATAACCTTCCCTATGACTTCACCGCCATAAAAAGCCTTGATATTTACCGCCAGATCAAGCCTTATGGAAAGTTCCTGGGCTTAGAAAGCTTAAAGCAAAAATCCATCGAACATTTTCTGGGCATCTCCCGGGCTGATCTTTACTCTGGCGGAGAATTAATTCAGGTTTATGAACAATATCTGGCTTCCTTAGATTCATCCCTCTTAGAGCTTCTGCTTCTGCACAATGAAGATGACTTAAAAGGGATGCCCGGTCTGCTGTCCATCCTCAGCTACCCGGATTTTTTATGCAGCGCCTTTTCCCTGACCTCCCAAAACATATGCAAAGAACATGCTGCCGCCCCCCATTCCCCTTCACTGCTGAAACTGACCTGCGAAAGCTCTTGTCTGATACCGGTTTCCATTCACACTCATGTTCCCCCCATTTACTGCTCCATGGAAGAAAATCGGCTCTGTCTCTCCATTGAACTCCTTGAGGGAACCTTAAAACACTTTTATCCTAACTATAAAGACTACTACTATTTAATATACGAAGATACTGCCGTCCATAAGAGCATTGGCGAATATGTTGACAAAACCGCCCGCACAAAGGCCACGGCTAAAAACTGCTACACAAAAAAACACGGACTTTTTCTCCCTCAGCTTGCCCCGATTTGGGAGCCTGTCATGAAAAAAGAACTCCGGGACAAACAGTTTTATGCTGCTCTGCCCGATGTGTCCCTTGAAAATCCAGACCAGCTTCAGCTTTATTTGTCCCATATTTTTATCTATTTAGGGATTAAAAAAATGGCTCTAGAAAATTAAAAATGCGGGCGCTCCATAAAGCTCCCGCATTCTCTATCATACTCCCTATACATCATTTCCCAAACAGCTTTATCCTGTTCTGACTTCTTATGTGCATCCGTTAGAGGCGAACAGTAAACTTTCTTTCATTTACAGCGGCACCGCGAAAACGCGGCATAAAGGTTACTGTAAAAGCCGCAGAATCAGCTCCGGAATCGTATTCGCCTGCGCTACCATAGAACTGGAAGACTGATACACTATATTATCCTTGGTATAAGTGGTAAACTCTTCAGCCATATTGGTATCCCGAATCTGACTTTCCGAAACCGTCATATTCTCCGAAGTAACACTCAAGTTATTATGCGTATGCTCCAAATGGTTATATGCCGCACCAAAATCTGCCCGAATATCTGCCACTGCCTCAATGGCCTCATCGATCTTTGTCACTGCTTCATTGGCCAAGGGAAGCGAAGTCAAAGTAATCTCATGAAGATTCAAAGCCTTGGCGCTCATATAATAACGCGGCACATCCAAAGTTTCTGCCGCAGATGCTCCGATCTGCAGAGTGATCTCATCTTTCCGCTCCGGCGGTTCAAAAAGGCTCTTTCCGTCCGGCGGCTCCTGAGACGAATCAAACAGCGGAATCTCATCAAAATCTGAAGTCTGCCCAATCCGGTCAATCTCATCCATGAGCTGAAGCCGTTCAGCATCTATATTCTCTCTGGCCAATGTAGTATAAGTCCCATTAGCCGACTGTATTGCCAGCGTCTTCAATCTCTCTAACATGGAATGCACTTCCATCAAAGCTCCGTCTCCTGTGGAAGTCATGCTGATTCCGTCATTTACATTCCGCATTGCCTGATCCAAAGCCGTAATCTGATTCCTCATCCACTCAGATATGGCCAGACCCGCAGCATCATCACCGGCACGGTTGATCCTGTAGCCGGATGAAAGCTTCTCTAAGGACTTTCTCATCTTGCCCTCAGTGATACCCTTATTTCTGGAAGCATTATATCCTCCCATATTTGTCCGTATAATCATATGCGCCAACCACCTTCCATCAACATGGTTCTATATGACGGCTGTGGTGATATCAGGCCACTGGCAACAAACCAAATGCCTTCTTTGTTACAGCCGTTCTCATCTCTGATTCTTACCTGCTGTTTATAATATCGGCAAAACCCTTAACTTTCATAAGTACGGCTCTTTATTTTTTTCAGTTTTCACTTTTTCTTCACATTTATACAAAGACCATAAACCCTCCGGAAACAGCAAAAATCATAACCGATCATAGATGTCCCCATATCTCCTCTATCCGCTTCAGTGCCGGACCATACCCTTTTTCAGCAGCCATCCGGTAAAATCTTCCTGCCTGTTCCATCTGTCCCGACACCTCATACCAGGCTCCCAGATTGTATGCAGCCCTGAAAGAACCGGTTCCCACCACGCCTCCGGCCATAGGCTGTTCCCCTAAGCTCAGACATTTCAAATAACATTTTTCGATATTAGGGAGCAGGGAAAGATATCGCTTCACATCAGACAGCACCCTTTTCATGTAAAAAAGCCCGCACACAAAACAGAAATCCGACCATCCTCCTAAGACCGCATCTTCCTTTTCTATGATCCTGGCTGCTTCATCCAGATATTCTGCAAAAGCCAGATCCAACAAGGTGTATAGATACAAGACCACACCTCCGGCCCAATAGCCGTCATTCTTTCCTGACAGCCTGTAAAACTCACGAAAATAAGGCAGGCTTTCTTCCTGCCTTTTCAAATTCCTCAGTGTATAAGCAAGCTGAAACACATAATACCCATCCTCCGGATGTTCTTTTACCGCCCGCTCTAAAAAGGGAAGATTCCTCTCCCCTTTATCCTCATACAGATAGCCGTCATGATCCGCCTCCAGGCCAATCCCATAAGAAGGATAATCCCCTTTCGGCTGTTCGTGAATCCTTCCCTCATAACGAACCCCTTTCGGAAGCAGCCTGGGCAGAACCGCGGTGCTGACGCTGACTCCCTCCTCATCCCGGAAAGCATCATATCTTGTGATGCATCCCAGCCACATTCCCTGACGGGCAAGAAGCATCTGCTCCAGGCCCTTTCTGTCTGCGGAGCGAAGATACTCATCTCCATCCAGAACCAGATTCCAATCCCCGTCTGACTGATCCAGGGCAAAATTACGGGCAGCAGAAAAATCATCTGTCCATACAAAATCAAAAACCTTTGCTCCCATGTTCTCTGCAATGCTTTTTGTCCTGTCTGACGACCCGGTATCTATCACAATCATCTTATCCACCAGGTCGGCAGCCGTCTCCAGACACTTCTTTAGGGAACGTTCCTCATTTTTGACGATCATTACAAGATTTATCTTCACTTTTATTATCCTTACTGTTTCTGCTTCTGCATTTGTTTTGTGTAGACGAATTTCCTTACGGCTGCCTCCGCTTCTTTCGAAAGTCCTACAAACTGACAGCCATAGCCATACCCGCCTCCTTGTACCAAGCCTGTTACCCGCAGCACCTTTGCCCGCAGTTCAACCAGCTCTGAGCCAAAGGTATAGTTAAACAGAAAGCGGTCATTTTTCTTAAGCGCCTGTTTGGTGACAATAAATACACCCCCTGCACTGATATTCTGGATCGTGCCGGAAAAGAACCAGCCTGTTGCTTCTGTTCGAAACTCTGCCCGGATTTGCACCTCCACCCGCAGATCCTTCTGTCTCTGATATACATCATATACCTCAAGCAGATCACAGGTTGCCATCCAGGGCTCCTTTAATTTACTGCCATAGATATTATGCTGAATAACCAGCTCGCACCGGCTTCGGATAACCCCTTGTACCTGGTCATAAAAATCCACAACGGTTTTGACCCGGACGCTCCGCAGCTTCTGAGTCTGGAAAAAAAGCATGATTCCTCCATCCTTTTTTATCTCTACCCTTGCATTGGCCAAAGGCCGGTTATCTGTCCCATATACTAAACAGCTATTGCAATCCCGCAATTTCATGGTGTACGCTCATCCTTCCTGAATTATAGTGATATTGTGCCTACCTCTCTGCTGGCGTTCATCATCATCTGAAGACGTAAAAGCTGAATCAAACTGGCATAACTATTCTTATCTAAGGTAACCGTATCCCCGTCTCCCTCAGAAGCGCTGCTCAAAAGCCCCATCATATCCATACCTCCCATGCCCGAAAGGCCATAAAGCCCGGCAAGCTGATTGTAGGAGGTTCCGTAAAGACCGGCAAGCTGACTGTAAGAGCCGCCTAAAAGCCCGTCTGACGAATCAGAAGAAGTGCCATACAAGCTTCCTAAGCTGCCTGCCGAAGAACCATAAAGACTCAAAAGCTGATTGGAAGCCGATCCATAGGAGCTGCTTCCATAAAGGCTGGAAAGAGCTCCTGATCCTCCTGTAGTTACTGTCTTGCCTGTATAGATGGGAGAACCGTTCATGTAAGAAAAAACCTTCTTCACATAGTTCTGAGTTTCCTGATAGGGCGGTATGCCGCCATATTTCTGAACACTGCCTGGTCCTGCATTGTAAGCCGCAAGAGCCAAGCTTACATCGCCTCCGAACCGATCCAAATGCTCCTTTAAGCACTTGGTTCCTCCCATAATATTCTGCCTTGCATCAAAAGGGTTCGTAACCCCCATTGATTTGGCTGTGGCGGGCATGAGCTGCATCACGCCCATGGCCCCTGCCTTAGAAACCGCATTGGTATCAAAGTTTGACTCTGCCTTTGCCACTGCCTTGATTAAGCTGACCGGCACACCGTACCGGGAAGATGCCTCCTCAAAAATCGAATCCATGCTCTCTGCTTTGTTCTGAACCACATTCCTGTACACGGACTGAAAATCACTTTTTCCTGTTCCTGCAGTCCTGGTGGTGAATCCATTCTGAATGCCAAGCATCTCCTGGCTTATGGCTGAAGTTGCCAATCCCATAATTTATTGTTCCTCTTTCTTTATTGTTCTCATTTACAGCCGTTTCTTAACGGCTGCTCTTTTTCTGAATTATCCCAGCGTCCTTTTTGAATGTGTCTCTTTCCAGACCATTACCGGATCTCCGCCCCGTCAGCTCCAAGCCTTCTTCCGCTAATCTGCGTATTGGCAGCCATACTTCCGTCGCTGTTCAGATAATACCACTTATCCCTTACCTGAACCCAGCCGGTCTGCATCCTGCCACTCGGATCCATATAATACCATTTATCCCCTACCTGAACCCAGTCTCTTTCCATATATCCCCATTGGTTCAGATAATACCACTGTCCCGGATGAGGCTGAATCCACCCGGTACACATTTCCCCGTTAGGAGTTAAATAAAACCAGGAATCCCCTGACGGATTAACCCAGCCTGACTGCATGACTCCATCGCCATTCATAAAGTACCAGAAACCGCCCACATTCTGCCATCCTCTGGCCATGTTGCCGCTTTGATCAAAATAATACCACTTTCCCGATACCTTTTTCCAAGTGTTCGTCTCTTTCCTGCCGTCTGGCATTATGTAATTATTTCCTTTAATGGATCCGCCATCCCCTGCCCCTGTGCCGCTGCTTCCAGGGCCTCCTGTACCGGAACTTGTATTGCCCGAGCTGCTGGTTCTGTCCCAGTCCTCCCAGTCAAACTCCTGATCTGTAGAAGTGACAAATTCTCCCTCCTTCAGATACTTTTTCTGATCAGAAGTCACCGGAATGGCCTTTACCTCATAATAATAAGTCTTATCCACATCATCCATAAACTCTGTCAGATCAACGGATGTATTTCCCTCTACGGTCAGCCTCTTTACCACCTTGTCATTGCCGTAAAGCACCAGGGAATACCCCGGAGCATAATCCACCGGCTTCCAGGCAGCTCTTTTTCTGGATGCCGTCCACCCGGCCTGGGTCGTATCTCCCAAAACCGTCTTGGGACGGTAATCCACCTTCACCTGAAGGGTCGTATCATCCAGAGCCTTTGCCGACACAAAATCAGCGCCTGTAACCTTGCACTTATTGCGGTTCAGCGATGTGGGAAACACCTTCCCGTCTTCCGCAAACACCGCAACCTCAGCCCGGACCTTTTTTCCGGGTTTCCACTTGTCATATTCTGTCCTGTATTCCACATGATAGCCTGCAGAATCCGAACCTTCCATTTGAACCTTGATCTCCGGCATCGGTATCTCCTCCGGCTCTCCAAAATCCGCCTCAAAGGTAATATTCACCGTTTCAATCACACTAGATTCCTCTGCTCCATAGCTCAAACCGCTCCAGCCGGCCGCCAGCACGGACACGGCCGCCAGACATCCTCCTGCTTTTACTGCCAGATTTCTCCATCCGGCCCATGTATTTTTCTGCATTCCGCCTCTCTTTCCATCCTATATGTCCGCCAGCTAAGGACTGTCATACCATCGCATAACATCGCTTACCTCAATGGAAATGACAGTCACCTATCTCCAAATTCCGTCAGAATCAATATAAAACCCATCGACTCTTGTATCCCTGGCCATCTCCTTTGAGTCCGGATAAAAATAATACCAGGATCCGTCAATCTCATTCCAGCCTTCTAAAAGCTCCCCGTTGCTGTCCGCAAAATAAGTCTTCTCATCTCTGCGGATCCATCCGGTAAACATGGTTCCCTGAAGACTGTTGTCCACTGTATTCAGATAATAGGTCTTTCCCTGTTCATTGAGCCAGCCTGTATAGATGCTTCCATCCTCATTAAAATAGTAATAATATGCACCGATCACCCGCCAGCCCGGAGACACCACGGATCCCTTGGGATGGCCGTCCTCTGCCTCTGGCCGAAAATAATGCCACACGCCGCCGATCTTTGACCAGCCCACTGCCATCTGGCCATTGTCATACAGATAATAACGCTCTGCCCCGTCTTGTTTCCATCCCTTGACCATGATTCCGTCTTCATTAAAGTAATACCAAAGGCCATCAATCTCTGACCAGCCGTTTTTGCAGACCGAACCGTCCGGATAACGATATCCCCAATCTTCCTTTTCCTTAAACCACCCTACGGTCTCCTTTGTTCCTTTCTTTACCGTAGAGGAATTATCTTTCTTCTGTCCCTTTCCGTCTGATACATCCCTGTCACCGATCTCCAACTCCCCAGACTCGATCCAATCACTCTTTTTCCCATATTTATCCTGAGTATCTGTGCCCGGAATAGTACGCACCTTAAAGGTATAATCCCCTTCTTCTGTCATGTAAGGATAAAAATTGTAGGTTTTCGCTGAAGTCTTTGCTACCTTATACACATTCTTATTGTTCCGAAGAAGCTGCAGCTCATAATATCCGGAGTCACTGTCAGCCTCCTCCCACCGGGCTTCTCCCAGATTCTTTTCGTTCCAGTAAGCATCCTTTGGCGGATCATAATCTCCCTTGGCCGGCTTTACTTTCAAAGTCACCAAAAGAGAATCCCCTTCCCTTCTTGCGGAGACAAAACTTCCCCCGCTTACCTTTACATTAGACGCCTTATAACTGGCCAGAAAATAATGGTCTGTCACATCCTCCGGATCTAAAGTCACGATCATCCTGGGCTCATCCCCGGGCAGGATCTCCTTTGTCCCCGAATCCGCCCACTCTGCCGCTGTCACGGTATAATAGCTTCCACTGTCTTTTACCACAACCTCCCCGTTTTCCGCATTGCCGGTTCCAATCCGGATATCAGGCAGACTCTTTCCTACCTGCAGCTTAGACGATACACTGACACTTACATTGTTAATCGGTTTTGTAGCTGCCCACGCCTCCATATTCACTGTCAGAATCAGCGCTGCTGCCAATACTCCCGACGCAATCTTCTTTATTTTTTGAATCATAAAAACCTCCTGACTATTCTGTATGCAATTTCTCCGGGCTGTCTGCGGCCTCTGTGCCGGAAGGCTCCGCCTCCCCCTCTAAGGGAGCTTCCTCCTTCCCCGGCACATAGCCCAGAAAATAAATATAAATATCTACAATGGCCTGATAAAGCTCCCTTGGAATCTCAGACCCCAACTGAAGCTGGGTTAAAAGAGTAGCCAGCGAATTGTCCTCATAGACCGGCACCCCGGCCTCCATGGCAGTCTCTGTAATCTTCTCTGCCAGATACCCCATACCGGAAGCCACGATCACCGGCGCCCCGTTTTTATCCGGGTTATATTTTAAGGCAACTGCCTTCTGCCTCATCAAATCATCAAATTCTGACATTGATCGTCCTCTCCTTCTCCCGAATCTCCGGGAAAATCTCATCCACCCTTCTGTCGCGGACCCTCTCCCGCACCATAAGCTGGCTGAACCGGATTCCATTTTTCTTTAAAATCTCCGCCACCTCTGTCTGAATCTTTTTGTCCTGCTTCGCCAACTGAGGCGGAACAAGAAGCTGTACTTTAGCCTGCCGGTCCTGAAGCATCAAAAGCAGCTCAAACTTGCCGATGGACCGGATATCAAACTTCAAAAAAAGTTTGATCTTCCTGCCTTCATCCTCACTGTCGCGCTTTGCATCCGGATCTACCCACATCTCTGACATTACATTTTGATCTTCATATTGGAAAGGCAGAATAAAATGCAGCAGCGGCATATATACGCTCTCATTAATCAGCATTCCGTTCATAATATTATAAAACTGCTGTACATTCTCCAAGCCCCCATGGCCATTTGCCCCTTTTAAGAGCAAAGTTGCCAGATTATCGGCAAATTCCGCTAAAGACGGCTGGGACTCTCTGGAGCCTGCCATCAAAAGCTTCTCCATATCCTCCTGGGGATCCCCTTTAAAAAGCCTCTGAAAATCCTGATTGCCCAAAAGAGTGTCAAACAGCTTAAACAGGCGTGCCTTATCTCCGTTCTGATAACGGACCGCCTGATAAATCAGAAGCATGGTAGCTTCCCGAACCGCTCCATAATCATGGGTGCGTGATATATAAGAGGAAAGAAACGGGATCAGCTTCTGGTTCAGAATACCGGAATTGTTCTCCGTATCGCCGTTGGATGCATCCCAATCCATGGAATCTGCCAGCCCCCGAAACTCCTCCCGATATGCCCGAAGCAGAAGCTGCTCAATATCTTCTGTCAGGGAATGCATCTGCTGCAAAAGATGAGCTCCCGAGGAAAAATCATTATACCCTTTGACAAATCCCATCAGAATCTCCTTCAGCCTGTCCGAAGGACTCTGAGACATCATAGACCGAAGCTTATTGAAAAAATCACCGGAAAATCTGGCCTGCAGCTCTCCCTGTCCCTGAAGATATTCCAGAAGATCATCGGGAGAGTCCATGCGCATGGTCATCAAAAACCTCTCGACCAGCTCGCTTATTTCCGCCTGCTCTATCCCCAAAAGCCCGGCCATATCGCCAAACAGCAGGCGCTCCATCACTCCTGCTAAATTACTGTTCTCTCCCAGCCCTTTAATAAAGGCGCCGTAATTGCTGTCATAATTAACGGCGCTGAATAAAGCGTCCTGGGTATTATTCCCATTCTGATCTCCATCGCGGCCGTCAGCACGGACCACACGGGTAGGATCTACCGGATTGTGTATGGCCGGACTTCCCTGTTTGGGATCCTGGGGATTCAGTATATTTCTGTTATCCGTGTTCAGATTCGGCGTAGTCACCTGTAAGATGTTCGACATATGCCCTCCAGCTTTTGATTTCTATAGTATACCTCCATGCCTCTTTCAGCACACCGCCGCACAGAAAAGCCCGGCAGGTACATGAGGCATACCTGAACTTCTGCTGCTTCTTCGGCGGCAGACTTATTATAGAGTAATATAACACTTATATATCGACGCTTTTCCGAAAAATATTACTTCTTTTCCTACACACTCTTTTCCATTTATTATTATATTCCCTTTTTCTCATTTATACAAGATAGCAAAATTATTAAAACGCCATTAATTTTAAAAACTTACAAAACCATGGTTATTTCTTTATAAAAAATGCCGATAATTAAACATATAAAAGAAGAATTACCTGCACTCATTTAGAAGGGAGGTAGCGATTAATGAATGTACTATTTCGGCCTGTGAACAACGCCACTTACCGTGCTCCGGTTTCCGCACCCCGCAAACGTGCGTCCCAGCCTGCTGCTATGGTAAAGGGCGATTATGATACGGTAAATATTCAGCGTTCCCGGACTGTTCAGGATGACGATGAGACCTTTGCCCGCATGCTGGCAAGGAAGACCGCTTCCCAGCTTACAGGCAACAGCGTCAGTCCTGACCGGCTTCAGGAATTAGGACGCAAGGTGGCTGACGGCAGTTATCATCCGGATTCCCAGCAGATAGCCGGAAGGATGTTAGGACTTAGCTGAGACCATACTTGACGGAAGGGGGTTTTTAAGACCTTTATGAATCAAAACACACAGGAAACATTGGAAGAATTTGCCGCCGTTATCCGCGACTTAAGCGTTGTGGCTGTTCATATCGCTCAAATTGAGGAAGCGAAGGCGGCGGCAGCCTCCGCGAGACGCCATGAGCTCTTAGACGGTTATATTCAGGATGAACAGGCTCATATTCTCAAGCTTCGGGGATTGGAGCAGCGCAGGCTAAAGCTGATGGATGCTCTGGGTTGGAAGTCTTTTACCTTCCGCCAGATCTTAGAAAAAGCCACGTCGGAGCAGGAACATTTGCTCCGTCCGTTGTTTTTAGAGCTTGAACAAAATTTAAAGCGGCTGGAACATGCCAGAAAGTCTTCTGAGCAGATTATTAATGCCCGTCTCCGCGAGATGAATCTTATTATGGCCAGACAGCAGGGCCGCTCTTACGATAACACGGGCAGTCTAAACGCCGGCTCTCCTGTCCGCACCAAGCTCCAGGACAAATACGTGTGACGCCCTTAAAGCGGCGCCGCGTTATGATAGAAACTTCGCCAGGAACGCTTATTCGTTCCCGGTGAACTCGTCACTTTTGTGGCGAGCTGCTTCATTTTATATAGAAAAGATTCGGAGGATGAGAATATGTTACGAGCAACTTTCGCCGGATTTTCAACTGCCTATTCTTCCTTACAGGAGAATCAGAAGCGGTTGGATATTGTCGGCCAGAACCTTGCCAATATGAACACCCCTGGCTATACCAGACAGGCATTAAAGACATCCAGTATCAATTACACACACACTGCCTCCCACTACTCCAACGGAACAGAAACAGTAGTGGGTTTTGGTGTGCGCATGGAGAAGGTCGTACAGCTTCGGGATCCGTACTTAGACGGTCAATACCGGGATCAGATACAGAAGTCCGGCTATACAGAAGGAATTGACACAGCTTTAAACCGTCTGGCCAATTTCTTAGATGAGTCTCAGATTGAAGGAATCCGCAAGGCTTTTGACAACATTCAGTCTACCTTGACCAACATGCAGGATTTAGGCAAGATTAATGACCCTGTATTTGAATCTGAGCTTCGTTCCCGTATGCAGGCTTTGACCAATATGCTCAATGATGCAGACCGTCAGATTAACAAAGCCGAGAAAGATGAGTTCAGCCGCTTAGACGGCACCGGAACCAATGAGAACGGCGCCGTACAGGAGATTAATGATATTTTAAAGCAGATCAGCTCTCTGAATCGTCAGATTAAGGATAATCAGATCTTTGGACAGCAGAGCCTGGAGCTGATGGATCAGCGCAACCTGCTTTTGGATGAATTGGCCAGCTATATTCCCATTGAGGTCAGCTATTATAAGGATATGGCCCATGACGGATTCGATGCTAATGGAAATCCCGCTTTAGGTGAGCTCTATTATGTTGATGACAACGGCACTCCTTATGCAAAGAAAGAGTGGCCTGACGATCTGCGGGTAGAGATGGTATACCAGGACGCCAACGGCGATACCCAGCGTCTTTTGCTTGTAGAAGGCACTGTAGGCTCCGGAACCGATAATATCGGTCAGGTAGATATTACAGGCGGAAGTGTTAATGCCCCGACTGATATTGCGCTTACCTTTACAGGCGTCTCACAAAATTATAAAGGTGAACCAATCAATAACAATGTACTTGTTTTTGAAAATAACAACGGCGCGATAACAAACCAATTCCAGCCTTCTTCCGGTTCCGTTCAGGCCAGCCTTGATATGCTGTGGAAAGACGGCGAAACAACCGGAATATCAGACGTAAGAGGATATGAGTTCTATAGAAACCAGTTGAATAATCTTGCGAAAACATTTGCTACAGTAGTAAATAACATTAATATTAAAGGAAGCAGCAAAGACGCAGGCGGTAACTGGGATGAAACGCAGTTCTTATTGGCCGATAAAACCGGCAATCCTCCTAACTGGAACAATATCACTGCCGCCAATATCGGGATTAATTCTAATTGGAGCAGCGGCGTTGTTCATTTAGGAAATGCAGGTGACAGTTCTAATAATACAGTGCTGAACCTCATACAGGCCATGCAGAACTCGTTCCCGCTAAATGCCAATATATCCTTTAAGGATTCTGACGGTAATCCAATCATATTTGAAAGCTCCGGAAATATAGGCAGCGGCACAGCAGAAACTTTAGATTTAAAGAACAACTCTTTCGCCGACTTTATGAACCACACTGCAACCATTATGGCTAATGACACCTTCTCGAACCAGCAATCCTTTAAAACCAATGTAACGGTTCTCAATGGGATTCAGAACTCCCGGGATGCTGTATCCGGAGTCAGCTTAGATGAAGAAGCCGCCAACATGATGGTATACATGTCTGCTTATAGCGCTTCTTCCCGTCTTATGACTACACTGGACGAGGCATTGAACATATTAATCAACAACACCGGCTTGGTTGGCCGTTAAATCTTTATTATTTTGACACGGAGGTGCAATATATGCGTGTAACAACTGGATCTACTTACAGAAATTTTACGTCTTCTGTAAATAATGTACATCTGAAGCTTAATAAAAGCATGAACAAGATCACCACGGGAGCTGCCTACGAAAAAGCTGCGGACAGTCCTCTTTCTTACTATATCGGCCAGAAAATTGACAGCCAGTATCAGGACACCCTGACAAAAAATACACTTCTTACAGATGTTAAAAATCGTCTTTACCAGCAGGAATTGGGAGTACGTGATATCCAGCTAACCCTCAGCAAAGCAAAGACCCAGGTGCAGTACGGCAGAACTGCCACCACTACCGGAGAGGCTGATATCCAGACCATCAAAGAAGATCTGATGCAAAAGGTACGTACCATTGCCAATGATTTAAATACACAATATCAGGACTTTTATGTGTACGGCGGAAATGATGTGACAACTACCCCGTTTGCATTAGATATTGACCTTGAGAACAGAGAGATGACCCTTACCTATAGTCATACTTTCCCGGGAGAGACTGATGTAACGAATTTTGAATTTAAATTGTCCAAAGATCAAACTACGGGTGAATATAAATTTGAACTTCAGCCGCCGGCTGCCGGTGGCGTTACGCCGGCTGAGCATCAAGCCAAATTAGTCAAAGCTATGTCCGAGCAAGGCAGAATTGATATCGGCTATGGTTCCATCAATGACCGCGACACGCTCCTTGACACTTACACAGGCGGTCTCAACGTTTTAACAGGTTACAATTCTGATGCTGTCAGAGCCATGGCTGGCCCTAATGGCGCCAACAGTGCGACTGCCTTTAAGAATATTATGGAGGGCAGCAAGGGTGAATATGGTATGGATAACAGTGCCATTGCCCTCATTGGCAAGGCTATCTTTGCTATCGAAGATTACCAGGAAACCGGGGATAAGGAAAAGCTTGATGACATGCTTGCTTCCACGATTGACAGCATGACCACTGCCGAGCGTACTTTAAGTACCACTTATTCTGACTTAGGCAACAAATCCAAGGTGTTGGATGAGACTGCCACCCGCCTTGACAGCATTGAAGATTCTCTGAATGAACAGTACAAAGACACCTTAGGAGCCGACCCCTATGCTGCGATTATGGAAATGTTCAACAATCAGTATTCTTACAACGCAGCTCTCCAGGTTGGTTCTAAGCTGATGACTACCTCTCTCTTTGACTTTGTAAGATAACAGATAAAGCTGTATCATTCAGCAAATAACGCTGAATGATACAGTACATTACAAGTTGTTAAAGAATCACAAATTATTATATAGAAAGGAGGCTTCTTTTATGGGACCGCTTATCAAAATCACTACAGAACCTTTACAGATGGTACGTTTTACTCAGAATGCCCGCTTGGTAACATCTGATTCCGTCGATATTGAGAGAAGAAAAGCCCTGGCGCGTCAAATGTCCAGCCGACGCAGCAATCCTCATGTACAGGGTTCCGTTTCCGTTGAAGACATTACCAGGATAAACCGAGCTTTTTCCCGTAGTAATGCGACGCCGCAGGTGCAGGTACAAGATAAGTCATTTCTTCAGACTGCTCTCCAGCATGCCGCTCAGCCTTCTGCTCCGGCTGCTTCCAGTCCAGCCCCTGCTGTATCGGCAGCAAATGGAGGGTCGGCTTATACACCAACAGCCGCGCTATCTGCTTCCACTGCTGTAAGCCAGGATATTTCTGTGGAAACCAGCACATCCTATACAGCACAGCGAGGCGCTTTTGAGATGCGGGTTGCCAAGGGAGATCTTACCTATCTTCCTCCTTTGGTTATGACCATTATCACCCAAAGGCCCCAGGTGCATGTAGAATATCTTGGCGGCTTTAACTATGTTCCTCCCCGTAACGGTGATCCGGGCAGGAATGTCAATCTATTCACATAGGAGTGTTAAATTGATATGACAATACAAACAGATTATGGCATGGTGGAATATGAAGAAAGCGATCTTTTAATATTCCCGGATGGTCTCTTTGGTTTTCCAAAGCTGACGCAATATCTTCTCTTATATCTGAATGAAGATGATGATTCGATGCTTTTGCTGCAGTCGGTAGAGGAATGCAAGGTAGGATTTGTATTGATCAATCCTTTTCTTCTTTGTCCGGATTACTCTCCCGAACTGACTCCCGAGGAGCTTGCTTGTTTGGAGGTTCAGGACAGCGGAGAACTTTCATACTATTCAATCTGCGTCGTGCGGAGCAATTATCTGGAGAATACGGTAAATTTAAAATCTCCTCTGGTGATCAACCCGCAGACGCGCCGTGGAATTCAAGTTATTTTGGAAAACTCTCCTTATGGATACCGTCATGAGCTGCGTTCCTTTCCAACTGTAGCTGAGCCAACAAACGGGAGTGAAAAAGAGCATGCTGATACTTCGACGTAAAAAGAACGAGAGTATTCTAATCGGAGACAACATCCGCATCACGATCATTGAATGTGCATCAGATGGAGTGCGTCTTGCTATAGACGCGCCAAAGCAGATATCCATATTAAGGGAGGAGCTGTCAGAGGCTGAGAAGACCAACAAGACTGCTCTTACCCCGGATTTGGATTCTGTAAGGATGTTTCAGTCAATCTTCAAAAAGAAGCAGATCGTTCCCGAAAAGGAAGACTGATTGTTCCAGCCAGGGAGGGCGACCAAAACCACAATGGCGCTTTAAACGTCAAAGCAGCCCTGCAGGCACAAGGATGTGCCTGCAGGGCTTTTCAGCTTTCTTCTCTATCTTCCAAGAAGACCCATTTACTTCACAATCATCCTCCACAGAATCCGAATCCCCCGTACCCCCCAAAACACGGGAAGTAATATAGGAATCTTTTCCACAGCAGGATAAATGGAACTCATGTAATGGTAATCGGGAAATGCCCATTGAAGCCCTCTCTTAAATCCCCCCAGACAGTCAGTAATTTTCTCTGTAAAAAGCTCCCAGCTTTCTTCCCGTTTCTCCTTGTCAATATCCTTTTGTATCGCCTTTTCCAGCTTCAGAACCTGAACATCTGCCTCTCGGTTAATAGTTCCTCTCGTCAAAAGCCTATCTTCAATCACATCATAGACTGACATATCCTCCGGCTGCTCTATGAAGATATTATCCTTTCTGTCTCCAAACCACATGTACGCAATTCTCAAAAGCTTTTCTGATATTTCATCAATCTGAAAATCTGACAGCCTTTTTTGAATGGTTTCCATGTTCAATTCCTTTCGCCATGCTTTATGGAACAGATGGATATCTAACATTTCCCGCAGGCGCAGCTCATCTGTAGCATAGCCATAGACAATCTTTGCCATCCGGAATATAAACTCACCTTCCTCTGAAAGTACCCGGATATTATAGTATGGTTCTTGTACAAAGGCTGTTTCCAAAAGCCTTTGCATGTTTTTTGCATAACCGGATGTCCGAAATGGCAGCTTATAATAGATCACAACCGATATTCCGGACACCCGCTTCATCCGTTCTCCATAACCTTTATATGTCTGATCTGTCTCATAGCCAAGATCAACCAAATATCCCTTGGCCAAATAATAGTTTTCTTCATCCAGCAAAATCTGGACAGGGCTGTTTTCCGCTGTTTCCGGAATCTCATAAAATTCCCGGATTGATGTGGAGGTAAGAACTGTGCAGGAAATCTCCCGCATGTCCAGCCACATCAGGACCTCTTTGAGGGACTCATCGCAATTTTCCCCAAATAACAGCGTTTCCTGATACCGTCCGAAAAAACGGTCACGCCATCGATCCGGTAAGGCATCCCCTTTTCCTAGAACACCCAGATAAATAATATTCGCAACCCTATGGTAATCTGCCAGCCGGAACATCCTTTCCCAATCCAGCCGGTTAAACATCACATGCAAGGTATCCTGGCGGATGATAGAAGCAATCATCCCTACCAAGGTACGTCCCTCAAACAATAATTGGTTCATAAAGTCTCTCTCTTCAAGAAGCCGGATCTATTATCCCCGGGTATTTAACATCAGTCCAACTGTGTAGTAGTTGCCCAGGCTGTACGGTCCGGATCCTGCAAAGTTAGACAAGAAACGGAAGGAAGAAAAGGTATTTTCCTGATTCCGGTCCATTCTTGTGGAGATATCCTGATCCACCAATCTTCCGGAAGAAGCAGCCATAGCAGAATCTGCTTTCTGGGCCACCTTATCTGCGATCCCAAATTGACCCCCTATAATCTCCTTCGTTCCCTCAAAATTCTCATTCAGCGCTTTCTTTAATGCTGACTCATCTACCTGCATTCTGCCACTCTTGTCATAGCTGATTCCCACAGCCTTCAAGGTTCTTTCACTGGCAATAGGACGGCTGAAGCTCTCATACTGAGCCTGAGTCCCTCTGCCCCTTCCGGAATTTGCCTTGAGAAGATCCGTGGCCTCATTATAACTGCTTGCCATATCCTTTACTGCAGAGACAATCTTATCCATATCTGCCCCTGCCTTGATCTCTGCAGAGCCGGTTCCTGTCAAGGTAGCGTCAATTCTGCCATAATCCAGAGAAATCTTATTGCTCTCTGAACTGCGGGAGGTAGTCTGACCATTCTGGGTTACGGTATATCTGGCATTCTGTCCTTCTGATGCTGTCTGCTGAAGCCCTGCCGCCGCCCCTAACTCTCCCTGCACAGTAAAACCATTGCTCTCTCCGGTCTTTTCTGAGGTCAATACCAAAGAAATCTTGCCGTCCTCATTGGCCACGGAAGCCTTTACCCCCAAGTTTCTTCTGCTGTTGATCTGCTGGGCTGCTTCCTGATACATCTGCTCATTGGTGCGTTTGGTTCCGTCTGCTGCAGTATCGCTGACATTGACCTGCACACTCTTTCCTCCGGATGAAGTCACCTGGAAATTCATAGAGGATCCGTCCTGTGCCGCTTCCGCTCCGTCTACGGCCTGGCTGCGGTTCTGCTGAGCCGAGGCTAAAGACTGAACTTCAAGGCTGATCTCCGTGCCCTGTCTGGGGCGAAAAGTCTTATCCACCTGCGCAACAGAGGCGTCAGAACTTTTCATGTCCACGCTGGAAAATACATTTGACGCATTGCCTGACTGAAGCTTTGCCGCGCTCAGTTTTACATCAGACATTCCTTTTCCGTAATTCTGGACAAATTTCAGAGTATCTGTGTAATTGACTGAACTTGTCTTTACACGAGACACTCTGCTGATGGGAGTGATTGCCTGCCCGATTCTGGAACTCTGTGCAGTCTTTGATGCCTGTAAAGTCTGCATCATCTGATACATGTTTTGATAATTGGAATAATTATTTCCTGATACTCTCAACGACATAGCTTACACCTTCTCTTTCTTATCTGCTTTTTGTCGCTTGCTCCTGGTTCCAAAGCTTAATACTTCTCTCTGATAAACACGGAAAGGTACTAAGGCTGCAAAGGCAGCCAAAGTACCATATCATCACATTTCCGGAACAAAATTCCCGCTTATACGCTTACCGGACGCCTTGCCTGCGGCTCAGCTCCATAAAAAGACTTTTCTCTGGCCACTCTCCGGTTCATTCTCTGGTCCGTTTTACGTATCTTATCAAGAAGTATCTGTGTTCTCTGGCGGATCTCGTACACTTTCTTCTCCTCAACATTCTCTCCTTGAGCTTCTGCAGGATCTGATGTCATAAGTCTCCGAAGCTTTTGCAGTGCTGCCTTATCAGAACCTGCCAACTGCCAGATTTCCTCTGTATAGTTATCATTCTTGGCCATTTCCTCTGCCCGCATCTCCAAAAGCATAGCTGCCGAAACCTCATCTCCTCGTACAAAAGCCTCCTCTAACTCCTTCGTCAATCTGTCAATCTCCCGAATAGAGCCATATCTTCTTTGGAGAAGAATCATGACCTTTGTCACATCCAATTCCATCTCCCGCCATCCTTCCTTATCCCCGAATCTCCGCTTCCTTTACCACATGCATGTCGTTTACCTGTTTGCTGGCTTCGCTGAACGCTTCCCGCAATTCCGAGAGAATATGCCGGATTCTGCTAATCTCATCCCTTCTCCTCTCCCGTCCTGCCTTTATAATACTCAGGTCATAAATAAGATAATTGTATATACGCCGCAAATCCCTGCTGATAGGCTGATTCATATCAAGTATATCCATCAGATACCGGACAATCTTGGAAGCCCTGGTGATGCAATCTTCAAAGTCCGAATAATTCTTATCCTCCAGAGAATACTCCGCCCTGGTAAGACGGCTTATACTTTCATCAAAGAGCAGCAAAAGCTGCTCTGAACTTGACATGGAATAGATACTTTTTTCCTTGTAATGATTATATCCGTTCATTCAATCCCTTTCTATTTCACCTAGCCTGTAATCTGGGACAGATAGCTGGCCTGGGAATTCATCTGATTGATCATGGTCTCCATCGTCGTAAACTGGGAAATATAACGATCCTGTTCGGTCTTCAGCTTTGCACGAAGCTGTTCAATCAAATCCTGTTTAGACTTAATCTCATTATAAATCTGATTCTTCATGAGGGAGGTCGGGATCTTCTCGGATCCGGCTTCTTCAATCAATCGTCCGTAGGAGTTGCCGTTCCTGGTAGCATAGCGGGTAGCATAGGGGGTAAAGGTATCTTCCATCATCTTAACAAGTCCATTACCCATGCCGCTGCCTCCGGTAAAGAGAGAGGAAACCTTCTCAGGCTTATTCTCCATGGCGCTGCGGAATTTGGACTCATCAAAGACAATCGTACCGCCGTCCTTCTCATTATCTGAATAGGAAATACCCATCTCCTTTAAATCTTCATAACTAAGACCGGTCTGACGCATCAGTTTTGAATAAATGGACTGGATATCCATGCTCAGATCCCGCATTGTGGAGTCATTAAACAGAAGACCTGACTTTGCCTTCTTCTCCCAGTTCTCGATGGATGTCTCATTCATCTCATCCTTCTGCTCATCAGTCAAAGGACCATAGGAGCTGTCCGGGCGAGTAGTTACCTGGGTGTTGACCTCTGTTACAAGAGCATTGAAATCCTCAAAGAACTTCTTTACGGCTTCGGTAACTTTGTCTACATCCGCTTTGGCGCTAAAGGTTACGCCTGCAGAAGTGTCGGCCTTCCAATCCTGAAGCAGCTTTTTGCCGTCCTGCTCAACAATCCGCTGACCGTCCTTTAACTCCTTTGTCCCGTTTTCATATTCTTCCGCCTCTGCGTCTGTCAGCTCTCTGCCCTCACTCCAATCGCCTCCAAACACACCGGATACCGTTACAGTCATGCCTTCCAAATTAAAGGTATTGGAAGCACGCTCCATGGTAATGGTCTTGCCGTTGCCATAGGAAACATCAATCACCGCATCCTGACCTGATACATAATCGCCGCCGCCAAACAGATCCTGAGCCAGTTTTGAATCCAGGTTAATCTCCCGGCCTGTTCCGGTCTCCTTTGACACTAACATAAACTGACCGGTAGCCGCCACATACGTTGCCTTTACACCGGCATCTGAAGAATTGATCTTTGACAAGATCGTATTGATGGATGTGTTGGCATCAATTCCGCCGATCTTAACCCCATTGATCACAAGACCGTCACTGTAATCGCTCTTGGTAATGTCAATCCCCAGTCCGGACTGGTTTAATTTGCCGTTTACGTTTACTTTGTTGGATTCTCCGTTTTCAATTCCCAGTACATGCAGAACACTTCCGTCCGAGCTGCTCACAGATATGCTGGAATCCTCTTTTTTGGTCTTAAAGGTAAGCTCTTCAATAAGTTTGCCGTTCTCATCCGTCCTTGTTCCGATTCCGACCTCAACCATATCAGTACCAAAGGCTTTGTTCAGACGCTTCTGAACATTGTCTTTGATCATCTTAAGCCGCTCTGCATTCAGTTCTTCTGATATCTGATCCTGCTGTTCCTGGGTTCCTAACTTGGTGAGCCTTGCAGTCATGGATTCTTCCTGAAGCTTCTGATCCACTCTGGTCTGCAGTGCTTTTTCGGTTTCAGCCTCAAGAGCCGTGATTTTGCCGCCTTTTCCGTCATCAACCAGCTTATTCTTGGCAGCGTCTTCCCGGTCATTCATGGCAAGCTCAGCCTGCTTATCCTTAACCCGGTCTTCCATTGACTTCTGTTTCAGCTTTACCTCTTTGATTCTTTCTTTTTCTGCCTGTTTATCAGCCTCACTGGCAAATTCTTTTCCTTCCAGCTCTTTCTCGATCTCTTTGTCTAATTCTTCCTCTACCGTCACCTGAACTGCAGAAGCCGCATAATCGCCGCCTTTGCTTTCTGCTTCTTCCGCCAGCATATCCCGCATCAAGTTGCCGACGCCTTCATCGTTCAGCTTTTTGTTCATCGCGGCAATTAAATCTTTATCGTCGTTAGGCTTTCCTGCCAGACTAGGATCCTCAGCCTTAACCTTTTCTCTCAGCCAGTCTGTAAAATCCCCCTTGGTCAGCTCCTCAAGAGCGTCATTCTCAAGCTTCTTGTTGGCGTCTGCCTCTGCTGCAGCTTTCTGTTCTGCTCTGATGTCAGCAATAATCTTATCCTTGGCGGCCTGATACTCCGCATCTGTATAACCAAGAATCTGCTGCAGCTTTGTCTCGTCCATCGCCAGATTCAGCAGTTCTCTTGCTTCTTCTTTTGTGATCAGGGCAATATCCTTGGAACTGCCGTCATAGTTAAAGGTCAGCTTCTGATCCTTTAAGTACTCGATGGTATTGATCCTTGTAGTTACGGAATTCTCAAAAAGCCCTAAATTATTATTATAATCACTTACTGAAATCGACTCAACACCGCTGGTTTTTCCTGTATATCCCAAACCTTTCAGCGCAGTAGAGTTGCTCTGAATGGTATATCCATCCATGTTGCCCTTCTGGACAATCTCCATTTTTTTGCTGGTCTCATTGTACTTGAACTCAATTGCGTCGCTGATGCTGTCTCCATTGCCCAATTTGGTGCCGGAGTACTCATACTTCAGCATATTGTTCAAATCTTCTGCCAGCTTCTTATAACCAGCCTCATCTTCCGGAAAATAATCAATCTGATGAACCTTTCCGTCGGCATCCTTATAGCTGTTGACAAATTTGATTGTCTGGGTGCCCTCAAACTTTCCTCCGTCGGCAGAATTCCACTGGCCGAAACGAAGCTCTGCCCCCATCAGGTTCGAATAGGACGCTGTTCTTCCGCCCAGGTCTTCCATCTTTATATTCAATGTCTGTCCTGGTCTTGTTGCGGACATCGACACACTGGCTGACGCTAACCGGCGCACCGCCTGAATGGATACATTGTCTACCAAATCCGAAGCTCCGGACGCAGTAACAAACCTGGTGGAATCCTCCTTACCCAGAATATTAATCAGATTCTTGGCAAAAGTATTGGGATCCTTCAGGCTGTTCATCGCGGTATAGCTGAAATAATCATCACTCATACCCAGAATCTTATCGCTGATGCTTCTGTATGCCTCCTGCTTCCACTCCAGCTTGGTAATCGCTTTCTCCTGGTTGTTGATCTTGGTAGTAGTACCCAAAGTCATCTGCTCAATGATGGCATCGCGGTCAATCCCGGATGCCATACCGCCATATCCACGCAGGGATGTATTACCTACGCTGTTTGTGCTTGATATACTCGCCATTTCTATGTGCTCCTTTCTCTTCCAATCTCTTTCATCTGAAACGTATTAACTTGAAAAAAATCATTTTTAATCTATACTTATTTATCGACATGTTATATAATAAAAATAATATCTGAACTAAAAAAATCATTTTTACTATATTGAATATTGGAGGTACCGTTTTGTCTATCATTATTACAGTATCGAATCAGAAAGGCGGGGTGGGCAAGACCACCACATCCGCGGCCATTGCCTCAGGGATTTCCCTGGCAGGGAAACGGGTTCTGGGTATTGATTTAGATCCCCAGGGCAACTTAGGCTTTTGCCTCGGCGCCGGTATGGATAACCAATATACGGTTCTCGATGTACTGAAAGGCACGGTTCCCGTGCAGAAGGCTCTTTTCAAAAGTGATTACGGCGATCTTCTGGTATCGGATATTACCCTGAGCAGCAGCGGTCTGGAGAGTCTTCCCACCCGCCGGGAGTATATCCTGAGGGACGCTATCTGGCCGGTGTTAAACCAGTATGATTATATTATCATTGACACTCCCCCGGCCTTAAACCTTTTGACGGTTAATGCTTATTCGGTTTCCAACTTTTTGATTATACCTATGGCTTCCGATATTTTAAGCCTTGTGGGTCTTGCCCAGCTAAAGGAAACCATTGATACCGTGCGGGATACCTTTAACCCCGGATTAAATGTCCTGGGTATTCTTCTTACCAGGTTTAACCCGCGCACTCTTTTGTCCCGGGATGTGCTGGAGATGGCAGAGCAGCTTGCCGGCCAGATCCACTCGCGGGTATTTGACACAAAGATCCGTTCCGGCGTGGCAGTGGCAGAAGCGCCTGCTCACGGAGAAAGCATTTTTTCATATAACCCCCGCTCGTCGGCGGTAAAGGACTACCAGGCGTTTCTTGAGGAGATCGCGCCGGAGATCCATTTATAAGGAGGATTTACACAATGCCTAAGAAAACCAATAAAACTTCACACGTAATGGATTTGCTGACCAACGGCGCCTCTGGCGAATCCAATGAGCCGGACAATAGCTCAGCGGCTGCAGAAGACTCTGCCACCGCTGCTGAAAAGAAAAACAATGTCCAGTCTACGACTGTCACCCCGTCTAAGGTCACGGTCGTAGACGAGGCAAGCCGCAATGATCGTCTTTCCCAGGAGATTCTCAATAATCTCTCTGAGGAGCTTCAGAAAGAAACCGGCCAGGCTCCGGCTGCAGAAGCCTCCAACAAGACCATGAGTCCCGATGAGATCGCCGCCGCCTTTGCCGCGGCTCAGGCTCCGCAGACTTCGACCGCTCCCGCTGCCCCGGCTCCAGAGGCTTCCAACAAGACCATGAGCCCCGATGAGATCGCCGCCGCCTTTGCCGCGGCTCAGGCTCCGCAGACTTCGACCGCTCCCGCTGCCCCGGCTCCAGAGGCTTCCAACAAGACCATGAGTCCCGATGAGATTGCCGCCGCCTTTGCCGCGGCTCAGGCTCCGGAAACTTCGCCGGCTCCTGCTGCTCCGGAAGCTTCCGTGACACCCCCGGCTCCTGCGCCACAGCCTGCGGCTCCGGCGCAGCCCGCCAAGCCCACTCCCCGCTCGATCATCCCCAAGAGCCAGATTAGTGAAAATCTGACGGATGATCAGTACCGTTTTGTCAATGTTATGGAACAGTTGATTCTTCGTCAGGACATTCACGGCTTTTTAAAGCAGTACAATGTATGTACATGCAGAAGATGCATGTCTGATGTATGTGCACTGGCCCTGACCGGCCTCCCGTCCAAATATGTGGTGGTGAGCAACGATTCACTGTCCCCGCTTTTGAGCTACTATGAAAGCAAATACAAGATCTATATGCTGACAGAGTTGATCAAAGCCTGTAATCTGGTTCGGGAGAATCCCCGCCATCAAAGATAGGCTCATCTGTCCTCCGCAGCAAAAAGGCGAAAGCATTCAAATGCTTTCGCCCTTTCTTTTTCAACCCTCCATGCCTTCTAAAGCCTTATTCAGTATTTCCGTTCCCTCTACCACAAATCTTCCGTCCCGAATCACATATTCCTCTGTACCGTCCGTCCTTACAGCCACAATATCCCCCAGCTCTGAATACGGAACCGTAATATCCAGATGGCATCCAAAATATGCCTTGGACACATCTTCCTTCCTCAGAATAGACACCTCGTTATCCCTGGCAATCACTTCTTTCCCATCCGGATTATACATGGGAGAATCCTCACTCCAGCTATAGCATGTATCCCCCACAGCAAAATGAGGCCCCATTTTCTCTGCAATCAGAATCGGCAGCTTTTCCCCGATTCCGTAGCGCTCTGCCATAGCATAGGCAGCCGTATTGGTTCCAATGGCAAACTCTCCCATGGGCAGCGTATCGTGATTCTTCAAAATTTCCTGGCGAATCAGCTTTCTTCCTTCCTCTGCATCTTCAAAATTATCACAGGAATATTCTTTCACCATTCCATCCTGAAACCAGATTTTTAAGTTTTTAAACTGAATGTTTCCCAGATACACTTTTTTTACATGCAAAAGCCCCTCTGTCCCTGATAACCTTGGAGAAGTAAAGACCTCTCCCACCGGAATATTCACATCTGCCACGCAATTTTCAAAATTCGTTTCCTTTTCCCTGTCTTTTAAGGAATGAAGGGCAATCTGCAGCTCTGTTTGATTTTCCTGCTGGCTTTTGTGCCGCCCTGTCACCCGCACATACGCAGCCTCATCCAGTACTTTAATGATCCGCTGCTGAATCTCTTGGTACATCTCATAATCTAAAGTATTGATCCGGATTGTCTCCGCAAAAATCTCCTGAAACCGCTCTCCTATTGGGGGAACCGGAAATGCAATGATGGTAAAACTGGTCTCCTCCTTTGGAATATACTGGTTTACCACTGGCATGGATTCATTGGTATAGGCAATGGACAATGCTTCCTGTTTTTTGCTGAAAGACAAGGCCTCTGGTCTGTTCACCGGAACAAAGGGATCCTGTCCAAAAGTCTCCGCCACAGCAGGTCCGGCAAAATCAGCCGCCTCCTTTTTCCATGTTTCATAGGCTGTCCGAAGCACTGACAATTTTCTTTCCTTAAAGGCTTTGTCCAGATAAACAGCCTGATCATACCGATGATCATATTCATACTGGCGGTTGGGCGAAGTGCTGTGGTAGCCTGATTTCCGGCCAGGCGTCTCAGTGACAGACCACACAGCAGCCCGGTATACCACGGGCTCCAGCCCCATTTTCCGAAACTGCCTGAGAGCAGCCCGAATCATACGCTCAAATCCCAGCTCATAACGGACTCCCACCGTCCTTTTCCTTGACAGATCAATTCCCATGACCTGAAATCCTTTTCTGTACCCTTCTGTGTAGGTGGATGCCATCTTCTCCACAGTCTCCTCAGGCAGTCCGTTCAAAAATGCAGCTACCTGAAGCTCTGTATCTGATATATACTCTCCGTATCGGTACAAATACCGAAGATCCGACAAATCCGATTCCATAATAATGTCTTTTGCAAAAGTCAGAGAAGGATCCAGCTGTTCCCGGATCCGAAAGGGAAGCATCACATCTGTATAATCACTGTAAAACCAATACAGAATATCCCGCACTGCCTCCACCGGCGGCACTTCCTCCTCAAAACGGTTATAGATTTCAATCAGCGTCTCACAAAGAATTGTAATATCCTTCAGACGGCACTCAAAGGCAAATACAATGCACCCTCGAAGCTGCGCATAAAAAGCTGCCAGCAGCGGCCCCATTTCCTTTCCCAATTCTGCTGCCGCATAAGCCGGGTTTGCAAAGCTTTTCTCATAATTCTCCGGAAGAATATCCTGATACAAAGATTGATTCTGCAGCTTAAGCTCCTTTAAAGAGCAGTCCTCTAATTCTTCCCGCATCTGCCGTCTTGCAAGCTCCTCGATCTGCCCCACAAACAAAGCCATTTTCAAAAAATAAGCATCAAAAGGCTCTGAAACCTGGCCGGTTCCATCTTCTGCGATCAGCCGGATCCGTTCCATGGCCAGATCATACCTCTCCATGATCTGTGTATTTTCATCTGCCCATAATTCCTGAATCTTCATAATTCTTCCCATACCTTTCTGCTTCTTTTTTTATCATAGCACGGCAAATTCGTGCCTTGGCCGGCTTCTTTTATCCTGGTACACCCATAATCCCCACTGCTGTCACACACACCCACACCACAAGCAATCCGCCTGCCATCCACATTCCAATCTTGGACAAAATATAGTTCTTCTCCTTTTCCAGAAATGACAGCCCTCCATAAGCCATGGCCATTAAGGCAAACAAAAAGCTGCTTACTCCCCAGGCCGCCACATTCAGCTCCCCCTGTCCCTGCAAATGCACGCTTAACCCAAGGCTCACTCCGCACATGACAAAGGAGGCCAGAGCCGTTCCCAGACAATACCGGCTCCTCTTTGCAAAAGGTTTTCTGATATAAGAAATCCTAAACCTCTGTTTTCCCATGCCGTTTCCTCCTGATCCGGGCATTCTGTACGATACGGTAACAGATATATCCTATCACCCCTCCCACTGTATTCAGCAGCAGATCATCCACATCAAAGCTTCCCACCTTAAATACAAGCTGTACAGTCTCAATGCAAAGGCTCAGACCAAAGCAGATCATCGTGCTATTGTACCATTTTCTTCCTCTTCTGCTGACAATGGGCAGAAAAAAACCACAGGGCATAAATGCCACCATATTTCCTACTACATTCAGCAAAAATGCCTCCATGCCCAACTGATGTCTATATTGATAGAACCGTTTGATCTCCTTAAACAGCTCCAGATTATATGCATATTCGCGTTGTGCCGGATCCCTTCCAAAAGACTCGGCAAAAAACATAAAGTAAACCAGCATTGCCAGGTACATGATAAACAAAATCCACCCAAACTTCTGGTTCCTGGTCGTGTCTTTTATCATCACTTCTCCTCACGATTTTTTAACATCATCTCTATTCCCATCATTCCCAATATTGCTTTTTCATTTCCGGACACAAAAAGGAAGGCAGCTTTCCTTCCGCCCTCCTTTTCCTGGCAATGCACTCTTAGAATCTCCCTGTGCCGGATTTTGTGTGATAATCTTTGTCAGATGTGCACAAATTTATGAGGCATGCTTCCAGCCTGTATTGATTAAATTCGGACACATTCGGCAAAAAATCAGCCGCAAAACAAGTGCAGGGGAGACTCCGAGAGTACACAGCAGGGTATTCTAAAAAATAATCTCAGACCTTCTCTTTAAGAGAATGCTGCCGCTGACAATCGATACCACTCCCACTGCCACACCTGTCACCAGGATCACGATTCCTGCCGCAATGCTGCAGGCTCCTGTATTCCTCATGGTCTTATAAATTCTCTCCATACAAGCTTCCTTTCCTTTTCTTGCTCTATAAATCCTTTTACCGCCAAACCCTTTTGCTTTCTGTCAAAGGGCACAGAACTGTACTATGACAGCAAAAGCTTTCTTCCGGGTCACTGCTCTGCCCCATACTGTTCATAATATGCGTCGATGGCAGCTTTCAGATTCTCATCAATTATAATTTTTCCATGATATGGCCGGTTATACAGATGCTCTACCACTTCCTTCATGGTCACAATGGAGGTAGTCTTAAATCCATACTTTTCTTCAATCTCTTTTAGAGCTGACTTACTTCCCTGCCCACGCTCCATGCGATCCACAGACACCACCAGCCCTAATACCTTCACATCCCCCTGAGCCCGAAGAATGGGCATGGTCTCCTCAATGGAAGTGCCTGCTGTGGTCACATCCTCAATGATCACCACCTGATCCTTATCTTTTAAAGGACTTCCCAGCAGTATCCCCTTATCTCCGTGATCTTTGACCTCTTTTCTGTTGGAACAGTACTTAATGCTGCCATTATACAGCTCACTCATTGCCATAGCAGCACACACAGACAGGGGAATCCCCTTGTATGCCGGGCCAAACAGCACGTCAAAATCCTTTCCAAAGGTTCCCATAATCGCTCTGGCATAGTACTCTCCCAAACGGCGAAGATGCGCCCCTGTCCGGTAAAATCCCGTGTTGACAAAAAACGGCGTCTTTCTTCCGCTCTTGGTGACAAAATCCCCGAACCGCAGCACCTCGCAGTCAATCATAAACTCAATAAATTCCTTCTTATAATCTTCCATCTCTGCCATATCCTTCCTGTCTGTATCTTATGTTCTCTATCTGACCGCTCCAATAAGCTCCTGAATATCCCGCACTCCCTGTTCTTTCATAAAAGCCTGGATCCCCTCTGCAATCTCCACCGTAGCATAGGGATTGAAAAAATTTGCCGTTCCCACAGACACAGCCGTAGCTCCTGCCATAATAAATTCCAGGGCATCCTCACTGTTTGTGATGCCTCCCATGCCGATAATGGGAAGCTTTACAGCCTGAGCCGCCTGATATACCATCCGAACGGCAATCGGCTTAATGGCAGGGCCGGACATCCCCCCCGTCTTATTGGCAAGGGCAAAGCTTCTTCTGTTAATATCAATCTTCATCCCGGTCAGTGTATTGATAAGAGAGATAACGTCTGCTCCTCCTGCCTCCGCTGCGCGGGCCATCTCCCCGATGTCCGTCACATTGGGACTGAGCTTCATGATCACCGGCTGTTTTGCATGGTCCTTCACGGCTCGGGTAATGGCTTCCACTGCCTTGGGATCCTGTCCAAAGGCAATCCCGCCCTCTTTTACATTGGGGCAGGAAATATTGATCTCCAAAAGATCTACCGGCTCATCTCCCAGCCGCTCTGTCACCTCAAGATAATCCTCCTTGGTTCTTCCGCACACATTGACAATAATCCGGGTATCATACTGCCGCAGAAACGGAATATCCCGCTTCACAAATACATCGATTCCCGGGTTCTGCAGGCCGATGGCATTCAGCATTCCTCCATAAACCTCCGCAACCCTGGGAGTAGGATTGCCCTCCCAGGGCACATTTGCCACACCTTTTGTGACCACTGCGCCAAGTCTGTTTAAATCCACAAACTCCCCGTACTCTGCACCGCTTCCAAAGGTGCCGGAAGCAGTCATCACCGGATTCTTTAGCTCCACTCCTGCCAGATTTACCTTTGTATTCATCTACAGCTCCACCTCCCCTGCCGCAAATACCGGACCATCCTTGCAGACCCGCTTATTTTTCACATGGGAATGGCTGTCCGTATCCTTAGAACGGCACACACAGCCCAAACAGGCTCCCACACCGCACGCCATCCTTTCCTCTAAGGAAAGCCAGCACTCCATCCCCCGCTCAAGGGCCAGAGCCTTTACTGCCCGCAGCATAGGCTTGGGTCCGCAGGCATAGATCACATCTGCCTTTAACCCCTGTTCCTTTATGGCGTCCAGCACATTTCCTCTGGTTCCGGCGCTGCCGTCCTCCGTAGCCGTAAACACCTGCCCATATCCGGCAAATTCTTCATTTAGGAACAGCTTATCCCGATATCCCAACACCATCACTTTCTCGCAGTTCATCTCCCTGGCAAGCTGAAGCATGGGAGGTATCCCAATACCTCCTCCTACCAAAAGAGCCCGCTTTCCCTCTTTGCCCTCAAGAGGAAATCCATTTCCCAAAGGCCCTAAAACCGTCACCGTATCTCCTGCCTGATACCGGGAAAACTCCTCTGTGCCAAATCCCGCCACACGGTACACGATCCGCAGCCTTCCTTTGTCCCGGTCAATCTCACAGATACTGATAGGGCGGGGAAGAAGATGACCTGAATCCTTTGTGTACAGAGAAATAAACTGGCCTGGCCCTGCCGCCCTGGCCATGTCCTCATCCTCAATCCACATACTGTATATTCCCTCTGTCAGACACTCCTGGCCTGCAACCCTTACCGCCCGCTTTATCTTACTGAAGCCCTCTGCCTTTTCCATAAAGCCTCCTTTAGTTTTTACAGCACGCTGTTAATATCTGCCGCCATGTCTAAAACTGCCTGGCGGGACGCCTCTGCAAAATGCTCTGCCCCGAACCGGGCGTACTTTTCCTGCTTATAGGCAGCAATAATGCCCCTGGAGGAATTGACAATGGCTCCAAGGCCATCCTCATGAAAACAGGGCTTTAAATCCTGCGCCGTGGCTCCCTGCGCCCCATAGCCCGGCACCAGGAAATATGTGTGAGGCATTTTTTTTCTGAGGATCGCGCTCATCTCCGGATAAGTAGCTCCCACTACTGCACCTACACTGCTGTAGCCATTTTCCACAGAATCCTGTCCCCACTCTACCACCTTGTCCGCCACCAGTTCATACAGCGGAACACCGTCAATCTTTTGATCCTGGAACTCTCCGCTGGACGGATTGGAGGTCTTGACCAGAACAAACAGGCCTTTGTTCTCTGTCTTACACACATCCACAAAGGGTTTGATGCCGTCTGTCCCCAAATAAGGATTTACCGTCAGAAAATCTGTGTCAAATCCGCGGCACAAGCTCTCTCCTACCTTGACCTTTCCTAAATGTGCCGTGGCATAAGCCGCAGAGGTGGAGCCAATATCCCCCCTCTTAGCGTCTCCGATCACAAGAAGCCCTTTATCCTGACAATAGCGCACAGTCCTCTCATAGACCTTCAGCCCTTCAATGCCAAACTGCTCATACATGGCAATCTGAGGCTTCACACAGGGAATCAGATCCCAGGTATGATCCACAATTTCTTTATTAAAATTCCATATCGCATCGGCAGCCCCTTCCATGGTCTCACCAAACTCCTGAAAGGACTTTTTTAAAATCTCCTCCGGGATAAAACCTAACATGGGATCCAGGCCCACACAAATGGGAGCCTTTGTTTTCTGTATTTTCTCAATCAGACGCTGAATCATACGATCCTCCTTAATTTTTTTCCATTTTAGCATAACAGCAGAAGCCTTTCAAGCACAAGTCATACTGCCATAAAAAATTAATATCTCTGAATTTTTTATAAAAGCCCGGACACCAGAGGCACTGCCAGCACCGTGAGAAGACCTGCCACTGCCACGGAAAGGCTGCTCATGGCTCCCTCGATCTCTCCCAGCTCCAAAGCCTTGGCCGTGCCTACTGCATGGGCAGAGGTTCCAAGTGCAAGGCCCTTTGCAATGGGATTCTTAAGCCTGAGAAGCTTAAACACGGTCTCCCCCATAATATTTCCCAAAATGCCTGTGACAATAATGCATACCACGGTAATCGTCACAATCCCCCCTGCCTCCTCGCTGACCCCCATGCCTATGGCAGTAGTAATGGATTTAGGAAGCAGGGTCACATAATACACATGCTCCATGCGGAACAAAAGACACAGCACAAAAATGCTTGCCGCACTAGCCGCCACCCCTGCCAGTATTGCCGCTGCCACTGCCATCCAATTCTTTTTCAAAAGCTCAAGCTGCTTGTAAAGAGGAATGGCCAGGCAAACGGTAGCCGGAGTCAGAAGGTAGCTGATATACTTTGCCCCCTCATTGTACACCCCATAATCCACCTTTAATGCCTTCAAAAAAACAATCACCATAGCCACAGACGTGAGAATAGGATTGAGCACTGCCCACCCCAGCCTTTTCTTCAGCCACATTCCGAACCAGTAAGTCAGCAGGCTGATCACAACTCCAAAATACAAAGACTGTGCCATAAAGCTCATTTGTCCTCCTCCTTTTTCTCATGAAGCTTCATCATGCCCTCTGCCACCTTTCCGGTAACTGCCATCACCACAACGGTAGAGATCAGACAGATAATAAACACAGGAACTAAGACCTCCTTAAGCTGCCCATAGCTTTCCATCAGCCCCACTGCCGCCGGAACAAACAAAACAGGCATAATGTCTAAAAGGAAATTCCCTGCCCCCTCCACCTGCTCCAGCTTCAAAAGCCCCGTGCAAAACAATAAAAGCATCAAAAACAACCCGTACACCCCTGCGGGAACCGGCAGGGGAAGCACAAAATTCAGCCACTCCCCTGCCAATGTAATCCCTAAAATAACCGCACATTCCTTTAAATATTTCATTGCTCTCCTTCCTTTCCCATAAAGCATACAGCCTTTACTACCTTAACAAAAAAATAACAATCCAGCAATCGTTCCTCTTGTATTTTCTATGTTTTTTTGCTACTATTCCTTTTAAACAGACAGTGTGTCAGCCTGAGAGGCTGCCTGTCCCCACATTAAGCAAAGGACCCAAAGCCTATGACCCCTTCCCTCTCCATTACCCGCCCCAAAATCCTGACAAATACACAGGCATCCTCTGTTCTCTCCCTGGCTGCCCTGTGCTGCCAAAACGACTGTATTTCTTTGTCCTATCCGGTTTCTCCAGAAGACAATGCCATCCATTATCTTCTCACAGACCAAAAAGGGCAGCTCCTTTCTGCCCTTGCAGGGATTCCCTTGGACTGCTCTGCCATGGAGTGCATTGCCTTCACTCATCCCGAACACCGGAAACGCGGATATTTCTCCCGCCTTCTTTCCCTGGCTTTAGAAGAGTGGGAGGATCTGGATATTCTTTTTCCTGTGTCCGGCGCCTGCCCTGACACTATGGCTGTCCTGTCCGCCCTGGATGCCAGGCTGGAATACGAGGAATATAAGATGGAGTACATTTTTCCGGAAAACGGCCTTTGCCGTGACTCCTTTTTTGTTTCCCGCGGCAGCCTCTTATCCTCCTTCTTAAGCCCTCCAAACGATATTTTTGCAGAAAATGCATGCTGGACCCTGTTTTTATCAGACTGCCCGCCTTCTTTATGGCGCCTTTCCAAAACCAAGGGGGCCTCTGCCTCCAGCCACCTTGCCGGAACCGGCGGCTGCTCTGCCCGGCCTGCCGGCTCTGCTGACAAGGACTGCATTGCCGGTTCCTGTTTTACCTCCCCGGTATCCCAAAATACCCTCTGCATTCACCATGTGGAGATTCTTCCCGGCCTTAGAGGAAACGGCCTTGGTACCCTGCTTATCCGTCAGCTTATATACTGTCTGCAAAAGACCCATATCCGCCGCCTTCTGCTCCATGTCTCCGGCAGCAATGCCCCTGCGGTGGCCCTTTACAAAAAAACAGGGTTCGGCATCACCGAAACCCTGTCCTACTATATGTATTAGCATTTGATCTGTGTGCCTAATGTTTCCTGGCCCCATTATGCGCCTCAATGCTCTTGCGGATCACCAGCATATGCCGGTCTGTTTTTGCAATTACCTCCGCACATTTGCGCAGCTCCTCGCTGATTTCTTCGGCTGCATCCCCAATGTCCTTTTTGTACTTTAGCTGATGATCCAGGCTTGCCCAGAAATCCATGGCCATCGTGCGGATCTGCACCTCCACCCGCATGTCCTTCTTCCTGTCTGAAAAAAAGACCGGCACCTCCACAATCAGATGATAGCTTCGATAACCATTGTCCTTGGGATTGCTGATATAATCCTTCACGGCAA
Organism: uncultured Lachnospiraceae bacterium; assembly: GCA_910586205.1. GTDB lineage: Bacteria > Bacillota > Clostridia > Lachnospirales > Lachnospiraceae > Brotaphodocola. The sequence continues at coordinate 17,811 of CAJUGD010000023.1, read as the reverse complement.
TCACGCGGATATCATCCTGGCTTACCAGCATCCGGGCCACTGCATAAATATCATCCACAAAAGAACAGATCACCCGGATCCCTGCCACATCATCCAGATGATGAATCATGGAATCCAGCGTTATCGGCAGATTCTTACGGTGAAGCTTTTCCACAATGCTCATGGGCTTCTTTACCCGAGACTTAATCATCTCAATGGGATTGCGCTGATTGCGCACACTCAGCTCATCATTCAATACTTCCAGCTTTGTCTTCACTTCCCGTATAGCACAGGAATACATCATGATCGCTTCCTGAAATTCCCGTGCCTGATGAATCAGATCATCCGGCACCTGAACCAAATCCGGAACGCTGACCACCGACTGCTTTAATTCACTGTTGGGGTTCACGCTCATATTCATTTCTTTTGTTTCTCCTTCTTTTCGTTAAACAATCCTTCTTGCAATCACCAAAATCCTGCCGTCCCTCAGCGTATACTCGCATGTCACCAATGCCAGCAGCTCATCTCCCCATAAAAGCTCCACCCCTGTATCGTATAACCACTGTGTCTTTATCTGACCCCAGGCTCCTTCAAAATCTTCCTTTTTGTTAGAGAAAAAAAGATTCTGCCAGACCGTCTGATCCCCCACAGCGGAAAGCTTTAAGACAACTGCCACCTCATAGCTTCCTGCTTCCTCTGTGGTATCAAACTGTACAAAGGGATGTGTCTCCCAAAATTCACGGTCTGTATAGCCTTGAAGTTCCGCAAACATAGCTCCGTTTTTCATGTGATGTCCGCTGATCAGCAGATTGGTTCTGGGATTTTCGTAACAACATGATTCCATTAAGAAAGGGGTTCCATAGGTGCTGTATTGTCCATAAAAATCACGATACAGATAATAATCCTCTCTCCCCGGACTGTGCATCACCGGATAATCGATTCTGGTCCCCTCAATCTTTACCCATCCGGCCATATCCGGATTTTCCATCTTCAAAGATCGGTAGATCCCAAAACGCTCCTTCGCTGTGCTCTCCCACTCGGATTTCCAAATTTGGGTTGGAGAAATATCCCTGCTTTCCTTGTCCAAAATCTCCTGTATCTCTTTTGCCGGGAAGGTCTGATATGTCCCTGCCTCTCCCGCAGAAGCTTCTGCAAACCGCCCCCTTAGCCCGTCTAAGGTTTCCTGCTGCTTCCTGGCCTGCAAAAGCTCTCTTGCCAGCAAAAATACACTGGACAAAAATATGGCTGCCCATATACCTGAAAACACCAGAAACAGCCTGACTTTTTTCCCCGTTATCCCCATGTACCCCCATCTTTCTTTATTCATATCTCTTGTTACTGTTCAGGGTGGACACCCGATGTGGAACACGGGACGAAAATAGTCTTACAAGCAAGCTTGACGTCTGTTTTCGTCCAATTTTCCCCGCCCCGTGAACTGTAACTATCTTTTCTTTCATGATACCGCGTTCTGCCTTTATATGCAAGTAAAAATATTATCCAAAAGGCTTTTCCTTTTCATTTAAATGTGGTATCCTTATAAAAGCACAGGAAATGTGCTGATTATCCTGAACTATAAAGCAAAAGCTGTCAATAGATCAGCAGAAAATCGGAGGAATTTCACATGAGTGAAGCAAGTGCAAACTGCACTCACGACTGCAGCTCCTGCAGTGAAAGCTGCAGCAGCCGCACCGCAGAGCGTACCAGCTTTTTAGAACCGTTAAATCCAGCCAGTTCTGTCGGAAAGGTCATCGGCATTGTAAGCGGTAAAGGCGGCGTGGGCAAATCCTTAGTCACCTCTCTTTTGGCTGTCAAGATGAACGCCAAAGGCAGGCACACCGCAATCTTAGACGCTGATATTACCGGCCCGTCCATTCCCAAAGCCTTTGGCTTAGGCACTGACGGCGTCAGCGTAACCCCTGAAGGGCTGATGGTTCCGGCCACCACAGCCACTGGCATTGACATTATGTCCGCCAACCTGCTTTTGGACCATGACACAGACCCGGTCATCTGGAGAGGTCCGGTCATTGCAGGAGCCGTAAAGCAGTTCTGGCAGGAAGCCGTATGGGATAAGGTTGACTATATGTTTGTGGATATGCCTCCCGGAACCGGGGACGTGCCCCTGACTGTATTTCAGTCTCTGCCTGTAGACGGGATTATTATCGTAACCTCCCCCCAGGAGCTGGTTTCCATGATTGTGTCCAAGGCCGTGAATATGGCCAAAAAGATGGATATCCCCATTGTGGGCCTGGTGGAAAACATGAGCTATCTGGAATGTCCTGACTGCAAAAAGCGGATCTCCGTATTCGGTGAAAGCCACATTGACGAGATCGCAAAGGAATTTGACCTGCCTGTCCTGGCTAAGCTGCCCATCACTCCGGCCATTGCTGAACATGTAGACGCAGGAACCATTGAATACCTTAACGAATCCTGGATGGATGAAGCGGCAGACAAATTGCTGGCATTGTAATTGCCTTTGGCATATCTTTTTTCTATTGACTTTTATATCCGCAGGCAATCATCCATCACCTTGCCTGCGCGGGTATTTGACGAATGCGGCCTGGCTGATATGAATGCCAGGCCGCAGGACTTTTTTCTAAAATTCAACGGTCATACTCCCAAATATGTTAAGGCAGTGGATCTGAATTCTGCAGACCTGCGTTCTGAATAAATTGGGTCTTCCTTATTTTTCGGATCTGTGCTATACTGATCCGCGTATCAAAAAATAATATAGAAAAGCAGAGTAGGTCTGTGTGCGTTAGGAATTGTCCAAAAATGAATTTCACATTTTGGACGGTTCCTTAAGTGCCGGGTGGACGGGGAGTTGCCATCCGGACGAAAAGGGAGAAATCTGCCCTTGCGGTTCACAGTCCGCATCCCGCTGCAAAGAGGGTAATGGCTTATTATCTCCTTTGTGCCGCGAGAGGTCTGCAAAGGAGGTAATTTTTATGAGAAAATTAGCAACTTTGTTTACCGATTCGTACAATGAGTTTAAGTATGTGCGAACCATCACACTGACCGGAATGTTAGGTGCCGTGTCCGTTGTTCTGGGATACCTGACCCTGGAACTGGGGGAAACCCTAAAAATCGGTTTTTCCACCATTGCCAATCAGATTGTATACTATTTGTTTGGGCCGGTGGTGGGAGGAGCTTTTGGAGGAGCCCTGGATATCCTTAAGTATTTGATAAAGCCTACAGGGCCGTATTTCCCGGGGTGGACCTTTGGAGCCATGCTGGCAGGGGTGATCTATGGTATTTTATATTATAAAAAGACCATAACCTTTCGGCGGGTTCTTGCCGCAGAGCTGTTGGTGTCCGTGATCTGCAATATGCTTTTAGGTACATACTGGCTGACCCTAATGTACGGCAACGCATTTCTGCAGATGTTCTGGCTGCGGGTGCAGAAGAATCTGATCATGTGGCCCATTAATTCTCTGATTTTTTACAGCATTGCTAAGAACATGGAAGCATCCGGGATTTTCCGCGCAATGAAGGGAAGCCGGAAGAATACAACCGGACTGTAAAAGGGATAAAGCTTTCCGTCTGTGGGGATAGTTCATGAAAGGATGCCAATCTGCATATATTGAGACAAAGGGTGTGCAGGAGCAGTGGCAGATGCAGATTTATGTAGTGAAAGAAGGGGATAACGTGGATCGGATTGCCTCCTTTATGGGGATTCCGGTAGACGTATTGCTTTATGATAACCAGATTCAATATCCTTATCGCCTGGCCGTTGGCCAGGCTCTTTTTATCCGGGGAGGAAGGGAGGGTCAGAGAACGCCCCTCTATGTAAGCGGATACGCTTATCCTTATATTCAGAATGATGTGCTGGAAAGCACGCTGCCCTGGCTGACAGCAATTTATATTTTTTCTTATGGGTTTACCATGGACGGGGATCTGGTGCCTCCAATGAAAAATGAGGAATGGATCATTGCAGCGGCAAAAAGACAGGGGGTAAGGCCGGTACTGACCCTGACGCCGTTAGGAAGCGACGGGCATTTTAACAATAATCTGGTGACAGCCTTAGTGCAGAACCGTGACATGCAGGAAAAGCTTTTGTGGGAGCTGGGGAGTGTGATGAACCGGATGGGATACGGCGGGCTGGATATTGATTTTGAGTATGTCCAGGCCATTGACAGAGAGGCATTTGCAAGGTTTGTGGACTTTGCCGCTCAGGTGATGAACCTTTTCGGATATCCTGTGAGCGTGGCCTTGGCTCCTAAGACCTCCAGGAATCAGACCGGGCTGTTGTATGAGGGAATGGATTACAGGCTTTTGGGTGAAGCGGCCAACCGGGTGATGCTGATGACGTATGAGTGGGGGTATACATATGGCCCTCCCATGGCAGTAGCTCCCATTAACATGGTACGGCGGGTGGCAGAGTATGCGCTGACAGAGATTCCGGCAAACAAGATCAGCCTGGGGATCCCTAATTATGGGTATGACTGGCCCCTGCCCTATGTGCGGGGAACCACAAAGGCAACTACCTTAGGAACCCAGGAGGCAGTGCAGCTTGCCATTGACCATGGAGTGGAGATTCGATTTGACGAGACTGCCATGTCACCCTATTTCCGGTATTGGCAGTATGGGATTCTTCATGAGGTGTGGTTTGAAGACGTGAGAAGCATCAAGGCAAAGTTTGATCTGGTCAAAGAAAAGGGGCTGAGCGGAGTAGGATATTGGCAGTTGATGCGGTATTTTCGGGCCAACTGGCTTTTGCTTGAAGAAATGTTTGTTGTTGAGAGAGGGAACTATGGGTAATGTACAAAATGCGCTTTGTTTTGCGTAGTTTGCAGGGATTTGTTGTTCAGCGCAAATTTTTCAAAAATATTTTCACCCAAAAACAGGACAGCAAAAAAGTCCTTACTTTTTTCTGTCCTGTTTTGAAAGAAATAGATGCCGAACTCAAAACATCTTAAAAGGAACCGGCAGAAATCAAATTGTTTTCACCGAAGGGTTCCGGTTCTGCCATCCTTTTTCGGGAAGTCCATAAGTACAGCACTGCCACCAGCGCAGTGGAGAGCAAATCAGCCACCGGCTGCGCCCAGGCCAGCCCGTTAGCCTCCATGGCAGCTTGCAGAATGAACAGAGCCGGGATATAAATGATTCCCTGGCGGCTGAGATTGATAATGAGAGCCTGCACCGCCGCCCCCATGGCCTGGAGCGCATTGGTCAGCACGTAGAACACGCCGAACAGAAAACTGGTGGTCAGCAGGATGTTGGTGAAAGTGATTGCATAATCAAAGGAAGCCGTATCGGTCAGGAACACCCGGATGACAGAGTCCCGGAGCAAATAGCACAGCCCGGTCATGACAGTGCTGAGAGCCAGAGCAAAGAGGACAGAAAAGCGCATGATCTTCTTGAACCGCTCCCACAGCTTTGCCCCCACGCAGTAGCCAAGTAACGGCTGGACTCCCTGGCCGAAGCCAATACAGACCATGCCGGTAATCATGGTAACCTTCATGGCCACCCCCATTCCCGCCACAGCCATGTCGCTGTAGCCCGCCATCCGGGCGTTGACCACGATCTGTGACACGCTCATCAGGAGAGAGCCCAGAGAGGCGGGAATGCCAATGGCCAGCACGTTGGCGCAAATCTTATCCTTTACAGAAAAGTCCCGGATGTGAATGCTGAGATTCGACTGTCCCCGGAGGTAGTAGAGGATATAGTACCCGGCTCCCACTCCGTTTCCAATGACAGTGGCAACCGCCGCCCCTGCAATCCCCCAGCGGAAGGTCAGAATCATAAGGGGATCCAGGACTACATTGAGCAGATTTCCCAAAACCTGACCCACCATCGCCTTATTGGGCTGGCCCTCCGCCCGGAGGATATTAGAGTAGCAGTTGGAGATCAGAACGAAAGGACCGCCCAAGGCAACGATAGTTAAGTAGGTTTTTGCCGGTTCCCAGGTGTCCGCGCTGGCTCCGATCAAGGTCAGAATCTGCTCCATAAAAAGCAGGAATCCGGCAGACATCACAAACCCTACCGCCATGCAGCTCCACAGACAGAAAGCACACACCTTTTTTGCGTACTCTTGCCGTCCCTGTCCAAAGGCACGGGAGATCACCGAAGTGCCGCCAATGCCAAACACCGTTCCCACCGCCATGAAGATGAGAAAGACCGGCGTGGCCAGGGATACCGCTGCCACCAGAATGTCATTATGGGTCTGGCCAATGAAAAAGGTGTCCGCCAAGTTGTAGATCAGCACCATCAGCATAGCTGCCATGGCGGGGATCGCATTTTTCAGTACGGCCTTCGGAACAGGCGCTTTTTCAAAAACTTCCATTGTATTTGTCTTGATCATTGTGGTTCCTCCTTAATTCAATAGGATGCTTTTAATAGCTTACTATTTATTTGAGCCGAATCCTGCCGCCGCTAAATTGCGGCGGCAGCTTTACAGGGAATCCCGCACTTTTTTTAAGAGTATATAAAAGAGGTCCCGCTCGGCTTCTGTCAGGTTGGAAAGAAGCAGTTCCTCGGCTTTGACCCGGTGGTGCATGGCGCTGCGGATACATTCCACGCCTGCGGGTGTGATTTGTACCTGCTTGATCCGCCGATCCGCTGCATCGCCAAAACCCGCCACAAAGCCCTTCTGCTCCAGCCGGGAAATGATTCCCGCTGCCGTGGACTGGGCTACGTGGAGAATCTGCTCTAGTTCCTTTAGGGAATACCGTCCTTTTGGGGCTTGGTTCAGTTGATCCAGAACCTCTAACTGGGCCAAAGTTATATTCTGTAATCGCAATGCATTGTTAGCATTTTTTAACAGTTCGTCGTTAATTTGCTTGATCAGCATTCCGCAGTCCTGTGGCTTTTCCATTGTCTGTCCCTCCTGATAATCATAATGATAGCGTGCTTTTGAAAAAATGTCAATAGCAAGCGTTCATTTTGATCTGCAAAGCTTCCCTCGGGTTTACCGTGTTAATCTTGGACTGCGAAAAAGCACATTCCAAAAGATATTATAAATCAAAGATTTTCAAAAGTCTTGTAAAATATCTTTATTTTTCGGCAACATGGGCTGATACTTGTAACGCTGCTTCCATTTTCTGCCGCACTAAAATTTGAATAAGTGCACTGCCAGACCTCAAAAGAATCTGGCAATCGGTGTGAAATGAATGTATCCCTAATAAAACTGCTGTAATTTTTGCCTTCCTGATTTACTATAGAAAAAAAGTGCTTCTGCGCGTTCAAATTTTATACTCTTTTTAAATCAGAAATTATTGTTCATTTGCTATGTATCTACTCTTTAATGCCTTTATTAGAACACAATTTCTATAACTGGATTATGAGAACCTGCACTAAAATCCCCTCCTTCTTGTATTTTCCTTTGGGTTTAAGAAAATGAAAAAGGCAAGGTGTCCGCTTTTACACTTCACCTTGCCATATTTTTGTACTTTTTTCGTACTCAAATAAACTCCTAACCATTTTCATCTTGTCTAATGCTCATTTTTACATTATAATAAAATGGCATAGCAGTGGATAGCCTCCATGTGGCTTAGTGTTCTCGCAAAACACTTTGTCACGCTGGTGGTAGTGCTGGTAACACCTCCATCAGCGCTATGCACTTTTTAATTTTCCTTATCCTATCTTATCACGGAAAGCACCGTATTTCAAGATTTATCTTCCCATAAATGCGATTTATCCGTTACCGTTCACGGGGCGGAGAAAACTGGACGAAAACAGACGTCAGGCTCGCTTGTAAGACTATTTTCATCCAGCTTTCCATCTGATTTTACCAGATCCGCCTTCTATAAAAACAGCCGCCCAGTATTCTTTACTTTCTTCCTCCTCATTTTGGTAAAGTGTATTATCCCAATACAGTCAATGCAAATCCTACTGCTGAAAACAAGTTGCATAAGCAATGAAAATATATGCTTATGTACAAATTCTTTTTCTTATATGCCACATACACAGCTGGTATAAATGCTAATATACGAAATGCATTATTAAAAGGCAGCCAAAAATGATAGAGTGAAAACAAAACAGCTATAAATATTGGAGTAAGCCAACTTTGCTTTTCATAATGAGATGTTAAATATCCTCTGAAATATAATTCTTCTGTTATCGGTCCAATCAGCACATTAAAGATACCATAATATACACAAGTCAAAATCAATATTGGTTTTGAAAATGACTTCATATATTCAAAATTTGTCCAATCAAAGCCCATTGGTAAACTGTCAAGTACATTGCTTCTCATTGCCGCAAATATTTGGTTTTCAATAGGCCCAACAAAAACAGACAGCAAGCCTGCAATCCCGAAGAACACAAATGCAATTCCTAACACTTTCCAAACTGCAATCTTTTCCTGTCCTGCAAATGCACTTTTAAAAGAATAAGCCCCATATTCTTTTTTGCTTGCCGATATAATCACTCCTAATTCCATAGGTACTAATGTAAATGTCCCTAAAATGCAAAAAAGCAGTATATGCGGTATATTGCATAAATGCCCCAATAACAAATAACTCAAGCTTAAAACTGCCGCAGGTACAAAAATTCTTAATAAAAGCCCTTTTGTGTCTATTTTATTCATACAAAGTATCCCTTGCCAAACTCCGAATCATCGATTTGTTTGCTAATCAGTATAGCACATCTTCCCGTTGAAAGCAATCCGCGTTCTATGTCCGTTCTGGCTATCCAGACGATCAACTTTCTTCGCCTATCAATATGTGGTTAATCAAGCGGTTTAACACCATTTCATCAAGTTCTGTAATGACAGAATAACGCCTAATTTCCTCCATGAACATCTTCACATCTCCCTCGGAATGATGTTGCAAGTATTGGAACGTATCCCCTTTTGGTCCTTGCATATTTTCATCAGAGTTCCGTGGCCGTGCTACCCAAATCCATGTATTCCCTCTGTCCTTTGAGGAGTTCTACTTTCATGTGGGCGGTGATGAGCGAAAAGCTCTGGACACCTATATGCTTTACGGCGGCATGCCACGCCTGCTGGCATTAACAGATGAAAAGGACAAAAAGGATTACCTGTCCTCTCTGTACAGCGAATTGTATGTAAAAGATATTGTGGAGCGCAACGGCATCGAGCGTGAGGATATTCCGTTGATGTTGGTGTAGTGACCGACCGTACCGGTGGTGCAAATGTACAGAAAGAAATTGACTTCATTGTAAATGATGCAGATAAAAAAATCTACATCCAGTCAGCTTTCCAGATGGATACGGATAAAAAGGAATCCTCTGAACTTGCATCGTTGATATTGACAAAAGACTTTTTCAAAAAAATCATCGTTCGCATGGATATTCCTCATAACTTCTATGATGACAACGGAATTTTCCATTGCAATCTGATAGACCTGTTACTTGGTCGTGTAGAATTGTTCTAACCAGTAAGCCAAGCTGATACTGCAAATACCATTTAGGAGTAGCCCTTCGGGGCTGCTCCTATTTTTATACCGTTTGGCACCGTCTGCCGTATTCTTGCGTCGTTTGCGTCGCAACTTTCTGGTGGAAAGATGCTTTTCTCATGCTATTAAGGAGGTGATATCTGAATTCTCATTAGAAAGGAGCCATTTTTCCCAAATACCAGGGAATCTTTGATTACATCCAAGGCATTCGGAACACTACATAACAGAAATATACCGCCCAATCGCCATAATTGACAATTAGGCAGTACCTGATATTTTGCAGTATTTTCAGGACTTTGCGGGGACACACGCTTTAAGGGAAGCCTTGCTATACAAACCTCATGTCATAGCGGATTTCTTCTTCCATGCCTTTTGGAAGTTCTCCGGCCTTTTCCTTTAATGCTCTGCAGATTTCTTCCTTCTGCATTTCTGGCACCCGTGCATACATAAAACGGCAGTGAATGCCGCCCTTTACGCTCTGTTTTTCCTGCTCCGGCAGGCCTTCGTTATAGAGGCGGATCAGCCAGGGCAGACGGTTCCACGAATTCTCCCTTAAAAGCAGACGCAGCAGATATCTCTTTTGGTGTTCCTTCTTTGAACTGCAGTACGCACAATATAGTTTCTCTGCACCAGGATAAAATCCCCGTTTTTGTATAGAAATACAGGCAGCCTTGGAAATATCCTCCTGTTCGTCCAGCAGATATTTCCACAAAAGTTCTTCATCTTCAAAATCTTCCTGCCGTCCCAACGCCAGCAATGTGTATTTCTGTACTCTTTTTATGGGATTTTTAAGCCCCGAAAGCAGCACTGCCACATTCCCTCTATGGCTGTATTCAGACAACCCCAGGATCGCATAATCGGGCCGTTCATCTCCCAAATGGCTCAGATAATAGTCCCTGATATCCAGATTCGTATGTTGCTCCAGAATATAGGATGCATACTCTCTCACACCCCGGCTGGAATCAAGAAGCATGGAATCAAGTTCCGGCCAGCTGTCCTTCAGGCATTCATACTGATACACCAACGCACGCTTTCTTATCTGAGCGCTGGGATAGGTAAGATACTTCTTGGCCTGCTCCAGAGTGCAGTCTGGGTGAGACAAAATTCCCTTGATCAGCATGGTCATTCCAAAGGAATCCTTTTCCCTGCGAAGCCATTCATCCATCTGCTCCATACGCAAAATCCCCTGACCTTTTGCCATACGGTACAGGGATTTCCGCACAGAAAAGTCTTCCGGCCAAATATCCCTCCAGCCTTCGCCTTTTAAGATCTGCTCCAGTTTTGCAAATATCCGTATCTTCAATTCCTGCAGCTGCTCATCGAAACGTCTGCCAGAACTCTCCAGCTTTTCCAGCACTGGCATAGAAAACAGAATTTCTTCTACGCTGCATGAAGCGATATAACGGTTCAAAAGAAAAAAAGCTTTTTCCCTTACAGGCTCCACCCAATCGTTGGCCCGGAGCATCAGATAGGGAAGCGCTCCGCTTTCCTTTGCCAGTTCTTCCATACATCGCTCCCGGAAATATCCATTGGGATGAAATGTCCCTAAAATCAGTACATATTTCCGATCTTCCCCCTGGTCTTTCCCACAAAACGCCCTTAGAATGGAGTTCAGCGACAGGGAAGACCAGTCAATGCTCCATTCCAGAGAAGTAAATGTGCGAAAGCGCTCATAAAGCCCGATCATCTGCCTCAAAGTAAGGCTTTCCAACTGCTTTTGTATGGCATGCCCGGTTTGTCTCATCAGTTTTTTATCCCCCACCGCAAAAGCACAATACACCGTCAAAAGCGCTCTCATATCTCCCGATTCCAGTTTTTCCAGTTCCTTTTCGATTATTTCCAGCCAGTATGTCTGCCGGCTCTCTCCCAAAATCATTCTTCTCCTCCAAAGCATCCTCTTTTCTAAACCACGGCATCCCATCCCGGTCAAGAATTGGTCCCCTTAGTTTTCCTTCTGCTTTTTCATTACAAAGGACTTATTGTCAATCGCCCGCATGGTTGCCAGAATTCCATCCAGATGATCATACTCATGCTGAATAAGTTCAGACATATCGTCGTCCATACGCATTTTCTGTTCCACCCAGTTTTCATCCAGATACCTCAAAATACAATGCCGGTAACGTCTGACCCGAACCAGCAGATTGGGGAATGACATGCAGTCATCAAGCAGTTCCATCTGCTCGTCTCCGATAAATTTCGAATCCGGCTTCCCCTTCTTTTCCATTCCATCTCTTTTTCTTTGTCCGAATTCAGAAGCGGACTGGTGAAAAGCCATCTCCCATTCAGTTGTGTAATCCTCTTTCTTGATACGGAGAGTACACCCCTGATTGTAAAAACGACATATATATGGCATACCAAGATTTTCTATCCGGACGGTGAACGTATCACAAAAAGCAGGATGATGAATTACTCCATCCATTATCCTGCTCATAAAGCTAATCACCAATTCCCCTTTTGGAATCAATCTCATCTGAATGTGTTTTGCTCTGCTGTATTTTCTGACCTTCATCTCAATTCCGCAGCACAACTTTCCCTGTGAAATCCGACAAAATACACCAATGCGAAGCATATTTTATGTACCGGCGCGTTTTGCTGAATGCTTCCCCTCAAAAGCGAAACCATAATGGCGGATCCGCTCCTTCTCAAATCCTCGCTCCGCCAACACCGTATCATATGCCTTGTCTTCAATCTGCTGTAAAGCCGCTGCCATGGTTTCCTCCAAAGAAGCCTCCTTCCTTGGCTTGCGTACCTTGAACTCAATGACCATCGGATCCAACTGGTCCATCTTTCTGGGAATCAACATATCCAGGTTCAATGTTTTTCCAAAACGGCTAGTGTACTGTCTGGATTATATTCAGACAAACCTCCTTGCCTAAATTTCCATCAGACTGCGTTGTCGGCGGTCAATGGTGGCATCGTTGACTGACGACAACTCAGCAGGTAGCAAAATAGGAGATTCTTACACTCTAATTACTGGCTGGATGGAACACTAGCAGATCAGGCAGTAATCACTGTTAAAATCAGGGACTCTCTCGAATCTCTGCCCGTTATAGTCTAATCCTAAATCAGCATGATGCATTCAAATGCTTATATCCAACTTTCATGACTATTGATAACTGGAAACATTTTTTGTAAATATTAATCATCCGGAAACAAACAAAGCAATCTATCAACTGTTTTTTCCACCTCTTCTGTAATCATTTTAGCCAACTTTCCACCAGCATCATATACCACATCTTCATACTGTTCTCTGACCCGACGTTTGTATCCCTTCCCACATATTGAATTAACCTCACACCAAAAACTGTTAGCATCGGACTGTGGTGCAAATCCTTCATTTTGTGCCCATTGAAAGAACCTTTGCCCCATCTTCTCTGTTCCTTCCTTAACCATCAAATTATACTGATTTATATAACCACTTGTGATACTTCTTGCATCCTTGTTACGTACATCAATTAGAAGTTGATTAATCTCAGAAGATACTGGTTCAATAGCACTGGAGAAACATTCCTTTCCCACTTGCATAATCTGTGTATAAATATCTGTATGCCACTTTTTATATCCACCATATAGGGAATTAATTTTCTTAATAGTTCTCCAGTGAATACTATCTATCGTTTTCTTGAGAATATTTTCAACAACATCCATGCCGCGAACTCGAGAAATTTCCATCTTCATATCTGCTACTTTTTCGCATATCTGAAACAATTCATTATCCACCTCTGTATTCACAAAATTACGTTCCAGTTCAAGCAAATTTTCTACTTCTGTCCGAATTTCATTTGCATCTTTCTGCAATCTATCTTTCAACTGCTCAATGATCATATTAATTTTATTAGTAACTCCCTGACGATAATCAAGAGCCACATCATCATCATACTGTTCAATAACCTGGCTGATTTTAACCTTTGGTTTTCCTGTACGTTTATTAATTACAGGTTTTCCGTTTTCGTCAAGCTCAGTTGTCTTTTCAGATTTAAAGATATATGCAGCACACGAATCCAAAAACAAGGTATTATCCATCTCATAAAGAATTTTATCAACAGCAATACGACGTTCTAATTCATTTACCTTTATCTCAATCCCAACATCAGGATCTCCATTCGCCTCATTAACCGCCTCCAATTCCTTAACAGGGCTTGTCACAAATATTGACGTTTTCCAAGAACAATACTGATCCCAATCTGTAAGAAATGTTTCCTTTATTAATTTTCTAATATTTGATGAAGGTACATTTTTAAGATCATCCATCAGAAAACAAATTGTATCCTCTGCTAACATAAGCTTCTGTAAATCTGTTCTTACTAAAGAATCCAAACCAATAGTATCAATTATTTCCTCTATATAATCTGGAAGTTCTAAACATAAATCCTCAGAAAAAATATCAATATAAATCTTACTTGCGATTGAACAATCTGGTCTTTTTCCATCGTTTATTTCTTTAAAAGTTCTGCTAAGCCATTCCTCAAAATCCAATTCTCCTTTATACGGAATAATAGGACATTGTCTGTTTTCCAGGCCAATTTTTTCAAGAATATACTCATAAAACGAAACTGCATTATCAAATGTTTTTATGAATGATACTAACTTATCACGCTTTTCAATTGAGTGTTCTCCCAATCCAGAAGGAAAATCCTCAATTAATGCCATATTTCTTATAACTCGGTCAATTTCCAAATGCACGTTTTCTACAACGACTTGTTCTGTCATATCATCTGAATCGTCATCTGTTATATTCAAACAACGCAAATAGTAATAGTTACAGTATTCTTTAATATATTCTTTTTGCTGGTCAATAGACAGATACTCCACTCGAATTCTACTGGCATCAGCAACCTGTTTAATATGTACCTCTGCAACTGTTGTTCTTCCGGAAGCGGTAGCCAGCAATGATATTGCTTCTATCCTTTTTTCATTCTCTTTATTTTTCTTCAATAAATCTAACCAATTACAAATTGCTGTTGTCTTTCCTTTACCTGGCTCACCAATGAATACGATTCTATACTTATCAATGCTATTAAAATTATCTATCTGTTGTATCTTCTTCATGAATCCTTCAAAACTATGTTTATAAGACACATTTTGAAACTCTGGCAGATTTTCCATCGTTTCTCTTAATGCCCCTACTTTAGCAGGCAACTCTCCGTATTCCATTTTCGTTTCCTCCTCTGCACCCATAAATATAACTAACTTCTTATGTTCCTGAATATCGATTGATTCCTTAATGAAACGATTGTATCACACATTTCTGCATAATTCTATAATTCCTTCAATATAAATTTTCAAATACTTTATTAAAATTTTCAGAAATTGTCCATTATGAGCATACGGGGATTCCTCTGTACATCCGTACCGCTGATTTAGCCGTTTATCCCGGAATGAGTGCGCCCTGTCATTGGCACGATGATATTGAATGGATTTATATGATATCGGGGAAAATGTGTTATTACATCAACGGCAAAAGGATTCTTCTAAGCGAAAAAGATTCCCTTATGGTAAATGCCCGTCAAATGCACTATGGTTATTCCTATAAAAAGCAGGACTGCCATTTTTTATGTTTTTTGTTCCACCCATCTTTATTTGGCAGCAATAAAACTTTGCTGCAAAAATACGTTACGCCTGTTATCAAAAATGTCAATTGTGAATATCTGCATTTTCATTCAAAGCAGACAAAAGGAAAAGAGATAGCAGAATATCTTGAACAAATCCGTTGTCTAAAGGCAGGAGCCGCAAACGCATATGAAATGCAGGTTGTTGCAGTTATGTTTCAGCTATGGAGCAGTTTATTGCAAGGCAGAGAATTAGCCATTGAAGACAGCAAAGGTGAAAGCAACCGTGATTTGGAAATACAAAAAAATATGTAAAAACGAAAAGTTCCATTATTCCCTGTCTTCAGCAAACAGAGCCTTCACCTATTTTTCTCTGACAGTTCTATACGATCTATCATCAGATGCAAAGGGGGTGTACCTTTTCAGCGAGAGCGCAAGGGGTGCAGCCCCCAGTGCGGAGCGTAGAAACGTAAAACGTCAGGGATTTTCAACTCTCCAATAAATTAGAATTTACAAAAATTATATTACAGAAAATTTAATATTCCGTATGCACAACCAACGGTTCCTCCATTAAGAAGCAGTTCCTTGACTCTTTTTTGCAAACTGGTTTCTGCTGGCAGGCTTTCATTATCAGTATTTGATGGAACCTGAAACAGCCATTCGATATATTCTCTATCCGCTTTCTCTTCCTGGATAATTTCAAAACGTTTCTGAAAAGATAATATATTGGATTTTTCTGACAACAGCGGTTTTAGTGTCGGGGATAATAACCATGAATTGCAGGTATATTTTTTATATGGATAACTGCTATAGTAAGTGTGAAAAAATATGTTCGCCTGTTTCAGCGAATTATCAACAGCCTCCTTGGACAAATTCGCATCTGACGGCACATGAATCCCTATAACGTCCTCTCCTTCGTACTCTTTCAATTCATACTCTAACTCACCAATGCGAAATATTTTCATACTAAGCTGACGATAAGTCCACCATCCCCGATCAAAAAACATTCTCCCGTTTTTTCTTTTACACTCTTCAATAAATCTGGTAAAACATTTCATGGATTCTATATAAACTATTTTGGGTATATGTTTTTCTTGATATCGGTCAAACACCCGTCTGGCACATTCTAATTGACAATACAGCATTTTTAAATTATCCTCATCTTCAGCCAATACTGTCTTTAATTCCTCATAGGATTGCGCTGCTGTTTTTCCATCCATCAATTTATCCAAATATTCATCCATCTGGCCTAAATGAATTTCCCCACAAATAACTCTTAATTTTTCAATTATTTCATTCTGCAAACCGATTAAATGATATAGCTCATGTAATTTCATCGATATTTTCACCTCGTAATTTCCGATTTGTCAAGTTGTGTCCATGACCAAAAAAGAACCAGGGAAATTTCCCCAGCTCTTTTTTGCAATTTCCAAGAAAACTGTCAGGTTATTTCAAGCTCAGTCTGTCAGTATCATTCCGAGAAATCCTGTGGCCAACGCCGAACCCACCAGGATTCACCGATGCAGCCTAGTTTTTTCCAGTTCCGGTAAACGCATAAAGCCCCGAGTTTCCGTGCTTCCATCCCATCCCTACCAGCTTCTGCACCATCTCTTTGTTGCTGAGGGATGGGTCATAGTGCTTAAACAGGTAAGTGTCATCCAGATCGGTACGGCTCGGATCGATCCATAATTCTTTATCTGTATAATTATCATTGTAATAGTGATAATATACACGGAAACCATTAGAATAGTATATCGATTTTGCATTTTCTTCCCTGGTATGAGTGACCATGTCCAATGCCACATTACTGCAGCCGTATTCATTATAGCCGCCGTTATCTGTCATCAGAGCCGTATTCGTACCGCTCTCCTGGGACTGTGTCCCCGTCTGTCTGGTATGTGCGGCGCCGTTCTCTGTCCAGGCCCCATCCGCGTTCACGGTGTAGCCGTCCGGGGTGGTGGTGTTTGCCAGCATATAGCCGTTGGCATCGAAGTAATAGCATTCCTCCACGCCATCGTTATTGTCGTCAATCCACTGCCATCCTGCAGCAAAAGAAGTCATTGCCATCCCTGCTGCCATTGTCCCCGCCAGCTCCATTACCATCGCGTCCTTATATCGTTTTGTATGTCTCCTTTAGCTTTTTCTTTGGATTTCGTTTGCCTGTGCCGTTATCCAGCCGTTTTTCGCACCACACCGTTAGGCGGGCGGCTGTTTTTTGCTTGATTCTACACTTCTACATATATTTTACAGGCATCAAGCCATTTTCTCTGTGCTTCTAACAAATCCTCATTCTTTGGTTCTGGCCCCATAACTGTAGTGCCATGTTGTGTATAAACAAAAGCCGGATGCCTCTTCGAACTTTCGCCCGACACATCTTTGTAACCATATTCTCTAAATATTTTTCCGGTCTCACCTATAATGCTTTTATACAACGTGAAAAGTTTTTCTTTTAATTCGTACTCACGAATTTCTTTGAACCAACTTATGTTTTCTTTCTTATTGATAGAAAATTTCTCAAATTTCTGTTCTATTATTTGGGGCACCAAATCATGTAATTCATTCAAACGAACTTTTAATTCTGAAAGACTACCAGAAATACGCAACTCTTCTGTTTTCTCATAATTATATTCCACAGTATTTTCTATAACTTTATCTATCTGTTCAGTTATTTCTTTAGCCGCATAGTCCATAACTGCCTTTAATGTAACCGTTACATCTTCCATACACTGCTCAATGCTCTTTCCTTCTGCTATTTGGTTCATCCTACCCTCCCAAAATATTCATCAAACTAACCATAACGCCTTCCAATAATTTCAAAACTAGCATATCGTAAATAAATTGTCAATATCTACCACACCAAACTTCCATCAGCATTTGACAATTCCGTATAAATCTGCTAAGATATATTTACATAAAGGTACTGCCGA
>CAJUGD010000022.1 GCA_910586205.1 uncultured Lachnospiraceae bacterium | reverse complement strand
TGGGGAACCCATAGATAAGATAGCAAGGTTCCTGGAGGTTTCTCCTGAAATGATTCTGGCGTGGGTAGAAAAAATCTGATGGCGGGCGGTATTTGGCGAGGAAATATGTATCACGGAATATAACGAAGCGGAGACTATGCAGACAATTCGTGAGGAAGGCCGCAAGGAGGGTCGCGAGAAAGGCCGTGAGGAAGATTGCGAAGTATGGTGATCGAAAGTTTGTTTAGAAATTATTTTCGGGAATAATAGGTGAATGATTTTGTGCAAAATTATAAAACAATTAGTACAATTCGCCTGTCCATGACCTTTTATTTCCAGCATCATGACAATGCCCCGTGAACAGTAACATTTGCCAAGTTAAATTTGCCAAGTTTATGCGGGAATCTCTTGAAAAATCTGGAAACCTGTTGTATATTATTACAAGGAAGTAAAGGCGCTCTGATTTATTTTGGGCGCCCTTTTTTGTAGCGGAGATGGAGGTACTGTGGATGAAGGATATGATAGAGCATATGGAAAGCATAAACCGGCTGATGGCCAGGTATGGGGTGAAATTTGGGATCTATAAGAACGGGGAGTTTCATGAACAGTTGTTCCCGTTTGACCCGCTTCCCAGGGTAATTACCCACAAGGAGTTTGCATATCTGGAAAAAGGGCTTTCCCAGCGGGTAGATGCGCTGAATTGCTTTCTTTCGGATGTGTATGGGGACAAGAAGATTATAAAGGACGGTGTGATTCCGGAGGATTTTATTTTTTCATCCAAAGGGTATTTGCCTCAGTGTGAGGGGATGAGGCCGCCGAAGGGGATTTACAGCCATATTTCCGGAATTGACTTAGTGCAGGCAAAGGATGGAACCTGGTATATTTTAGAGGATAATTTAAGGATTCCTTCCGGCGCTTCTTATCCCATGATTGCCAGGGAGCTGACCAGGCAGGCATCTCCCCGTACTTTTATGAGGAATCATGTGTCGGATAACCGCAATTATGCAGGGATGCTTAAAGAGGTTATGGAAAATGTCAGTACAGGCGGCATCCATGTGGTGCTGACCCCAGGGCGGTATAACGCAGCATTTTTTGAGCATTCCTACCTGGCAGAGCGGTCAGGGGCTGTCCTGGCTATGCCACAGGATCTGTATGTGGAGGGCAATCGGCTCTATTACCGTCAATACCAAGGAAAACAGCAGCAGGTAGGAGCTGTTTACAGGAGAATTTCCGATGAATATCTGGATCCGCTGTGCTTTGAGCCGGAATCCCTGATCGGGGTGCCGGGGCTCATGGATGTGTACCGAAGCGGCAATGTAGCCTTAATCAATGCTCCCGGCAATGGGGTGGCAGACGACAAGGGAATCTATTACTTTGTGCCCCATATGGTAAAATATTATCTGGGAGAGGAAGCCATCTTAAAGAATGCGCCTACATATCTGGCTTTTTATGAGCAGGATCGGAAATATATCTTGGATAAGCTTTCGCAACTGGTGGTAAAGGATGTGTCAGAGGCAGGAGGCTATGGAGTGGTCTTTGGCAGGGATCTGACAAAAGATGAGCTGGAGAAAATGAGGCATACCATAGAGAAAGAGCCGCGCCGGTTTATTGCCCAGAAGGTTATTGATTTTATTGATTTGGATATTGTGGAGGGGGACGGTGGAGTTCCCAGAAAAGCGGATCTGCGGGCTTTTGTTTTAAGCGGAAGGACTACCCGTGTATGGCCCAGCGGCCTGACCCGGTTTTCCAGGAACCCGGATTCATTTGTTGTAAATTCATCACAGGGAGGAGGATTTAAGGATACATGGGTATTATCTCAATAGAAAAGGCAGATCATCTTTTTTGGCTGGGGCGTTATACAGAACGGGTGTTTACTACCTTGAGAATGTTTTTTAAATATTTTGATGAGATGCTGGATATGGATAACCGGGCTTATGAAGGATTTTGTGAGAAGCTGTCCATTCCGGTTATTTATCAGGACATGGATGATTTTATTGATAAATATCTCTTTTCTGCCGAGGATCCGAATTCCGTTTACAGCAATATGCTGCGGGCCTTGGACAATGGGGTTGTTCTGCGGGATGAGCTGAGCAGTGATGCCCTGTCCTACATTCAGATGACCCTGGACTGTATGGAGCAGGTGAAGGCTCACGGCAATGCCCTGGCTTATGATCTGCAGCCGGTGAAGGATTATCTCTTTGCGTTCTGGGGATGTCTGGATGACAATATGGAGGATGAGGAGGGGCGCAATATCATTAAGTGCGGCAAATACTTAGAGCGGCTGGATCTGTATATGCGTCTTGATTTTCCTTACATTTATGTGGAAAAGGAGTTTTCCAAATTCAGGAACCGACTGAACAAGGTGCGGATTGGATACCGTGTTTCAGAGGCAGAACGGCTGGCTGAGATTATCAGGCAGAAGGAAAGCTGGGAGGCAGGGCGCAAGGATGCTTTACATGCCTTGTGGAATATTTTTTGAGGTGACAGGCTTTGAAGAAATTAAATTTCCGATATGAAATGCAGCTTGCTTTTGATCAGATGGTGTGGGATCATCATTTTCTGATTCGATGCCGTCCTATGGAAAACGGGCGGCAGCACGGGGAATGCCTGCAGGTGACAATCGAGCCGGCGGATACCATCAATGAGGTTCAGGACGGATTTGGAAACAGTGGGTATGCTGTGTCAGTACGGGATCAGCATGACAGGCTTTATGTAAAGGCAGAGGGAACGGTGTATGTGGATCTGTCCGGGGAAACAGAGCCGTTTCATCCCATGTATGGTTTTCCCTCTGCCTATACCATGCCAGATAAAGGAATCCGGCGGTTTCTGCAGGATACCATGAAGGAGCTTGGGGCTGTATGGGAAAGCGGGAGGAAGGCAGGAAGTCTGGCAATAGATGAATACAAAGAACTGGAATATATGATGGACCGTCTGTACAGGCGGTTTGTTTACGTACCTGGCGCAACCACTGTAAAAACCACGGCAGCAGAAGCGCTGGCTTTGGGGCAGGGAGTTTGTCAGGACTATGCTCATGTTTTTATCAGCCTGTGCCGGCTGGCAGGAGTGCCGGCTCGGTATGCAGCAGGTATGATGCTGGGGGAAGGAGCCAGCCATGCCTGGGTGGAGGTATGGGTAAATGGAATGTGGGTAGGGATAGATCCTACCAATAACCGTTTGACAGACGAGACTTATATTAAGCTGACCCATGGACGGGATTTTGGAGACGGGGCTATTGACCGAGGAAGATTCCTGGGATTTGCCGGTCAGACCCAGAAGATATTGGTAAAGGTGGAGGAGATTCTATGATAAAAGAGGTGGTTTCTGTCGGGCTGGCAGTGGACGAGCGTCTCCGTGTCAGAAAAAATGTCCTGACGCCCCAGTTCATGACAGGAAAGGAAAAAAGAATCTGCATTGTGACCGGAACCCACGGCGACGAGCTGGAGGGACAGTATGTATGTTATGAGATCAACCGGATAATCCGGGAAAATCCGGATTTTTTAAAGGGGATTGTGGAGATCTATCCGGCGTTAAACCCACTGGGAGTAGATTCTATTTCCCGTGGGATTCCCATGTTTGATCTGGATATGAACCGGATATTTCCCGGAGATGAGAATGGGGCTGTGGCAGAGCATGTGGCGGCGCGGATTATCAATGATATAAAAGATGCAGATCTGTGTATTGATATTCATGCCAGCAATATTTTTCTGCGGGAGATTCCCCAGGCCAGAATCAATGTGAACACGGCAGAAAGACTTCTTCCCTTTGCCCGGCGTCTGAACCTGGACTTTGTGTGGGTTCATGCGGCAGCCACGGTGTTGGAGTCCACCCTTGCCCACAGCTTAAACAGTATCGGCGTACCTACTGTAGTGGTGGAGATGGGAGTAGGAATGCGGATCACAGAAGAATTCTGCCATCAGCTTACAGACGGGATTTTCTGTGTGATGAAGGATATGGGAGTGTGGACCGGGCCGGTCATCACTCCCAAAGAGCCTATCATTTCCCAGGACGGGGAGGTGGGGTTTGTCAATGCAGAAGCTCCTGGAATTTTTGTGCCCTGTGTGGAACACTGGAGAAATGTGGCTCAGGGAGAACGGATCGGCAGGATTCTTAATTCTCTGGATGGCCAGATTCTGCAGGATGTCCGTGCACCGATTCACGGCATGGTGTTTACCCTGCGGGAGTATCCGGTAGTATCCTGCGGCTCTTTGATAGCTCGTGTGCTGGGAGGTGATTTCCAATGAAAAAAGAATGTATTTATACATTAAAGAACCAGTACCGGGATGACTTAAATATCTATGGGTACCGGTTCGGGAAAGGGGAAAAGGCTGCATGTGTGGTAGGTGCCATCCGGGGAAATGAGGTGCAGCAGCTCTATATCTGTTCCCAGCTTGTAAAATCCTTAAAACGATTGGAGGAGAAGGGTGCTATTGTAGGACAGAATGAGATTCTGGTAATTCCGTCTGTGAATCACAGCTCCATGAATATCAGCAAGCGTTTTTGGGCCACAGACAACACGGACATTAACCGGATGTTTCCGGGATATGATGCGGGAGAGACCACCCAACGGATTGCAGCAGGACTTTTTAAGGCTATTGAGGGCTACAGCTATGGAATCCAGTTTCCCAGTTTTTATCTTCCAGGGGACTTTGTTCCTCACGTAAGGATGATGGAAACCGGGTTTCAGAGTCCCAGCCTGGCCAATTTGTTCGGGATGCCCTATGTGGTTATCCGAAAGCCAAAACCCATTGACACTACGACCCTGAATTATAACTGGCAGATTTGGAATACGAATGCCTTTTCCCTGTATACCAGCGCCACAGATACCATTGATGAGCCTTCTGCAAGACAGGCAGTGGCATCTGTTCTGCGCTTTCTGACCAGAATGGGGATATTGCGGTATACCAGCCACAGCGGATACTTAGCCAGTGTGCTCCAGGAGGAGGATCTGACCAATGTAAGAACAGAGCATTCTGGCATTTACAGGCGTCTTGTCGGTCCTGGAGAGGAAGTGCATCGGGAACAAATCCTGGCGCTGGTGATGGATCCTTTAGAGGGAGAGGTGCTGGGGAAAATTTTAGCACCCACAGACGGCATAATCTTTTTTGCACACAAAGCACCCTTAGTGATGGAAGGAACGATAGTTTTTAAGATAATCAGGCGGCTGCACGAGTAGAAAGCGGTAAATATTGTGATAAAATGGTTATTTTCGGTGTTTTGCGGGTCTCAAAGTCATGTATAGACATGCAGGCATGTCATACATGATTTTGAGACCCTAGTATTATGATATAGAATATATTCAGTTAAAGTGTTTTGGAAGGAGGGGAACTTTGCACGGCAAGGTTATCCCTCTATCCGCTCAAGCCCTAAAAAGATTACCATCGGCATTTCAGAATTTAATTTCAGAATTTAAAATAAAATAAAACCAATCAAAATAATTTGACTGGTTTACTGACTGGTTTTACTTTTTACATTGAAAACTTACAAAATTAAATACCTATAAAATCAAAAGATTTCAAACTTTCAAATGGAGATAGTGGGATTCGAACCCATGACCTCTTGAATGCCATTCAAGCGCTCTCCCAACTGAGCTATACCCCCGTGTCAATTACAAAATGCATTATAGCATAAGTTTTTGGTTTTGTGAACTATGAATTTGAAATTCTTATATTTTGACAAAAAAAGATACATATTTACATTATAATTGTACAAAATATACATAATAACTTTTTTGCGTTTTTTATTTGAGAATCTGCTTCTTGTATTTGTGCAGTAAATGCCATATAATGTACCATAGAATTTTAATTTGATTACCTATTATACTGAAAATTAAGGAGAAACTGTATGATGGAAAAAATAACAAGCTTTACCATTGATCATTTAAAACTCCTTCCCGGAGTCTATGTATCTCGTAAGGACAAGGCTGGTGAGTCTGTTGTCACTACCTTTGATATCCGGATGACGCGGCCTAATTTTGAGCCGGTCATGAATACTGCGGAGGTACATACCTTCGAACATCTGGGCGCTACTTATCTGCGCAACAGAGAGGATTATTCTGACAAAGTGCTCTATTTTGGCCCCATGGGCTGTCGGACAGGGTTTTATCTTTTGCTGGCAGGGGATTATCAGTCCAAGGATATTGTGCCGTTAATGGTGGACATGTTTACCTTTATCCGTGATTTTGAGGGGGATGTGCCGGGAGCGGCAGCCAGGGACTGCGGCAATTATCTGGACATGAATCTGCCTATGACCAAATATCTGGCAAAGCGTTTTTTGGAGGAGACTTTGCTGACGATTGACGAGACACGGCTGAATTATCCCCAGGATTAAGGATTTTCTTTGAGCAAAGGAGTGAGTGTTTAAGAAAGCTCTAAGGGAGTCTGGATGGATGCAAGGAGGTATGAGAAAAATGCATGATGATGTTTATCAGATGTACTTAGAGGAGGTAAAAAGGATTCCGGCCTGCAGCCCCAAAGAGGAGCAGGAACTTCTTCTGCGGGTGAAGGCAGGGGACAGGGGAGCGCGGGAAAGACTGCTGGAGGGAATGCTTCATTTTGTCATTGAGCTGGCAGGCAGGTATCGGAACCGTGGGTTAGGGGCAGGGGATCTGGTACAGGAGGCCAATATGGCGCTGCTGCTGGCATTGGATGTTTATGAGGAAGGGGATTTCCGGGAACAGGTAAAAGCATTGGCCGCTGAGCGGTTGGAGGCAGCCATTGAGGCACAGCAGAGGGAAAAGCAGACAGAGGAGGAGGTTGCGGCGCGGGTCAATGTGTTAAAGGATATTTCCAAGATGATGGCTGAGGAACTGGGCCGGGAGGCCACAGTGGAGGAGCTGGCGGAAAAGATGAAGATGACAGCAGAAGAAATCAAGGACATTATGAAGGTTACACTGGATGCCATGAGCGTCAGTCCGGACGCCGGGTTTTGATATTTGAAGAATTTTTAAGGACAGGGAGGAAGATGAAGATTGAATTTATCTTATAAGTTTGGATTTATCGGGGCAGGCAACATGGGATTTGCCATGATGCGGGGATTGGTCCGGACATTTCAGCCGGAGCAGATTTGCTTTTATGAGAGAGATAAAAAAAGGGCAGAAGAAGTGGCAGAAGCAACAGGAGCAAGGATTATGGAAACCGGATGTGCCTGTGCGGCTTCTTCTGAATATGTGATCCTGGCAGTAAAGCCCCAGCAGCTTAGGGCGGCAGCAGAGGAGATCGCGCCTGGGATTCTTGAAAGGCAGATTTTGATTTCGATTGCGCCTGGGATTTCGATTGCAGACTTAAAAGAAATCTTTGGAGAACATTGCCGGGTGGTCCGGGCTATGCCCAATACACCGGCATTGGTAGGAGAGGGCATGAGCGGAGTCTGCTATGAGGAAGCCTTGTTTTCGGAAGAAGAAAGGGAGACAATCCGGCGTTTCTTTGAATCGTTTGGAAAGATGGCTCTTATTGAGGAACGGCTGATCAATGCGGTGGTGTGTGTCAGTGGCAGCTCCCCTGCCTATGTATATCTGTTTCTGGAGGCACTGGCAGACAGCGGTGTAAAGTATGGGCTTTCCAGGTCTTTGGCCTACGAGATGGCAGCGCAGGCTGTGCTGGGAAGCGCAAAAATGTTAATGGAGACCGGGGAGCATCCGGGGCGCTTAAAAGATCAGGTATGTTCGCCCGGAGGGACTACTATTGCAGCAGTGGGGGCCTTGGAGGAATATGGGCTTCGGAATGCGGTGATGAAGGGCTGCGATGCCTGTTTTGAAAAATGCGGAAATATTCGGTAATACACTGCCAGGAAAAAGGGTGACAGTGGGGCATGCAATACTGTAAAACATGCACAGAATGGAGGAAATTATGGAACAGAATGAGAATAGGGATGGAATGAAGAAACCAGTGATTGATCCGGTGGTCCGCTTGGATCGTCAGTTAAAGTATACGGGAACGATTTTAAAGATCTATGAGGATACGGTGATTGCTAATGGGCATGAGGCTCATTGGGACTTTATTCATCATGACGGGGCAGCGGCTGTGATTCCGGTAACGGATGAGGGAAAGATCCTTATGGTGCGTCAGTTCCGCAATGCGCTGAACCGGGAGACTTTAGAGATTCCGGCAGGAAAGCGGGATGACCCAAATGAGCCTACGATTAATTGTGCATACCGGGAGCTGGAGGAGGAGACAGGATTTCGCTGTGAAAAGCTGGAATATCTGATGAGCATGAATACCACGGTAGCGTTTTGTGATGAGTTTATTGATATTTATGTGGCCAGGAATCTGATCCCATCCCACCAACACTTGGATGAGGATGAGGTGATCTATGTGGAGGAATGGACCGTGGAAGATTTAGAGGAGATGATCTATTCCGGAAAAATGACGGATGCCAAGACGACGGCAGCCATTCTTGCCTATGCCCGGAAATATCTGCGGTGATTTATTGACTGGAACCGGAAATACCTGCCGCGACGGCAAGTTCTTGCGAACAAGTCATAGGATTGCCTGCTGCTGCGTAAACTGGAAAAAACGGCGGCAAGACGGTGACAGGCGTGAGAAGAAAAAATCAGGGAATGTATCTGCTTTTGTGGATAGGCATTGGCATAACGGCAGCCACCATAGGGGCCAACAGGGTGTTTGCCTCTGGTCTGGTGGATTACCGGCTTTTATACCAATATCTGCAGCAGGGATGGCAGGATACGGCAAACGGCGACTGGAAAAGTGTGTGCAGGATTTTGCTGATCCGGGTGGCGCAGACAGCAGTGATTGAGTTTTTGTGTCGGAGCCGTATTCATCGGCTGACGGTTCCTCTGCTTTTGGTATGGGCAGGCTGCGGAGCAGGGCTTTCTCTGGTGCTTATGACATGGCAGCAGGGAGTCTTGGGGTTGTTTGTGTTTTTGGTATCAATTTTTCCTCATCAGATTTTTTATGGGGCGGCGTGGGGGATTCTCCTGATCAAATGTCTGTCTGGGTATGAAGCCCGCAGGCGCAGGTTTTGGGGGGCTGTGACAGCGCTTTTGCTGTTTGGGATATTGATGGAAGTACATGTGAATGCCAGGCTGCTTTCACTGTTTTCGTTTTGCGGATAAGGAAAATTGTATTTGATTTTTAGGGGAAATGAGGATATAATAGGAACACTTGACTTTTAGCAAGGTAAAAAATAAGATAATCCGATAGGGGGGATAGGGGATGCTGGAGGAGATTCAGGCATTTATGGAATATTTGGAAATGGTTAAACGGGCATCTAAGAATACGGTGCTTTCCTACAGGCGGGATCTGCTCCAGCTTACCGAATATTTAAAGGAGCAGGGCATTTATGATCCGGCTAAAGTTACGCAGACAAGCCTTAATTCTTACATCCTCTATCTGGAAGGAAAGGGGAAGGCAGCTTCCACGGTTTCCCGGGTCATTGCTTCCATAAAGGCATTTTTTCATTATGAAGTGTGTGAAGGAAAGGTAAAAAGGGATCCTTCAGAATGTTTAAAGCCTCCTAAGGTTGAGAAAAAAGCTCCTGTGGTTCTGACCGTGGAGGAGGTGGATCGCTTTTTAAATCAGCCTGACAAAGAGACGCCTAAGGAGCTTCGGGATAAGGCCATGTTAGAGCTTTTGTATGCCACCGGAATCCGGGTGTCAGAGTTAGTGGGGCTTCAGATGCAGGATGTGAATGAGCAGATTGGCTTTATTACCTGCAGGGACGGACAGAAGGAGAGGACGGTTCCATTTGGAAAGACAGCGGGCCGCGCCCTTCACCGTTATTTGGCAGATGCCCGTCAGGAGCTTTTGAAGGGAAAGGATTCCCCGTGGCTTTTTACCAACTGCAGCGGAAAGCCCATGTCCCGTCAGGGGTTTTGGAAGATTGTAAAGATTTATGGAAAGAAGGCGGGAATTGTGTCAGAGATTACGCCCCACAGCCTTCGCCATTCTTTTGCAGTGCATCTGATAAACGGCGGGGCGGATCTTCATGTGGTCAGCTCCATGTTAGGCCATGCGGATCTTGCCACGACTCAGGTATATATAGAATGCATGAAAAATGAAGCGCTGCGCGTGGCATATTCCGGAGCGCATCCAAGGGAATAATACATGGGAAAATCATTATACATAGCCGAAAAGCCCAGTGTGGCCCAGCAGTTTGCGGCAGCGCTGAAGATTGCAGGCAGAAGGGCGGATGGTTATATTGAATCAGAAAAAGAAATTGTGACATGGTGTGTGGGACATCTAATTACAATGAGTTATCCGGAGGCATATAATCCGGTATATAAGCGGTGGAGCCTGCATACCCTTCCCTTTCTGCCGAAGGAATTTAAGTATCAGGTAATCGAAAATGTGTCAAAGCAGTTTCAGATCGTAAAGACTCTTTTAAACCGGGAGGATGTGGAGGTTATCTATATCTGTACAGACTCAGGGAGAGAAGGAGAATATATTTACCGTCTGGTGGCCCAGATGTCTGGTGTTACCGGAAAAAGTCATAAGCGGGTTTGGATTGATTCCCAGACAGAGGAGGAGATTCTGCGGGGGATTCAGAATGCAAAGGACTGGAAGGATTATGACAATTTAGCGGCATCTGCTTATCTTAGGGCAAGGGAAGACTATCTGATGGGGATTAATTTTTCCCGACTTTTGACCTTAAAATACGGGCCGTATATTTCCCGGTATATGAAGACAGAGCGGACTGTGCTGTCTGTGGGAAGGGTGATGACCTGTGTGCTCGGCATGGTTGTCCGTCGGGAACGGGAGATCCGCGATTTTGTCAAAACGCCTTTCTACCGGGTTATCGGCAATTTTCAGTCTGACGATATGAACTTTGACGGAGAGTGGCGCAGTGTGGAGGGATCCCGCTATTTTCAGTCACCTTATCTGTACAAGGAAAATGGTTTTAAAGAGAAACGATATGCAGAAGAATTGATCAAAGCCCTGCAGAAAAAGGAACCCATGACCGGGGTCTTAATCAAGATGGAGAAGAAAAGGGAGACGAAGAACCCGCCCCTTCTTTACAATCTGGCAGAGCTGCAGAATGACTGTTCCAAGTCTTTTAAAATCAGTCCGGATGAGACGCTTAGGATTGTACAGGATTTGTACGAAAAAAAGCTTGTCACCTACCCTCGTACAGATGCCAGAGTATTATCCACAGCAGTGGCAAAAGAAATCTATAAAAATATCGGAGGGCTGAAAAACTATGGGCCGGTGCAGACCTATGCTGCGGAGATATTGACACAAGGTTCCTATAAAAATATCAGTAAGACCCGATATGTGAATGACAAACAGATCACGGACCATTATGCGATTATTCCTACAGGGCAGGGGCTTCACGCTATGAGAGGCCTGCCGCCTTTGGCTTTGAAGGTGTATGAGAAGATTGTCAGGCGGTTTTTAAGCATTTTTTATCCGGCTGCAGTGTATCAGCGATATATCCTGGAGCTGGAGATGGAACGGGAGCATTTTTTCGCCAGCTTTCGGGTGCTGAAGGAGCAGGGATATTTAAAGATAGCGGGTGTGCCGCGGTCTGGAATGCAAAAAGCGGATTCCGAGAAAGAAGATTTGAAGAAGGATAGTTCGGAAAAGGAAGAGTCGGAGCTGAACCGGAAAAATCAGGAGAATCCGGCATTTATTGCCATGCTGGATACCTTGAAGAAGGGAAGTGTGCTTCCGGTTTCTGGGTTTGTCATTAAGGAAGGGGAGACATCTCCGCCTAAGCGTTATTCTTCCGGATCTATGATTTTGGCTATGGAAAATGCCGGACAGCTCATTGAAGATGAGGAGCTGCGGGCTCAGATAAAGGGAAGCGGAATCGGGACCAGCGCCACACGGGCAGAGATTTTAAAGAAGCTGGTGAATATTCAGTATTTGGCCTTAAACGGCAAAACTCAGATTATTACGCCCACTCTTCTTGGAGAGCTGATTTTTGATGTGGTAAACGGATCGATCCGCCAGCTTTTGAATCCGGAGCTGACAGCAAGCTGGGAAAAGGGGCTGACCTATGTGGCGGAAGGGACCATTACTCCCAGGGAGTACATGGAGAAGCTGGAGCATTTTGTGGCAGGGCGTACCCATGGGGTGTTAAAGCTTGACAATCAGGAACAGCTTCAGGAATGTTTTGAGAAAACGGGGAAGAATTATAAGGGGAAATCATAAGATTAAGGAAAGGAAGGTTTTATTTTATGAAGAAAAATGATATGAAGATTGAGAAGCTGTACAGCTTGGATCACACCATGGCAAAAGAGCTTTTGGAAAAGTATGAATATCCCTGGGAGGCTCTGCCTTACATCGGGGAATTTATCAGAGAGTTAGGAGAGAAGCTTCCGAAGAAGGAATATAACAGCCCCATGGATGGAATGTGGATTCACAAGACGGCAAAGATTGCGCCCACAGCAGGGATTATCGGCCCGGTGATCATTGGACCGGCAGCAGAGATCCGGCATTGTGCCTATATTCGGGGAAAGGTGATTGTGGGAGCCGGCGCTGTGGTAGGCAATTCTACGGAGCTTAAAAATGTGATTTTGTTTGATCAGGTACAGGTGCCTCATTATAATTATGTGGGTGATTCGATTCTGGGACATAAGGCTCATATGGGGGCCGGTTCCATTACTTCCAATGTGAAATCGGATAAGGATTTGGTAAAGGTTCACGGGGAGGACGGGGATATCGAGACCGGGATGAAGAAGTTTGGTGCCATGATTGGGGACAACGTGGAGGTGGGCTGCGGCTCTGTGCTGAATCCCGGGACAGTGATTGGGAGAAATTCCAATATTTATCCCTTGTCCAGCGTGCGGGGATGCGTGGACGGAGGATCGATTTATAAAAAGCAAGGGGAAGTGGCAAAGAAGGAATAAGGATTTCCTGAGAGGGGGAAACGGATCTTTTGGGCAAAGGAAAATCCCGGCAAGGTGCATGATGGAATGTGTCTTGCCGGGATTTTTATGGTCTTTGTTTCCTGATGCGGTACAGGAATGTTTCATACATCAGGCAGAATCCGTTGTTTTCGGTTCAAGGATAACGCTTGATTATCTGGTGCCGAAAATGCGGTCTCCGGCATCGCCTAAGCCGGGGCAGATGTAAGCGTTTTCGTTGAGGCAGCGATCTAAGTGACCGATGTAAAGCTGAATATCAGGGTGTGCCTCCTGCAGCCGTTTTACGCCTTCAGGAGCAGCGATAATGGACATGAATTTGATGTGGCGGCCGCCGTGCTGCTTGATAAAATCTACCGCTGCCACAGCCGACCCTCCGGTTGCAAGCATGGGGTCTGTAACCACAATGGTCCGCAGCTCAATAGGGGTGGGAAGCTTGCAGTAGTATTCGTGTGGCTCATGGGTTTCTTCATCCCGATACAGCCCGATATGGCCTACCTTGGCGCTGGGAACCAGGGCAAGGATGCCGTTGACCATGCCTAAGCCGGCTCGGAGAATGGGAACCACAGCCAGCTTTTTGCCGGAAATCATGGGGGTCATGCAGGTCTCGATGGGTGTTTCGACCTGAACATCTTCAACGGGAAGGTCTCGAAGGGCCTCATAGCCCATAAGCATGGCAATTTCTTCTATCAGAGAACGAAATTCATTGGTTCCGGTTTTTTTGTCCCGAAGGATGGAGATCTTGTGCTGGATAAGGGGATGAGTGATAAAAGTTACGTTGTCCATGAGTGTTGTCCTTTCTTATCTTAATGGTTTTATTTGGAATCTGGTGCATACATGACAATGGCATAGTCCCCGAGAGCATGAGGTACAGGGATGGAAAAATAGATAACCCCCTGGTGTTCATAGCTGAAGGACTCAGGGAAAGAGCCTTCAATGGGAAAATCAGCCTTGGTGAACATGTCCGTGTAGGCTTCTAAACTGGTATTATTTTTTATTTCCATAAGCTCTGCTTTTACGTCGTCGTTTACATTATAGAAAACACAGTCTCCGGACAGGACATAACCTGCCATGGTATAAGGATCTGCAAAGTGGTCAAAACCAATGTTGGACACCCTGGACACATCAATGGTGTTGCTGTACATAACATTGGTTGGGTAAGAAGCGCCTTTTTTGGCCAGGGTTCCGGTGTAGACAACGGTGATTCGGTTGCGGTCAGCAGATAATACCTGGCAGTTAATGTTCAGGGAATCATCGGTATCCTGGATTTCCCATGCTTCCAATACGGATAAGGCGTTTTTCTTTAAGAGTTCATCAATGGCAGCAGCTTTTTGGGTATCTTCCATATTAATCACATTGGGGTAATCAATAGATACATTGCCGGAAGAATAAGTGTTGGTTTTCGTGGAAATGTTTTTGACTTCTGTACCGGAACCTGCGGCAGCCTCAGTGGTTTCAGGCACCGTGGTCTCTGGCTGGGTTTCGGCTTTGGTCGTGGGCGCCATGGTTTCAGCCACCGTGGTGTGGGTGCTGGAAAGATCAATCTTTTCCGGAGATTTTTTACAGCCGGATACCAGTGCGGCAGTAGTAAGGGCCAGTACACATAAGGCAGCCCCCTTTCGGGAGCGGGTGTTGTATGTTATCATCTGTGTTTTCCTCCATTCTATGTATGTTTCACAGCACAATGTACTCTGCGGGCATAAAATACTCTTTTATGGTCAGTGTGCTGATGCTATTATAGCGGATTTTGTAGAAAAATGATAGTGGAAAATTGGATTCCGAATGGAAATTCTGCTGATTCTCTCACAGTTCGTTCACAGATTTCTCACAAATTTCCAATATTCTGTTTGAGAGTAAATATTTTGATACAGTAATATTTTTAAATCGGAGAATGATGTATCAAAATATAAAACGGCTGCAGGACAATAAAAGGATCAAAAAGGTAAATGTCAAAGCAGGCAAAATAGGAAGATAAGAAAAGCAGTGACAGGAAAAACTGCTGTGACAAGGAGGAGCTTCGGCATGAGAAAAAAGAAAATTGTTGTGGGAGTCTGCATAGCGGCGCTGGCTGCTGCTGCGGGAGGATATTTTTTGATGAACGGGAAAGGGCAGACAGGAAATATGAGCGGCCGCGGAGGAATGGGAGGCCCTGGAGGCGGCGGAATGGGAGGCCCTGGAGGTATGGCCCAGGAAGCTTCTGTGACGGTTGTAAAGGCAGCAGAGCCAATAACAGGAGATTTGAGCCTGTCTACAGGTCTTACGGGAACTGTGGAGGCAGCAGATGTGGTCTATGTGTATGCCCGGTCCTCCGGAGATGTGACGGCGGTTCATGTGAAGGCAGGGGATGTGGTAACAGCAGGACAGATACTCTGTGAGATCGATACGGAGCAGGTGGATTCTGCCCGCAATTCCATGGAATCGGCTCAGGTAAACTTAGCCCAGGCCCAGAATAATTTAAACAGGATGCAGGTTTTGTACCAGGGAGGGGATCTGTCGGCACAGGAGTATGAACAGTACAGCAATTCGGTGAAAACAGCACGTCTTCAGTATGAGTCTGCCAAAATGGCTTATGACCGTCAGGTGGAATACAGTACTGTCACAGCGCCCATTGGAGGGAGGATTGAGAGCTGTGATGTGGAAGTCTATGACAGGGTCAGCCAGTCCGGCCAGCTTTGCGTGATTGCCGGGGAAGGGGAGAGCAGGATTACCTTTTTTGTGACCCAAAGGATGATGACAAATATCCGGGAGGGGGATGAGGTGGAGATCTCCAAAAACGGTAATATTTATAAGGGGCAGATCAGTGAGATCAGCAGTATGGTAGATGAGGCCAGCGGGCTTTTTAAGGTGAAGGCGCGGGTGGAGAATACAGAGGAGATTGCCATCGGCAGTACGGTAAAACTAAGCCTGGTGACAGAGCGGGCAGAAGATGCCATGCTGGTTCCCGTGGATGCCCTTTATTACAGCGGCGGTGACGGATATGTGTACCAATATCAGGATGGCACTGCCAGGATGACTCCGGTGGAAGTGGGACTGTATGATTCGAAGTATGCACAGATTCTCTCAGGGCTTAACGGGGATGAGCTGGTAGTCAGCACATGGAGCTCCAATCTGTATGAAGGGGCAAAGATCCGCCTAAATGATGAAGAAGACAGTACAAAAGAAGGGGAGTCCGGGAAAGAAGCCCTGGGCGAAGATGGAAAAGCGCTGTCAGGGGAAGGGCAAGGAGCAGCAGGGAAAGAACCGATAGAAGGAAGGCAGGAAGCACCAGGGGAAGAACCGATAGGAGAAGGGCAGGGAGCACCAGAACAGAATCTGTCAGGGGAAGGCAAGGAGCGTAAAAGTGAGAATCCGGCAGAGAGGGAAAACGCAGTCCGAAAAACCTCGGAATCTGCCGTGACCCAAAACCAATATAAAATAAAACAGGCAGTATAAGACAGGAGGCGGAAAAATGGGAATCACAAGATTTGTTTTAAAACGTCCGGTTACTGTATTCATGGCGCTTCTTTGTCTGATTGTATTCGGCATTTCCTCTGTATTCAATGCAGACCTGGAGCAGATGCCAGATACGGATCAGCCTATGATGATCGTGATGGCAAGCTACTCAGGAACCAGCCCGGAGGATATGGATGAGCTGGTGACCAAACCTATAGAGGATCAAGTCAGTACCCTGGAAGGGGTAAAAAGTATGACATCCAATACCAGTGAGGGAAGAACCAACATCATGCTGGAGTATGATTACGGCACGGATATGGATGAAGCTTATGAAAATCTGAAGCAGGGTTTGGATCGGATCCGGGGACTGCCAGAGGATGTGGAGCCGTCGGTAATGCGGATGAATAACAATGCCAGCGCCAATATTATGCTGTCTGTCTCCCACAGTTCCCAGGAAAATCTTTATGATTATGTGGAGCAGGTAGTGACGCCGGAGTTTGAAAGGCTTGCCACCGTGGCAGAGGTGGAAACTATGGGCGGTTCTTCAGAGTACATAAGGGCTGAGCTTCAGCCTGACATGATGGAGCAGTATCATGTGACCATAAATGATATTACGTCAGCCATGAATGGAGCCAGCCTTTCTTATCCGTCCGGAGATGCGGTGGCCGGCAATCTGGAGCTGTCAGTTTCTACCATGGCAGAAAGCAATACCTTAGATGAGCTTTTACAGGTGCCCATCATCACATCCAGCGGAAAGATGGTTTATTTGGAGGACATAGCTCATGTATATTATACAGAGGAACAGCGCGGCGGCGTGTCCCGGTATAATGGTCAGGAGACCATTTCCCTTTCAATTACAAAGCAGCAGCACTCTACAGCCATGGCTCTTTCTGAGGAGGTGAAAGAAGCCATTGAGGCCCTTAAGGCCAGTGACAAAGATCTGGAGATCCGGGTAGCCAGGGATGAGGCTGATTCGATTTTAGAATCCCTGCAGGATGTGGCTGTAACCATGGTCTTGGCAGTGCTGATATCCATGGCAATCATTTTTGTGTTTTTTGGAGATTTTAAGGCATCCCTGATTGTGGGAAGCTCCATTCCTACTTCGATTCTTATGTCTCTCATTGTTATGACACAGATGGGATTTTCCTTAAATGTAATCACCATGAGCGGGCTGGTGCTGGGCGTGGGCATGATGGTAGACAATTCCATTGTGGTTTTGGAAAGCTGTTTCAGGGCCATGGACGCGGCCAAGGACAAAGGAGTGCTGGGCTATGCAAAAGCTGCTTTAGAAGGAACGAATATTGTAATTCAGTCAATCATTGGCTCTACCATTACAACTTGCGTGGTATTTATTCCTCTGGTATTTTTAAACGGCATGACAGGACAGATGTTTGGTTCCATGGGCTATACGATTGTGTATTGTATGTGTGCGTCTTTATTCTCTGCCATGTCTGTGGTGCCTTTGACCTATATGCTGTATAAGCCTAAAGAGCGCGGGCAGGCGCCTATGTCCCGTCCGGTAACAGGGCTGCAGAATTTGTACCGGAAAATCATGCCTTTATTTCTGCGGCACAAACTTATCATTATGGGACTTTCCGTGGTGATTCTTGCGGCCACAGTGTTTTTGGCAAACGGTATGGAGACTGAGCTTATGACGGCTGACGATACCGGGACTATCTCGGTCAGCATCGAGACCCGGCCGGGACTGTTAAGCGAGCTGGCAGGTGAAATGCTGGATAAGGCGGAGAAAATTGTGGCCGGACATGAAGATGTGGAATCTTATATGCTTCGTTTTAACAATGACAGCGGATCCATTACCGCATATCTGAAGGATAACCGAAAAATGAGCACGGATGAGATTGTGTCTCAGTGGGAAAGGGAAATGGTGGATATTGACAACTGTACCATTGAGGTTGAAGCATCCACATCCATGAGCTTTATGGGAAAAGGACGGGGCTATGAGGCAATATTACAGGGAACTCAGTATGATGAGCTTTTAGAGGTCAGCAGCCGTATCGTGAAGGAGCTGACAGAGCGGGATGATGTAATGAATGTTCACTCCAGCATAGAAAATACGGCGCCGGTTGTGGCAATCCGCGTGGATCCCATCACAGCCGCTGCTGAGGGGCTGTCTGTATCTCAGATCGGCTCTATGGTAAAACAGTATTTAGACGGGCAGGAGATCGCTTCTTTGGATATAGACGGGCAGGAGATTCAGGTCAGGGCAGAATATCCGGAAGATGAATATCGGACGGTTCCCCAGGTAAAGCAGATCATTTTGAAAAAGCCTTCCGGCGGCTCGGTGGCTCTCACAGATGTGGCGGAAGTCTATTTTCGGGACAGCCCGGCTTCCATCCGCAAATCGGATAAGGCATACCAAGTAACCATTTCTGCAGATTATGTTGGAGGAAACGTCCAGTCTGTGTTAGACAGCCAGGTCATCAGCCCTAATCTGACCGGAACCATTACACGGGGAGTAAACTCCAGGAACCGGATGATGCAGGAAGAATTTTCCGGCCTGTACGGGGCGATTGCAACAGCGGTATTTCTTGTGTTTGTGGTTATGTCTGCCCAGTTTGAGTCGCCGAAATTTTCCTTTATGGTTATGACTACCATCCCGTTCAGCTTAGTCGGTTCTTTCGGGCTTTTAAAGCTAACGGGGGTAACTATCAGTATGACTTCGATTCTGGGATTTTTGATCTTGGTCGGAACGGTGGTAAACAACGGCATTTTATATGTGGATACGGTAAATCAGTACCGGCTGACCATGCCTTTAAAGGAAGCGCTGATTGAGGCGGGAGCTATGCGGTTAAGGCCGATTCTCATGACCAGCCTGACAACCATCCTTTCCATGATTCCCATGGCTTTGGCTATTGGAAGCAGCGGCTCCACCACTCAGGGGCTTGCGGTTGTAAATATTGGAGGTCTGACCGCAGGAGTTTTTGTAGCGCTGTTTATTTTGCCGGTTTATTATGCCTTGATGAACGGGAAAAAACAACGGGAAGTATTAGATATCTGAGTGAAAGGGTCCGGCCTTCAGAATATTGAAAGATTTTCAGGAAAATAAGGACTTGCAGGAAAGGAAAATGTGTATTATCATAAGTGTACTAGTATGATTCATACGGTTTTGGGAAATGGGGAAGGAACAGACCATGCTTTTTGGAAGCCATGAATAAAAGATGTGCTCCTGGAGCACATCAAGAAAGGATGGAGGACTGGATGAGATATAGGATTAACATAAAGCAAAAGAGAAGAACAGCGGTATGTCTTGCGGCTGCAGCAGGGCTTAACCTGCTTCCGTTTCCGGCCATGGCCCAGCAAAGCCCGGAATTTGCCTATTCTTCGGAGGAATGGGCGGCGCTGCGGGATGATAAGCTGGAATATGGGGAGATTTCTAAGCTGGTTCATGAGTATAATAATACGGTTCTGCAGAATGCCATTGCTTACCGGGATGAAAAGGATAAAAAGCGGGATGATGTGGCTCAGGATTATTATGATACAGCAGACAATATTTACAGCAATATCCAGTATCCGGATACGGATGATGCAGATTATGGATCCAGGATGGCTGCAGCGCTTAACAGCCAGCTTCAGGCAGAGCAGATGATGGAGCGGGGGGATGAGAGCACAGAGGATAGCGAGACCATTAAGATGGGGTATGACCAGACAGAGAATAATCTGGTAAAGCAGGCTCAGGAGCTGATGATTCAGTATTGGAGCCAGTACTACAGCCTGGACAGCTTAAGACAGAGGAAGATACAGGCAGAGCGCAGTTATCAGTCAGAACAGAACCGCTTAAGTGCAGGAATGTCTACCCAGGCCAAGGTGCTGAGCGCTAAGGAGGCAGTAAGCTCTGCAGAGGCTTCCATTCTGTCCGGGGAGAGTAATCTGGAAAAGACAAAGGAAAGCCTGTGTCTGATGCTGGGGTGGAGCTATGGAGCGGATGTGGAGATCGGAGAGCTGCCTGAGCCGGATTTGGAGCAGATTGGGACCATTGATGTGGAGTCAGATATTCAGGTTGCACTGGAAAAGAATTATAGCCTGAGACTGACCGAGAGACGCCTTTCTAATGCGCGGACAGATAAAGTGAGAGATACATTAGAGCAGACAAGGAAGAACCAAAGGGAAGCAGTCAGTGTCAATGTGAAGGACAGTTATACAGGGCTTTTGCTGGCAAGATCCAATTATGAGCAGGCGTGTCAGGCTTTTGAGATGGAGCGGATTTCTATGGATTCGGCAAAGAGGAAGCTGGCAGCAGGAACCATTACCGCCAATGCATATTATGGGCAGGAGGATGCTTATTTGACGGCTGAGGTGGGGGTGAAAACCAAAAAACTGGAGCTTTTGAATGCGTTCGTGGATTACGAGTGGGCCGTAAACGGGTTGGCGGCTGCTTCTTAAGAAACAGCAGAACCTCTGCAAAAATCGTCGGATTTTGTACTTATCCTCTGATACTCCGGTTAGTACAGCGCTGTACCGGCAAATGGAGGCAGCAGATAGCGGCATAGAAAGGGAAACAGGAATGAAAATAGATGGATTAGACAAAAAGCGGGGATTTTTCGATAGGAGATGGGTATTGATTGCAGGCGTGTCTGCTGTTATGGCGGCAGAGGCGATGACTTTTTCGGCATGGGGAGAGGAGGGCGCGCAGGTGAATGTCCGTGCCGAGGAGGAAAACAGCCAGGAAACGGAAGAAGGAGTATCGGGAAATACTGCCGAAACAGAAAGCTCTGTGGAGACGGCAAAGATTATAACGGTAGAATACGATAATCTGAGACAGCTTTTGCTTGACGGGAATCTGGATTTAAGACAGGCAAATGACAGCTATGAAAGTACAAAGAAGAATTACCAGGAATTGATGGAGCAGATGAGGGAACAACAGGCATATATGAAATTCCTGGCAGACAAATACGAGGATACAGAAGACGGGGCAACCTATTCCATGAATGCAGGGATTTTAGGAGGACAGGCCAGTATGCTTTCCAAAAGGATTGAGGCCATAAACCGAAAGACCCAGACCTTAACGGTGGAGGAGAATACGGATTCCTATACCATGGCTGCTCAGTCTGTGATGAATTCTTATAATCAGATGGCTTTGAATGTGAAGGCGAAAGAAAAAAGCGTGCAGGCTAAAGAGGCGGCCTATGAAGCCATGGTAAAGAGACAATCTGTGGGAGCCGCAACGGCTGCAGAAGTAATGGAGGCAGCAGACCAACTCAGCTCAGAGCAGAATCTGCTTGGTTCCTACCGTCAGCAGGAGGCCCAGCTCCGCTTTCGTCTGCTTGCCATGTTAGGACTTGAGGATCAGGAAGGCGTGATGATTGGAACCATTCCGGATCCGGATCTGGCAGAGATAGATCAGGTGAATTTTGAAGAAGACAAACAGAGGGCAATCAATAACAGCAGTGCTGTTCAGAGTGTCCGTCATTCCCGGGCAGGAAGCACGGCAGAGATCAGCCGCAAGTCTGACCAGGAGACAGAGGCAGTGGGAAATGCGGAGGCAGAATTTTTGGAGGCTTATCAGAAGCTGCAGGCAGGAAAGCTGGAATATCAGGCAGCGAAAGATTCTTACGAGAGCGCAAAAATTTCCTATGATTCTCTGCAGAAAAAGCGTCAGGCAGGAATGGTAAGCCAGACGGAGTACCTGGAAGAAGAAGCATCTTATCTGGAAGCACTGGCAAAACGAGGCATTGCTTCCATGAATCTTACACAGACCTTGGAAGACTACCAATGGCTGGTAAAAGGAACCGAGAGCACACGGCGGTAAATTTGGTTGACTTTGGTGTTCCTGACTATGAAACAAGTGTAAATGATTCGGCAGAGTGACAGGGGATAGCTCTATCCCCTGCATCTTGCTTTTCTATCCTTACTTTTCCTATACAGATGATGCACAAACAGGAATTTGAATTTCCGTTACAAACTGATCCGGATCATTTGTCAGTCCAAAATCAATCATGGTAATTTCTTTTGAGAATCCTGTAATCTGTAATTTCTGCTCTTTAATATACTCTGCCAATTTTTCATAGTAAGCCGGGGCGTCTTTATGGCTGCCGCAGAAGCGCACTGTCACACATGTTTCCGCTGCCAGGATCTCCGCCGGGCCTGCATATTGATCTTCACTGTCCAAAATCAGGAATACCATATTATACTGGTCATACTTGCCTGCAAGAAGCTGTTCCCTGGAAATGCCGGCGCCGACTTTTCCGAGAAACACGACAGAATCTTTCTGTCCCTGTGCCAACTGAAGGATAGAGGTTTCAAAATCCGGATTTTCATAAGAATCCATGGAAAAATCATACCGCAGCCATGCGAACCGGCGGGGAGGAATCTGCTTGATCCGGATGATCTCCTTTTCTGCCAAAAGGGCATCCTGAAGCTGTTCCAGCCGGTTTTGGATCTTTCTCTCAATGCTTTTTAACTCTTTCTGTTTGCGGATAACCGTTTCCTTTTGCTGGCAGAGCATTTCTTGTATCTTTTCTATTTTTCTGTTTTTCAGAAAATCTGCGATCTGAGGTAAAGGCATATCCAGGACCCGAAGATAACGGATGGTGTTTAAACATTCAAACTGCCTTGTACTGTAATACCGATAGCCAGTACTTTCATCAATATATTCCGGCTTTATCAGTCCTATTTTTTCATAATGCCGCAAAGAACCGACGCTAATGTGAAAGAGCCTGGCCACGTCGCCGATTTGGAACAATTCCTTTTTTCCCATGTCTTTTTTTTCTCCGGTTTTCATCTTCTTCTATTTTGGCATTTTGTTTCCTCATCCATATAAAGACACTCCCACAGATAAACACAGACAGCAGAGAGCCTGCCGGGGAGGACAGTCCCATTGGAAAAAGCGTATCCGCAAAATGCCTGGACAAAAGATAGGCCAGCGGAATGCGGACGCAGACAATGGATAAGGAATTATGTATAAAGGGAATCATGGACAGTCCATAGGCACAGAAATATCCGCTGAAGCTGAAATGGATTCCTGCAAAAATACAATCCCACACATATCCTCGCATATACTGTCCGCCAAGGGTAATGACCTGGGCGCTGCCTGCCTGGGATTGATCCACAAACAGGCTGACAAAGGACTCGGCGGCAAACTGCATCACAAGAGATGCCGTGATTCCCCACATAGCGGTAATCAAAATCGCGTAGCGCAATGTCAGACGTGCCCTGTCATGCTTTCCGGCGCCGATATTCTGGGAAGAAAGGGCAGATACCGTGGAAAGCATGGTGGAGGGAATCAGAAACATGATTCCAATCAGCTTTTCCACAATGCCGACTGCCGCCGCGTCATTCAGTCCCCGCTTGTTGGCAATGATGGTAATCACAATAAAGGAAATCTGGATAAAACCTTCCTGTAAAGAGACAGGGACTCCGATCTTTAACAGTCCCCACATGGTTGCTTTGTGAGGCATCAAATCTCTTTTTGTAAGCTTTATGCCGGTTTTTCGTCTGGAAATGACAGCCATGGCTGCGATCACACTGATGGTTTGAGCCAGGGTGGTACCAAGTGCTGCGCCTGCTGCATTTAACCGAAGCGCTCCGATAAAGAGATAATCCAAGACAATGTTGGCAGCGCAGGCAACGGCAACAAAATACATCGGACTCTTGGAATCTCCCATTCCCCGGAAGATCGAGCTGATAATATTGTAGGCCGTAATAAACGGAATGCCGAGAAAGCAGATCGTCAAATAGGAGACCGTGCCGGAAACCGCTTCAGCAGGAGTGGACATAATAGCCGTGATTGGTTTTACCGCAAAGAGAAGACCTGCTGCCAGCAAAAGAGAAAGTGTCATAAACAGGGTGATAGTATTTCCGACGGTTCGGGCAGCCTGTTTTTGCTCCCGGGAGCCGATGGCACGGCCTATCAATACGGTTGCCCCCATAGCAAGTCCTACGATCATAACAGTCAGCATGTGCATGACCTGGCTTCCGATGGAAACAGCCGTAGTGCTGTCAACCCCGTTAAACTGTCCGATAATAAAGAGATCTGCCATACCATACAAGGTCTGTAAAAAGTAAGATAACAGAAAAGGCAGGGAAAAATGCAGGACGGTTTTCAAAACACTGCCGGTTGTCAGATTGTTTTCCATAAAAATTCCTCCCTATAAAATCTGGTTTACTTTGTCTGTATTGTATCATAAACTCTATAATTATTGTAGAGTCAAGGATGGAAATTGCTTTTTAGAGCATTCTTTTTTACAAATGAAGGCAGAGTATTACAAGAATATATTGAAATGCTTATTGGGTTGTGGCATACTTGATATGGGTTTTTTATAAGGAGGAGCGTGAACATGAAACGATATATTTTTGCAATACTGTACGGCAGCATGCTTTTGAATCTGAGCGGCTGCAAGGAGCAGGAGAAAACAGAAGAAAGTGAAATTTTCCGGACAAATGATATTTCCTTAAATGGAAATGAAGCTGTGGAGGAAAAAGAGGCAGAGAGCACGAAAATCCATTTGGACATAACGGAAACCAGTGAGGGGGAAAGTAAACAGGAGACTAAGCAGGGGGAAATGAACCAAGGAGAAGTGAACCAAGGGAAAAATGATTGGCAGTCTTCCTTTTACGGAGTGTGGAAGGTGAAGGATTACAAGACCTGTAATGTCAGCGCACTGTCAGAACAGGAGATTCAGGCAATTCTCAATACCCAGGTTTCGTACTACGAGGATCATTTTTTGGAGAACGGGGCATTGATGGAAACAGAAAATTTCGGATATGAATTTGCTTTTTATACCTATGATGAGCTGAGTGACGAATACCGCGTGGATCTTTCCGGGTGGCAGAAGGAAAATGCGGAGATTGTGGAAGGGATCATTTCAGATTTAAACGAATGCTTTGGAAAGTATTTTTTTGTGGCAGGCCAGGACAGCCTGTGGATTTACTATGAAGGCGTGTTTTTTCAGATGGAAAGAGCAGGATAATAACAAAAATAACAGGGAGAAGATCAATGAGAGAGAAGATCATGTGTAAGGCAGTTTTTCTTACCAGCAGCCCGGATGCATCTTACCAGGTTGACGGAACTTGGGTTACAGGGCCATTTACGGAAAAAAACGGATTTTTGGAGCGTTTTCGGAAAGCCTGCTCCTCAGAGCCTGATGTGCTGCTGATTACGGCCACTCCGGATGAGCGGGAGAAAAACCAGGAGATGAAGGAGTATTTTACAAAAGTGTTTGCAGCCAGCCGCATTCCGATAAAAACCATAAGGCTTTTGGAGCGGAGTACAAAGGAAAACTTGGGAACGTGGCTGGAGGCAAGCGATGTGGTGATCTTAGGAGGCGGCCATGTGCCTACACAAAACCGTTTTTTTCAAGAGATTGGGCTGAGAGAGAAAATTTTAAGGTTTAAAGGGGTGGTTATGGGCATCAGTGCAGGCAGCATGAACTGTGCTGATGTGGTTTATGCCCAGCCGGAGATGAAAGGAGAGGCAGCAGATCCCCAATACTGCCGGTACCTAAAAGGTCTGGGGCTGACCGGGACCAATATACTTCCCCATTATCAGATGGTAAAAGATTATGTCCTGGACGGGCTGCGTCTGATGGAGCAGATCACTTATCCGGACAGCATGGGGAAGGAATTTTATGCCTTGGAAGATGGCAGCTATATTCTAAGTGCATATGGGCAGGAGACCCTATATGGAAATGCCTGGCGCATTGCAGACGGACAGAATATACAGGTGTGCCGGGACGGGGAGAACCTGTCTCTTTCATAAAAGCTATAGGATAGCAGAAAGGATGGATTGTGATATGGCAATCAAGGAGTGGATTAAAGGGGAGACAAAAAATCGTGTGAAGTTTCCCAAACATTATCAGGTTTTGATTTATAACGATGATTTTACTCCTATGGACTTTGTGGTAAAGGTGTTAATGCAGGTTTTTGACAAGGAAGAACAGGAGGCAACGGCGCTTATGATGAGCATTCACACAGGAAGTTCTGCCGTGGCCGGGGAATATCCCAAGGATATTGCCCACACCAAAGCAGCAGAGGTGATGCAGATGGCGCGTCAGGAAGGGTATCCTCTGAAGGCAGAGGCGGTCTGTGCTCCTTAAAGCATATGGAACATGTTAGATTGATACGGATAAAGGACAGGATAACAAGATGGAATTTACTAGAAACATGCAGATGGTAATGGAGCGTGCAGTAAGGCTGGTGAGGGAGAAGAAACACCACTATTTTATGCCGGAACACTTGATTTACGGCATGACGTATGATGAGAAATTTTCTAAGGAATTTGTAATAGGAGGGGGAGAATTAAAAAAGCTCAGATCGGATCTTCTGGGATTTTTGGATGAGTATGCAGAGAGTGCAAAGGATGAGGAGCTTCATCTGACTGCTGATACGGAGCGGGTCCTGTATCTGGCAACCGGACAAGCCATGTCCAGTAACCGGGCGGCAGTGGGAGTGAGCCAT
This sequence comes from uncultured Lachnospiraceae bacterium, assembly GCA_910586205.1. Classification (GTDB taxonomy): domain Bacteria; phylum Bacillota; class Clostridia; order Lachnospirales; family Lachnospiraceae; genus Brotaphodocola. Next base: position 38,463 of record CAJUGD010000022.1, on the reverse strand, counting down.
CTCTTGTCAGCCATTTTAAGCCTGAGAGATTCTTACGGTGTATATTTTCTCCATGTCCAGGAGGTGGACATGGTGGAGCTGCTGGGGGAAATGTCCAGGGGAAGCATAGCAGAGGAACGAAACAAAAGGGCGGAGAATGAAGCCGGTCCGGGAAAGAACCAGAACCCAGACACAAGGCCAAACGCAGGGCGTCAGGGGGAGGAGAGCAAAGACAAAAAGGAACCGGATAAAGAAAGCGGCACAAAACCAGGGTCAAAAGATCCGGAAGATATTGCAGATTGGCTGGAAGATGAATTTGGCGATGATGAGGACGATGACTTCTTAAACCAGCACGGTATGCTTTTTGGTAAGCCCAGATGGATGTTTTTTGTGGAGGATATGAATGAGACCAGCAGCATTAAGAATCCTCTGATCGGCAGGGAGGAGGAGTTGGAGAGAACCATCCAGATCCTGTGCCGGAAGGATAAGAATAATGTGCTCCATATCGGGGAACCAGGGGTGGGAAAGACTGCCATTGCTTACGGCCTGGCCCGGCGTCTGGCCCAAAAGGATGTGCCGGAGCCTCTTTCAAGGGCTCATCTGTATTCCTTGGATATTGGCGGGCTTTTGGCGGGAACCCAGTACAGAGGGGATTTTGAGAAACGCTTTAAAGAGATTATTGAGGGGCTTATGGAGGAGGAGGATCCGATCCTCTATCTGGATGAGATCCACAATATTGTAGGGGCCGGTTCAACAGGAAGCGGAAGCTTAGATGCAGCAAACCTTTTAAAGCCCTATATGGGATCCGGGTTTATCCGGTTTATCGGAGCCACTACCTATGAGGAGTACAAGAAATATTTTTCTAAAAATAAAAGCCTGGTAAGAAGGTTTCAGAATGTGGATATTAAGGAACCCACAAAGGAAGAAACCGTAAAAATCTTAAAAGGGCTTCAACCTGGCTATGAAAAATATCACGGAGTCAAATACGGAGCGGGAGCATTAGAACATGCAGTAGAGCTCAGCAGCCGTTTTATGAATGAGCGTTTTCTTCCGGATAAGGCCATTGACCTGATGGATGAGGCAGGAGCCTATCGAAGTCTTCATCCTTTAGAACAGAAGCGGCAGACCGTGGGAAAGGCACTGATTGATCTGGTGCTGGCAAAGACCTGCAATATTCCGGTACAGACGGTGGAAAAGGAAGAAACGGAAAAACTTGCATTATTGGAAAAGCGCTTAAAGTCCCAGATTTTCGGACAGGATGAAGCGGTGGCCCAGGTGACAAATGCAGTGAAATTCTCCAGGGCAGGGCTGAATGAGGAAAATAAGCCGGTGGCTTCCTTTTTATTCGTAGGTCCTACCGGGGTGGGAAAGACTGAGCTTTCCAAGGCTCTGGCCGAGGAACTGGGGATTTCCTTTATTCGCTTTGATATGAGTGAATATGCGGAAAAGCATACAGTGGCAAAGCTGATCGGTTCTCCTGCCGGTTATGTAGGTTATGATGAGGGCGGGATCCTGACTGAGCAGATACGCCGTCATCCTCATGGGGTGCTGTTATTGGATGAGATTGAGAAGGCTCATCCGGATATTTTCAATGTGCTTCTGCAGGTAATGGATTATGCCACGCTGACTGATAATCAGGGACGAAAGGCGGATTTTAGAAACATTATCCTGATTATGACCTCCAATGCAGGGGCCGGACAGATCGGAAAGGGACGCATTGGGTTTGGCGGGGAAACCATGAATCTGGATGCTTTGGACGCAGCGGTAAAGAAGACCTTTCAGCCGGAGTTTCGCAACCGGTTAAGCAAGATTATCCTGTTTCGGGGAATGGATGAGAAGATGGCAGGACAGATTACCTCCAAAAAGCTCAGGCAGCTTGCAGAAAGGCTTGAGGGCCGGAAGGTAAAGCTTACGGTAACAGAAGAAGCGGCAGAACACGTAAAGCAGGCGGGAATTACCAGAGAGTACGGGGCCAGGGAGATCGACCGGGTTATTGCCGGGGAGATTAAGCCTCTCTTAGCAGAGCTTTTGCTGTTTGGAAAATTAAAGAAGGGCGGAAACTGTATTTTGGATACAGAGGAAGGAAGGCTGGTTGTAAAGTTATGGGAACATGGAAAAGCAGAGGCTTGAGGGGATCTACCTTAGAGGATATGATTAACCACAGCAATGCTGTTTACCGGGAAAAGAAACTGGCCCTGATTCAAAAGATCCCCACCCCTATTACTCCGATTACCATTGACAAGGAAAGCCGGCATATTACCTTGGCATATTTTGAACAGAAAAGCACGGTTGACTATATAGGCGCTGTTCAGGGAATTCCGGTATGTTTTGACGCGAAGGAATGTGCGGCAAGGACTTTTCCTCTGCAGAATGTTCATGAGCATCAGATTCATTTTATGAAAGAATTTGAGGAACAGGGAGGCATAGCCTTCATTTTGCTGTATTTTACCCGTGAGGATGAGATTTACTATCTGCCCTTTTCACATTTGCACCGGTTTTGGAAAAGAATGGAAGATGGGGGCAGAAAAAGCTTTACCTATGAGGAGGTGGACAAGGCTTATCAGGTACGGTCTGTCAGAGATATCCTGGTACATTATTTAGAAACGATTCAGAAGGACTTAGAGGGAAGACAGTAAATGGTTTCACAAGAAGAATTTGAGTTTTTTACCAATTTGTATTGCTATTTTTTGATTTTTTTTGTAAAATAGAGATACATGTGAAATAGTATACTGGTGTCTGATCGCAGCACCGCCAGATACTGAAAGGAGAGTCAAAGATGAAAAAAGCAATGAATTTATCAAAGCTGACCTTAATCTTAAACGGAATTTCCATGCTGACCTTACTGTTGATGGTGGTGTTTTTGTTTTTTTACAGCAGTGTGAGCAGTCAGTTAAGCCTTGCAAACGAGGAGCGTTTTGATCTGACTTATAACGCTAACCGTTTTATGAACGGTTCTTCCTCCTTGACGGCGGATGTGAGAGCTTACTCTGCAACCGGCAACCTGACTCATTACAACAATTATTTTGATGAGATCAATAATTTAAAGAACCGGGAGATTGGGGTGGCTGCCATGCAGGAGATCGGCATCACTCCCGGCGAACAGGCTATGATCGATGAGATGTCTGCCCTTTCCAACGAGCTGGTTCCTTTAGAAGAAAATGCTATGGAGAGTGTGAAGCAGGGGAATTTAAAGGATGCCGTTGATTATGTGTACGGGATTGACTATCAAAATTCTATTACAAAGATTAATGCCTTAAAGGAACAGTTTTTATCAGCGCTGGACAAACGGACTTCTGAGCAGGTCAAGGGTCTGAAGCTGCAGTCGGAAATTGTACGGGGACTGATTTTCTTATCCATGATTATTGTGGCTTTAATGCAGATTTTTGTGATGTTTGTGACAAAAAAGAGAATTTTAAAGCCGATTTTTGTGATTCGGGATCAGATGGGAGAGATTTCTCAGGGCAATCTTTCCGCAGATTTTCCGCTGGAGCCAGATACTTCAGAGATCGGTATGCTGGTGCAGTCTATCTATGAGACCAAGAGGGAACTGAAGAAATATATTCATGACATTGACTCCAAACTGGCCAAAATGGCAGATGGAAAGATGGATTTAACCATTGGCAATGACTATCGGGGGGAGTTCCGTCCTATCCAGCAGGCTATGGGGCAGATCTTGGATTCCTTAAACCGTGCTTTGTTTCAGATCAACCAGACATCCGGCAATGTGTCTTTAGAGTCAGAACAGATGGCGTCAGATGCAGAGGTTTTGTCTGACGGGGCCGTACAGCAGGCATCTGCTGTAGAGGAACTTTCCGCAAGTATCCAGGGGCTGTCTGAGCAGGTGCGCCAGACTTCCGAGGATGCCAAGGATGCCAAGCAGAGTTCCATTGAGGCGGCAGAACAGCTTACCGCATGTAATCAAAAGATGGAGCAGCTTACAGGCGCTATGGAGGATATATCCAAATCTTCCCGCCAGATCAGCGGTATTATTAAGACGATTGAAGACATTTCCTTCCAGACGAATATTCTGGCATTAAATGCAGCGGTTGAGGCGGCCAGAGCAGGGGCAGCAGGCAAGGGATTTGCCGTGGTTGCGGATGAGGTACAGAGCCTTGCCACAAAGAGCTCTATCGCGGCAAAGGATATTACAAAGCTTATTGAAGCTTCCATGAAGCTGGTGGAGCATGGAACGGCATTGTCCACAGATACCACCCAGTCTCTATCCACAAGTGTGATGGGAGCCAGACGGTCCACGGATCTGGTAGGCCGTATTGCAGATTCTGCTATTGAGCAGGCAGAGTCTTTGGCCCAGCTTACAGAAGGCATGGAGCAGATTTCCAATGTAGTGCAGACCAATGCCGCCACAGCGGAAAAGTCAGCGAGAGCAGCAAGAGATCTGAATATGCAGGCAGAAGAAATGAGGGTGTCTGTACAGAAATTCCAGCTAAGAAGACACTGATAATCTGCAGGAGGAGCTTATGGGAACAAAACGTATCATTCAGGTAGAAGAAAAGGTGCCTATCCGGCTCTTAGCGCCTCTGAGTGTTCAGCATATGTTTGCCATGTTCGGCGCATCTGTGCTGGTGCCTTTTCTTTTTGGAATCAGTCCGGCTATTGTGCTTTTTATGAATGGGATTGGAACCTTGCTTTTTATTCTGGTGACAAAGGGCAAGGCTCCGGCCTATCTTGGCTCCAGCTTTGCTTTCCTTGCTCCGGCAGGGATCGTGATTCAGAACTGGGGTTATGAATATGCACTGGGAGGCTTTGTGGCAGTAGGCTTGTGCGGCTGTATCCTGGCTCTGATTGTATATAAGTTTGGAACAGACTGGATTGATGTGGTTCTTCCGCCGGCTGCCATGGGACCGGTTGTGGCTTTGATTGGCCTGGAGCTGTCTTCCTCGGCAGCCAGCAATGCCGGACTGTTAGAGGATAAGATTCAGCCGGCTAATATGATTGTGTTTTTGGTGACTTTGGGCTTTGCGGTGTTTGGTTCCATTTTATTTAAGGGATTTCTCTCGGTAATTCCCATACTGATTGCCGTGATTGCAGGTTATGCCGCGGCGGTTTGCTGCGGGATTGTCAGCTTTGAGGCTGTGGCGGCAGCGCCTTGGTTTGCACTGCCGGATTTTACTGCTCCAAAGTTTGATTTAGAGGCGATTTTGATTATCCTGCCTGTGATTTTAGTGATTGCATCAGAGCATATTGGGCACCAGGTGGTGACTAGTAAGATTGTAGGGAGGGATCTGTTAAAGGATCCAGGTCTTCACAGAAGCCTTTTCGGAGATAATTTCTCCACTATGATATCCGGAATGATCGGTTCTGTGCCCACTACCACCTATGGGGAAAATATAGGCGTTATGGCGATGACAGGCGTGTACAGTGTCCATGTGATTGCCGGGGCGGCAGTGCTTTCTATTATCTGCTCTTTTGTGGGAAAGCTGTCCATGCTGATCAGCACCATTCCAGGACCTGTGATCGGCGGTATTTCATTTCTGCTGTATGGGATGATCGGCACTTCCGGACTTCGGATTCTGGTGGATTCCAAGGTAGACTTTGGAAAATCCAGGAATCAGGCTTTAACTTCTGTTATTTTTGTAGCCGGGCTTTCCGGGATTGCCATAAAGATCGGCAACATCCAGCTTACAGGCATGGTTTTGGCCTGTATCGTGGGGATGGGGCTGAGTTTGGCTTTTTATTTGTTAGATAAGGCAGGACTTACCAATGACAGGGAAGGATAAGTTGTGAAGAAAAATTTCTTTTTGCTGTCTTTTATAATTTATTTAATGATACTTTTGCGGATCACAGTATTTCGAAGCAGTTTTCGTCCGGAGAATTTATTTCAAAAAGGGAGTTTTAATTCTACTTTATTTGCAGAATACTATTTTATGCTCCGACAAGGAAAATTCTTTCATTTTATTTATCTGTTTGCAGGGAACATTATTTGGTTTTTACCTTTTGGAGTTTATTGCTACAGATTGAATCGATCAAGCTCTGTTTTAAAGAGTGTGTTTTATGGTTTTTTGCTTTCCGCGATGATTGAGACTTTACAGTTTATACTGGGAACTGGAGTATCAGAGCTGGATGATTTGATTTTGAATACATTTGGCGTCTGGATAGGGGCGAAGATACAAAACTATCGAAAAAACAACGAAATCAAAGGAATAGCAGAATGAACGGAACATTATACGGTGTAGGAGTCGGTCCTGGAGATCCAAAGCTGATGACGTTTCTGGCAGCGGAGACCATTGAGAAATGTCCGGTTATAGCAGTTCCTGCTGCTGACAGGGAGCTTGCTGTCAGTTATCGAATTGCAGGAGGGATCGTAAAAGGGATAGGACAAAAGGAATGCCTGAATCTGGCTATTCCTATGACAAAGGATCAGCAGGTTTTAAAGGAAAAATACGAGCAGGATGCAGAGCTGATTATTCAAAAGCTTCAGGAAGGAAAAGATGTAGCGTATCTTACCATTGGAGATCCTACCATCTACTCTACTTATATTTATCTTCATCGCCTGATACAAAAACAGGGATATCCGGCAGAGATCATCAGCGGGATTCCTTCTTTTTGTGCGGCTGCGGCAAGGGTGGGAGAAAGTTTGGCAGATCGGTCAGAGCAGCTTCATATTATTCCTTCTAATTATGGGATTGATAGGACATTAGATTATCCGGGAGTCAAAGTTCTTATGAAAGCCGGATCCAAGCTTTCTTCGGTAAGACAGATTATGAAAGAAAAAGGGATGAGGGGAGTTGTAGTAGAGAATTGTGGTTTTCTGGATGAGCATATTTATTATGATATGGAAATGGCGCCGGAAGAAACAAGCTACTATACTACGGTTTTGATAAGATAAGAATAAAGATAGGGATATGTTCGGCAGACGAAAAGAGAAAAAAACAGGCATTCGGCAAAAGATAAGGCCGAATGCCTGCTTTTTTGAAGACTTTGTTTTCCGGAAAAGTTTTGATTATTCCTTTCCGCTCCAGCAATAAGTGCAGAGAGAATCAGCCGGAAGACCGATGGACTCTATCAGATCATCCAGCCGGTGATATTTCAGGGATGTGAAATTCAGGCGTTTACAGATCTCCTGTACCATTTCCGCATAATTTTGGCTGTCCGGATCAGCATATTCAGCCAGAAGCTCAGGAGATACACAATCTCCCTCCCGTTCCCTGATAACGCGGCGGGTAATTAAATCCAAATCCGAGGTGGAGCGGGAGAAATTCAAGTATTTGCAGCCAAAGAGCAGGGGAGGACATGCAGGGCGGATATGCACTTCCTTGGCTCCGCTCTTATATAAAAATTCAGTAGTCTCGCCTAACTGGGTGCCTCGAACAATGGAATCGTCAATCAAAAGAAGACTTTTGCCGCGGATCAGGGCATCTACAGGAATCAGCTTCATCTTGGCGATTAAGTTTCTCTGGCTCTGGTTCTGAGGCATAAAAGAACGGGGCCAGGTGGGGGTGTACTTAATAAAGGGGCGGGCAAAGGGAATGCCGGACTGGTTGGCATAGCCAATGGCATGGGCAATGCCGGAATCCGGGACCCCTGCCACTATGTCCGGATGAAAGGTATCTTCCGGGACATCTGCGTGTCCGGGACAGCCAGTGCAGTTCTCCTTTTGACAGCCAAAATCCCGTCCGGCAAGGATCTCTCCGCAGCGGTAGCGCATTTCTTCTACATTTACCCCTTCATAGCTGGAAGTAGGATAACCGTAATAAACCCACAAAAAGGAACAGACTTTTCTCTCTTTTCTGGGCTTGCTGAGAGACTGGATTCCTGACGGGTTAATCAAAACAATCTCACCAGGTCCTAATTCTGTGCAGTCCTGGTATCCCAGATTAATATAGGCAAAGCTTTCAAAGGAAACACAGTAGGCGTCCTCCCTTTTTCCAATCATCACCGGGGTGCGTCCGTATCGGTCTCTGGAAGCATAGATACCTTCCGGGGTTAGAAGAAGGATGGTCATGGAACCTTGGATCATATCCTGAGCATAGAGAAGCCCTTCTACCAGACTTTGCTTCTGGTTGATAATAGAGGCAGTCAGCTCGGTGGCATTGATCCTTCCGCCGGACATTTCCATAAAATGAATGTGGCCGTTCTCAAATGCCTGGTGAATCAAAGCTTCTTCATTATTGATCTTGCCGACGGTGACAATGGCATAGCTGCCCAGATGAGACTGAATGAGCAGCGGCTGCGGCTCATTGTCAGAGATGGAGCCAATGCCGGAATTGCCGGAAAGCTCCTCTACGTCCCGCTCGAATTTTGTGCGGAACGGAGAATTTTCGATGTTGTGGATGCTTCTTTGAAAACCGCTTTTTCCGTAGACAGCCATACCGCCCCGGCGGGTGCCTAAGTGAGAATGGTAGTCTGTTCCGAAAAATAAATCCATGACGCAGTCTTTCTTTGAGGTAACGCCGAAAAATCCGCCCATTTTGTAATTCCTCCAAAAGTAATGTTGATGATCGATTTCTTTTTCTATCGCTGTATCAGGCAAAAATATTGCATGTTAAGTGTAACATATAAGATATAGAGAATACAATCGTTAAATTTATTAAAATTTCTAATAGATCGAATTTTTCCGGTTTTTTGAAATAGTGGTTGACTACGGATTATGAGATAACGTATAATAGAGTTAAAATAATAACAGCCGCAGGGCGATTCAGAGAAAGTACCCGCAGGCTGTTATTTCCGCGATCAATAAGCCAGGAGCTATGATCCTTTGTGAAGATATTACATAGTTAAGAGAGGGTGCTATGAAACAATTTTTTGGTATGAGCAGACAGGGCGATTTGAAGGAAGCCGTCAGAGGGGTGGGAATGCCTCAGATGCTTCTTCTGATGTCCAATGACAGGCAGTTTGAGCAGCATGTGAAGGAATTGGAGGCACTTTTTCCCGGAGTGCCCAGTATTGGATGTATTGGGATGAGCTATGATACCCAGGTGGTGGAGAATGGTGTGGGGGTCATTGCCTTTTCGGACGGAGTATGTGCGGTGGCAAATGTGCTGGAGCAGGTGTCTGTAATGCCGGTCCGGTATATTGATCGTCTGCAGAGGGATGTGAATCAGGTCAGCAGTACCATGGAGAACACGATCTGCATCGATTTTTGTTCGGGGAATGACGCTTGTGTGCTCACTACCATATACAGTGTATTGAAGCACAAAGGTATCTCTCTGGTAGGGGGAACCGGTGACGGCGGAAGGATCTCTGCCAACGGCAGGGTATACAAGGATGCAGTGGCCTATGCCCTGATTCGGAATGAGGGAGGAAAGGTCAAAGCATATAAGGAAAATATCTATCATACGATGGGAGATTACCGGTTTATTGCTTCCCGGACAGACCGGGCCAGATATATCCTGGGGGCATTAAACGGGACGTCTGCAAAGAGTGTCTATCAGAAGATTTTGAATGTGTCGGAGGAACAGATTTCCACCCAGACCTTTAAAAACCCATTTGGAAAGATTAACGGCAATGAGGTGTACATTGTATCAATCAAAGAGGTGGTAGATGATTCTTTGGCCTGTTTCCGCCAAGTGAATGATTCGGATGTGCTGGTTCTTTTGGAGCTGGGGGACTACCGGGCCATCGTGAAAGAGACGATCAGCACTATCCGCAGGGATTTTTCCAAGATATCCGCAGTATTTTCTGTAAACTGCCTTTTCCGTTACAAGCTTTTCAGTGAGAACAATTATATGCAGGAGTATCTGCATGAGATGAGTGCTCTGGGCAATCATGGAGGTCTGGTGGGATACGGAGAGCATTATAACAACCGTTTTGTCAATCAGTCCATGACCTGCGTGGTATTTGAATAAGGGGGAATGAGAGATGGCATTTTTAAAGAAATCCCGAAAAGGGGCAGAGGATACTCAGGCAGAGAAAAAAGGGCTGTATCCGGTATTATTCGTAATCGATACCTTAAATGAATATCGGAATGATTTGGTGGAGAAGGAGGTGGAGTCCCTCCAAGAGCTGGGACAGATCAAAAGTTCCTTTCACACAGTAGTGGAGAAGACAGACAGTTTTCAGTCAAAGCTTGAAGAATTTGACCAGACTTTTTCTAATATTGAACAGGTGTCCGGAGAATTTGCAGAGGTAAAGGAACGGATCGATGAATCAGTGGTGCAGGCTCAGGGAGAGGTAGCTGAGCTAAAGAGCAGCGCCATGGAGGTGGAAAATCATTTTGTGGAGATGAATGCTACCTTTGAGGATCTGCAGGGAGCCGTGGAGGAGATCAAAAGCTGTATGGGCAAGATCGTTTCCATTGCAAACCAGACCAATATTCTGGCCCTGAATGCTTCCATTGAGGCATCCAGGGCAGGCGCTCAGGGAAAGGGATTTTCCGTGGTAGCGTCTGAGGTGAAAAAGCTGGCAGATGAGATTAAGGATTTGACTGGTATGGTGGATGCAAGCCTCAGCGATGTGGAGCAGGGAACTGAGAAGCTGAATGCCAGTATTCATACCTCAAGACAGGCATTAGGACACAGCATGGAGAAAGTCAATGAGACCTATGAAGTGTTTGACAGGATTACCCAGGCAGCAGAAGGCGCGGCTTCGGTTCAGTCAGAGATTTCCGGGGTGATCAGCACTTCCAGAGGAGCGCTTCAGGTGCTGACCGGTTTTTTGGATAAGATCAAGGTTCAGTACCAGGAGGTACTAAAGCACATCAGCGAGGCAAGCTATCTGGGCACAACAAAAAGCGCTATGTTTGAGGATATTGATAACATGATGTCTCAGATTCCTCCCATTATTGTCAAAGATGGGAAGGTAGATTAGATCATAGATATTAAGGCAAACACTAAAATATAAGAACATCATTTCGAACAGGCGGATCCCGGCTGTCGAATAGGTTAAATGCCTCCTGCACCTTGGTTATAGGAAAGGTGTGGGAGACACTTCTTCTCAAAATCAAAGATTCCCTCCCATATTGTTTTTCTAAGGAAACCAATGACAGTCTGTCGCTTGAATCGCTGTCAATAGTTTTTATTCTTTAAATTGTTCTTTTACCAGGCGGATAAAGAGCTGATCAGCCTTTGACAAAAAGCCGTTCTGCAGGGTTGCGATGCACATATCCCACCAGGCATCATATTTTTCTTCGATCCATAAAAGGGCCGGACAATACTCATAGGAAGCAATCTGAAAGTACTGGAGAGGAATCAGAGTGGTTCCAAGTCCTCTGGCTGCAAGAAGAAGCGCCGTCTCATAATTGCGCAGAGTAAGGGCAATGGAAGGGCGGGAGATACCGGCCTTTAAGAGAACCGCATCCGTGATCTGACGGATTCTCTGCTCTTTGTGGAGCATAAGGAACGGCTCCTTGGCAAGAAGCTTTAAGTCCAGAATCGGATAGGGGAAGCCGGGCTTTTTTACTGCCTTTTGAATCAGTCTGTGCTGTGGATGAATGGCAATCACAAAAGGATCCCGGGCCATAATATCATAGTGAATCTGAGATGGAGAAATGTCTCTTGGAGCATGCATAATGACAAAATCCAGCTCTCCTCTCAGAAGCATCTGCTCTAAGGTAGCAGTGTTTTCTTCGTGGATATAAAGCTCTACATAAGGGCAAATCCGCCGGTATTCCGGAAGGATACGTGCCAAAGTCAGAGTTCCCAAATGATTGGTAATTCCCATATGCACCCGCCCTGTCCGAAGATTGTTGATATCGCTGATCTCCAACTCAAAATCCTCATACATTTTTAAAACCTGAGATGCCATCTGACAGTAGCGTTCACCGGCAAAGGTAAGGGTCAGACCTTTGGTATTGCGGTTAAACAACGGAGTGCCTAAGGCTTCTTCAATCCTTTGGATGGACTGGCTTAAAGAAGGCTGGGCAATAAAGAGTTTTTTTGCGGCACGGGAAATGCTTTTTTCGTCGGCTACTGTTTTTACATAAAGAAGTTCTTTGCTGGTCATGGAAGGAGGGACCTTTCTCGATGGTGTTTTTTAATATCTTATGATTGATTATAGTATACGGAGTGAAGGGTGTCAAAAGATTTTTCCCAAAGGACAAAGGTTGACAGGCAGGACACATGCATGTATGATTTACTACGAAAACTTTATCGCCAAAAGGCAATTTGAAATCAGGTATTTCAAATGGGCCGAAGGTTTTTACCAAACGAGGAGCGAAGAATTATGGAAAAAAGAATGGAGACAACGAAAACAAGCCAGGCAAAGGGATTTTTTTTTCAAGGCTTTAAAGCAGGCATACCTATTGGAATGGGATATTTTGCCGTATCCTTTACCTTGGGCATTGCAGCCAGAAAGGCAGGCATGACCTGGATTCAATCCGGCTTTATGTCCGCTGCCATGCTGGCAAGCGCAGGACAATTTGCAGGAATCAGTGCTCTTTCCCTGGGGGCAGGCTATGGGGAGATGGTAGTAACAGAACTGGTGGTCAACCTTCGGTATCTTTTGATGTCAAGCGCCCTCTCTCAAAAAGTCAGACAGGACAGACCGTTTTTCCATCGTTTTTTCATGGCTTATGGAGTTACGGATGAGATATTTGCTGTATCCATGGGCGCGGAAGGAAAACTAGAGCCGTGGTATATGTACGGAGCCATTGCCTCTGCTGCGCCGGGATGGGTTTTGGGCACTGTGATGGGAGTGCTGCTGGGGATGATTCTTCCTGCCAGGGCTATGAGCGCCATGAGCGTGGCTTTGTATGGAATGTTTCTTGCCATTGTGGTGCCGCCTTCTAAAAAGGATCGGATCATTGCTTTGGTAGTGCTGATTTCCATGGGAGCAAGCGGGATTTTTGCTGTGATTCCACTGCTGAATCAGATCCCGTCAGGATTTCAGATTATGATTTTGACCATTGTGGTGGCAGGAGCAGCGGCTGTGCTGTTTCCGGTGAAGGATGAGAAAGAAAGAGAGGACAGAGCATGAAGACAAACATCTGGCCAGGCCTGTTTATAATGGCTGCAGCCATTTATCTGGTGCGGGCCTTACCGCTGACCCTGCTGAAAAAGGAGATCAAAAATTCTTTTATCCGCTCCTTTCTCTATTATGTACCTTATGTAAGCTTGTCAGTAATGACATTCCCTGCCATTTTATCCGCAACCGCTTCCTTTTGGTCAGGGCTGGCAGGATTTACGGCAGCAGCAGTGATTGCGTGGGTGGATGGAAATTTGTTTCGGGTTTCCATAGGTGCATGTATGGCTGTGTTTTTCGTAGAATTATGGCTGTAATGGTTTTAAACTTTATTGAACTGTTACATATGGTGATAAATCCGGAAAAAACAAGCGCTTTTTCGGGATTTTTAAGGTTTTTTTTCCTGTTAGTGGGGGAGAATGCCGTAAAAACTGTAATTTTTAACAAAATCGCTTTAAATCAGGCAGTTTCAGGGTAAAATAAAGGTTATTTCATTGACAAACTGAAAAAATCGATTTATAATTCCATCAGCAACTATGGAATGACAGAAAAGAGCAGAAGCCTTTTTATAGCTATAGGATTTTGATGGCTGTGAATGCGGCTGTTTTGGAGTTATAATGAAGTTCAATTCAATTTGGAGTTAAATGAGGAGGAGAATCATGCCTAGAAGAAAAGCGGCTGAGGAAGTAGCAGAGACCAAAGAGATAGTGGCTGCGGAGCCGGCAGAAAAGAAAAAAAGAGGACGAAAGCCTGCCAGTGCAGTCAGTGAGGAGACAGTAAAGAAGACCACCGTAAAAAAGACTGAGGCCAAGAAGGCAGCAGAGGAAGCAGACATAGAGACAGCAGCTCCCAAAGAGGAGAAAAAGGCTGCTGCAGCCAAGAAGGCAGAACCGAAAGTGTCGGCTGTGATTCAGTGCAGCGCCGGACAGGTTACAGTGGAGGATCTGACCGCAGCTGCAGCCAGGGCTTATAAAGAGGCTCACGAGGGAGCAGAGATTGAGAATATCACCATTTATATTAAACCGGAGGAGAATGCGGTTTATTATGTGGTAAACGGTGATGATTCTGAGGGAAACAATAAGCTTGCGCTGATTTAAGGGAAGAACGGTAGGTACGATAGAAGATGAATAATCGGAGCCACGGTCCGCTGGAGGATACGTGGCTTTTCTACCGTTTGATATTGTGCTTCAGATGAAATTGAGTAAAAGTAAGGAGAAAAGGTATGTTTTATGAACAACAGATTTGGGTGGCATCAGACAGCGGCGAAAGGCTGTCCATTCTTCCCCGAATGGCAAACCGCCATGGGCTGATTGCCGGCGCCACAGGTACAGGAAAGACCGTTACCTTAAAGGTACTGGCTGAGTCCTTCAGCGACGCAGGGGTTCCCGTGTTTCTGGCAGATGTAAAGGGAGATTTAGCCGGCATGTGCTGTCCGGGAATCATGACAGACGACATAAAAAAACGTATAGAGACAGCAGGCATTGGGGAGGCGGATTGGACCTGTCAGGCATATCCTGTGTGCTTTTGGGATATTTTCGCAAAAAAGGGACTTCCCCTTCGGACTACCATCAGCGAGATGGGGCCTACGCTTTTGGCAAGGCTGATGGAGCTGACAGCGGTCCAGGAGGATGTTCTGACCGTTGTGTTTAAGATTGCGGATGATGAGGGCCTGCTGCTTTTAGATACCAAGGATCTGCGTGCCATGTTAAACTATGTGGGGGAGAACAATAAAGAGTACGGAAATCAATATGGAAGCCTTCCCAGACAGAGTATTAACAGTATTCTCAGAAGCCTGACAGCCTTAGAGGAACAGGGAGCTGACCAGTTCTTCGGGGAGCCGGCCTTAGATATCCATGACTGGTTTAAGACAGATTTTAACGGAAAGGGCATGATCAATCTTTTACATAGTGAGAGCCTGATCAATAATCCCATGATGTATTCTACTTTTATGCTTTGGATGATGTCAGAGCTTTTTGAGGTTTTGCCAGAAGCAGGGGATTGTGAGCGGCCCAAGATGGTGTTCTTTTTCGATGAGGCCCATCTGCTCTTTAAGGGAGCGCCCAAGGCGCTTTTGCAGAAGATTGAGCAGGTAGTAAAGCTGATCCGCTCCAAAGGAGTGGGAATCTACTTTATCACCCAAAGCCCGGGAGACATTCCGGACGAAGTGTTAGGGCAATTAGGCAACAAGATTCAGCATAGTCTTCACGCATACACGCCGGCAGATCAGAAGGCAATACGTGCAGCGGCCAACTCTTTTCGAATCAATCCTGAGTTTGACACCAAAACCGTGCTGACAGAGCTGGCCATCGGGGAGGCGTTAGTGTCGTTTCTTCAGGAAGACGGTTCTCCCTCTATTGTGCGCAGAGCCAGAATCCTTCCGCCGCAGAGCCAGCTTGGACCTGTGTCAGACGAGAACCGGCAGGGACAGATTAAGGGAAATCTTCTCCATGCCAAATACGGGACCATGATTGACAGGGATTCTGCCTATGAATTTTTCATGAGAAGGGGAAAAGAGGAGGAGGCCAAAAAAGAGCGCCTGCTGGCAGAAGAACAGCAGAGGAAAGAGGAGGAGGCAGCCAGAAAGGAAGCGGAGAAGGAAGCTTTAAGGGCTGCCAGACAGCAGGAAAGGGAAGCAGAGCGGCAGGCAAAGGAAGCCCGGAGAGAGGCAGAACGTCAGGCAAAAGCCATCCAGAAGGAGCAGGAGGCTGCCCAAAAGGCCAAAAAGCGTGCAGTGGCCAATGTGGCCAAGTCAGCCGCCGGGACCATTGGCAGAGAGGTGGGCAATGAGATCGGAAAGAGCGTAGGCGGCAGCTTTGGAAAACGCCTGGGCGGCAATCTGGGAGCAAGCATTGGACGCGGTCTTTTAGGGACTTTATTTGGAAGGTGAGAAAATGAGTGAAGGTTGTGTTTCAATAAAGCTGCCGGAAGAATTTCTGGCACGGATGAAACATATGCTGGGAAAGGAATATGAAGCCTTTGTGTCAAGCTATGAAAAAGAGCGGGCACAGGGGCTTCGCTTTCATGGCAGCAAAGGAAAAACAGAAGAACTGTATGAGCGGTATAAGGAGGTCTTTGGCTTAAGGCAGATTCCCTGGTGCAGGGAAGGCTTTTATTATCAGCAGGAGGCCAGGCCGGGTAAAAATCCCCTTCACGAAGCAGGGCTGTATTATATACAGGAGCCCAGCGCGATGGGGGCAGTGCCGCTTTTAGATCCTAAGCCGGGAGAACGTATGCTGGATCTGTGTGCCGCGCCGGGGGGAAAGACGACCCAGGCTGCAGAAAGGCTGGGTTTAAAGGGGCTTTTGGTCAGCAATGAGATTCATGCCGGGCGGGCAAAGATTTTGTCCGGAAACGTGGAGAGAATGGGATTTGCCAATACCGTAGTGACCAATGAAACCTCTGTGCGTATGGCAGAAGCTTTTCCTGAATTTTTCGACAAAGTCCTGATCGATGCGCCTTGTTCCGGGGAAGGGATGTTCCGCAAGGATGAACAGGCCAGGCTGGAGTGGAGTGAAGGAAACGTAAGGCTGTGCGCAGAAAGACAGAGGGAGATCCTGGACAACGGAGCTAAGCTTTTACGGCCCGGAGGGCGGATGGTGTATTCCACCTGTACCTTTTCCCCGGAGGAAAATGAACAGCAGATTGAGGGATTTTTAGGGCGGCATCCGGAGTTTTCGGTGGTTCGGATCTCCCGGGAAAAATGCCTGCCCGGACTGTCGCCCGGAAGACTTGAGTGGACGAAAAAAGGCTGCAGGGCAGTGGAGGATACTTTCCGGATTTGGCCTCATTTGGCAGAAGGGGAAGGACATTATCTGGCACTGCTTCAAAAGGAAGACAAAGGGGAATACAGGGCAAAAAGCCTGGCAAGAGAAAGAAAAAACAAGGAAAAACTGTGGGAAGATCCGGAGGGAAGAAGAATCCTTAAGGAATTTTTGGAAGATCTTTTATGGATGGAGGCATCTGCCTTTCAGGGGCTGCCTGCAGGAGAAATAGAAAATAATCTGATTCTGTTCGGGCAGCAGATATACCGTATGCCGGAGGCAATGGGAAGAATCAAAGGACTTAAAGTCTTAAGGCCGGGACTGCATTTGGGAGCTTTAAAGAAAAACCGTTTTGAACCGGCTCATGGACTTGCAAAGACCCTGCATCCGGACCAGGTCAGAAGAAAAATCTGTCTGGATCCGGATGATAAAAGGGTGCTTGAATATCTTTCAGGAAATACTCTGAAGATAGAAGAAGATCTGAAAGGATGGGTGCTTGTCTGCGCGGCAGAATATCCTTTGGGATGGGGAAAAGCGGCATGGGGCGTGCTGAAAAACCACTATCCCAAAGGACTGCGGCTTACTCCTCCTCCATTTCCTCCACAGTCGAGCCAAAGCTGATCTCATTGTGTGCATGGCGCACCTCTAAGGAAATATCATCCACCAGAGAGATCATGGTATGGAAATTTTTGGCCTGCGATTTGATTTCCTGGCGGGTTTGGGGATGGTAATGTTCTAAAATCGGCAGAAAAATCAGGGCAGTAATGCCTGTGGTAAGGCCGCCGTTATACAAAACAAACCCGCCGTGAAGGGTGCTGGTGGCCGTACACATGGAAGCGCATATAAAGCCTGCTGCAATGCCTGCCCGGATTCCGTAGCGGCCTACAATGGGACAGAGTCCGGTGGCAAAGGCCACGCCGTTGATATATCCCTGGTTGGACAGAGACCAGGACAGATCTCTGTCATGGATAAAACAAAGATACATGGTGAGAAAATAAAGAGTCTGGTAGCCTACAAGGATTGGCCAGACATTTTTGGGATGCTGTCCCATGGCGGCAAATGTCAGGGATGCAATCACCACGCCGATAGTAGGCCCTGTAAAGCCGACGCCCTTGGTAAAGAGTATGGTCAGGTTAATGTACAGAAGGAACATCGTCCCATAACAGCCGATATTGATGAGGCAAAGGGGCATTCCGTATTTTTCGGAAAAATCGCTGGAATGGCCCGTGTCCCTCATAAGGCGGTCATAGCCCTTCAGGCTTTTTCCGTTGAGAAGGTATCCGGCTGTAAGGCAGGACGCAAAAAGAATCAGGAAAAATATATTGCCGTACAGGCGGTAGGAGCGGTGGAAGGATTCATAAATGGGATTCAAGCGGGTTGTAGGTCCGAAAGAGGCAATGCCCATGGTCCGGTATAAAAAGTTAAACAGGAAAAAGCCAAACAGGCCAAAGGCAAGGCCGCCGTTATAAAGGTTATAGCCCTTATGCCATGCCTGGGCGCCCGGCAGGATGGCCGGGATCACAAAGCCAATCATCAGACTGAAGGCAATTGCCAAGAAAATGCCGGAAGAATTAAGACTTAAAACGCCAAAGGTATAATCTTCCCCCTGGGTATACCGAAACAGCAGTTCACTGATAAAAGGGCTGAAGGAGGTGGCAAACATGCACACGTGCAGATTGCCTTTAAAGTCCAGCTTTTTGCAGCGCAGGTATAGAAAAGGAGCCAAAAGGCAGGGCCACATGTTGAGAAAATTCAGGCCGTAAAAGCAGTGCGCCACCACCAGGAAATAGCCTGCTAAAGTGGCAGCTCTGGAATCTCCCTTTAGAAACCGCATAAAGACAAAACAGGTCATGCCGCAGGCTCCGGCATTTAACATGGCGCTGGCAAGACCTCCGATTTCCAGATAATCCGTAACCAGAGGACCAGGAGTAATCATGATGTAATACCAGTTCAGAAACACACTTCCCCATTCACCGGTCCAAAGAGCTGCAGCCAAGGCAGAAAGAAGGAAAAAAGCAGAAAAACTAAAGGCAATTCCATTGATGATCTGGCTGTTGGTAAAGGCTTTTTGTTCCATAAGATGTCAGTCTCCTTTGTGCAGATGTTTTTTCTTGCTGACAGCATGATCGGTAAGAGTGTCCTCCTTTAGAAAACTTGCCCGCTTAATGCTGTCAATACCGTATTTTCCGCGGATTTTATCCACCGCCCGCTCTAATTCTTTCATTTTTTTCGACTGGCTCGTCTCGAACAGGCTTAACTGTTCATAAGAATCCTCTGAAATCTGAGCAGTCCGAAGGCCGATTAAACGGACAGGGGTCAGATCCCAAAACTCCTTTAAAAGCCGGCAGGCATTTTGGTAGAGGACGGCAGTAGAGTCTGTAGGAGCGTTAAGGGTAAGCTGATGGGAGCGGCTTATAAACTGCCAGTCTTTTAGCTCCACGCAGATACAGCTGCATCGGACTTTTTCCTCCCGAAGCCTTGCGCCCACTGTCTCGCTGAGGGCAAGAAGAACCTGGCAGGCCGTGTCAAAATCCGATACATCCCGAGACAAAGTGATGCGGTTGCCATAGCCTTTGCTGGCGGGTTCGCGGCTTTCCACCGGATCGTCATCCATGCCGTTGGCATACCGGTGAATGAGCGAGCCGTATTTATCTCCTAAATGAGCCTTTAAAATCCGCTCGTCACAGAGAGCCATATCCCCTATGGTGTGCAGGCCGATCCGGTTCATCTTCTCCGCTGCAGCGCTTCCCACAAAAAACAAATCACGCAGCGGCAGCGGCCACATTTTCTTTTGGATTTCTTCAGGGAACAGGGTGTGGGTTTTGTCCGGCTTCTCAAAATCAGACGCCATTTTTGCCAAAAGCTTATTGGAAGAAATGCCGATATTCACCGTGAATTTCAGCTCGCGGGCAATCCGCTCACGGATAGCGTCTGCCGTCTGCCTTGGTTCATGAAACAGGTGGATGGTCTCCGTCATATCTAAAAAAGCCTCATCAATGCTGAACCTTTCAATATCAGGGGTATAGTCTTCTAAGAGACGGTGGAGCTTTTGGGAACACTTGATGTACAAATCAAAACGGGAGGGCACAACAACCAGGGACGGGCATTTGCGCCGGGCACTGGCCAAAGGCTCTCCTGTAGTTACTCCGCACTGCCTGGCCAAAACAGATTTAGCCAATACGATCCCATGACGGGATTTGGAATCTCCGCCTACCGCAGAAGGAATGGAGCGCAGATCCACTCCCTCCGGATCTTTTTCCATCCGGTAGACAGACTCCCAGCTCAGAAAAGCAGAGTTTACATCAATATGAAAAATCAGGCGGTCATGCTTCACACAAATTCCTTCCTTTCATGAGCTTTTTCAAGACTGCGTACAGTTATCTACATTTTACCACACATTTCTCCAACGCAAAAGCCTGAATTTCCCCAAAAGGAATATACAAGCCTTTACAGGAATAGGATAAAGGATAGAAATTAAAAAATAAGAGGGGGACAATGGTGAGAGAAAATCGCATACGGGGGCTGATGGCAGGAGTCACCATCGGCTTTGCTTTTTGGGGAAGCACTCAGGCTGTGTGGAAAATACCAGCAGAACGATCCGTAAAAACAACATGGCAGGTATTATCATTTGGGGAATCAGAACCGTCAAATGCGGGAATAATCGAGACAGAAGCAAAGGAGGAGCTTTCCCTTTATGCCCTTTCTGCTGTTTTAATGGACGGGGATACAGGACGGATTCTCTATGAAAAGGACGGGGAGGTATTCCGTTCCATGGCAAGCACCACAAAGATCATGACCTGTATCCTTGCCTTAGAAAACGGAAATCCCAAGGATATCTGCACGGTGTCGGAGACAGCCGCCGCCCAGCCCAAGGTCCGTCTGGGGGCCAGAAAAGGCACACAGTTTTACCTGAAGGATTTACTCTATTCCCTGATGCTGGAATCCCACAATGACTCGGCAGTAGTCATCGCAGAGCAGATCGGAGGAAGCGTGGAGGGATTTTCCGCTATGATGAATGAAAAAGCAAAGCAGCTCGGGTGTAAAAATACTTGTTTTCTGACCCCCAACGGACTGGATAAGACCTACACGGCCCCTGACGGCAAAGAATACATCCACGGCACTACGGCAGAAGATTTGGCTGCTGTGATGCGCTATTGTATTCGGGAATCTCCCCGGCGGGAGGAATTTTTAGAGATCACCCGGACAGCCAGCTATGCTTTTACGGACGTGGAGAAAAAAGGATCCTTTTCCTGTGTAAACCATAATGCCCTGCTGTCTATGATGGATGGGCTTTTAAGCGGCAAGACAGGCTTTACGGACAAGGCAGGCTATTCCTATGTGGCAGCCTTAGAGGATGAGGGACGAACGTATATTCTGGCTCTTCTCGGAAGCGGATGGCCGCCTCATAAAACCTACAAATGGGCAGATGCCAGGACACTTTTTAACTATGGCCGGGAGAAGTATCATTACCAGGATGTTTACCAGGAGCCGGATCTAAAGGAGATCCCTGTGGAGGACGGAATCGGGGAAATCACCGGAACCGGCGCGAAAAGGCAGGAGAAGGCGCCTGTGGTAAAGCCGGTTTCCCGTTTAGAGGAGAAAGACCGGCATCTGAGGATTCTTCTGGCGGAGGATGAGAATGTGGAGCGGAGGGCCGAGGTGCCAGAGCTTTTGAAAGCGCCTGTTAAGAAAGGGGAGCTGGTGGGTCATGTCCGTTATCTTTTGAACGGAAAAACCATTCGCAGTTATCCTCTTTTTGCAGATCGGACTGTGGAGAAAAGGGATTTTTCCTATTGTTTCAGAAAGGTTTGGGACAGATTTTTCGGCTTTTAAAAGCCTTCTGTAAAATTCTCGTGAAAAATTTGCCGGTTCTTGAAAAAAATACAAAAACAGCTTGAATTTTGTCCCATAACATTATACAATTAAAATCGGCAGAAATTGGAGTTACTATGCGGATTGCTGTCAAAAATTTAACGATTTTAGGCGGCGCCGTGAATATTTTAAAATGGAGGATTGCAAAATGAGTAATTCAGCACAAACGTCAGCGGGCAGCAGAATCAGCGCTTTGCTTGATGAGAACAGTTTTGTTGAAGTAGGTTCTTACATTACTGCAAGAGCCACAGACTTTAACATGACTGACAAGGAAACTCCAGCAGATGGCGTGATTACCGGTTACGGAACCATCGACGGAAGCCTTGTGTACGTGTACAGCCAGGATGCTGCTGTTTTAGGCGGTTCGGTAGGCGAGATGCACGCAAAGAAGATTTCCAACATTTATTCTATGGCTATGAAGATGGGAGCGCCGGTGGTGGGTTTGATTGACTGTGCCGGGCTGCGTCTGCAGGAGGCTACTGATGCGCTGAACGGGTTTGGACAGATTTATTTAAGCCAGGCCATGGCGTCCGGCGTGATTCCGCAGATTGCGGCAGTATTCGGCACCTGCGGCGGCGGGATGGCAGTGTCTTCAGCCATGGCAGATTTCATTTTCATGGAGGAAAAGAAGGCGAAGTTGTTTGTCAATTCTCCCAATGCCCTTGAGGGCAATCGTATTGAAAAGTGTGATACCTCCAGCGCGGCATTCCAGAGCGGAGATACAGGGCTGGTGGATTTTGTGGGGGATGAGGATGCTGTTCTTAACCAGATCCGCAGCCTGATTGCTATTCTTCCTGCCAACAATGAGGATGACATGTCCTACAGTGAATGTGATGATGATTTAAACCGGGTCTGCGCCAGCTTGGAGAATTGTGCAGGCGCCACGGACATTGCTCTTGCACAGATTTCGGACAACGGGTTTTTCCTGGAGGTAAAGAAAGCCTATGACCCGTCCATGGTCACCGGATTTATCCGTCTGAACGGCTCTACCGTAGGCTGCGTGGCCAACCGGACCGAGGTCTATGGGGAGAACGGCGTGAAGGAGGAAGAATATGAGCCGGTTTTGACCTCTCACGGATGTGAGAAGGCGGAAAAGTTTGTCTCCTTCTGCGATGCCTTTAATATCCCGCTTTTAACCCTGGTCAATGTGAAAGGATACAAGGCCAGCAAGTGTACGGAGCGCAAGATTGCCAAGACGGCAGGCCGCCTGACCTATGCTTTTGCAAGTGCTTCGGTTCCCAAGGTGTCTGTGATTGTGGGAGAGGCTTACGGCACTGCCTACCTGACCATGAACAGCAAGTCCATCGGGGCGGATATTGTGTATGCCTGGCCTCAGGCAGTGATCGGCATGATGGATCCGGCAGCAGCCGTAAAGATTATGTATGCGGACGAGCTTTCAAAGGCAGATGATACCTTAAGCATGATCAATGAAAAGGCCAATCTTTACCGGGAACTTCAGTCCAGTGCAGTCGCTGCTGCAAAGAGAGGATATGTGGATGATATTATTGAGGCATGCGATACCAGAAAACGTGTGATTGCTGCGTTTGAGATGCTGTTTACCAAGAGAGAGGATCGTCCGGACAGAAAACACGGAACGGTCTAGAATGAGGTGACGTGTATATGAAACAGAATATGAGACGGTTATGGTTAATGGTATGTCTGGTGTTTTGCCTGCTTGCCCTGTCAGCATGTACGGCTGCAGAGCCAGAGGCCCTTCAGGGGGAGATTGCAGATGAGATTACTCGATTGACAGTAATCAACATGGCGGAGATCACCAGTGTTGGAGAAGATGTAATCGAGGAAAAAGAAGCAAGGGCTCTTAAGGAAAAGAACACGGCAATGGCAGACGGGCTTTCTTCCTGGAAAAGCGTGATGCAGGATACGGGAGAAGCCAAAGAGGTGTCTGAGAGCAGGGTGACGCAGACGGAAGACGGCGGATATGAATGTGTCCTTACCGTGCAGTTTGCCAACAGAAAGGGAGAATTTAAGGGCTTTTATGAGGAGGATTATGAGAACCCGATAGGCATTTCTCCCACAACCTTTTCCTTCACCCCGGAGTATACCACTGGAGAGAAGCTGGGAAAGGCCGGCATGAATACACTTATGGGCATGGGAATCGTATTCCTGGTGCTGATTTTTATCAGTCTGCTGATTAGCTGCTTTAAGTATATTAATGCTTTTGAAAATAAAAAGAAACTTGCTGCTCCTGCTCCTGCTACGCCCGCACCCACGCCTGCTCCTGCAGCCATGGTACAGGAGGAAGAACTGGTTGATGATCTGGAGCTGGTGGCAGTGATCACCGCAGCGATTGCAGCATTTGACAACACATCTGCTGACGGGCTGGTGGTTCGTTCCATCAAGCGTGCGCCCGGAGCAAAATGGAAAAGAGCATAAATAAACAGGAGGATTTTGATCATGAAGAATTATACAATTACAGTCAATGGCAATGTTTATGATGTAACCGTAGAAGAAGGCGCTTCCACCGGCGCTCCGGCAGCCGCAGCACCAAAGGCAGCTCCCAAGGCCGCTCCGAAAGCAGCCCCCAAGGCAGCAGCCCCTGCAGGCGCCCAGGGCGCAGTGGCAGTGAGCGCTCCCATGCCGGGCAAGATTCTTGCCGTGAAGGCAAGTGCCGGCCAGGCCGTAAAGAAGGGAGACGTGATCATGGTCTTAGAGGCTATGAAGATGGAGAACGATATTGTGGCTCCCCAGGACGGAACCATTGCTACCATCAATGTTGCGGTGGGAGATTCCGTAGAGCCGGGCGCAGCTCTTGCTACCATGAACTAATCTGCTGAATAGAAAACACAAATTCCACATGGAGGGATTAAAATGGATTATATTGCAACGACAATGTCTAATCTTCTTCAGCAGACAGCATTTTGCAACCTTACCTTCGGAAACTTCGCGATGATCGGTGTGGCGCTGATATTTTTGCTGCTTGCCATCCGTTTTGGGTTTGAACCGCTTCTTTTGGTTCCGATTGCATTCGGTATGCTGCTTGTCAATATCTATCCGGATATTATGGCAAAGCCTGAAGATATGTCAAATGGTGTGGGCGGACTGCTTCATTATTTCTTCCTGTTAGACGAGTGGAGTATTTTGCCGTCTCTGATCTTTATGGGTGTAGGCGCCATGACGGACTTTGGTCCTCTTATCTCCAACCCCAAGAGCTTTCTTTTGGGCGCTGCTGCCCAGTTTGGTATTTATGCCGCGTATTTTATGGCAATCTTTATGGGCTTTAATGATAAAGCTGCTGCTGCCATTTCCATTATCGGCGGCGCAGACGGCCCTACCTCCATCTTCCTGGCAGGAAAGCTGGGCCAGAAGGAATTTATGGGCCCCATCGCGGTGGCAGCATACTCCTATATGGCTCTGGTTCCCATCATTCAGCCTCCTATCATGAAGCTGATGACCACAGAGCAGGAGCGCAAGATCAAGATGGAGCAGCTTCGTCCGGTGTCTAAACTGGAGAAGATCCTGTTCCCGATTATTGTTACCATCGTAGTCTGTCTGATTCTGCCGACCACGGCTCCCCTTGTAGGCATGCTGATGCTGGGAAACCTTTTCAGGGAATCCGGAGTGGTAAAGCAGCTTCAGGAGACTGCAAGCAATGCTTTGATGTACATCGTAGTGATTTTGCTTGGTACCTCCGTAGGAGCCAGCACCAGCGCCGAGGCATTTTTAAAGCTTACGACCCTGCAGATCGTGGCTTTGGGTCTGATTGCATTTGCTTTCGGTACGGCTGCAGGAGTATGCTTTGGAAAGATTATGTGTAAGCTTACCGGCGGCAAGGTGAATCCGCTGATCGGTTCTGCAGGCGTATCTGCAGTGCCTATGGCGGCCCGTGTGTCTCAGAAGGTAGGCGCAGAGGCGGATCCCACCAACTTCCTGCTGATGCATGCCATGGGTCCCAATGTGGCCGGCGTAATCGGTACTGCAGTGGCGGCAGGTACTTTTATGGCAATCTTTGGCGTGTAAATCAGATAAAGGTTGAATTTCATTAGGAGGTAAATGAAAATGGCAATAGAAAAGAAGCCGGTTAAGATCGTGGAAACCGTCCTCCGTGACGCGCACCAGTCCTTGATCGCTACAAGAATGAGTACCGAGCAGATGCTGCCCATCATCGACAAGATGGACAAAATCGGCTATTATGCAGTAGAGTGCTGGGGAGGCGCTACTTTTGACGCATCTCTCCGTTTCTTAAAGGAAGATCCGTGGGAGCGTCTGCGCAAGCTGAAGGCAGGCTTTAAGAACACAAAGCTGCAGATGCTGTTCCGCGGCCAGAACATTTTGGGTTACAACCACTATGCAGATGATGTGGTGGAATATTTTGTTCAGAAGTCTGTGGCCAATGGAATTGACATTATTCGTATATTTGACTGTTTGAATGATCTGCGCAACCTGCAGACTGCCGTGACAGCCGCCAACAAAGAGAAGGCACATGCCCAAATCGCGCTGTGTTATACCTTGGGTGATGCTTATACCATGGATTATTGGAAAGATATTGCCAAGAGGATCGAGGATATGGGCGCAGATTCTATCTGCATCAAGGACATGGCCGGCCTTCTGACGCCCTATGCGGCTCAGGAGCTGGTGGCAGCCTTAAAGGAATCTACAAAGCTGCCCATTGATCTGCATACCCACTATACCTCTGGCGTGGCTTCCATGACTTACTTAAAAGCAGTAGAGTCTGGCTGTGATATTATTGATACAGCTATGTCCCCGCTGGCATTGGGAACCAGCCAGCCGGCAACGGAGGTGATGGTGGAGACCTTCCGGGGAACTGCCTATGATACGGGACTTGACCAGGTGAAACTGGCTGAGATAGCAGATTACTTTACACCGATCCGTGAAGAAGTATTAAAGAGCGGTCTTTTAAATCCAAAAGTATTGGGCGTAAATATTAAGACTTTACAGTATCAGGTGCCGGGCGGTATGCTTTCTAACCTGGTTTCCCAGTTAAAGGAAGCCGGCAAGGAAGATAAGTACCGTGAGGTGCTGGAGGAGATTCCGCGGGTGCGGAAAGACTTCGGCGAGCCGCCTCTTGTAACTCCGTCCTCTCAGATTGTAGGTACTCAGGCTGTTATGAACGTAATTGCCGGAGAGCGGTATAAGATGGTGCCGAAGGAGTCTAAAAAGATTATGTTAGGTGAGTTCGGACAGACCGTAAAGCCCTTTAATCCGGAGGTTCAGAAGAAGATTATCGGAGAGGAGACGCCGATTACCTGCCGTCCCGCGGATCTGATCCCGCCCCAGCTTCCTCAGTTTGAGAAAGAATGTGCCCGTTGGAAACAGCAGGATGAGGATGTGCTGTCCTATGCTTTGTTCCCCAAGGTAGCAGAGGAGTTCTTTAAATACCGGGAGGCACAGCAGACCAAGGTAGATTCGTCTGTGGCAGACACCAACAGCAAGGCATATCCGGTATAATATCCGCGAAAGCGAAAAGAAGTGTAAAAAGGATGGATAAGAAGCTGCTTATGTGCAAGCACAAGGCAGCTTCTTATTCGTCTTTTTCCATGGAACCGAAAGGCCCGTTTTATCTGCGGTTTTCTCCCATCCTTTTTTAATACTTTCTTACAAATTATTCCATAAGTGTGAACTTTTTTGAGATTTAGTTGACATTTCCTATCGTTTATCATTATAATAGGGATATTGTCATAAAAGGAAAATTATTGGAGAATATAGATGAAACGACAATTATGGAAAAAAAGGATTGCGGTTTTTCTGGCACTTGTGCTCAGCATCCATGCACCTTTTGTTATGCCGGCATCATTAAGCCGCGTCTATGGCTATACGGCGCGTCAGGCTACGATTAATGCATCCTCTTTAAATGTCCGCAGTGGTCCCGGCACTTCCTACTCAAGAGTGACAAATCTCTCGAAGGGAGCTTCTGTGACTGTGATCAATGAGACGACAGGCAGTGACGGAAAGCTATGGTATCAGATCCGCCTGAGTAATGGAAGTACAGGATATGTGCTGGGTACTTACATACGTTTTCCGGTTACTTATAATCAGGATTCTAATTTTGAAGCATTTTTGTCGTCCCAAGGTTTTCCGGAAAGCTATAAGCCTGGCTTAAGACAGCTTCATGCCCAATATCCGAATTGGGTGTTTGAGGCGCAGCAGACAGGATTGGACTGGAACACAGTGATTCAGAATGAAAGTATAATTCCCAGAAGCCTGATCCATAAAAACAGCATTTCTTCCCATAAGTCCATGGCAGATGGGGCTTATAATTGGGATACCGGTACCTGGACTGGCTTTGACGGAAGCGCCTGGGTAGCCGCATCAGAAGACATTATCCGTTATTATATGGATCCCAGGAATTTTCTGGATGACGTGTATGTGTTCCAGTTTATGAACCATAAGTATGATGCTTCTGTCCAGACAAGAGAAGGTCTGCAGAATTTGGTGAAAGGAACTTTTTTGGAGGACAATACCACAGGCGGAGGAACCTGGAGTAATACGGGAAACAATACATCCATGCAGCCGGGAAACGGAAACAGCAATTATGGTCCCGGAGGATCCGGTGTGGTAGTGTCACCAGGCACTTCCAGCACAGGCAGCGGTCCCGGTGTATCGGGCGGCTCTCCCAATGGAACCAACGCAAGTCCGGGAGCATCCGGAAGCCAAGAGGTAAAGCTTCAGGGACCCTCGGCTTCTATCAGCCGGCATGACGCCCCTAAAGTGGCCGCCACAGTGCGGGTGGGAGTGAAACCAGGAGAGGGAGGAAGCGCAGGCGGTACCTCTCCATCACCTGGGGGAAATGGATCGGGCGGCACCTCTCCATCACCTGTTGTGACGCCGGGAGGGAACTTTTCCGGGGGAACCTCATCTTCCCCGGTCGTGACGCCAGGGGGGAACACTTCCGGAGGAACCTCATCTTCCCCCACTGTGACACCAGGAGGGAACTTTTCCGGGGGAACCTCATCTTCCCCTACCGTGACACCGGGCGGTACGTCATCTTCGCCGGATCATTCTTCTTCCGGGCAGAATAATAGCGGAGCAGGCGGTACAGTCTCTTATGTGGATGTGATTATGAAGGCAGCAGAGATTTCCGGGGTAAATCCCTATGTGCTTACTGCCATGATTATTCAGGAACAGGGTTCTAACGGAAAGGGCAATTCGATTTCCGGGACAAATGCCTCTTATCCAGGCTATTATAACTATTTTAATGTGGGAGCTTATGCTGCTGACGGTATGGGGGCAGTAGAGAGGGGATTGTGGTATGCCTCTCAGTCCGGCAGTTATGGGAGACCATGGAATACACCGGAGAAATCCATCATCGGCGGCGCTCAGTTTTACGGGGAGAACTATGTTCGGGGCGGGCAGGATACCTTTTACTTAAAAAAGTATAATGTACAGGGAAGTAATCTGTACAAGCACCAGTACATGACCAATGTAGACGGGGCAGCTTCAGAGGCATCCATTTTTGCCGAGAGCTTTTCCGACAGGATCAAATCTATGCCTCTCCGTTTCCGGATCCCGGTATATAACAATATGCCGCAAGAACCGTGTCCAAAGCCTACCGGGGACGGAAGTCCCAACAACAAGCTGAGCAGTTTGGGGGTAGATGGTTTTGCCCTTACGCCTACCTTTAACCGGGATATCTATTCTTACAACCTGATTGTGAATGACTCGGTAAGTGTGATCTCGGTTCATGCTTCTGCTATTGACAGCAAGGCTGCAGTCAGCGGAACAGGGAGCTTTCAGCTTTCTTCAGGGAACAATGAAATCCGGGTGCGGGTAAAAGCGCAGAACGGTACGGAGAGAGAGTATGTGCTTCATATTGTCAGGCAGGGAGGGGGATCCGTACCAGGCGGCAATACCAGCTATAGTCCGGGAGGAAGCGGGCAGTCTCCCGTTATTTCAGGTCCGGGTACAAGCGGCAGTCCAGGGGGACAAACAAATGCTGCTCCTACATCGGGCGGACAGACAAACACCGCCCCCACGCCGGGCGGAAGCAATGTGATTGTGATCAACCCGTAAAGGATTATAAAAAGGCGGTATTTCAGGATATACCTGAAATGCTGTAAAAAGAGCAGAGAGTCAGGAGAGATTATGAGCAGACAAGGAAAAAATTTCATCAGCAGGCTGTCAGCAGCACTGTTGCTGACAGCAGTCATGGCATTTGAGAGCTTTGCGGCAAATGCAAGGATTTCATTTTCCGACCCCTCGACCCAGGTGGGGCAGGAAGTAACCGTAACTATGAAATTCAGCTCAACGGACGGACAGCCTTTAGGAGACACAAAGGTGACTCTGAATTATGACACCGCTATGCTGGAGTATGTGGGAGGAAGCGACAATGTCAGCGGAGACATTGGGATTCTTCAGGTACGAGGCGGTTCCGGCACAACGGAGGTGGCTTCGGAGCTTCGGTTTAAGGCCCTTCGGTCAGGCACTGCTGCCATTACGGTCAGTGATTGGGAAGGCTATGACAACAATGGACAGGTGTTGGCAGAGGTAAAGACCGGATCTTCTGCCATTACCATTCAGGGACTTCCCACATCTTCAGATGATGCTTCCCTGCAGTCCTTACAGATTTCTCCCGGCACTTTGGATCCGTCATTCAGTCCGGCGACTGATACTTACAGAGCGACAGTAGGTCTGGATACAGAGAGTCTTACTGTTAGCGCGGTTCCTAACAATGAGAAGGCGACAGTGGCCTTAGAGGGCGATACCGGCCTTCAGCCGGGAGAGAATACCGTTCTGTGCAAGGTGACGGCAGAGGACGGTTCCACAGTAAAAAATTATACCATTGTTGTCAATAAGGTAGAAGGCGGGGAGAATGGCGGTGAAGCCTCGGTTCCCGAGGAAATGCCCCAAGTGCTTGCAGAGCTTAATTCTTTAGCCAAAAAGGTACAGATCATCGGTCTTCCGGCAGATATGCAGATACCGGACAATCTGAAGGAAAGCGAGATCACTATCGGAGACGCCAAGGTGATTGGATGGGTTCCGGAGGGTGACGGTGATCCGGCATATTGTGTATTCTATGGAATGAATGAAAACGGAGATAAGGATTTCTACCGTTTTGATCGGAAGGATAAGACACTTCAGCGGTATTTTGACGATGGGGAGAAGATTAACCCGGAGGTTCTTGAAGCAGCCGAGAAGTATAATGAGCTGGTGGATGATTATAATAAGATGAAGTGGATTTCTCTTGGTGTGGGAGCAGCGCTTCTTTTGCTGTCATTAGTACTTTTGATTCTGCTGATTGCGGCAAGACGCAGTCAGGACAGCTTCGGAAGGCCGATAGCCCGCAGGGGAGAGGAAAAAGCACCAAAGGATCGAGGTGCGGGAAAAGGAATGACAAAAGAGGAACGGTATATGATGGGGGAGGAGGATGATCCGGACAGCGGGTATGACGATGATTACGATGACGAGTATGAGGATGAACTTTCCATGGATGCCTATCAGCCGGAGCCTGCAGAACCAGAGGGACCAGAGAAGCGTCAGAGACAAAGCGTGGCCAAAGCAGAGAGGGTTCAGATTGAGAGAGTGGTAAAGGAGCCTGTCCGCAGGCCTCAGACTGTCACCAGAAGCAGGCCCGCAGTTCAGGTGCCTTTGGGGAATGGAGAAAGATCTCCCTTGCCGGGAGGAAATCCTACTGCAGCCCAGACCGCAGCAGCCCAGACGGCGGCAGCTTTGGAAAGGTCTCCTATAAAAGAAACAGAGGATTTTGAGATATTTGATTTGGATGAGTAAAAAGCAGGGATTTAAAAGCGGCGTATTGACTTCGCCGCTTTCTTGCTTTATAATTGTTATATTATCTGTATAACAATGACGAAAGATGGTGAGGATATGGTTCTGACGATTGATTTTGAGAGCAATGAGGCGATATATATCCAGTTGCGAAATCAGATTATTATCGGAATTGCCGCAGAGCGGATTCGGGAGGGGGATTCTCTGCCGTCAGTCCGGCAGTTGGCAGATAATATCGGGATTAACATGCATACGGTAAATAAAGCATATGCTGTATTGAAACAGGAGGGCTTTATCAAGTTAGACCGCAGAAAGGGAGCGGTCATTGCCTTAGATGCAGATAAGCTGCAGGCTGTGGAGGAGCTGCGGGAAGAATTGGCAGTGATCCTGGCACGATGTATCTGCAAACGGATCACCCGGCGGGAGGTACATGAACTGATAGATGAAATTTATGATTATTATGCCGGAAAGTGCAGAGAATAAGGATAAAGACCGATGGAGGATTATTATGTTATGTGAACGCTGTAAGATCAGAGAGGCCAATATTCAATATACTGAGGTGGTTAATGGCGTCAAGACAGAACATCATTTCTGTGCCCAGTGTGCCAAGGAGATGGATTTTGGCCCGTATGCGGCTATCTTTGACGGTGAGTTTCCTTTGGGAAAGCTGTTGTCTGGCCTTTTGGGGATCGGAGAGGACCAGGAGGAGAAAAAAGCCCATCAGGTGATCTGTCCTGCATGTAAGACCACCTATGAGGATTTTATTCAGAACAGCCGTTTTGGCTGTCCGGAATGTTACGGGGTGTTTGATCTGCTGATCGGGGAGAACATCAAGCAGCTTCAGGGCAGTAATGCTCACAAGGGAAAGGTTCCCCGGTACCATTATAGTGAAGAAGGCGCCGCTTTTTCCGTGGAAGACATGACAAAGCAGGCCCAGGCTGTGCCGGGGGGAGAGTTAGATGTTGAGGAACAGATTCAGGTTCTGGAGACCCGGCTTCATGAGGCGGTTATCCGGGAGGAATATGAGATAGCTGCCCAGTGCAGAGATAAGATTAAAGAATTGAGAGAGGAAATCAGGAAATGTTAAAATGGTTTGAGAAAGTGGACCAGAAGCGGCCTGAGATTGTCAGCAGCCGGGTCAGGCTGGTGAGAAACTGGAGCCAATACGCCTTTCCCTCCCGGCTTCCTCAGAAGGAGAGTGCAGAGATGCTTCACAGGCTGGAGATGGGCCTGCAGAATCTGGGAGGTCTGGATGGGAAGCATTATGAATATCGGAACTTAGGAGAGTTGGGAGAACTGGAGAAAAAAGCCCTTCAGGAGCGGCGTGTGTTTAATTCTACCATAGCTTCCAAGAAAACGCCTGCAGGTCTGATTCTGTCAGAGGATGAGGATACTGCCATTGTGTTAAACGGCACGGATCATATCCGGCTTCACATGTTTTCATCAGGGCTTCATCTGGATGAGCTGTGGACGCGGTGTGACCAGATGGATGACTTTATCAATGCAAGATTTCCCTATGCCTTTGATAAAAAATACGGATACCTTACCTCCTTTCCCACAAATGTGGGAACCGGCATGAGGGCTTCTGTGGTCCTTCATCTTCCTACCCTGTCTTTGGGAAAGAAGTTTAACGGTCTGGTGGCGGAGATGGGCAGATTCGGCGCTTCGATCCGGGGAATGTACGGGGAGGGCAGTGAGAATTACGGCGCTCTGTATGAGATTTCCAACCAAAAAACCTTGGGTATGACAGAAAAGGAGATTGTGGACTTAGTGAATCGGGTGGCGCTGCAGCTTTTGGCCCAGGAAAGGCAGGTCCGGAAAATGACTTTGGAGAAGCGGCGCCTGGAATATGCGGATGAGGTATATAAATCTTACGGAGTATTAAAGTATGCCAGAAGAATGAGTGCAAAGGATGCCATGATTTTTTTGTCCCGTATTATGTCCGGGATTGTAGACGGTATCTTAGAGACAGAGGAAAGCTGTGCCGTTTACCGGATGATGTTAGGAATCCAGCCGGCAAACCTGCAGAGCCTTTCGAAAAAGCCTTTGGGAAAGGAAGAACTGGATGAGGCCAGGGCGGATTATATCCGGATGGAACTGCCGGAACTGAAATAAGGCATAGAAAAGTTGTTTTTGCACAGTTTCTAAAGGGAAAACAAAACCAGGAGGATTGAAATTGGCGATGATAGACAGGTTTACGGAACAGGCAAAGGAGGCGGTCAGCCTTGCAGTGGATGTGGCTGGCCAGCTTGGGCACAGCTATGTAGGGACCGAGCATCTTTTGATCGGGCTTCTTCAGGAAGGGAACGGTGTGGCAGCCCGGGTGTTGTCTGACTGCGGGGTAAAACCGGACAAGGTGATTGAGCTGGTCAGCCAGCTTATTTCTCCCAATCAGGGAGTAGGGCTGGCAGAGCGCAGCACTTATACCCCCAGCGCCAGGAGAGTGCTGGAGAACAGCTACCGGGAGGCAGTCCGCTTTAAGGCGCCTTTGATCGGAACAGAGCATTTGCTGATTGCCATGATCCGGGAGAGTGATTGTGTGGCGGCCCGGCTTTTAAATACCATAGGGGTCAGTATCCAGAAGCTGTATATAGAGATTTTATCTGCCATGGGTGAGGATGCACCGGCTAACCGGGAGGATTTCCAGCCAGGCAGAAGCGGACGGGGAAAAGCCAATACACCGGTCCTTAATAATTACAGCCGTGATCTGACTGCCTTGGCAAGAGAGGGAAAGCTGGATCCGGTGATTGGACGGGAACAGGAAATTCACCGGGTCATTCAGATCCTAAGCCGGAGGACAAAGAATAATCCTTGCCTGATAGGAGAGCCGGGAGTGGGCAAAACCGCAGTAGTAGAAGGGCTGGCTCAGATGATTGTCTCCGGGGATGTCCCGGAGATCATTGCCCGCAAGCGGGTGCTGACCCTGGATTTGTCGGGAATGGTGGCAGGTTCCAAATACAGAGGTGAGTTTGAGGAGCGGATCAAACGGGTGCTGGCTGAGGTGAAGGAGGATGGCGAGGTTTTACTGTTCATTGATGAGATTCATACCATTATCGGGGCGGGAGGAGCAGAGGGCGCTATCGATGCCTCTAATATTTTAAAACCATCTCTGGCAAGAGGGGAGATTCAGCTTATCGGCGCTACCACCATTGATGAATACCGGAAATATATTGAAAAGGATGCGGCGCTGGAAAGGCGTTTCCAGCCTGTGACTGTGGAGGAGCCGGGGGAGGAAGAATCTATCAGCATCTTAAAGGGATTAAGATCCCGGTATGAGGAGCATCACCGGGTGACGATCACAGATGATGCCTTAACAGCAGCAGTAAGGCTTTCCGCCCGATATATTAATGACCGGTTTTTGCCGGATAAGGCCATTGATCTGATCGATGAGGCGTCATCGAAGGTCCGCCTGACTACCTATGTGGAGCCGGCGGAAATCAAGGAGCTGGAGCAGGATATTGAGAACCTGGAAAAGCAGAAAGTGTCAGCCATCAAGGCGGAAGCCTATGAGAAGGCAGGGGATATTAAGCGCAGACAAGAGAAGAAGCGGGAAAAGATCGAGAAGATCAGGGGAAAGTGGCAGAAGGAAAAGCTTTCCCGTAAGCTGGTTGTGGACGAGGGACAGGTAGCGGATGTGGTATCCGGCTGGACCAAGATTCCGGTGCGTAAGCTGGAGGAGGAGGAATCAGAACGGTTAAAAAGGCTGGAGTCCATTCTCCATGAGCGGGTGGTAGGCCAGGAGGAGGCAGTGGTGGCTGTGTCTAAGGCGATCCGCAGAGGGAGAGTGGGGTTAAAGGATCCGAAGCGGCCGATTGGTTCTTTCCTGTTCTTAGGACCTACGGGAGTGGGGAAGACAGAGCTTTGCAAGACCTTGGCAGAGGCGATGTTCGGCACGGAAAATGCTTTGATTCGGGTGGATATGTCTGAATATATGGAGAAACACAGTGTGTCTCGGATGGTCGGATCGCCGCCAGGGTATGTGGGCTATGACGAGGGGGGACAGCTCAGTGAAAAAGTGAGGCGCAATCCCTATTCGGTGATTTTATTTGACGAGATCGAGAAGGCTCATCCGGATGTGTTTAACATTTTGCTGCAGGTATTAGATGACGGCCATATTACGGATGCCCAGGGCAGGAAGATTGATTTTAAGAATACGATTTTGATTATGACTTCCAATGCAGGGGCCGAGAATATCATTTCGCCGAAGCGCTTGGGATTTATGTCTCAGGAGAATGAGGAGGAACGGTATAAGGCCATGAAGGACCGGGTGATGGCTGAGGTAAAGAGATTGTTTAAGCCTGAGTTTTTAAACCGGATTGATGAGATTATGGTGTTCCATGCGCTGAATCAGGAGCATATGAAGGAGATCGTTTCTATTATGCTTCGCAGTATTATAAAGCGGACGGCCCGGCAGATGGAACTGGATCTGGTGGTGAAGGATGAGGCCAGGGCATTTTTGGTGGAAAAGGGCTATGACGAGAAGTACGGAGCCAGACCCCTTCGCCGGGCGATTCAGAATTATCTGGAGGATAAGCTGGCAGAGGCAGTGCTCGACGGGGAGATTAAAAATGGGGATAAAGTGTTTGTGGGCGTGAAGGAGGATGGGCTGATGTTTGCGTCTGAGGAGCTAAAGGAGGTTTCGGCAACATAGAGAAGGGCGGCCATGCGGCGGCATCGCTGCCTGCAGACAACACAGTCTGATGGAAATTCCGGTGAATAAAGCATCCGATGCCTGCCCTCTGCACGCCTGCGACGATGTACTAGCCGTAGGCACCACTACGCCGTCGCTTTGCAGACGCACAGAGGTCACAGACATCCGGCACTTTTTTCACCGTTATTTCCGCAAGGAAGTACTAGCGTTTTGAAGGATATTAGAGTATACTTAGATCATACCTGGAAGGCATTCTTTAATACTATCTGCCCCTTGGGGCATAGCGGTATTTTGTGCCGCTGGGTATGGATTTTTGGCGGGACTTTAAAGGCCAAAGATCCAGGTATCCTTATTTTAAACACCATTTTTTACAGGAGGGCAACAGTTATGCCAGTAGTTGAATCTTTAATTCGTTCGGAAGCAGACGGGACTATCAGCTTTGGGAATTACAAATTACCCACTAAATCCAAGCTCCAGGATTTCGAGCATGATGGAGATTCCTATAAGATTAAGACTTTTTATGAGATCACCAAATTAGAGCGGAACGGTATGTTTGTCTATGAGTCTGTACCGGGAACAGCGGTGGAACATTTTGCGGTGAACAATAACGGAGTGGAATTTGTGGTGGAAGGGGACAAGGATGCGCAGATCACCATCCAGTTGGAGGATGATACGGAATATGAGGTCTTTGTGGATGATGTGGCAGTGGGCGGCATGAAGACCAATATGAGCGGAAAGCTGATGGCCAGCGTGGAATTGAATGAGGGCGTGGGGAGCCATGTGAAGGTTGTGAAGCGGTAAATGCTGCCGACAGTAACGGAATGTTATTGAGAATAAAGGAGCTTTACGTCATTTTATGACAAAAGGATAGGAAGGGCGGCAGATACATATGGCAAAGGCAAGAACCACGGCATTTTTCTGTAAGGAGTGTGGATATGAATCTGCCAAGTGGACAGGGCAGTGCCCGGCCTGCAGGGAGTGGAATACCATGGTGGAGGAGCCGGTGGCTAAAAAGGCTTCGGACCGCAGGGCTGTGATTCCTGAAAGGGGGAGACAGAAGATTCAGCCTGTAAGGCTGTCAGAGGTGTCCATTGAAGAACAGGATCGGATTTCAACAGGATATCAGGAGTTGGATCGGGTATTGGGGAGCGGCATTGTTGCCGGCTCCCTGGTTCTTGTGGGAGGAGATCCAGGTATCGGCAAATCTACGCTGCTTCTGCAGGTGTGCAGAAACTTAGCGGCAGAAGGGCATAAGGTATTGTATATTTCCGGGGAAGAATCTTTAAAGCAGATTAAGCTGCGGGCCAACCGGATTGGACGGATCACAGGAGAGCTTTTGTTTCTCTGCGAGACCAGCCTGGATGATATCCAGGAAGCTATTCAGGAGACAAAGCCGGAGATTGTGATTATTGATTCGATTCAGACTATGTACCGGGAGGATGTTTCTTCTGCTCCGGGAAGTGTAAGTCAGGTAAGAGAGTCAACCAATATCCTGCTGCAGATTGCCAAGGGGATGGGAATCTCTGTTTTTATTGTAGGCCATGTGACCAAGGAAGGGGTGGTGGCCGGTCCCCGAGTGCTGGAGCATATGGTGGATACGGTTCTGTATTTTGAAGGGGAGCGCAACGCTTCCTACCGTATTCTGAGAGGGGTGAAAAACCGGTTTGGCTCTACGAATGAGATCGGGGTATTTGAGATGCAGGAGCAAGGGCTGGAGGAGGTAGAGAATCCATCCGAATATCTTCTGAGCGGCCGGCCGGAGGAAGCATCCGGCGCAGTAGTGGCCTGTTCTCTTGAGGGGACCAGGCCGATTCTTTTGGAGGTCCAGGCATTGGTTGCGCAGACCAATTTCGGCATGGCCAGGAGGACAGCAGCAGGAACAGATTACAATCGTGTGAACCTTTTGATGGCAGTTTTGGAGAAGCGCTGTCATTATGAAATGTCTCGGTATGATGCCTATGTGAATATTGCAGGCGGCGTGCGGATGAATGAACCGGCCTTGGATCTGGCAATCGTTCTGGCTCTGGTGTCCAGCCTGAAAGACCGGCCGGTGAATCCGAAATGCATCATATTCGGAGAGGTAGGGCTGTCAGGCGAGGTCCGGGCTGTCTCTATGGCAGAACAGCGGGTCAGGGAGGCCATAAAGCTGGGATTTGAGAGCTGCATTCTGCCTCAAGTGTGCCTGGAAAAGATGAAGAAGGTGGAGGGGATTGATCTTCACGGAGTCCGCAATGTACGGGAGGCGATTGGATGGATCTAGAGCGCGTCTGAAAATTCATTCCCGCCAAGTACACGCCCCACTTTGCGGTATATTTGGCTCTCATTCGGTCAACGTAGCCCACTACGCCTCCCTCATTCGGGTCAAATCTCCCACAAATTGTGACGCACATCTGACGGAAAGCAATTTTCAGACACGCTCTAGTGCTCCATCCGGCCAGAAATTGCACTGCCAGTGCCGGATATTTTGTCAGTCTGCAAGGCGGAGGAGGGAGACGATGCGGTGGCATCGTTGACTAACGACAACGCAGCAGATGGCAAAATAGACGGTGCTGAAAGTGCAGTTACTGGTCGGATGGAGTACTAGTAATAACTTCTCGGAATCTCAATGAACGAGATAGCAACTGAAAATTGACAACTAAA
>CAJUGD010000021.1 GCA_910586205.1 uncultured Lachnospiraceae bacterium | reverse complement strand
AGATGTCGAGGCGTGGCTCAGTTTGGTAGAGCGCTGCGTTCGGGACGCAGAGGCCGCAAGTTCGAATCTTGTCGCCTCGATTGGCGCTTTACAGCAGCGCAGTCGATCATGGCCTCATGGTCAAGCGGTCAAGACGACGCCCTCTCACGGCGTAAACCCGGGTTCGATTCCCGGTGAGGTCATAGGATGCTTTGGATGATAAGTCCAAAGCATTTTATATATCTGTGAGCAAAGACCTGTATACTGCAGGTTTTGTGCAGATGCTTCCGTAGCGCAGTTGGTAGCGCAACGCATTCGTAATGCGTGGGTCGCCGGTTCGAGTCCGGCCGGGAGCTTTGAAAATAAAAGGATTTTTCTTGTATCAACTTTTTTCTGTACTCAGAGAGATCAATATCTTCTATATTCTGCTTTACTTTTTCAATAGCATCTCCAAATGTATTCCCTTCAGTAAAAATCTCCATATCAGGAAAACAACACGGTAAAAATATATTGTTTTTCATGGGAGAGTCCGATATAATTACATCAGGATGACCGGATACACTTGTGTAATGGCAGCCGTTATTTTTCAGATAGTCCAGGAGGGGATTCATGGAAGATAAAATATTTTTTACAATCATGCACCAAAATGAAGCAGCTGCAGAGGTTTTGGTTTCTAATGACAAAAAAAAAGTAGAAATAAGGAAGCTGATACCAGATTCTTTAAAGCAACCGTTAAGTGGAAGCAAACTAGATCTGGAACGTATATATGATTTTTTGAAAAGCCGCTGCTATGAGGATGGGCGGGCGGATCTGCGTGAAATTTTAAATCAGGCCGGGCTTAAGAGTAACAACCCCTGGAAATGGATCCAGGTAACACATGGGGTTACTTATGAGGATATGTTTTGGATAAAATTTCCTGGAGAAAATTTAAGATGGGAGGATGTAAAAGTAAGATGAGGGACTACCGGTTGTCTCCGGCTGCGCTGGTAATGGTACAGGGAAGTTCCAAAGGCACGCAGCCAAAATACTATGAGGATGGATATTGGTATAAGGTTAATAATGTTGGATATGAAGGCCTGGCTGAACGTCTTGCATCAATGATCCTCAGTCATTCAAACATAAGGAACTTTGTAGAATATGAACAGTGTATGATCAATGGGCGTCCCGGATGTAGATCGAAAAATTTCATACAGGGGAATGAATCGTTTATCAGTTTTCAAAGGTTGTACGAATTATATACCGGAGAGAATCTTCAAAATGACATAAGGGTTATTGCGGATCCGGGGGACAGGATTCAATATGTGGTTGATTTTGTTTTTGATCATACCAGTGTGGATTGTTCGGAGTATCTGTCACAGATCCTGGCGCTGGATATGCTGATCCTGAACACGGATCGTCATTTTAATAACCTTGGTATTATTGTGGATGCGGAAACTGGACTATGCAGCACAGCGCCAATTTTTGATAATGGGAATTCTTTATTAAGTGACTGGGAAAGATTCCATAAAGATACGCTGGAAGAAAATATTGAGTTGGTTTATGGTCAGCCCTTTTCATCAAGTCTTGAGGCACAGGCGAGATATGCAGGTATAGGCTTGGCTATTGATTATGATGGGCTTGCGCTTGAACTGGAAAATGAAAAAGATTCCAGGGGGCTGCAAGTGCTCAGATATCAACTGGCAAGATACAAGGAAATTATACCAGATTTTTTGGATAGATTCTTCTGACTGCAGGGGATGATGGGAAATGATACGTTTGCCCGGACAACCCTGGAGTGTGCCTGACGGAAAGATACTTTCAGACATGCTCTAAAATAACAAATGAGGAGGAGGTTAAAAAGGCCTCCTCTTTTTTGTATGCCGAACGGATTGATTTTGCTCCGGCATCCGATAAAACGGTCAGACAATCAATTTGTTGAATTATTACACAAAATTTGTGTAACAAATACATGAGTTTTACGTATTAAAAAATAGGGGGAAATATATGGACTTTCAGGCAGATAAACCGCCGAAAAATATGGCAGATTTTGGAAAAATTTGTTGACGATCCAGGATCTCAATGGTAGAATATCCATATAAATACATCGTGAATGTAATAAAAGCTTACTCACAATTATAGTTGAGGAATCTCTGTTTTGCATATCGCAGGGTAACAGAATAAAATGGTCAGAGGGGCAGGAAAATGAAAATTATTAAACAGACTAACCGAACTATTCTATTTGATGTAATCAATCCGGAACGATTTGATTTGATCAATCTTATGGCTGGAATTGAGCCGACGGGCAAGAGCCTGACGGACGAGAAGATTAAAGAGATTCACAGCCATCTGCTGGTACATAGCTTTGACGAATTTTTAAACAAATTCGCGCCTACGATTTACAGCTATTTTGACGCAGAGAGCAAACGGATGGTATATACATTGGAACGGCCCATGGGGATTCCGGCCCAGTTCGTAAAAGAGATTGTGATTAACAAAAACAATAATTTCTTAAAGACGTTTATCCGGCTGATCGATGAGAAGCGAAGCTCCAATAAGCCCAATGTGACTTTTAACTATGAGTCTATGCTGGAGATGCTGTCTCCACAGAAGACCCTGAAGGATATGAAGCGTCTCAATAAGGATGTGAACTATCTGGCAAAAGAAAGCATGAAACTGGAAAGCGATTCTCCGGCTAAGTTAAAACGTCTTAAAATGCTCTCCAAAAAGATCAATGAGACGGAGAGCTATTATAATGAATTTCCTACACAGATTGCCCTGATGATCGGAACGATCCGGGAGAATCTGGTGGCCATTGAGGCGGCAGGCCGCAAGGACGGCGGGACACCGGCTCCGGCGCTTCCCTATTTTGACGGAGACGGGGAGATGAAGAGCCTGGCTTTCCGTCCGGGTGAGGAGATTCCCCTTCTGGAAGTGGATGATGAGGCCACTAAGCTTTTGGTGTCTGAGATTGAGGATCGGTATGACATGATTGAACAGCGCCGGCGCAGCGCTGTGGGAGTCCGGGAGGAAGAAGCAGGCACAGGAATGGAGAAGGTTTCTTCTCTGATGCAGGAGCTGGTAGTCTCTGCTTTTACCAATAAGATGTCTTCTAAGCTGGCAGTCATGGAGACCGGCAAGAAGGTGGAGATGTTTAACAATTACAGCGCTCTTTACAACACCTGGCAGAAAGATTTTATTAAGGTGGCTAAACCTGTGTTTGAGCGGATTTTGGGAGTGAAGGCGTTTTTTGACACCTATACGCCGAAGATCAAAGGGATGGCGCCTTCTCTGCTGGTGACGAATCTTCCGATTGAGGAGCTGGTGGAGTCTCAGAATATGGACAAGCTTAAGCTGTATCTGGAAACAGTGAACAACAAGACGGATTACACGGATACCATCTGGTTCGGCATTGTTCCCAGGATAGAATTGCAGCGGGAGACTTCTCTGGATGATTTTACAATGGAAATGACCGTGGATTTTGCGGAAAAGTGGGGATATTCCGGTGACTATGATGATGACGATATGATTTTCTATTCGTCGATTGATACACTGCAGAATCTTTTGGACGGGATTAAAAAATACAAGATTCAGACATTCTTTGGGTTTGAGACCGGCGAGGAGAGCACTTTTTCCCGCATGGCAACAGACGGAGCCGCCCCCTATATGGATAAAGCGGAGGAGATTGCAGGAAATTCCTACGATGAATATGCCATTGCCTGTTTCCCCAATATGACCATTGTTCCGGAAGACAAGTCCAGGGTAGTTACTTCCAGAGGAGCCAGGATCAATGAGGCCGGGTCTGTGGAGTTCCCCAAGGGTCTTGAAAATGATGTGAAATTCTGGATGAAAGGCGTTTATGTGGGAGCAGAATTTGTGGCGGCGGGAACCGTGGCGGCATGTCAGTGTCCCAATTTCCTGAAAACATACTTAAAGAAAGTATATCCGGATTTTCCGGGGGTAAGGTTTGATTTGGAGGAAGATGAAAATGCACTGCGGCTTCCCATTGTATTTGCAAAGGAGATATCCGGGTTTACTAATGACGTGAAGGAAGAAATTGATCAGAGCAAATTTGGATTTGTTTTCTCCTCTGATAATTATACCCTGGATGGAAAGGTGATCAGCGGGATTACGGTTATGAGCGCCAGAAGCATGCATATGGACCGCAGGACATATCGAAGCGTATTCCAGACGACCAGACGTACTTATATTGAACGGATGATGGCAGCTCAGCTGCGCAATAAGGATGAGCGCAACATTCGTGCATATTTTGAGCCCAGCGGACAAATCAGCGAGTGGATGAAGTTTGGAACCTGGGATAATTCCATTATTCGGGAAGGGGAGAGAGTAGAGTTAGAGAACATTGCAGAGGGACAATGTGATATCCGCATTGAATCCAAGGGTGTATCCGAAAGCTTTACTATCAATATTACAGAGAACGAATAGGTTGGGAGTAAGATTGTTAGCCCTGTTTTTGAAGTTCGGCAGAGTAATAAAAACAATTAAAGAGAGAAGGAAGGGGATTCATATGGCATTAGCGACAGTGCAGGCAAACAGCCTGAAGATTGCGGATATTGCAGAGATTACAGAGGGTATTTCCTATGTGGAGTTTACTTCTGTTATTGACGAGCATTCTTATGCCCGTTCTGCAGACATTTATTGCACTCTGGTAATTAAGGGAGTGCTCAACATGGATTCCACCAAGAAGATTCTTGGGGATGAGTCCAAAAAGATGCTGGAGTGGTCTTTGGTGGCTTCCAACAGTGCAGATTGCTACAAGGCAGTGGAAGTTTCCTATACCCACAATGATGTGACTACCAAATACAAATTCAGCCACGCTTTCCCGGTTTCCTATAAAGAGGAAAATGCGGACCAGGAAAAGAGATTCACCCTGGTAGTAAGACAGAAGAAAGACCGGCTGGCAGATATTGTAGTAGAATAGTTTTTACGGTCCGGACGATGAGGAATTTGACATGAATTTTGGGCGTCAGTCTTGCTTGTAAGCCCTGATTCATGTCAGATTCTACATTGGATGGACATTCAGCCGAGGTTTATATAGCAGGGCTAATAATTCAAATTTTATAACTGTTGGTTAGTACGGGAGAGAATTGGGTTTTATGGATTCTCTCCTGAAGTGCAATTAAAAGGAGGGCCATATGGCAGATCAGGGTAGGGTGATCCTTTTCCTGGTGATTTCCGTGATTGCCTTATGGGGGATTGTCATCAGTCTCGCTGCTGTTCATATTGTGGAATTTCTAAAAAAAAGGGTCCGGATAAAAGCCGTGGTTTTGGACAGCCAGGGCAGGGTTCGGGATGAGTATGAATTGGGAAAGCAAAGAGAAATGCTGATCGGGAAATCTACGCCTGCAAATCTGGTGAACATTGACTTTTCTGATTCAGCCTATGCCGGTTCCATCGAGGAGGAGCATGCATCCCTGATCCGCTGCGGAACCTATTGGTATGTGTGCGCAAAGGCAGAAAACGGTATGGTGGGGCTGCGGCAGAAAGGCAATGATACGGTATACAAATTGCGCAGGGATATTCCCTACCGGATTCAATGCGGCGATATTATTTATATATCCTATGAGAAAATCATCATTCAATAGAGATGGAATCTTCATCCAATGCGGAAGGATACGGGAGTTGACATGGGTTTAATCAGATGTGAAAACGGACATTTATTTAGCGAAAAGCGGTATGGAACCATCTGCCCCTATTGCAGTACGGCTGTCAATATAGCCAGGAAAAAGGGGGAGGATGTGGACGGCATTCTCAAAGATACCACCTATCTGGAGGAGCTGGAGGTGATGCATCCTGTGGTTGGGTGGCTGGTCTGCATTGAAGGGCCGTCTAAGGGTAAGGATTACCGGATGATTGCAGAGAAGAACTTTATCGGAAGAAGCCCGGAGATGGATATACGGATTTTGGGGGATAATAATATTTCCTATAAGAATCATGCCATTGTG
The DNA here is from genome assembly GCA_910586205.1 of uncultured Lachnospiraceae bacterium. Taxonomy (GTDB): domain Bacteria; phylum Bacillota; class Clostridia; order Lachnospirales; family Lachnospiraceae; genus Brotaphodocola. The sequence goes on along the minus strand of CAJUGD010000021.1, from coordinate 61,447 downwards.
TCTTATGACGGGAAAAAGAGATCCACATTCCTGCTGCCCGGAGATGCCCAGGGGCTGGTTTATTTAAATGGGGAAGCTGTCTATGCCCCCACTCAGCTTGAGGCATTTGACCAGATTGAGCTTGGCAAAAGCAAGCTTTTGTACATCCCTCTGTGCGGGGCGAATTTTGAGTGGGAAGAGGAAGATGAATAGACGTTACGGCAATGCCCAGACCATAGGCGATAATGTGACCCAGAATACCTATTTTATGACAAAGCAGATGGGGGATGGCTTTTTGGCAGTGCTTGCTGACGGCACCATTGACAGTGTGACAGGGGCATACGCTGCGATTTTAGCGTGTGAGACAATCGCAAAGGGGTTTGTCTCGCTAGAGGATGCAGACAGGCAATTAGAGCTGCAGTTTGCCCGCACAGCGGCTTTGCTGAATGAAAGGCTGTATAAGGGCCGGCAGCCCAGAGTGTCTGCTCTGGCCGCCTGTTTTCTTGGAAACCGTATGTTTTACCGCAATGTGGGGGATTTGTCTCTGGTGAGCTATGACGGCAGAGAGCTGGTTATAAAAGAAGAAGGGGCCGGACAGCTTGACGTAAAAGGCGTCACTACGCTGCTTTGCAGCCAGGGTGTGCGGCAGGCTCTGGAGGAGATTGATATTGAGAAGCTTTTGTCAGGAAGAAGACATCCTTATGAAAAGGCTCAAAATATAATAGAAGCGGTCAACCGCAGAAATTTAAAGAACCAAAGAAGCGCATTGGCAGTGATCGTGGCATGAACTGCTGCTTTCTTTGGGGATGGAGATTGAGGCAGACATATGAGAAAATTGAACAGCCAGTTCATAACCACATTTGTATCAGAGGCGGGCCTGGACGGACAAAACGGGACTTATTATGGTTTTGTGGAGATGGACGGGTACTATTGCATGGCAGTGGCAGAAGGCTATGACGGGGACGGCGGTTTAGAGAGCGCAAAGCTGGCAGTGGACACAGCCATAGAGGCATTTGTGCAGAAGCCGAGTATGAAAGCAGGGAGGATCCGGGCTTGTCTGAAAAAGGCTCACAGATGCTTAAAAGAGCATAGTGTGAGAATCCGGCTTAAGGCGGGGATTCTGCTGATGGTTTCCGATTATACCAGATTTCGTTATGGTGTCTGCGGCAATGTAATGTTGTATGCATTTCGGAATGCGGGTATTTATCATCAAAGCACTACTCATACAGTTTACCAGGTCATGGCAGACAGACAGACCATGTCAGGAGAGGGGGTTGGCCCGAAGGAGGAAACCGCAAATCTTTATCATTATCTGGGAGGGAGCGGAGGCATTACCGTCTCAGGAAAGATACGGCTTCAGGACGGGGATATGGTTCTGGCCGTTACGGAAGGGTTTTGGAACCGGGTCAATCGGGTGGAGCTTCTGGATGCCTATGAGTCCATTCAGTCTGTGGAGGAATTTTTGGGAGATCTGCAGGAGCTTTACTTAAGGGGAAGCATGGACAGTATTCCCTGCTGTTGTCTGGCTGCCATAGAGATTAAGAAGGCGTATAAGGAAAATACGGCATTAAAAAAGAAGATATGGATTTGGTGTCTTGTGATCTTGCTGATTCTTGCAATCGGCGGCACGGCTATTGCTTTTTTCATTCGGGCGAAGCGCCGAAGGCAGAATGAGATACGCAGCACAACCTCTATATATGAAGATACCGGGGATCAGTATATGGCTGGTCTCAACAGCCTGCTGGCAAAACAGGAATACGAAAAAGCAGCAGAGGAGAACAAAAAGCTTGACAAGAATGAGGAGCGGCTTGCCAAGGAACGGCTCCTTTCCGATAAAATCAATATCAGTGTCATGACGGATCAGGCAGGCAAGTCTTATGCAGCGAAAAACTTTACCCAGGCCAGGGATGAATACAAAAATGCATTGGAGATGGCGGAAAAATATGAGGAGCTTGTCCCGCTTACGCAAGCCATCGGACAGAAGATGAAGCTGGTAAGCACAGGCATGGAGATTGCCAATTATATGGAGAGCGCGGCATTAAAAGAGGCGGCAGGAGATATGGAGACTGCCGGCATCTTGTATAAACGGGCTGAGGCCATGCTTCGGATTGTGGATGATGCAGAGCGTCTAAAAGAGGTGCAGTTAGCGCTTCTGCGGGTAAAAGAGCAGGCTGATGAGGAAGCCAGACAGGAGAGAGCCAAGGCCAGGGATGAGGTTATTATAGATGCGGATAAAACGGAGGCTCTCAATGCGGTTTTGGCGGGGGATTTTGAAGCTGCTTTAGAGCAGTATACAAAAATAAGAGATTCCTACATTGCCATGGAGGAGAATGAAAAAGCGGAAGAAACCACGCAAATCATCTTGTCCCTTCAGAAGCAGGCCAGAGAGATTGCAGAACTGACATCAGAGACCATTGATTCGGATAAAAGCGCAGCAATGGATGCTCTTGTGGCAGGAGATACAGAGACAGCTCTTATGCTGTATGAAAATATGCTGGAAGCTTATCTTGAATTGGGGGACGAAGCAGGGGCCGAAGAAACGAAAGCCATGATAGAGTCTCTCCAAAAACAGATGGAAGCGGCGCCGGCCGAGGAAAAGCAGGAGGCTTTGGAAGAAACAAAACAAGCAAAGGAGCCAGAGGCGCCTAAAGAGGCGGAAGACGGAAAAAATGCTGTCGGTTCAGGAAAGTCAAGCGCTGATTCAGGTCCCGGAGTACAGCCTCGCTGGACAGGGGTAGATGGGGATGGACAGGCTTTGCTTGACCAGTATTTGGAGGAAGCTTTGTATGCCACGGCCAGACAGGACTTTGAAGCTGCCATTAAAGCTTACCAGGAAATTGAGAAGCTTTATGTTCAATATGGAAATTCTGACACAGCCATCAAGACGGATGTGATGATAGAGGGATTAAAGAGGCTTATGGAGGAATCACAGTAAATGGATGAAAGCTTTATCTATGAGCGGTTAAAAGCCTTAAGCGGCGGTTCGGAGTGTTCTTTGTACCGGGATATCAGCAAGGCGTTTGAGGAAGTGGTCCGGTATAATGAAAAAGCCTTAGATGACCTGAAGCAAAATCTTGAGAAAGAGCTTCGGGATATATCGGAGCGTTTCTATTTATATGGAGCCGTGGCAGCGGCGGAGGATGTTTCCATTGTCAATGATTTCCTTTTTTCCATGGACGACGGACAGGCAGAGGGCAGTATTGCCACCATTTTCTGTCAATGTACCAAAAGCAGGATGAAAGAAATCTTTGAAAACAGCCAGGAGCTGATTGTGGAGACAGACGAGGGAGAGGTTCCAATAACTGCCCGGATTCGGCCGTGCAGACGGTATCAAAAGAAGATTGATGAGCTGCAGAATCTGTTCTATGAAAACGGCGTTTATTGGAGAACACCTTATCTGCCCTATGTGGATCGGTTTGGGGATGTTTTCTGTGAGAATTTTGATTCGTCTGTGACTGTCCGGTCTGTCCGGTTTAAGTCCGGCGATGTTTTTACAGGTGTGGGCCTGATTCCTCTTTGGAATGTAGAACCCATAAGTCTTAAGTGTACGGTATTTCCCGTTCCGGCCATTGACGAGTGGAATTTCCGTCATACGATCAGACTGCCTTTTTGGCAGGATGGGTATGTGGTTCGGATGGAACAGGCAGTCAAGAATGTATATATGAGTCAGGACGGGCTGGAGATTGTATCGGAAGAAAGGATGCAGAGAACCTTTGATTTGTACCGGATTGCTGTACACAGGGATGTTAAGGTTCCTCATTATCCTCTTACCTCCAATATCCGGCGGATGCGCCATATTGACCGGCAGGCGGATAATGCTGTGTCCAGGCTTATGACCAGGGCAGAGATTGGGCGGATTGTTACCAGCTATGAAGCTGCGGCCGGACTGGAGCTTGTGGGGATAGAGGAAGGAGCTCAGGGGACGATTGGGGGGCTTTGCGGCCGGTATCAGTTTTCTTCAAAAGGCCGGGAACATCTTCTTTTAAAATTCCGAGTAAGGAAAGATAGTTTTCTTGTGGAGGATCAGGCGGCATTTCTTGTGGAGGAGGTGGGAAGCTTCTATCCTCAGTTTCTCGTCACAGGAGAGCTGCTTTATGGGGAGAACTGATAGTTGAACTATGGAATTTGGCGGGAGGGCACAGCATGAAACGGTTATGGCAGGCTGCTATGGAGGCCAGAGAAAACGGTATTCGGGAAAATGATTTGTTTTTTGACGTGTCGGATACCAGTTCTCCTTATGGGGAGGCTACGGTAAAAAATGCGTACACGCCCTTTGGCCCTATTGAGGGCATGGTAGCGGTCAATCCTTATTACAGCTATGAAGCCATATTTGACCATATCATCAGGCCGGGCAAAATCCCGGAGCTTACGAAGTATTTGTGTGATTTGATTCTTCACCACCTGTGGAAAGTGGATGCCTTTTCCGGCATGGATTTGGAAGGGTTTTATGTAAGGTTTCTGGAGGAGGATATTCTGGCAGGCGCTTTTGGATTAGAGGTGTGCCTTTCTGATTTTACAAAGCAGGAAATCCGCAGGATTGCATATTTTTATTTGAGGCTTTGCAGGACAGGGGATTATGAGCGCTGTTTTTGTGATATTCTTGCCGGCATGTATAAAAGGTCTTGGATAAATGCCAGGGAGGATGGCAGTATTGTGCTTTTTCTAAATCAGAAGTTCTCTCCTGTGGAGGAACGAAGGGTTGTAGCCATTCAGAGCATATTTTTGCAGGCAGGGAGAAAATGCCGGATATTTTGGGATATTCCTCCGGGGATTGTGGAATGCCAGGAGACAACCATTGGCAATTTTGTGTTGTTCTAATGTGCTGTCGCGGCAGAAATCATCTCACAAAATTAGGCATAGCGAGATTTGGTGAGTATATAATGGAAAAAGGGAGGAGTCGGAGGCGTGTCATACAGATACAGGCTGTTTAAGAACGGCAGAGAAAACGGCGTCCGGCGTTATACATTGGACGAGCTAAGGGATATGGGAACCTTTATGCTCCGTGATATCTGCGTCAGAGAGAAGATTATGACAAGATCAGCCGGTATTGACCCTAAGCGTCTGGACAGGGAGGCGTTGATTGAGCTGTTGTTTCGCTACAGGGGCAGGGAGTCAGAGGAGCTGGCAGACGGATTTTGGGATGAATCGGTTGGGATTGTGAGGGACTTGTCGGCAAAGGCGGTTATGGCTGCTGAAAAGCTGGAGATGCCAAGTAAGATTGAGATAAAAAAAGATGTGCCGATGCTGGAGGCAGAGGATGTTCTCATAAGACATGGATTTTCCGGAGAGTATTTTGTGGGAGCGGTTTTGGATGAGGCGGGAGAGGTTTTGGCAGTATTTGAAGTTCAGGGAATGCGCATGACCCTTTCTCCGAAACGCATGGCCCGTTCTCTTACCGTAGGGATTTATCAGGACTTGAAGGTTTTGCTGTTTGACGCGCCGTCAAGCCTGAAGGTGCTTCAGGCGTACAACAGCCAGAAATGCAGTATGGACAAGGTTCGGAGCGTGACTGGGGCCATGGCAAGGCTTCCGGTTCTTTCTATTGTGGAGGTTAAGCAGTCTCAGGAACCTTTGGTAATTGATTTTGGGGCAGGATATACGGCGGCGGCATCTGCGGCTCCTCAAGCTGCAGGGGAGGACAAGATCCTGAAGGTCTGGTTTGAGGGAGGAAGCCGTATGTGTCCCAGCGCTGCTGCAGTGAAGCGCTGTGGGGACGGGAAGGCGGAATTTTCCTTTGGGCATGAGGCCCTTGGTTTAATCCGGCGCAGCGGCTATGGAGAGGGAATGACTTTTTTCCACAATCTAAAGCTGTTCTTATTCGAGGAAAGGATGCTGGATGTGTGTGACCTGGATGGGAACGCTGCTTTGATTTCCTCGGATACGCTTTTAAGCCGGTTTTTTCAGTACATAATTGATGCAGCCAAAGGGGAGCATGGAAGAAATTATACAAAGCTGTGTTTTATCATGCCGGAGAAGCGAGGCGGTCTGGCACTTAAGCGGCTGAAGGCGCTGCTGCCAGATTATCAGGTGGAGGGCGTGCGTTCGGAATCTGTAAATTGCGTCTATGGAGAGATAATACGGCGCGGGGATTTTGAGGGGGAAGATTCCGTGGCAGAGCTGGCATTGCACTGCGGGGCCGGCTCATCATCCCTGGTACTATGTGACCATGAAGCGGAGAATACCAGGGTAGCCTACAAGGTTCGGATGAAGACCCGTTATCTTAACGGAGACAGTGGATTTGGGGGGAACAGACTGACTTGCCTTATTTTTATGTATTTAAAAATCCGGGTAATGTGGGCTGTGACGGGTTCGGATGAAGATATTTTTGATGAAAGGCTGCAGGATCCTTATTTTTATGTGGATCAGTATAACGGCGCCAAGGAGGTTTATGAGGGATTTTATGGTCTGTATGAACAGGCGGAACAGACGGTTCCTACCAGATTTGGAAATCCGGAAGCCATGGAGCCATGGAGACGTCAGAATTTTTACAGGCTTTGGTTTTTGGCGGAGGGTTTGAAGGCGGCTTTTTTCTCCGGAGAGCCGGTGAACCGGATTGTTCTGCCTGACCGGTTTGAGGAGTTTTGCGTGGTTCATGTTCTGACGTCAGGCAAAATTATGGAATACCGGATGGAGTTTTCTGTGGATAAGGAAGCCATAGAGACGGTGATGTCCCCGGAAATTTATGGGATTGTCAAACGTTTTATTGAGCCGTTATGCAATGAGGACGGCATATTGATGGGGTATCGGATTAAGTTTACCGGCATGAGCTGCCAGATTCCGGTATTTCGGGATGCACTGCGGGAGTTTACAGTAGGGCGCAGGGCCAGGGTAAAACGGGGAAAGGATGAGGGACTGAAGCTTCGGGCTCTGGAAGGGGTGATTCTGCGTGGACAGATGGAAAAGAGAGGGCAGATCATTCCGGAAATCACAGAGGAGGAGGGGAAGATTCCTTTTCTTGTCACCGTAAAATCTCATGATGGCTCCGTGATGCGGATTATATCAGGACGACAGCCGGACAGAGGTGTTTTTGGCTATGTAAAGCGTCATGCGGCTACCAGTCAGGTGGAATTTACCGTATTTGATATACTGGAGCATGAGGTTGGAAAAAGGGTGGTTGATTTGGATACGGATTCATTTGAGCACATTTCCTATGACGGGCTGTTTCGGAATTATCCCATCTTCCAGGCGTTTCAGGGAGACTTTGATTCCATTGGGGAGGAGGAGATCCGGCTGTTTGTGTACCAGGAGGAGAACTGGGATTTCTGTGTGCTTCCGGCTGCCAGAAAACAGGGGGTTTTAAGTGTAGGAAAGGTTAGCCGTTTCCTGTTTGACGAGAACCATGTGGATTATTTCTGCGGGTTGTTTTAAAGGAGGCAGTATTTAAGGTTTGTGAAGGCTTAAAAATGTGGAGGTTGCCGTGGAGATAGAGCAGATTTTCCCTGTATTTGAAGAAGGACGTATTCTCAAGCGGGATTCTCTGGATTTTATCCGGGACTATGCTCCGGATTTCTTCCGTCTTCTTTTTGGGGAGTATGGAAACGGAGTGATAGCCGGATTTTCGGTCCATGGAGATGGGAAGGATATTGTAGTCGGTCCGGGGATTCTAAAACACAAAGATTCGTTTCTCTGTATGAAGGAGGAGGCCCGCTTGGAGTTTGACTTATATGGACAGTTGATTCAGGTAGTTTTAAAGAAGACAAAGAGCAGAGCTTCTTTGGACTTTAAGACGGAATGCTATGGACTGTCTTTAGAGCCTGTCAGGGTTTTAGGAGAAGGGGAGTATGAATTGGGGCGGTTTCTTTTAGAACCGGGAGCCAGACTAAGGGCCTATGAAGATTATCAGGATTTTGATGACCTGAGTACAGAGTTCAATACCTTGAATCCGGTCCATATTCCTTTTGCCTCTGAGGGAGGAACCACGCTTATGCCCTTTATTCTCCGTCTATACGGAAAGGGCGTCCTAAGCTCTCCAAAGGCGGAGCCTCTGGACTTATGTTTTAGTGCGGCCTGTTTGAACAGTCCTTGTGTCTCAGCCCAATTTATACAAAGCTATTTGTCGGCAAGAGAGGGGACTGTTCTTGCGGGACAGGATAATGGGTATTGGTACCAGGAGCTGAAAAGGCTTTATGCCAGATTGGTATCCGGAGGGGAAAAACGTCAAAAGCCCAAAGGGTTGGGCGGTAAAACCATGATTGATTGAGGAGGATTTTATTATGGGCAAATATGTTGTAAACGGAGCTACATTGAAATGTGTCCTGGGAGCGGCTCCTTCTACCTTGACGGTGCTGCCTGTGAACCGGGTGCAGATTAACGGGAAGGCAAAAGCAAATATTATGGATTGTAAGCCTATGGTGAATATTAAGCCTTTCGGAACCTGTGCCAAAATGGCTCCGCCGGTTCCCTGCACTCCCATGGTGGCGGCTTGGCTCAAGGGCAAGACTAATGTGCTGGTGGGAGGCATGCCGGCTTTGATGAGCGATTCCATGGCAATCTGTGCCTGCGGGGGCGGGATCATTAAGATTCAGAAGGATGGGCAGTAAAAAGGCTGAAAGGCGGAGGCATAGCAGGTATGAGATATGGAGATGAGGAATTGATTGCCTGGATGGCGGATCTGATGGAACGTAAGGAAAATGAGGACAGGGAGGAAAACGGCGAAAAGGAGGAGGAAGATGATTATTGACGTGACCAGACTGAGCGTCAGTCCTTTTGTGGTGGAAAGCATTGTGGAGATGAAAGTGGAACAGTCTCTAAACCAACATGCATCCATGTATTTAAAGGGTATTATACCAAAGGAAAGCGGTGATTCTGGTGTAATGGATACAGACGATTCCACGGTGATTACGGTTTCTGACCAGGACGGGGTGATTTTTAGCGGACTTGTACAGGATATCAGGGCCTCCTTTGAAGGGCAGGTCTATTATCTGGAAGTATGGGCCGTTTCCTTCAGCATAAAAGCGGACACGGATGTGATCTCCCGCTCTTTTCAGGATGCCGGAATGAATTATCAGCAGATTGGGGATTTGATGGCAGGAGAGAATGAACTTTCAATGAGTATGGAGGCTTCTCCCTTGTCCATTCACAATCTTCTGCTTCAATATCAGGAGACTAACTGGGAATTTTTAAAGAGGATTGCTTCCCACAATCATTCTGTGCTTCTTCCGTCTGTGGAGGAACCGAAATTTTATTTTGGAATCCCAAAGGGAAATGATAAGGGAAGCCTTCTTTCTTATCGGTTTTCAGTAGGAAAAAATATAAGGCGTTACCGCCGGCATTTTGGGGCAGGGGTGGACGTATCTTCTGAAGATTCTCTGGAATATATCGTTCATGCAGATGACAGCGTGCTCGCTATAGGAGATATGGTAGATTATGGCGGTACTGCCTTGTTTGTGAGGGAAGCCCGGATTCATCTGGCAGATGCGGTGCTTACATGCCGTTATGTGCTGTGTCCGGAAAACGGACTGAAAGTTCCTGCCGTTTCCAATCCGCATATTACCGGTCTGACTCTGGCAGGACAAGTGTTAGAGGTCAATCAGGACACGGTCAAGGTTCTTCTCTGTGTGGATGAAAGCCAGGATTCGGCCACAGCCTATGCTTTTCCGTATATGACCCCTTACAGTGCGGAGAACCACACCGGGCTTTATCTCATGCCGGAGACAGGGGATGTGGTTAACATCCAGTTTCCCACAGAGGATGAGAGCCTGGCTGTGGCGCTGTCCTCCTATCGTCAGGCTGACAGTGACAAGACAGGTGATCCGAATGTGAAATATTTAAGGACTCCTCATGATAAGGAAATCAAAATCAGTGAGGATGAGATTTTGATTACGGCAAAAACAGGCGGGCTTTATATAAAGCTGAACCAGGATAACGGAATTGAGGTGTTTTCCCAGCATGGAATCACGGTAAATACCTTGTCCAGCATTGACATGATGGCAGCAGGCCATATCTCTCTGTCAGCCGGGACCAACATCATTTTAAATGCAGGATTGGCCGGCAGCTTAAATGCGGGAAAAGGGATCAGTGTAATGGCAGGAAAGGATGTCAGCATCATGTCAGGAACCGAGACTTCGGTGAGCAGTGGTAAGGAGATGACGTTTTCTGCTGCAAAGAAGCTGGGAATGGAGACAAAGGATGAGTTTGTGGTTAATTCTGAAAAGAATATGACGGTTGCCAGCCAGAAGAAATTGTCCTTTTCTTCCAAGGAGGATATGGTTCAGGCAGCAGATAAAAAGCTTAAGGTCAGCGCTAAGTCAGAGGTAGGGATTTCCTGTAAAAGCAGTTCTATAAAACTGGATGGGGCGATGAATTTAAAGGCATCCCAGATTAAAGAGAATTAAAGGGGTGCAATTTGGATTTGAGGTGAGGGTATGGATGATAACTTCAGAAATGAGTACGGGGAAATTGTGAATAAAGCCTTGCTTGGGGTGAATGACTATTATTTTTCTCATATAGAGGAATTGTCAGATGCTTTTAGAGAATCTCTGCAGGCAGCATGTATGCAGGTTAAAAAGATGCAGAAGCAGGGGTATCCGGATGTGGAATATATGGAGGTTACCATGCTTCGCACCAGATTCATCCAACATGATTACCGGGTTCCCATTCTGGTATACGGACCGGATTGGTATGCAGATTTAGGGCAGGCACAGGCAGGGGAGATTGACGCAGGCGGGATTTTTTCCTTTTTTGAAGAAATGATTCAGGCGGCAGCGGCGCCGGCGAAAAAATACCGGACAAAGCTTTCAGAGCGTGTCCTGAATTATTGTATGTGCCTGACAGCAGAGTATTTTTGGAAATATGTGAATATGGCTTGCAAGAGGGCTGTAATGGGACTTACGCTAGAGGGTATGGGACTTACCCCGGAGTTTCGGGTGCGTGTCTGTGAATATATGGGATATGGCTGGGTGTGCCGCCGCTTTACTCCTTTTATGGAGCCGAAAGAAATGAAGGAATGGTTTGACAAAAAGGAAAAGGATGTGTACCGGTTCCGGGATTTTGGAGGGCTGGATTTTTCCGGATGGGATTTTTCCGGACTTGATTTGACGGGATGTGATTTCAGCGGCTGCAATCTGGACGGATGTAACTTTGGGAGCACTGATTTGACTGGGACTTGGTTTTGCGGCAGCAGCATGAAAAACGTATGTTTTAATGAAGCCTGGATTCCGGGGGCGCGGTTTGACCGGGCCGATCTGCGGGAGTCTGTACTGGAGGGAACCCGCAGTTCTTGTAAAATCAATGGTGATTCGTGGGTGCGTCCTGATTTGGAGCCGGCCAGCTTTAAAGACTGCTGTTTAAAGAATGCAGATTTTACCTTCAGTGCCATTGAATGTGCGGACTTTTCCGGGGCTGATATGGAAGGGGCTGTCTTTAATGATGCCCACAGAGATTATTATGGAATGGATGGGCAGCAGAGAGAACAGGTCCGGTTTTGCGGCTATTGATGATTGAGATTCAGGGATTAGGAGCAGACCTATGGAATATTTTTTATTGAAGCCTTTTGAGGGCGGATGCAGGATGAAAATGAAGAATCATGACAAAGATATCCTGATCTGCAGCATGGAAAAAAAGGGTGAGGAGCCAGATTTTACCCTTAGCCCCTGCCCTTTGATCAGCAATCGTTTTAAGGAACTGCTAGAGCAGTATCTGCCGAATATGGACTTTATTCCCTGTGTGATGGAGGGGAGAGAGAAACCGGATTTTTGGGCGTTTCATCCTAAGGAACAAGCAGTGGAGAACGCCAGGTTTTGTCCGGATGGGTCAGTCAGCGCGGTAAAGCCTATGGGGTTACTCCCTGTGTTTTTGGTTCCCAATTATAAAAAGGTTTCGTATGTGATTAATCTGGCTCTGGCAGAGAGCCTGCTGCGGCGAGGCTATGTGAACCTGGGATTGGAGCGGATCGAGACATTAGGAGGTGAGATTGATGAATGAGACTGGTGCAAAGCCTGCAGCGGTTCAAGCCGTAAAGCCAAATGACTGTGAACCTCCTGACTTATGTCCTTGTGATCCGTTTTTAAAGTGCAATTCCCGTCTGCCTTATGGAAAAAGCGTATGGAGTAATCCAGAGACGCGGAAAAAAGCCATGGGATTGATTGCTTACAGCAAATACGGCGCTGTAACCACGAAGGACGCCTTAGAAAAAATGGCAGAAAAGTTTGAAAAAAGAAATAAAAGGAACAAAAATAAGAAATTCAATGAATTTTTTGCCAATCTCTATCCTTTGGCGGGGGATAGCAGCACGGAGAGGGTTCTGACCCTGCCGGAAATAACGGAAGGTGAAATTACGGCTGGGATGAATGCTCTCAAAGGGGCTGATCTTTATAACACGGCTGGTTTTACCAATTTCCAGAGATCCATTTTTGTGCGGGCAAACTTAGTGGCGAATGATTTGACCATGAGATCCGATCTGTATATGGACGGTGAGAAGGTGATATTTGAGTCAACGGAAATGATTCCCTATTCCGGGTCCTTTTCAAAGGAACAGTGGTCAGTGGATCATATTCAGACCAGGTCAAAAGGCGGATGCAACCGGTTCTGCAACGGGGCCTTTCTGACCATTGGCGCCAATATGATTAAAAAGGATGAATGGCCTGGCTGTCCATGCATAGATTGCGAGAAGAAGGCAGACGAACAGATTCCATATACTCCTCCGTCGGGAACCAAGAAGTATAAGCTTTTTGAATGCCAGCATTTATGCAGAGCGAATCAGGAGAAAAAGGGAAGAAAGCTGCCTCCTCATCCTCCCAGTATTATTAAGGAATACGAAGAAATCTGTGCTTTGGACAACCCGTGTGATTTTGCAGGCAGTTTAAATCGGAACGTGGGAAAGGAAATTGATAAAATACGGAAATAGCAGGTGATGGATTTACTGAATTACCGGCTAGATGGAGTACCGGATAAGGGGAACAAATGAGTGATTTTAAAGACAAACCGATCAACCGATTGGTCATAGAAAGCCATAAATTGTGGGAGGGGTGTATCCTGGCCTCTTGTGTCCACGGCGTTATGTTAGCGGAGTACCCGTTTACCTTAGATGAGAATAAATGGTCCGGGGGAATCTATGTAGTGGATAATGATGAGAGGGAGAAGGCGGCCCTGGTCTTTTCCAATGATGAGGAGAATGAGCTGATGCTCGGTATGTTCTGTGATTTTATGAGCCAGAGGACAGAGCTGGTTTTATCGGAAGAATATTCCCGGTCTCATTACAGGGGAGCGCCGGAGGATATTCAAGATATGGCAGAGGCTCTGTCAATCCTTTTTGAGATAAAGGCCGGAGAAAAAAGCCTGCCCTTTGTGACGGCAGGTTTCTGGGGGGAAGAAGGCCAGATTTTCAGCCACGACAATTATGAGGACTGGCTTGAACACGGCGGACATATTTTGGAGGTTCTGATGATGCCGTTTGAGGATGCAATGTCTTATTATGAGTCTAAATGTTCCATGGACGCCCCCAGGATGGAGATTGCAGAGCGCATTTACCGGGAACGGATCAAATCTCCAACGGGAAAGGCAGTCCTGAAAAGAGACGAGATTGCGCTTTTAAAGGCAACAGGGCCTTACAATATCCACGTCTGCCGGGAGGTATTTAGGCAGTTTGGGGTTGTGTTTGAGGGGGAAGGATAAAAACAGGTGATTTAAGAGAATGAAGGGTGCGTATCCACCAAAGGTTACGCACTTTTTATTTTGTGCTAAAATGTAAGGAACGGTTCCTTGTTTTTTTCCTAATAGCTGTGAAACGGGATTCAGACACAAAACAGAAAATGCGCCTTATAATAAGGGCAACCAAATAAGCAGTGCAGTAAGTCACACCGACGGGCTGCATTTCCTGGAAAAAAGTAAAGGAGGACCAAGGTATGGAAGGCTTGGAAATGATTTGCTTTCAGATTATTTCAAGTGTGGGTACGGCAAGATCCAGCTACATTGAGGCAATCCAGAAGGCAAAGCAGGGAAGCTTCGAGGAAGCAAGGGAATGTATTGCCGCAGGGCAGAAGGAATTTTTAAAGGGACATGAGGCCCATTTTTCCCTTCTGCAAAAGGAGGCCCAGGGAAACATGGTGGGCGGCTCTCTGATTCTGATTCATGCAGAGGATCAGTTAATGAGTGCGGAGAATTTTAAGATCATTGCGGAAGAAATGATCGCAAGTTATGAGAAGATGGCGGCATTAGAAAAGAGATTAGGGGAGTAAAAAAGCAGAACTAAAATTAACAGGAGGGTTTAATTATGAAGCGGGTTTATTTGTTTTGCAGTGCAGGAATGTCTACCAGTATGTTGGCAAGCAAAATGCAGGGAGTGGCCAACAGCCATAATCTTCCCATCGAGGTAGAGGCATTTCCGGACGGGAAGATCGGACAGATTGTGGCAGAAAAGCATCCGGATGTGATTCTTTTGGGGCCGCAGGTAAAATACCGTTATCAGGAAATCGTTAATCAGTATGGCTCTACAGGGATTCCCATCCAGGTCATTGACCAGACGGCATACGGAATGATGGATGGGGAGAAGGTTCTGAAGTCAGCCATTAAGCTGATGAAGGAAGCAAAATAATCAGCCAAATTTAACAGGGGGTAAATGAATTATGTTACATAAATTGGAAACGGTTCTTATGCCGCTGGCAGAAAAGATCGGCAGAAATAAATATCTGATTGCCATTCGGGACGGATTTCTTCTGTCAATGCCTCTTTTGATTGTAGGATCCTTTTTCCTCTTGATTGCCAATTTCCCGATTCCGGGATGGACACAGTTTTGGGCGCAGTTTTTTGGCGATAACTGGGCAACTTATTTTTCAAAACCAACGGACGCAACTTTTTCTATCATGGCAGTGCTGGCTGTGATTGGTATTGGCTATTCCTTTGCAGACCAACTAAAGGTGGATCGGCTGTTTGGCGCAGCCATTTCTCTGGTGTGCTGGTTTTTGATTATGCCATATGAGATTTTGTTTAATGATTCTGTTGTTACCGGCATTCCTCTGGGATGGGTGGGATCCAAAGGTATTTTCGTGGGGATTATCTGTGCATTTGCAGCAGTCCATGTATATGCCTGGGTGGACAGCAAGGGCTGGGTTATCAAAATGCCGGATGGTGTTCCTCCTACAGTGGAAAAGTCTTTTGCGGCTCTGATTCCGGCGGGTATGTCTGTGCTGGTATTTTTTATCATCAATATGATTTTTGCCATGACCCCGTACCAGAATGCCTTTAATTTTGTATTTACGATTCTTCAGACACCGCTGTTAAAACTTGGAAACACATTGCCGGCAATGGTGATCGCTTATATTTTCCTGCATTTCTTCTGGTTTTTCGGTGTTAACGGCGGATCGGTAGTGGGTGCGGTATTTAACCCGATTTTACAGACCTTGTCTGCAGAGAACCTGGCAGCGCTTCAGTCAGGTCAGGAGATTCCCAACATTATCTGCCAGCAGTTTCAAGATTTATTTGCTACCTTTGGCGGAGCAGGCTCTACCTTGTCCCTGCTGATTGCCATGCTTTTGTTCTGCCGGTCAAAGCGAATCAAGGAACTTGGAAAGCTGGCGTTTATTCCGGGGGTATTTGGAATCAATGAGCCCATTATTTTCGGTCTTCCGATTCTGCTGAATCCGATGATGCTGATTCCCTTTATGCTGGTTCCTACCATCAACATCATCATTTCCTACTTCTGCATGAGCTTAGGGCTGGTTCCGCTGTGCAGCGGCGTGGCGATTCCCTGGACCATGCCGGTGATCCTTTCTGGATTCCTGGCTACGGGCTGGCAGGGAGCGATTCTTCAGGGATTGCTTCTGGTGTTAGGTGTGTTCCTCTACATGCCGTTTATTAAGATGATGGATAAACAGTACCTGTCAGATGAGACTGGGAACAAGGACGGAGCGGATGATGAGGATGATTTGTCTCTGGATGATTTATCCTTTGATGATCTATAATGAATCAGAAATGGAAAGACGGGGTAAATAAATTATGAAAATTGTGATGATTTTTGATCAGATTCAATCAGGACTTGGCACAAAGGATGATACTATGGTACCATTGACTGGGAAAAAGGAGCCGGTAGGTCCGGCTGTCATGATGCAGCCGTTTTTGAAGGACATAGACGGACATGTGATTGCCTGCCTCTGCTGCGGCAACGGTACCTATCTGGCAGATCCGCAGGAGGTCAGCCGGAAATTGTGCGCCATGGTCAAGAAGCTGCAGCCGGATGTAGTGATCTGCGGGCCGGCTTTTAACTTCCTGGATTATGGAGCTATGGCTGCCCGTGTGGCGGATGAGATCAATACAACTACCGATGTAAAAGCTTTTGCGGCAATGTCAGAGGAAAATGTGGATACCATCCGGGATTATAAGGACAAAGTGGTCATTGTGAAAACCCCGAGAAAGGGCGGATTGGGACTGAATGATGCCTTGAAAAATATCTGCAGCGTAGCAAAAGCCATGGCAAAGCAGGACGGCCCGGAGCTGGAAAAGCTGAAAAAGGATGTGTGCTATTAAGGCTTATGATATGAGGAGGAACGTGCTATGTGGGGTATGATAGCAACCTGGAGAATGGCGGCAGAGGGAGTCGAAAAGGGCTGTCAAATCTTGAAGGAAAAGGGGAATGCCGGTGATGCCATAGAGACGGCAGTACGTGAGGTGGAGGATTTTCCCTATTATAAATCGGTAGGATACGGCGGTCTGCCCAATGAGGAGATGGAAGTGGAGCTGGATGCAGCGTTTATGGACGGAGATACCTTTGATGTGGGGGCTGTGGCGGCGCTGAAGGATTTTGCAAACCCGGTGTCCATTGCAAGACGCTTAAGCCATGAAAAGGTAAACAGTATGCTTGTGGGGGAGGGCGCGGAGAAATTTGCTCACAAGGAAGGCTTTGAGCGCAAAAACATGCTGACAGACCGTGCAAAGGCTCATTACCGGAAACGGGTAAAGGAAGTGAGCCAGACCTTAAAGCCTTATTCTGGCCACGACACAGTAGGAATGGTGTGCCTGGATTCACAGGGAAAGATGACGGCTGCCACATCCACCAGTGGTTTGTTTATGAAGAAAAAGGGCAGGGTTGGCGATTCTCCTATTGTCGGATCCGGGTTTTATGCGGATTCCAGGATTGGCGGCGCAGCGGCTACCGGTTTGGGAGAGGATCTGATGAAGGGATGTATTTCTTATGAGATTGTGCGTCTCATGGGAGAAGGCATACATCCCCAGGATGCCTGTGAAAAGGCTGTGGCAAAACTGGATCGGGAGCTTAAGGAGCGTCGGGGCGAAGCCGGGGATCTGTCCCTGATTGCCATGAACCATAAGGGAGAGTGGGGAGTGGCAACAAACATCGAAGGATTTTCCATTGCTGTCTGTACCGAGGAGCTGGGGGTAACGGTATATCTGGTGACACGGCAGGAGGACGGACATTGTACCATGGAAGTGGCGTCTCAGGAGTGGATGGATAATTATATGAAGACCCGGATGGCGCCCATAGAAGAATAAAGATTCGTATACAGAACAGGGGAGTTTTATGGAAAATAGGATTCTTAAAGAGACAGAAGCTTTAAAGGATTCCATGATTGAGGGGATTTTGGAGCTGGTAAGGATTGATAGTGTGAAGGGGGAGGCCAAGGAGGGCGCACCCTTTGGCAGCGGAGTCAGGGCTGCTCTTGATAAGGCTCTGGAAATCAGCAGCAGGCTGGGATTTTCCACAACGAATCTTGACAATTATATTGGCTATGCAGAATATGGCCAGGGCGCAGACTATGTCTGCGCCATTGGCCATGTGGATGTAGTGCCTGTGGGGGACGGCTGGAGACAGCCGCCTTTTAGCGGATATGTGGAAAACGGCACCATATACAGCCGGGGGATTCTGGACAATAAGGGACCAGTGATGGCCTGTCTTTACGGGCTTTATGCCTTAAAGCGGCTGGGCTATGAGCCGAAGCGGCGGATCCGCATTATTTTTGGATGTGATGAGGAATCAGGTTTTGGGGATCTGAAGTATTATTTGGAGCGGGAGAAAGCTCCTGTCTATGGTTTTACTCCGGACTGCAAATTTCCGGTGGTTTATGCCGAGCGGGGACGGGCAGTTGTCCGTGTATGGGCGTGGAAGGACAAAGAAAAAGGCAGCAGTTTGGATGACTTTTTTGCATTTATTACCCAGTATTTTATCGGCGCCAAGAACAATGGAGACCGTCTGGGCATTGATTTTGTCCATCCGGAATATGGAGTAATGGAAATGCGGAATTACAAGCTTGCCGCAGAGGAGGGAAGACCTTATTTTGAGGCTTCCTTAAGTTATCCGGGAGGATATGGAATCCAGGAGATCCTGGATAAAATCCAGGAAAAGGCAGGAGCGCTTCTGGTTGTTTTGGTTCACAATTACAATCCGGTGGTATTTGAGAAAGACAGCCCTATGATGGGGGTAATGAAGCATTGTTACGAGATGGTTACAGGGCAGGACGGAACTCCGGTGACGACTACAGGCGGAACATATGCCAAAGCCATGCCAGGTATTGTTCCCTTTGGCCCAAGTTTTCCGGGGCAGAAGGGGATTGGGCATAATCCGAATGAGTGGATGAAAATGGAGGACTTGATAACCAATGCCAAGATTTATGCCCTTACTTTGTATCATTTAGGGATGCTTTCTTAAGGGGCCGCGGGGGGACGGAATATTTTCATGGCAGACAGGGAAGGAGGATGGGGATGATGAATAAAAATTATACAGCGGAGATATGCTGCGGCAGTTTTTATGACGCAAAGCAGGCTGCTTTGGGCGGAGCAAAGAGGATTGAGTTAAACAGTGCACTGATGTTAGGGGGATTGACTCCTACCATCTCAACGCTGTGTTTGGTGAAAGAGCAATTCCCAAAGCTGAAGGTGATTGCCATGGTGCGCCCAAGAGGCGCCGGGTTCTGCTATACGGAGGAAGAATTTCTGGTAATGGAAAGAGAGTGCCGAAGCCTTTTAGAGCATGGGGCGGATGGCATTGCTTTTGGCTGCTTAAAGGAAGACGCCTCTCTGGATGAGGAGAAAAACAAGAGGATGACAGAACGGATCAAGGGCTTTGGAAGGGAAGCGGTTTTCCATCGTGCTTTTGACTGCTCGGATGATCCTTTTGGGGCTATGAAACAGTTGGTTTCCATGGGAGTAGATCGTGTGCTGACCAGCGGGTTAAAGCCAACAGCTGTGGAAGGGACAGAGCTTATCGGAGAGCTTCAGAGGTGTTTTGGAGATAAGATTGAAATTCTGGCCGGAAGTGGGGTAAATGCCTCCAATGCCTGTGAGCTGATGGAAAGGACAGGCATCTGCCAGGTACACAGCTCCTGCAAGGCATGGCTCACAGATCCTACCACTGTCAGAGGAAGCGTGTCCTACAGCATTGCGCCCGGGGAGCGGGAATGCCAGTATGATGCGGTATCAGAAGAACTGGTACGCAGGCTGGTGGAGAGAGTGGAGGCTTTCGGGAGAAATTAACAGGGCGGGATATTTCTATATTTGAAGGAGATTTTTTGATGTTAGCAAGATGGAAGAAATACGTTGTGGTGAGGCGGCTCATAACTTTTTTTGCTGTTATTGCCTCGGCATTTCTGCAGGCATATGCCATTCAGGTTTTTGTGCGCCCGGCAAATCTTCTTTCCGGCGGATTTACCGGTGTGGCGATCTTGTTTGATGCCATTGCAGGACTTTACGGCAGGAGTTTTTCCATATCTTTAGGAATGCTTTTGCTGAATATACCGGTAGCGCTTCTCTGCTGCAAAAGCATTAGTGTACGGTTTACATTTTTTTCTTTGCTGCAGGTATTTCTTGCCAGCCTCTTTTTGGAAATTTTTCATTTCTCGCCGATGTTTGATGATTTAATGCTGAACGTGGTTTTCGGCGGCTTTGTGTATGGTATGTGTATTGTTGTGGCTCTGCGCGGCAATGCATCTACCGGGGGTACGGACTTTATTGCGCTCTTTGTCTCCAACAAGACGGGACGTTCCATATGGGAGTATGTATTTGTGGGAAATGTAGTGATACTCTGTATCTTTGGCTATATTTCCGGCTGGCGCTACGCAGGTTATTCGATTATTTTCCAGTTTGTTTCTACTAAGACGATCTCTGCGTTTCATCATCGATATGAGCGTGTAACGCTTCAGGCCACTACAACAAAGGCAGAAGATGTTATCCGGGAATATGTGGGGAAATACCGCCATGGTATTTCCTGTGTGGAGGCAGTGGGGGGTTACAGCCATAAAAAAATGTATTTGCTTCATACGGTCGTTTCCTCCTATGAGGCAGCGGAAATCGTAAGGCTGATGCACTCCCAGGATCCGCACATTATTGTGAATATACTGAAAACGGAAAACTTTTTTGGTGGTTTTTATCAGGCTCCGCTTGAGTAAAACCTGAAATGGCGAAGGAGAAAGGAAATGAAAACATTTGAATATACCGTTACGGATACAATGGGGCTCCACGCCCGTCCGGCAGGTATGTTTGTACAGGAGGTCAGGAAATACAAGTCCAGAATTACATTGTCGGCAAAGGGCAGGTCTACGGACGGAAGAAAGCTGATGGTAATTATGGGTATGGGAATTAAGCAGGGAGACAGGGTGACTGTTTGCGCGGAAGGCCCGGATGAAGATGCGGCGATTGCTGCAATGGAGAATTTTTTTAGGGAAAACTTGTAGAGGAAGGGCGAGAAGCACAGAAAAGTAAATGGATTTTATAGATTGATAGAAAGTCTGCCGATAAAAATTTGGCAGACTTTTTGTTTTACAGACGAATGGGACAAGGTGAGTATAGTTGTGAGTCGGAATTGATTGTGGTATAATGTCACCAACTGAATGGCAGGACATAGGAGAAAGATTTATAATTTTAAGAAAGGGCAGAAGGAATATGGGGATTTCGGTTGATTTGAGCAGGGCGGAGAGCTATCTGGGAAAGGACGAGCTTAGAAAGGCAAGGGAAAAGGCAGGAATGATTTGCCGGGCCTTGTATGAAAAAGAGGATAAGCACAAGGTGCTGGGCTGGAGAAGCAAGGAGGAATCGGTGCTGAATCTGGAGAAGATTAAGGAGAAGGCAGAGGAGATTCGCCGGGAGGCGGATATATTTGTGATTGTGGGGGTGGGGGGATCCAATCAGGCGGCCAGGGCAGTGATTGAGGCTCTGCCCCAAAGGAGCGGGCCAAAGATTGTGTACATGGGCAATACCCTTTCTCCCTATACGATTCAGCAGACTCTTGAAGGGATGGAGGGAAAGAGTGTCTATATTGATGTGATTGCCAAGAATTTTGAGACTCTGGAGCCGGGAAGCCACTTTAGGATTCTGCGGCAGTGGATGGGAAAGCGCTATGATAAGGAGGAGATGGCCAGGCGGATTATTGTCACGGGAACCAAAGGTTCTCGTCTGGAGGAGATTGGGGCGGAAAACGGGTATCTGTTTTTAGAGTTTCCGGTGCCGGTGGGCGGGCGCTATTCAGCCTTTACCCCGGTGGGCCTGCTTCCCATTGCGGCAGCAGGTCTGAATGTGGATGAGTATTTGGCGGGAATGGAAGCGGCGCAGATGGATTGCAGAGAGCATGGGGAGGACAATCTGGCAGTGCGTTACGGCGCGGTTCGGCAGCTTTTATACGGCCGGGGTTATGATATTGAGATGATGGTTTCCTTTGAGCCTCGTTATGGGTTTTTCACCAAATGGTGGGTACAGCTTTTCGGGGAGAGTGAGGGGAAAGAGAACAAGGGGATTTTTCCTACATCTTCTGTCTATTCGGAGGATCTTCATTCTATCGGGCAGTATATGCAGGAGGGCAGAAGGAATCTGATAGAGACTTTTGTTTCAGTGAAGGATCAGGCGGCTTCGGTGGTTGTAGAGCCTTGCCCGGAATACAAGGACAGGTTTGATTATCTGGACGGCATGGATTTTGCAGATATTAACCGGGCGGCCGAGGAGGCTACCTGGGAAGCTCACGCAAAAGGCGGAGTGCCCTGTATCCGGTTTGAGGCGGATAAGGCTTCAGAGAGAAGCTTTGGGGAATTGTATTACTATTTTATGGTGGCCTGTGCGGTCTCTGGGGAGCTGATGGGGGTAAATCCCTTTGATCAGGAAGGAGTGGAGGAGTATAAGAGAAGCATGTTTGCGGCTCTTGGGAAGTGAAATTTTAAGGAAAAGCGGCAGAAAGTGCGCTGGAAGAAAGTGAGGGTTTCATATGTCAGAGATTTTTGATGAAGCAAGAATGCGGTGGGTTTTGGGAGACTACATCCCGGAGGGAGAAGAACTGGCGGCGGGTATCCATGCAATATCCCAAGAAACTCACATAAAGGGTATTTTTGGAAAATGTATCTATATGGAGGATAAGCTGATTCCGGATGAAAAGGGGCGTATCATTACCCTGGATAAGAAAAAGTGTTCCTCCTATGATGTTTATATTGGGATTACCAGGAATGTTCTGGTGATTGCCGGGTGTGAGAGGAATAGCTATCTTTACGAGCTTGATGATGCACCGGACGGCAGTGAGAATGATATGCAGAAGATTACGTCGGAGGTTTTGCTTGCGGACATCGGAACCTGTTATCCTTTGACAGATATTCAGAGCTGCCAGTTTAAAAAGGGGTGGATGGGTTCTGTAAAATGCTTTCTTACTATGAAGAATGGGAGCAGCTTTAAGCTTGTGCTTCCAAAGCTCGGCGGGGTAGGAGGCGGTATGCCTCATCATGCAGAGTATCGTGAGGCAATCATAAAACGACTGGGTGGGATATGATGGAAAACGAAAGTCAACCAAAATATATTTCAACGAAAACGTTTGAGTAAAAACAGCACAAATTTGGTTGGAATTGTGGTATGATAGTATTACGAAACAGATGCAAGGCTGAGTTAAACAGTTAAAAGGGAAAGGAGAATGGAAGGTGGCAAATGTATTGGTGGTGCATGGAGGAGGGCCTACCGCGGTGATCAACGCCTCCCTGTACGGAGTAATTCAGGAGGCGGCAGAGTGCGGCGGGATTGAGCATGTGTATGGCGCCATAGGCGGAAGCGAGGCGATTTTGAAGGAGCGGTTTCTTGATCTGGCAGCGTACCCGGAGGAAAAGCTGAAGCTGCTTTTGACCACTCCGGCCACGGCCATCGGTTCCTCCCGGTATGCTCTGGAGCAGGAGGATTATGAGGCCATGACAGCCATTTTTCAGAAGCATGACATTCAATATGTGTTGCTGAACGGAGGCAACGGAACCATGGATACCTGCGGGAAGATTCACCGGGCCTGTAAGGATGCAGGGATCTGCGTGGTGGGGATTCCCAAGACCATAGACAATGATATCGCCATCACAGACCATACTCCGGGATATGGCAGCGCTGCCCGCTATCTGGCAGAGACAGTGGCAGAGGTGGGGGTGGATGTGAAGTCCCTGCCGATTCATGTGTGTGTGGTGGAGGCCATGGGGCGGAATGCAGGATGGATAACGGCATCCTCGGCACTGGCCAGGAAAAAGCCGGGGGATGCGCCTCATCTGATCTATCTGCCGGAGAGGCCGTTCCATGAGGAGGAGTTTTTAGAGGATGTGAAGCGGCTCTATGAGGAAAAGGGCGGCGTGGTGGTGGTGGCCAGCGAGGGCCTTAAGGATGAATCCGGCAAGCCCATTGTGCCTCCTATTTTCCAGACAGGAAGATCCGTCTACTATGGGGATGTGAGCGCTTATCTGGCAGAGCTGGTGATCAAGAAGCTGGGCATCAAAGCCAGAAGCGAGAAACCGGGCATCTGCGGCCGGGCATCCATCAAGCTTCAGTCTCCGGTAGACCGGGACGAAGCGGTGCTGGCGGGCCGGGAGGCTCTGAAGGCGGCCATGCGGAGCGAAGGCGGCAAAATGGTGGGCTTTATCCGTGAGGAGACTCCGGACGGCAGTTACCGCATCTCGGTGCGCATGATTCCCATTGAGGAGGTTATGCTCTATGAGCGGGTGGTTCCTAAGGAATATATCAATGATCGGGGCAATGATGTGAGAGAAGGGTTTGTTCAGTGGTGCAAGCCCTTGATTGGAGCAGAGGTTCCGGAGTTTATTGATTTCCAGGATTTGTACCAGGAGAAAGAGAAGGAGTGAAAGCATGAAGCATATCTTTTTGAATCTGAAACGTTTTGACATCCCAAAGGAGTTCGGAGGGGTAAATGCCATTGCTCCTATTGAGCAGTGGGGAAGCTATATTGTAGAGCACACCCAGGAACAGCTAAAGAAGTATGAGGGGGATGAGGTGGAGTTTGCCATGTATTTCCCGGAGGCCCATCTGCTGCCGGCAGTGTCAGCCCTCTGCGAGAACAGCCCGGTGAAGGTGGGGTGCCAGGGCGTGTACCGGGATGATACGGCAGTGGGGGGCAATTTCGGGGCCTTTACCACCAACCGCACAGCCAATGCAGTGAAAGCCATGGGGTGCGTCACCACCATTATCGGCCACTGTGAGGAGCGCCGGGACAAGGCAGGTATTTTAGCGGAGGCTGGGATAAGTGACACGGCTGCAGTAAACCGTCTTTTGAACAAGGAGATTCAGGCAGCGGTGAAGGCAGGGCTTTTTGTGCTTTACTGTATCGGAGAGACCTCAGAGGAGCAGGAGCGGTGGCAGGAGGTGCTTAAAGAGCAGCTTGAGACAGGTCTGGCAGGGGTGGACAGGAAAAAGGTTACGATTGCCTATGAACCGGTGTGGGCTATCGGGCCGGGTAAGGTGCCGCCGGATAAGGAGTATATCACCAAGATCGGGACATTTGTGAAGGAAGTGACAGGCGGTATGGATGTGGTGTACGGCGGCGGGCTTAAGACGGATAATGCCAAGATGCTGGCCTCAGTTCCGGTGATGGACGGGGGACTGATTGCCCTGACTCGGTTCTCCGGAGAGATCGGATATTATCCGGAGGAGTATCTGGATATTATCCGGACTTATATGGGAAAATAACAGGAGACAGGCTTATAGAAAAGTAATGATAAGTATTGCACAGATGGTATGAAATTTGCTGACAGTAAAGAAGGAGGTATTTTATGAAGCTTGCATTTGAGTATGGACAGGGAATGATGACAGCGGAGCTGCCGGATTCTACAGATGTGTTTATTCCAGGGGAGACGGTTCCGGATCCCCCTTGCATTCCGGAGGATCAGATTGAGGCAAAAACATTGGAGTCCATCCGCAATCCCATGGGCATGGAGCCCCTTTCCAAGCTGGCTCACAAGGGCTCTAAGGTCACGATTATTTTCCCGGACCGGGTAAAGGGGGGAGAGCAGCCTGCTTCCCATCGAAAGGTTTCCATCCGGCTGATTCTGCAGGAATTGTATGATGCGGGAGTAGAGAAGAAGGACATTCTGCTGATCTGCTCCAACGGGCTTCACCGAAAGAACACGGAGCAGGAGATCCGGGGGGTACTGGGAAATGAGCTGTTTAACGAGTTCTGGTACACCCATCAGATCATTAACCATGACAGTGAAGACTATGATCATCTGGTGGATTTGGGAACTACCCGCAGGGGAGACCCGGTACTGATGAACAAGTATGTGTATGACAGCGATGTGGCGATTCTCATCGGACATACCCAGGGGAATCCCTATGGGGGATATTCCGGCGGCTATAAGCACTGTGCCACGGGGATTACCCATTGGCGTTCCATTGCTTCCCACCATGTGCCGGAGGTTATGCACCGGCAGGATTTTACACCGGTGAGCGGCGCTTCCCTGATGCGCACCAAGTTTGACGAGATCGGGCAGCACATGGAGGAGTGCATGGGGAAGAAATTCTTCTGCTGTGATGCGGTGCTGGATACAAAATCCCGTCAGATTGAGATTAACAGCGGCTATGCCAAAGTGATGCAGCCCCATTCCTGGGTAACGGCAGACAAGCGTACCTATGTGCCCTGGGCAGAGAAGAAATATGATGTGATGATATTTGGCATGCCCCAGTTTTTCCACTATGGAGAGGGCATGGGCACCAATCCGATTATGCTGATGCAGGCCATCTCAGCCCAGGTGATCCGCCATAAGAGAGTGATGAGCGATAAGTGTGTGATTATCTGTTCTTCCATCTGCAACGGGTATTTCCACGATGAGCTGTGGCCATACACCAGGGAAATGTATGAGATGTTCCAGAAGGACTACATGAATACCTTGCCGGACATGAACCGGTATGGGGAGTATTTTGCCACCAATGAGGAATATATCCGCAAGTACCGGTTCTGCAATGCTTTCCATCCCTTCCATGGATTTTCCATGATCAGTTGTGGACATATTGCGGAAATGAATACTTCAGCTATCTATGTGTGCGGCGCCCAGGAGCCGGGGTTTGCCCGCGGAATGGGCTTAAAGACAAGGGCCACCATTGAGGAGGCGTTAGAGGATGCCAAAAAGAAGTTTGTGGGGCAAAACCCCAATATTCTGGCGCTGCCTCAGACCTTTAAGCTCAGTGCGGTCCATCTGATGATGAAGGGGGAGGTCTATAACGGCAAGGGTGCAGAGGACTGTCATTGCGCGGCTCATATGCATGGGTAGGAACAGGGAAATATAGGTTCGATTAGAAAGAGAGGGGTAAATTATGCCATTAATTCCACTGCGTCCGTTATTGGAGGCAACGGTTAAATACGGCTTTGGACAGGGTGCATTTAATGTTAATGCGGTGGCCCAGGCCAAGGCAGCCATTGAGGTTCATGAGATGTTCCGCTCAGCGGCGATTCTCCAGGGGGCAGACTTAGCCAACGGGTTTATGGGCGGAAGATGTGATTTTATGAACGCAACCTTGGAGGATAAAAAGGCAGGGGCAAAGAATATTGCCAATGCGGTGAAAAAGTACGGGGCAGATTCTAAGATTCCCATTGTGCTTCATTTAGATCACGGCAGGGATTTCGATTCCTGCGTGGCAGCGATTGAGGGCGGGTATACCTCTGTGATGATTGACGGATCCTCCCTGCCTTTTAAGGAGAACATGGAGCTGACCAGGGAAGTGGTAAAATATGCCCACGCCCGGGGGGTCAGTGTGGAAGGAGAGCTGGGTGTGCTGGCCGGTGTGGAGGATCATGTATTCTCTGCAGCTTCCACCTACACCAATCCATTGGATGCAGTGGAATTTTTCAAAAACACAGAGGTGGATGCTCTGGCCATTTCCTATGGCACCATGCATGGGGCTTCCAAGGGCAAGGATGTAAAGCTGAGGAAGGAGATTGCCGTTGCCATCCGGGAATGTATGAATCATCAGGGGATTTTCGGCGCTCTGGTGTCCCATGGATCTTCTACAGTGCCTAAATATATTGTGGATGAGATCAATGGTTTGGGAGGGGAGCTTTCCAACACCTATGGTATTTCTATCGAGGAGCTGAAGGCAGCGATTCCCTGCGGAATCAGCAAGATTAACGTGGATACGGATATCCGCCTGGCAGTGACCCGGAATATGAAGGAGCTGTTTGCTGAATATCCTGAGAAACGAACCAGTGCTTCCATTGGCGGTATCTATGAGCTTTTGGAGACAAAGAAGAACCAGTTTGATCCCCGGGCATTTCTGCCGCCCATCATGGACACGGTGATGTACGGAAATATTCCGGACGAGGATGTGGCTGCTATCGTGGACTGTGTGGAACGGGGAGTGAAGGAAGTGGTGGGAACCTTGATCGTGCAGTTTGGTTCCTTTGGCAAGGCACCCCTTGTGGAGCAGGTCAGTTTAGATGAGATGGCAGAGCGGTACAAAAAATAGGTGATAAGATGGGAACGGTAACAGCCCGGAATTGACTTTTGGAGGGCTTTATCGTTCCTCTTTGTATCGGTGAGCTAGAGATATTATTGGGAAGAAAAGAGTTTAAGAGGAAGGCTATGGACACAAAAACAAAACAAAATTTATTGGTAACAGTTGTTGGAATCAGCCTGTTTGCAGCACTGATGAATCTGCCATTTGTGCTGAGGCTTGCGGGAAAAATCCTTGATTTGCTGCTTCCTGTCATTGCCGGAGGTATTTTGGCATTATTTATCAGCGTTCCGGCAAATGGGGTGAAAAAGCGGCTGAAAGGGCTTTTAAAAAATAGGAAAGCACAGCCTTCTGACAGCCAGCTTTGGAATATCAGTCTTGTGGTTACCATAATCTCTATCCTGCTTGTGTTTCTTTTGGTTTTGATTTTGCTTGTTCCGGAAATCACCCGCTCGTTGGAGAGTCTGTATATCCAGGTGAAAGCCAGTATTCCGGGTTGGCTTGAATATTTAAACGGACAGGAGCTGAACATCGAGTGGATGGAGGAGTGGGTTTCCGGCATTGATTTTGAGAAGGTTATGCAGAATATTTCTAATGGCATGGATGTGGTGTTTGGAAATATTCTGAGTGCTGTTTCCTTCACGGTTAATATTCTTGTGACAGGTGTATTTGCCGCAATTATCTGCATCTATATGCTGTCAGAAAAGGAGCGGTTAGGCAGACATTCCCGGAAATTAATCCATGCCTATTTAAAGCCGGTATGGGAGGAGAGGATCCTTCATTTCTGCGCAGTATTTTACCGTTCTTTTACAAATTTTTTGTCCAGTCAGTGCTTTGAGGCTGTGATTTTGGGAATCCTCATGTTTCTGGCTTTTACACTGTTCCGGCTGCCTTACGGCAATCTGGTGGGCATGCTGACAGCAGTATGCGCCATCATTCCCTATGTAGGCGCCTTGATTTCCTGTGCTGTCAGTGCATTTCTCACCCTGCTGATTGCTCCTTCTGCTGTGATCCGGTGTTTGATTGTATATTTGGCGGTGCAGTTTGTTGAAAATCAGTTTATCTATCCACGGGTGGTAGGGGGATCGGTAGGGCTTCCTCCCCTTTATACTCTGGTTGCTGCCATGATTGGAGGGGAGCTTTTCGGTATTATGGGAATCATCTTTTTCATTCCTCTGACAGCGGTTGTCATTGAGCTTGTAAAAGAAGATGCGGATCATCGGGCAAAGGAGAAGGAAAGAGATCCTGGCAATATGTATAATAAAAAATAAATATAAAAAATCTAAAAAAATCATAAACTAATTATAAATAAAAATATTGACATTATAAAATATGACTGATATAATAAGTAATGAATTGAAAAAAATAGTAAAGTTGTACAAAAGATGAAGGCGCAAGAATGGTGCCAGAAACATTTTCCATGGAAAGAAAAAGAAAACGAAAATGAAGGTCTGCGTTTTAAAGCAGGTTTTTATGATTACCACCAAATTTTTTATTATGGAGAGGAGGATATTTATGAAGTATCTTCAGAAACTGGGGAAAGCTTTAATGCTCCCTGTGGCGTGTCTCCCCATTTGCGGTATCTTAATGGGATTTGGTTACTTATTCTGCCCGGCTTCCATGCAGGGCGGCGATATTGTCGGTTTTGTGCCGAAGCTGGGACTGTTTTTGGTGAAGGCAGGCGGAGCGCTGATTGACAATATGGCAATTTTGTTTGTAATTGGTGTTGGTGTTGGGATGTCAGAAGACAATGACGGAACCGGCGGTCTGGCGGCCCTGGCTTCCTGGCTGATGATAACTACTTTGTTGTCCACAGGTTTTGTGACCACCCTGTTTCCGTCGATTGCCGAGAATCCGGATAAAGTGTTGGCATTTGATAAGATTGCCAATCCTTTTATCGGAATTTTATCCGGTGTAATCGGTTCTTCATGCTACAACCGCTTTAAGAGGACTAAACTTCCTAACTGGCTGTCATTCTTCAGCGGCAAGCGGTGCGTGGCCATTGTGGCAGGAGTGGTTTCCATTCTGGCTTCTGTGGTATTGCTGTTTATATGGCCGGTGGTGTTTGGCGTGTTGATCGCAGTTGGTAATGGGATTATCGGAATGGATGCCATTGGAGCCGGTATCTATGCGTTCCTGAACCGTTTGCTGATTCCTACCGGGCTGCATCACGCCCTCAACAATGTTTTCTGGTTTGATACCATCGGATTAGGAGATTTGAGTCATTTCTGGGCAGGCGAGACTTCGGCAGATGTGAGCTGGTCTTTGGGAATGTACATGTCAGGGTTCTTCCCCTGTATGATGTTTGGTATTCCGGGAGCTGCTTTGGCTATGGTACATTGTGCTAAACCTGAGAAGCGGGATGTGGCAGTAGGTCTGGTTGCCTCCGCAGCGATTTGTGCGTTTATCTGCGGCGTTACAGAGCCTTTTGAATTTGGATTTATGTTCCTGGCTCCGGCTTTGTATGTGGTATATGCGCTGCTGTACGGAATTTTTACCACAATTACCGTAATGCTTGGCTTCCGCGCCGGATTCTCTTTCTCGGCAGGCGGTACAGACCTTCTGTTCTCCGCAACCCTGCCGGCAGCTGCGAAAACATGGTTGATTCTGCCTCTTGGAATAGCGGCCTTCGCAGTATTTTATCTGGTGTTCCGTTTTGCCATTACGGCCTGGAATCTGAAAACTCCGGGACGTGAGGATGACGAGGAGGATGAACTGAAGGTAGTGCTGGCTAATGATAACTTTACACAGATAGCAGAAATTATTCTGGAAGGTGTGGGCGGCAAGGAGAACTTAGCTTCCATTGACAACTGTATCACACGTCTGCGTCTGGAGGTAGTGGATAATACCAAGGTGGATGAAAAGAAGATTAAGTCAGCCGGAGTGGCTGGAGTGATTCGTCCCGGAAAGACCAGCGTGCAGGTTGTGATCGGCACACAGGTCCAGTTCGTAGCAGATGAATTTAAGAAACTTTGTAAGTAAACTTGTATGTGCCCGGCAGCGGGCACACTGCCAAAAGCTCCTTTTTGGTAAGAATGGTCATCACTGCATTCTTACCGAAAAGGAGCTTTTATCACTGCCGGTATTATTTTCTTTTCCACTTTCCGAATATTGTCTTCTTATACCGTTTTAAGGCATCTGTAGCTACAGAGATTCCTTTTCCGGCCGCCTTCTGATAACAGGATACTGCCATCGGAATATTTTCCGGAACTCCCACTGCCCCGTCATACATATCTCCCAAGAATTTCCATGCCATGTTTTTGTCAGCCTGGGCTGCTTCCTCCAAAAGACGTTTGCCTCGAATGGTATCCACGCCTGTTCCTTTACCGTAAAGACAGCAATATCCCATAAGCTCTTTTGGGTAGTCGAGACGCTCTTTTATCAATCCGTTCATCATATTGACTGCCATCTCATAATTGATCTCCACGCCGCGTCCCCAGAAATAGCATTGAGCAAGATAAGATTCGGATGTCTGATGTCCGCCCTTAAAAGCCTGATTAAACCAGGAGAAAGCCTGGCTGTAATTTTTCTCACAACCCCAGCCGTTGTAAAGGCAGCGTCCCACATTGTAGGCCCCATATTCATCACCTGCTTCAGCAGCCATTTTGAAAAGATCCAAGGCTTTGGCGTCATCTTCCTTTGCGCCTCTGTCGCCATATAAGTACACAAGTCCTAAATCTACCATGCAGACAGTGACTCCCTGACGGGTACCCTTTTCACACCAGCGGATGGCGTCGGAATGGCGTTTTAAGCCTTGATATTCCAGAACAAGGGAATGGTAATAATCCCGCATGTCTACCTTGCCGTCCATAGTTTCCGCCCAGCGAAGGGCTTCATCCAAGTTCTTTTCCACTCCGTTGACGCCATTGCGCACGCTGTTAAAGGCATTTCTGAAAGCCGGGATACAGCCCTTCTCAGCAGAGCGGCGGAACCATTTTAATGCCTCGGCAGCATTTTGTTTTTCGCATTTGATAAAATCTTCCTTTGACGGCTTTTGGAAATGAAGAAGCATATCTCCCCAAAAGTAAAAAAGTCCGACAGCATACTGGGCCATAGGTTCTCCGGCCTCTGCCATGGCCAGCACACCATGAAAAGCATCCTCCAGCGTTCCTGTCATAGCATTGGCAATATCGCCTTTTAAAATATCCATACGATCTGCGCCCAGCACGCAGAGATCGCTTCCAAGTTCAATGCCCCGTTTGGATAGCTTTTTTGCTTTCCTCTCGTCATCCTTAACATTTCCATCGCCCCAGCCATAACATCTGGCCAGAAAATAGAACGCATGAGGCTCCTCGTTTGCCACGGCCTGCTCCAAAAGCCGCACACCGTCAGGGAATTTTGATGGATCTGACTGAAAATAGAGAAGCTGGATTCCCTGCCTTAATGTATCAGAATAATGGTTTTCCATATCTTAAGTCCTCTTTCTTTGTTAAAAAATGGTTCCCTCTTTCAAAAACTAGAGTGTGTCTGAAAATTGCGGGAATGAATTTTCAGACACGCTCTAGAATCCTTTACTGGTATTTTAAACACTTCAGGCCAGGAAAGCAAGAGAAAAATTAACTTTTATGGGAAAAGCTCATACAATACCAATAGAGAAACATTCTTGACTATGTCTGGAGATTTCCATATAATGAGTTCATAATTTTGCCAGAAAAAGGTCGGCGTGAATGCTTCTCATTGTACAAAAGATTTGGAACAGTACTTCCGTGATAAATTTATAAAAGAGGAAAAATAAAACAGAAAGGGGAGTAAAAAATGAGGAAAATATCATGGAATGACAAGCTTAAGATTGGCGTTGACGTTGTGGATAAGGCACATGCCAGGCTTTTTAAAATTGTAGGTAAGCTGATGGAACAGATGGAATATGAACCTAATTATCAAAATACCTGCAAGGAAAGCATTCGTTTTCTGGAAGATTATACA
This sequence comes from uncultured Lachnospiraceae bacterium, assembly GCA_910586205.1. Classification (GTDB taxonomy): domain Bacteria; phylum Bacillota; class Clostridia; order Lachnospirales; family Lachnospiraceae; genus Brotaphodocola. The sequence goes on along the minus strand of CAJUGD010000021.1, from coordinate 28,933 downwards.
ATGGGCCATTTTTCTGAGGAAGAAGCCTATATGCGTTCGATTGGTTATAGTGGGTATGAAAAGCATAAAAGGATTCATGACAAATTCAGGGATGTTACATTGGTTTCTCTTAAAAAGCGCTTAGAGGAATCGGACTATGCGCCAGAGGATGTAGAGCATTTTTCCGCTGTTATGGCCGGATGGCTGACCGGACATATTATGACAGAGGATCAGGCAATTATCGGAAATATTGTGGCAAAAAGAGTTTATGAAGATTCATTGGATACACATATCATAGCCAGTGCATTTAATCAGGCTATGAAAGATGTATTTCACCTGGAGGCAGAGCTTGTCAGCGGGGATTACAACGGAAGGAATATACGGGATTGCTATTATTATCATCTGTGTTATGACATCAAAGGGGGAGGAAATATCCAGATTCTTTTAGGCTTAGAGGAACAGCTGGCCCGCCGGGGTGTGGGCATGATGCTGGGATTGTCTGCCATGCAGAAGCCGGAGATGGTAGGGGATGCTTCCATGAAGATTCTGGAACATTTTCTTCATCATTTAGGAAAACTTTTCATGTCTGATTCAGAATATCATCTTTATAAGGAGGAGAGGCTGACAAGGGATGAGTTTCGTAAGGATTTTATGACACGATGTTCCTGCCACTTGCTGTTTGAGACAAGACTCGGACATTTTATATTCTGTGTTGAGAAATGGTAGGCTGATAAAGAAAAAAGTTAGGGGACAAGTATGGAGATAAATCTAATACAATGTATTTTGATTGGGGGCTGGACGAGTATCTGCATAACAGGGATGCTGACAGGAACTTATCTGACCCGGTGTTTGGTGATGGCGGCAGGAGTGGGGGTGATTCTGGGAGACATCAGAACCGGGCTTTTGATGGGGGCGGCTGGGGAGATGGCTTTTTTGGGATTCGGTGTATCCTCTGGCGGGTCAGTGCCTCCTAATCCGGTAGGGCCGGGTATTATCGGAACTATCATTGCCATTGTCATGAAGGAGAAAGGAATTGATACAGGAGCAGCGCTGGCTTACTCATTTCCATTTGCAGTGCTGATTCAGTTCCTGATCACGGGCATTTATACGGCTGCCACCGGAGCGGTTTCCCAGGCAGAACATGCAGTGGAAAAAGGACAGTACAGACGATTTCGCCTGCTGGCCAACAGTACTCTGATTCTGTTTCTGGCGGCAGGATTTGGGATTGGATTTTTTGCCGCTTTTCATGTAGAGGGAATGGAACGGCTGATCGCGGGGATTCCGGAATGGCTGACAAAAGGATTAGGCACAGCGGGGAAAATGCTGCCGGCAGTGGGCTTTGCAGTGATTTTAAATATAATGGCCAGCAGGGACGCGGTTCCGTTTCTGATTACAGGGTATGTGCTTACAGCTTATTTAAAGCTTCCGGTTATGGCTGTGGCATTGATTGCCGCAGCCATAACCTGGCTGCTTTTAGAAGCAGAGGAGAAAGCCCGGATAAAAGGGAGCAATAAACAGGAAACATTAAAGACTCAGGAAAAGATACCGGATAAGGACAGGAAAGAGGCTTCTGTTTTATCAGAAAAAGAGCTTCGGCGTATTTCCAGGAAAACGGCGCTTCGGGCTTATTTTCTTCAAAACGGATATAATTACGGGAATTATGAAGGCTTGTCCTATGCTGATTTGATGTTTCCGGCGCTTCGGAAAGTGTGCCCCAATGAAGAAACCTTTCGTCAGGAACTAAAGGAGAGCATGGGATACTGCAGTGTGAATCCTAATTTTCTGCCGATTCTTACCAGTATTCATCTGGTGACTTTGAATCGGGGGATTGCAGGAAAAGAAAGCCGGGATATCCGCGTAGCCCTTATGGGACCATTGGCAGGGATCGGGGATTCCCTGGTTCAGTTTTGCTTTGCGCCTGTATTTTCCACTATTGGGGCAGTGATGGCCAGACAGGGAATGATGGAAGGACCGATTGTATTTCTTTTGGGAATGAACGGACTTCTTTTGGGGCTGAAGCTGTTTAGTGAAAACCTAGGGTATAATCTGGGAATGTCATTGGCAGGCAGGCTGCGGGAACGTTTGGACTCCTTATCCGGAGCAGCAAGAAGCATCGGCACGGCGGTGATTGCCGGATTGGCTGTAAGCTGTGTGGACATCAAGATGGCTCTGACATTTGAAAGGGGAGGGGAAAATATACTGGATATGCAGGGATTTCTTGATTTACTCTTTCCTGGGGCACTGTCGGCTGCTTATACAGGATTACTTTTTTATCTGATACGGGTAAAAGGCTGGACCATGTACAAGCTGGTGGGGCTGACTCTGGGAGTGGGGATTTTACTTCAGGCAGCAGGGGTTTTAGAATGAGGAGAAATGAAAGGACTATAATTTATAACAAAAATAAGTTGACAAATAAGAATAATGTGTTACTATGAACTATATACACTCGTGTTTACAAAAATGAAATTGTGCAGAATATAAAAGAAACCGCGTACAGGAGGATTTTATGAAAGAACAACTACATGTTGGATTTGTGACAACCTATTCTGGCAGATGGCCCAGGGAGCTTCCGGAAAAACGCCGGGAGGAGTACGGAACATGGCTTTTGCAGCAGCCTTCCCAGATAAAGGCGGTGAGGGCAGAGCAGATTGTCTGCAGCAGGGAAACTCTTGAGGAAACAGCCAGGGAGTTTCAGGCAGCCCGGGTGGATGTGATTGTCATGGTGTACGGCGCATTTACGGGAGATGATGTGGCTGCTTATCTGGCCGAGACAGTGCGGGTTCCTATTATTTTGTGGGCGCCTTATGAGGTTCCTTTTGAGAAAAATACCAGGCTTTACGCCAATGCCCTTTGTGCCATGACCATGAATGCAGCAGCGCTGCATCGTCTGGGGGCAGTATGCCATACGGTTTATGGGAGTCTTGAGGATGAGCGGGCGGCAGACAAGGTAAAGAGGCTGCTTCTTGCTTATTACGCAGTAAAGGCTATGCGCCATACAAATCTGGGACTTTTGGGCTATCGCCCTACGGCCTTTTATAATTGTGCTTTTGATGAGGGACTGATCCGCAGAACCTTTGGGGTAAAGATAGAGGAAACGGATCTTAAAGTGATTTTTGACCGAATGGAGGAGATTTCCCAGGAAGCATGTCAAAAGGAGATGGACAGAGTAGAAGAAACCTTTGATGTGGAGCTGCCTGAGGGACATTTGGAGAACCATGCCCGGCTTTATCTGGCATTAAAGGAGGTTATGGGGCAGCAGGGGTATGATTTTGGGGTCATTAAGTGCTGGCCGGAGATGGGGAACCTTCACACCACACCATGTGCTGTTTTGGGCCGTCTGGCAGACGACGGGGTACATATTGGATGTGAGGGGGATGTGGATGCAGAGCTGGCCCAGATTGCTCAGAATTATTTGACCGGGCTGCCTACATTTATTACGGATATGATCAATATTGATGAGGATGAAAATGTGATGACCTTTTGGCATTGCGGCAACGGCGCTCCTTCCCTGGCCAATCCAAAATACCAGCTTTGGATGCGAAATCATCCTTTGGCGGGGCAGGGAAGCGCTTTTTGGGGGGCATTAAAGCCAGGAGCAGTAACCATTGCCCGGTTCTGCAATCTGAATGGAGCGTATAAGCTGTTTTTGATGAAAGGGGAGGCTTTGGATCAGGATCGGTATACTCGTGGGATTATGGCCAACGTGAAGGTCAAACGTCCGGTACGGCAGGTGATTGAGGAGATCATTCAGGAGGGGATTCCTCATCATTACAGCCTGGTCTGGGCAGACGTGGCAGAAGAAATGAAGACGGTTTGTGAGCTTTTGGGGATTCCGGTTATAGAACTATAAAATAAAAAAATTACCAAATACCATTGACATATCTTTTGTTTTGTTGTAGACTATTGATAGTACATACGAGTGTATACAACGACAGGAGATCGACCGGGATGGGAGACACCAGAGAGCGGGTTACACGGGCCGATGTGGCGAAGATGGCGGGAGTCAGCGAAACCATTGTGTCCTATGTGATCAACAATAATCGTTATGTTGCAAAGGAGAAGCGGCAGCGGGTAGAGGAAGCGGTCCGGCTTTTGAACTACCGGCCGAATAATGTGGCACGCGCCTTAAAGGGAAAGCGGAGCAACCAGATTATATTCATTGCAGATCATATTACCAATGAATATTTCAGCAGTATTGTTAGTGAGATGGATAAATACGCCTATGATTCCGGATATTTGATCTCACTGTGCAGCAACCGGAACACGCCAGAGTTTATTTCCCAGGTGATCAGCCGTCAGTTTGACGGGATTATTGTCAGCTCGGCCAGCTTTCCCACGGAATATGTGGAGCAGTTCAGCCAGGCAGGGATACCGGTAGTGGTGTTCAGAAGATGGAGACATCAAAAGGCCCTGGATCATGTGGCCTATTTGGGAACAGGGCTTTACACAGGAGCCAGGGAGGCGGTAAAGCATCTTATAGACAGAGGGTGCCGGAATGTGGTGTACGTGGATCGGATCAGTGCAAAGGGACATATCAGCCCGCCGGATGACATGCGGTTCAGTGGCTTTGTGGATGAGATGGAGGCCAATGGATTTACGGTAGGGCCAGACAATATTATCTGCGGATGCCGCAGCCAGGAGGATCTGGCAGAAGAAGTAAAGAGACGTTTTCGGACCGGTTCACGGGTCGATGGGATTTTCGGAAGGAATGATATGCTTGCCTGCATTGCCATGACAGCGGCAGGGCAGATTGGAATCCAGGTGCCTGGTCAGTTAAAGGTGATTGGTTTCGACGATTCCAGTATCAGCCGGCTGATTACTCCCGGACTTTCTACTATCCAGATGAGGAAAGAACGGATTGCCCAGGCTGCTATTGATATGCTGACTCAGATGATTGCCGGCCGCCAGCCGGAGAATCGGGACTTTGAGACCGTGCTGATTGAGAGGGACAGTACAAGGATTATGTGAGCACAGATTCTAGTGCTCATTCCCTTTTAGTGAATGTACACACGAGTGTATATAGAGGGATATTCTGTATACGAACAGGGACAGACAGGGAATGATATAAGGATTGGCAGCAACACAGAGGATTCTGTGAAAAATAAAGCAAGAAGAAAAGAGAGGAAGGTATTGCGATGAAGAAACAGACATTGGCACTGGTGATGGCAGGACTTATGGCACTTACCACAGCATGTTCCGGAGGAGGCGGGAAGGCAGAGCCTACTGCGGGAGCTCAAGACCAGGCAGCAGAACCGGCAAAGGAGGCAGCAGGGGAGACAACAGCGCCGGCAGATGTGGAGATCACAGAGCCGGTTACGATCAAATTTGCCAACTATGCGGTTCTGGAAGCAGGGTATGATGTGTATTGGAATCAGCTTTTAGAAGAATTTGCAGCAGAGAACCCGAATATTACGGTAGAACTGGTGACAGCCCCTTATGGAGAGATCGTAAACACGGTTATCAACATGGCTGGCGGCGGTGATATGGTGGATCTGATGTATGGAGAACTGGACTGGATTCCCACCATGGTGGAAGCAGGTATGGCAGCGCCTGCAAAAGATGTACTCAGCGCAGAACTGATGGAGGATATTTATCCCAGTATACTGGAAGCCTGTTCTATTGACGGTGTGGCGTATGGGGTTCCTATGTATGTATCTCCGTTTTTGATGTATTACAATAAAGATCTGTTTGAGAAGGCAGGTTTGGATCCGGAAGCTCCGCCTGCCACCTATGACGAGATGCTGGAGATGGCGCCTAAGCTGGCAGCCCTCACCACAGATGACGGCAACAAGGTTTATGCTTTTGGCCTGACCACAGCGTCCGTACCGGTGTCTGGCGCATGTCTGACATCTTCCATCCATAATTTCGGCGGAACGGTTCTGGATGCTGACGGCAACCTGGCAGTGGATCAGGGCTTTAAGGATGCAGTGGCCATGTGGAAGACTCTCCATGAGAAAGGCTATAACCCGGAGAACAGCAAGCTGAAAGATTTGAGAAACCTTTTTGCATTGGGTCAGTTAGCTATGTACTATGATCAGTCCTGGGGCTTTAACGGCGTGAAGTCCATTAATCCGGATGCGGCTGATTTTATCGCCTCAGCTCCTCCGTTAGCAGGCGGAAGCGGAAGCGGGGAGTCTGTGCTGCAGGCAGGAACCTTGATGGTGATGAATAATGATGATGCCAGAAAGGCAGCCACTGCAAAGCTTGTAGATTTCATCTTGTCTGAAGACAAGATTTCCGAATACTTTGAGACTGTAACCCCTGCATATCCGTCCAGACAGTCCATGGAAGAACTGGCAGTGGTGAAGGATTCTGCCCTTTTGGCAGGAGCGGCAGGTTCTGTGGGCAAGGTGAAACCAGTTACCTTTATTCCTACCTTATCGGATCTGAACCTGGAGCTGTGTACCTTGGCCCAGGCAGTGACCTTAAGCGGCAAGGATGTGGATACTGCCATTGCAGAATTTGAGACGGCTGCAGGAAATGTGATTCAATAGCAACAGAAAATACTGTCTGAACGGCAGTTCCATAAGCAAATGGGAAAGGATGGCTGGTATACAATGGGAAAAAATGCGCATGCAAGGATCCCTATGACGGCCAGGGAACGGAATGATCGGATTTTCGCGGGAGCATTATTGCTCCCGTCCGTTCTGATAACGGTTATTTTTATTCTGGTTCCGGTGGCAGATTCGGTGGTGAAAAGTTTTTTGGATTTTAAGGTAAAGAATATTATTTCCGGCACGCCGGGAAGCTGGAATAATTTTCAGAATTATATCAAACTGTTCAGCAGCGGCAGGCTGGGAATGGCAGTGGTCCATACGCTGACCTTTGTGGCGGCCGTGGTAATTGCACAGTTTGTTTTGGGAATGATTTTGGCGCTGATCTTAAACTCGGACATTCGTTTTACCAGGTTTGTCCGCAGCATTATGATGGCTCCCTGGGTGGTGCCCACGATTATTTCCGGCCTGATCTGGATGTGGATGTACCAGCCTCAGTATGGACTTTTGAAATTTTTGGTAGGGCTTTTCAGTGGAGGCAAGGTGACAGACTTTGCTATTTTAAATAATCCGGAGACAGCCCTTTTGGGAATCACCATAGCGGCGCTTTGGAAGCAGATTCCTCTTACTACCCTGCTTTTGGTGTCTGGCCTGACCAATGTATCGGCAGATCTTTTAGAGGCAGCAACCATTGACGGGGCCAATGGAATCAAAAGGTTTGTCTATATTACGATTCCCAGCATTATGAGTGTGATCAAGATCACTGTGTCCATGGCAATTATCGAAAATTTCAAGCAGTTTCCGCTGTTTTGGACCATGACCGGAGGAGGCCCGGACAATGCGACCACCACCCTGGCGATCTTAAGCTACCGGGAGGCATTTGTCTCCAACAATTTAGGAAGCGGAGCAGCAGTGACCACTGTGTGGATGCTTCTGATGATCGTGGTAGTATTTGTGTACAACCGTGTGTTTAAAGATGTGGAAATGAATTAGGAGGCGGCTATGGGAGCAAAGGGAAAAAAGAAGATATGGACCATGGTACAATACATGATCCTGGCTGTAATACTGCTGTTTTTGATGTTTCCTCTCTACTGGGTGCTGATGACCTCCTTTAAGACCAACATGGAAGCTTACCGGTTTCCGCCGACCATGGTGCCGGAGGCGCCCAATGTGCAGAGCTATATTTCCCTGTTTACAGAGGACAATTTTTTCTTTATCTACTATAAAAACAATTTTATCGTTTCGGGAATCACGGCAGGCATTACCCTGGTTTTGGCCATTATGTCCGGCTATGCCCTGTCCCGTTTCAAAATCAAATGGAATCAGTGGATCGTGGCGGCATTTCTGTCAGCGCAGATGTTTCCTATTGTCAGCCGGATGATCTCTCTGTATGACCTGTTGGGAAAGATCCATCTGATCAATACGCGGGCCGGATTGATCCTGGCTCTGACCGCGGCAATGCTGCCCTTTACCATTACCCTGATGGCCAGCTTTTTTGACGGGATTCCCAAAGAGCTGGAGGAGGCTTCCATTGTAGACGGGGCGGGACGGTTTCAGACCTTGTTCCAGATCGTGATGCCGCTTGTAAAATCTGGTATGGTGGCTGTGGGAATCTATGCATTCCTTATGACGTGGGATGATTATCTGCATGCAGTTACATTGATTCAGAATGACAGCCTGCGGACCTTATCTGCAGGTGTGGCGCTGCGGTATCTGGGAGAATTGTCCTATGACTGGTCGAAGGTCAATACGATCTCTGTTGTTGGGATTCTTCCGATCATGTGCTTATTCTTCTTTTTCCAGAAGTATATGGTCAAGGGCCTGGTGGCAGGGGCAGTAAAAGGATAGAGGCAGCAGAGGAAAAGACATTTCCAAGTCTGCAAAATATAAGGGGGATAATATGCTGACAACAAGTAAACAAATGCTCGTGGAGGCGGCGGCAGGCGGATATGCAGTGCCGGCGATCAACACCCAGGGCGGAAATTATGATATTATATGGGCAATCTGCAAGGCAGCAGAAGACTTAAAATCACCGGTCATGTTAGCGCATTATGTCAATACAGGAGCTTATTCCGGCCATGACTGGTTTGTGAATGTATGTAAATGGTGTGCGTCAAAGGTTTCTGTTCCGGTTGCAGTGCATCTGGATCATGGGGATGGATTTGATATCTGCATGGAGGCGCTGAAGCTGGGATTTACTTCGCTGATGATTGACGGATCTGCAAAACCCATTGAGGAAAATGCCCGGATGACCAATGAGGTGCTGAAGGTAGCAAGGTGCTTTCATGTTCCGGTGGAAGCAGAGGTGGGAGAGCTTTTGCGTCTGGACAATATGGGCGGCGTGATGGAGAATAAGAATATTGTGGACCCGGAGGAGGTGCGCAGGTATCTTGGCCTGTGCCAGCCGGATTCATTGGCAATCGGAATCGGCAATGCCCATGGATATTATAAGGGAGAGCCGGATATTCATCTGGAGATTTTAGAGGCAGTCAGAAGGTTTACAGACATTCCCCTGGTGCTTCATGGATGTACAGGTATGAAGGAGGATATTATCCGGGAAGCTATCCGGATGGGGGTGGCAAAGATCAATTTCGGGACCGAGATCCGGTATAAGTATGTGGAGCATTATCAGGAAGGACTAGAGACCCTGGAGCATCAGGGACACTCCTGGAAGCTGTCTCAGTTTGCTAACGAATGTCTGCAGGAAGATGTAAAAAAGATTATCCGGCTGGCAGGTTCTGAGGGAAAGGCAGAAAGACAATGAGGGATTAAGGGGCGCTTTTGGGAATACAGGAGCGGCCTGCAGGGAATCAGGCAGAAGAAATAAAGAATGTTTAAAGAATTGCAGATATGGGAAAAGAGGTAACAAAAATGAAGAATAGTGAACTTACTTACAGAGAGATGTATGGGCAGCCGGCATCCTTTCAGGCAATCAATGACTCTCTTGAGGATATTTACCAGGTGTTGGATCAGGTGTTTGAGGAAACCTATGATGAGCTGATTTTTACAGGATGCGGGACGTCCCTGTATCTGGCCCAGGCGGCGGCTCATGCGTTCGGAAGCTGTACAGGTATTCCGGCAAAGGGGATGTGCTGTTCAGAGCTGTATTATTTTCCGGAAACTTATGTGGGAAAAGGCAAAAAAGTACTGGTGCTGCCCATTACCAGAAAAAGCTATACCACAGAGGTGCGGATGGCCATTGACAAGGTAAGGAGTTTTGAAGGGGTAAAGACTCTGGCTATTACCTGTGACCCGGACAGCTCCCAATATAATGACTTTATGATTTTGTCTCCGGAGACGGCAGAGGACAGCGTGATCATGACCAGATCCTTTACCAGCATGGTTTATCTTGCGGTGATTCTGGCGTTTTATGCAGGAAAATGTCAGGAAAAGATAGATGCCATGAAGGATTATGGAAAGGAAGCAGAGGAGTTTTTAAAAGCCTGTGATGAGACGGCAAAACAGATAGTGGAGGATCATCCGGAGCTGAATCTTTTTATTACTCTTGGGCAGGGGATCAATTATGGGATTGCCAATGAGTGCATGAACAAAATGAAGGAGATGAGCCTCAGCAACTCAGAGGCATACTATACACTGGAATACCGTCATGGGCCTATGAGCCTGGTGGATGATAAGACTATGATCATTCTTCTGGGAAATGAAGATACAGCAGATGGGGATAAGAAGCTTTTGGAGGAGATGAAAAGCTATGGCGCTGTGATTCTGGCAGTGGGGGGTATGGCATCCGAGCGCTATGGGGCGGCGGATTATACCCTGAATCTGGATTATGGGTATGACAGTCTGCAAAATGGGGCAATGATCGGTTTTATCGGACAGATGATGGGGTATTATCTGGCTGAGAAAAAAGGCTTGAATGCAGACACGCCGAGGCATTTGTCCCAGGCGATTGTGATTCAGGAGAATTAAACATAGAGCAGTGAGGCGGGAATGAATTTTCAGATATGCTCTAACGCTGTATAAGGAATTAATTAAAAAATACATCAGAATATAACCTTGTGGGCATTGTAAAGGGCTGTCAGTAATAGACAGCCCTTTAAAAATCTGCATTTTTCTTTCTTAATATCCACTTACCATTAGTGGCAGACCAGTTTTCAGTAAATTCTTTGTCTCCGACCGCCGCTGTAAACGGTTTTGCCAGAAAAGATTTTATTGTTTTCAGCACGGTACTGTAATCATCGGTTTTGGCGTCAATTTTACGGACAAAAGCTTTCCATTTCTTTTACCTTGTTTTTGAGCCGTGCAAGCACGGACGCAGCCATATCAGCCATTAAGCAATACCTCCATCACATTCATAACTTTTGTATAAAGCCTCATTTCCTTTGCGTACTTAGACAAATTTGAAAGGTTCTTATTTTTGTCAGCAACATAGACATTGACAGCCTTATTAAAAATTTCATTGTCTAGTTTTGAGCGGTACTTAAAGCAGTCGCATATTGTTCGCTCACGGTCATACACAGACAATATTACACCATTAAAATTGCTTGTGGACTTACCTATATATAAAAATTCCTTTTGAATATAGTAAGCCTTCATCGAAAATTCTTCAATGTTTTTTACAGCACGGGATGCTGTTCTCGGCACAGCAATCGACCATTTACGGGGAGAAAAATCGCTGTATCCGTAATGAAACAAAGCAGACTCAACACAGATAATTCCCTGCGGAAGCAACTCATGTATTAACTTTTCCTCCGTCGTGCTATTACTTTGGGGAAGTTGATAAAACCCCCTGCGAACCCTCTCGATGAACCCTTCTTTACAGAAAGCCGCTATTTCATATTTGCTTATCCCGTTAGCGGCAAAATCTGAAGTTTTTGCAATGCCACCGTTATTTTCAATTACTTTTTTTAAAATTTCCGTTTTATTCAAGCAGACACCAACTTTCTGCATACAAAAATTAAAAAATGTATGCAATTAGTATAGCCCAAGTTTGAGAGAATTGCAACAATTAATGTAGGGGAACTGAATATAATGCAGACAGTACACGATATACCGACATTATTCCAAATTTGAATGTTAAAAGTAATTGGCATATCCATTAAGTTCCAGCTTTTGAAGATAAAATGAAACAGTCTTTCCCACCTTTCGAAAAAATCTACAAGAAATTTTTGCAGAAGTATTGATAAACTGCAGTATAAGAGCAAAAAGAAACGGCGTAACCCCTTTTACAGAGTTACACCGTACCTTACATAAAAATTTCTCTATTCGGCGTTGTCAAAAGATACTCTTGCTTTTTTTAATACATATCAGATAGAAAATCTTCTTCGCAGACAAAAAATCCAATCTGGCAATCTTTGCTGCGGAATCAGAGAGCCATCCGGTAGATAGCAGCCATATCCTCCGGATAAAGAACTTTTGCAGACCCCTTTTTTCCACCGGCGGCCTGGGCACAGGAACGGGTCATCTCAAGAATCTGTTCCTCTGTCGGTTCAATACCAAGCTCCTTCATGTTGGTGGGCATGTTGATCTGCCGGTAGAAATCTTCCATGGCTTCTATCCCCTTTAGAGCGGTTTCCTCGTCCGTGCTTCCGGGCTCCACCTTCATGACATTGATTGCATACTTTACAAAACGGGGCAGACAGTCTTTGCAGACATATCTTGCCCAGGAGGGCCAGATGGCGGCCAAGGCGGCTCCGTGGGTTACATCGAACATACCGCCCATCTCATGCTCAAGCATGTGGCAGGAAAAGTCTCCGCCGTCATTGCCGCAGCCGGTCAGGCCGTTGTGAGACAGGGAGGAGGCCCACATGACCTCAGCCCGGGCTTCATAGTCAGCAGGATCTGCATGGAGGATCTTGGCACATTGAATAACTGTGCAGAGAAGGGCCTCAGCAATCCCGTCTGTCAGATCCATATTTCCCCCATTGGTAAAATACCGCTCCATAGTGTGCATCATAATATCCACACAACCAGACTGAGTTTGATAGTCGGGAAGGGTCATGGTCAGCTCCGGATTCATAACGGCAAATACCGGGCGGGCCAGATCATCATTGTAAGAGCGTTTTTCACCGGTCTTTTCGTTGGTGATCACACAACTGTTGCTCATCTCACTTCCTGCAGCAGCAATGGTAAGTACAGAGGCTACGGGCAGGCATGCCTTTGCTGTCCTTGTATGTGCAAAAAGCTCCCATACATCCAGATCTGGTTCAGCCAGGCCATAGGCAATAGCCTTTGCAGAGTCAATGACAGAACCGCCTCCCACAGCCAATATAAAATCGATGCGGGAATCTTTTCCCAAGGCAATGCCTTCCTGCACCTTTTCCATGCGGGGGTTCGGGACAACACCGCCTAATTCTGTATGCCAGATTCCGGCATCGTCCAAGGACTTTTTGATCCGGTCAATAAGGCCGGAGCGAATGGCACTCTGACCGCCGAAATGGATCAGTACCCGGCTGCCGCCGGCTTTTTTGATGAGCTGGCCGGTCTGATTTTCTGTCTCTTTGCCGAAAATGACTCTGGTGGGAGTGTAGTAATTGAAATTGAACATAATGAATTGCCTCCGTTTCTGTATGGACGTACTCTCGCAGTTTCTTTGTACCTGCTTTTGTGGATGATTTTTCGATCCATGTACACCTGATAAAACTTGTGTACACCTGAAATAATCATTTCACAAAGTGGAGACAGAAAAAGGATGATCCTTTCCTGCCAGGTTACACCCTGTGAACAAGGAAAACTTATCCATAGAGTGTATCTTTATGATATGATGTAAGGGGAAAAGGTATTTTAGCTTTGATGATACTACGGATTGCTCCGCATTTTATACATGACCTTTTGACCCTGATATTATGATATCAGAAAAAGGAAAGAAAAGGAATAACTTGTGACAATAATTGTGGTTACAGTATAAGATACACCAGTTTACAACTTTTGAAATTTCCCATCTCAAAATGCTTCCCGTATTTTTCGAACATGGTATCATCAATAGAAGGAAAAATCGGCTGATGTGCCAAAGTACCAGGAACAGTCCGGACCGCTTTCGATACCGTAACGTCATTCCATATGGTTGTAACAAAATAGAATGAATATTGTAGAGTATAAAGTAAATAATTTATCGCGGAGGTATTTAGAAGAACTGTAGGAGAACTTCTAGTGTTCCATCCGGCCAGAAATTGCACTGCCAGTGCCGGATATTTTGTCAGTCTGCAAGGCGGAGGAGGGAGACGATGCGGTGGCATCGTTGACTAACGACAACGCAGCAGATGGCAAAATAGATGGTGCTGAAAGTGCAATTTTTGGTCGGATGGAGCACTAGATGCTTCTTTTAAAATATCTGATTGTGAAATAGTACCAGCAGGGGTATAATAAATATAGGAATTGAATGTGGAGGTGAAAGAGATGCTGTCAGATGAGATGAGAGAAGAATTGGTACAGGGTTTGACGGATATTTTTAGGAATAACATTTCCATGATTATTTTATATGGCTCAGTGGCAAGAGGTGATGCAACACAGCAGAGCGATGTTGATATTGCGATTGTTGTGAAAAATCAGATGGATGATGCGACAAAGAGGCGTTTTCTCTGCTGGGCTGCCGATTTGGATATTCGATATGAAAGAGTTTTTTCAATCGTGGATATTCTGGAAGGCAATATGAAGAAATGGGAGAATGTACTTCCTTATTATCAGAATGTCAAAAAGGAGGGAATTGTTTTATGGAAAGCAGCCTAAAAGAATTGGCAGGTTATCGTTTAGCAAGAGCCAAAGAAATGCTGTCGGCATCGGAAAGCAATATAAAGATAGGGCAGTATAAAACATCTTTGAATAGGTCCTACTATGCGGTTTTTCATGCAATGCGTTCGGCTAATATCCTACAAGGCTTTGACTCATCCAAGCACTCAGGGGTGATAGCATATTTTACAAAAGAATATTTAAAAACAGAAAGACTGGATAGGGGCTTGGCGATTATTATAAAAGAGAGTTCGTTTTGTAGAGAAAAGTCTGATTATGATGATTTCTATGTGGCAGGGAGAGTCGAGGCAGAAGAACAGCTTAAAGAAGCAAAATACTTTGTTCAGCAAGTGGAAAACTATGTGAGTTCAACGTAATAGAGAAGCTTTTTGCTTTATTTATTGTTTTACTAAATGTAGGACATTGGAGTTGATTTGGTTTTGGTGTCACTTTCAAGGGCAATAGGAACCTCATGTATTTTTGACAAAAACAGTCTATTAAAAATGGAATCTTTAAGGTATAATAAGCGGTAGATACAAACTCATCTCTTTTCGTGTAGATTTTTCATAAAATCCCTTGACAAAAATCGCCAAATCATGTATTTTATAGACATAGAAAACGATTTCTATAGTAAAAGTCACCGGAGGCAGTGATGAGAGACATAACCATCAAGGATATTGCAAGCCAGGCAGGTGTTTCGATTTCTACCGTATCCAGAGTTATTAACGGGAATTATCCGGTCCGTCAGGCAGTTCGGGAGAAGGTCGAGGAAGTGATGCGGGAGCTGGAGTATCATCCGAATGGGGTGGCGAGAAGCCTGCGGATCAACAGGACCAATCTGGTTGCTTTAGTAGTAGCTGATCTTTCCAACCATTTTTTTATGGAGATTGCCAAAGGCCTTGAGGCGGAGGTATCCCGCATGGGATATCATCTGGTGATTGCCAGCTCCGGAGGGGATGTGGAGAAGGAGCGGGAATTGATTGACACACTGGTAGAGCGGAGGATCGACGCGCTGGTGATTGCGGCCGTGGATTCTAAGGGAGATAAGCTGTTAAGGTGTTTGAGACTTGGCATACCGGTGATTTTAGTGGACCGTGCCATACCGGGGCTTACTACCAGCCAGATTTTGTGGAATGATTTTGAAAGTTCCTACGAGCTGACCCGCCTGTTGATTGACAGCGGACACAGAGAAATCGCTATTGTAAATGTAACCTTGTCCAATCCCAATGGAAAGAGCCGCCTTGAGGGATACCGTCAGGCTCTTGCAGATGCAGGGGTATCCGTGCCAAAGGAATATGAGAGTCCGTCAAATTTCAGTGAGAGCCAGGCATATCGGTATGTGATGGGATTGATGGACAGGGAAAGGCGTCCCACAGCTATCTACTGTGCCAACAATGTGATGCTGGAAGGAACACTTTTGGCATTGCGGGAATCAGGGATGAGGGTTTGTGAGGATATTTCCGTTGTGGTTTTTGGAAATCCTATCTGCAATAAGTACATTACCCCCCAGATTACTTCGGCAGAACAGGACAGCTATGAAATGGGATGCAGGGCAGGAGAGATTTTGTCCGGTGTATTGTCTGGGAAAGGATTAACCCATACTCAGGTTGTTATTCAATCAAGGCTTGTGGAAAGGGGGTCAGTAAAAAGGATTTAAAAATCCTTTTCTATTCATATAGAAATCGTTTTCTATATGAATATAGAAAACGATTTCTGTTTAAAAATAGCAAAAAACCAAGAAAAAGGAGGGAAATTATGAACAAATTGAAACTACACCATAAGGGGCTATACCATATGCTTTGCCTGGCTGTTTCTATTGCAACGGCAGTTATTGCCTGGTGTGCGGTCTCGTCCATGCCGGATATCGGCAGTGTGATTGTGTCACCAGCCCAGGTGTGGGACGCTTTGGTGACAAACCTTTCATCGGGAACACTCTGGATCCACATTCGGGACAGCTTGTTTCGTGTGATCGGAGGCTTTCTTTTAGGGTTTTTCTTATCTATTCCGGTGGCATTTCTTTTGGGATGGTATGAAGGGTTTCGTGTGATTGTGGAGCCATGGATCCAGTTTTTGCGGACAATTCCGCCGATTGCTCTGATTCCTATTGTGATTGCAACCTTTGGAATCGGAACCAGCGCGAAGGTAGCCATTATTTTCTTTGCCGTATTTCTGACCATGGTCATAACCATTTATCAAGGGGTGAAAAATGTAGATGCAACCTTAATAAAGGCGGCCAGAGTATTTGATGCCAATGATGCCCAGATATTTTTTCATGTGGTGGTGCCGGCGGCCATTCCGTTTATTCTTACTGGTGTGCGTCTTGGTTTAGCATCGGCCCTGACTACGCTGGTGGCTGCAGAGCTTACCGGGGCAGCCACAGGACTTGGTACCATGATCCAGCAGGCAGGCATGTATTTTAAGATGGATGTAGTGCTGATGGGGATACTTGTGATAGGGATCATTGGTTTTCTGTTTGATAAGCTTGTGACCTTTATGGAGAAAAGGCTGACTTCCTGGCAGGAGGTGAAATAGATGGAGACAGGAAAAAAGAATGCACCAGAGATTGAGATTCAGGGAGTGACCAAAAGCTATGAGACCCGGGAGGGAAGTTTTCTGGCATTGGAGGAAGTAAACCTGGATGTGGAAAAAAATGAGTTTATCTGCGTGGTAGGGCCTTCCGGCTGTGGAAAGACTACCTTAATGAATATTATTGCCGGGCTGAATCCGCCTTCCACCGGAACGGTGAAGGTGAGAGGAGAGTCAGTCACCGGGCCGGGAAAGGGAAAAGGCGTGGTATTTCAGCAGTATGCCCTTTATCCCTGGCTGACGGTGGAAAAGAATGTGGAGTTTGGGCTGCGGATGAAAGGGGTGGAAAAGGAGAAACGGAGGGAGATTGCCCAAAAATATATAAAGATTGTGGGACTGGAAAAATTTGCCAAGTCTTATCCCAAGGAGCTGTCCGGGGGAATGAAACAGAGAGTGGCCATTGCCAGAGCTTACACCACCGGACCGGAGGTGCTTTTGATGGATGAGCCGTTTGGGGCTTTGGACGCGCAGACCAGGGCGCAGCTTCAGGAGAATCTTTTGAATACCTGGCAGCAGGAGAAGAAAACTTGCTTTTTTATTACCCATGATGTGGAGGAAGCGGTTTTGCTTTCCACCAAGGTGATTATTATGAGCGCGGGGCCGGGGCGGATACGGGAGATTGTGGATGTACATCTGCCTTATCCGAGAGATCAGGAGACAAAGCTGACACCAGAGTTTAATGAGCTGAAGAACCAGATTTGGAATAAGGTTTATAAGGAATATTTGGAAAATGCCAAATAAAGATTTGGCAGAAAGCGGGATATTTTTAAGAGGGTTGTTCAAAAATGTTTAAAAATAAAGCAGGAGGAAAAGTGATGAAGAAACAGATGGCAGTATTAATGGCAATGGTAATGGCAGCGGGAGTTTGCGCAGGATGCGGTTCATCTTCCGGGACAGGGAGTAAGGCGGCAGCAGAGACAGCGGCTTCTGGGGCTTCGTCAGAGACGGAAACAACAGGAGAGGAGAAGAAAGAAGATGAGGCAAAAGATGAAAAGGATAAGGCAGAGGAGGCAGTGAAGCCGGAGCGGGTAAAGATAAAGGTGGCGTATCATCCTCATATTACAGGGGTGGGCGGTATTCTGAATGCGATTGATAACGGGTATTTTGAGGAGGAGAATCTGGAGCTGGAGCTGGTGCAGTTTACCTCAGGGGCTACGGAACTGGCAGCAATGGCTTCAGGCGACATTGATATTGGTTATCTTGGAGTGGGAGCTCATGTGTTTGCTCCTCAGGGACAGTGTACGATCCTGGCATTGGACAGCACGGATTTGAGCGGAGAAATTCTGGTTAATGCTGACAGCGGTTATAAGACTATGGCGGACTTAAAGGGGAAAAATGTGGCGATCTCTGCGGGGACAACTTCCGAGCTGGTGCTTTCCATGGCGCTGAAGCTGAATGGGATGGAGCGGAGCGACGTAAATATGATTAACATGGATGCCTCCGGAAAGGTTACGGCATTTATGACCGGACAGATTGATTCCATCTCGATTGAGGCGCCGTATACAGATCAGATTCGCAAGGAGATGGGAGAGGATAAGGTTGTGACAATCAGCGGATCCAAAGACTTTCTGCCTGAGGCAGTGTTTACAAACAGCTGGGTGACTACCAATAAGTTTTTGGAGAACAATGAGGATGTGGTGGTGAGATTCTTGAAAGCATGGCTGCGGGGAACAGAGGATCGCTACAACAATATGGAAGAAACCGTTCAGAAAGTAGCTGATTACATTAATACGGATTATGATACCGCATATCTGGTAGTGGAAAAGACAAACTGGATCAATAATCAGGAATTGAAAAAGCTGGTGGAAGACAAAACCTTGGAACAGTGGTACGGCACCATAAAAGATATGTTTTTAGATGCCGGGCTTTTGGAGGAAAAGTACGATATTCCGGCAGAGGAATTTGTTAATCTGGATTACTTAAAGCAGGCGATGCAGGAAATTGGAGTGGAATAGCAGGTGAAGGAAAAAAAAACGTTTATCCGAGATTATCAGGTTCCCGGTTTTTTGAGTGAAACAATCCCATGTGATTTGTATAATATAAATGGCAATGGGCAGGAGCTTTGTTCTCATAGGCCGGCATTTGTGCTGATTCACGGCGGCGGCTTTGTGGGAGGGGATAAGGATCAGTTTTTGGGAATGGCTTCATGGCTGGCTTTGGCTTTAAATGCTTTGTGTGTGACAGTAAGGTACCGTTTGGCAGGGGCTGCCCCCTGCCCGGCGCCGATTGTGGACTGCCTGGGGGTTTACCAGTGGATATGGAAAAATCAAAAAGAGCTGGGTGTGGACCCGGCGCTGATGTTTGTAATAGGCGGTTCGCCGGGAGCAAATATTGGGGCAATGTCCATATTGGCAGACAAAAGAATGATAGAAAACTTTTCTCTGGATCCAAAGCTGGTATTTCAGCCAGTCAATGGAATCTTTCTTAACGGGATTTATGATCTGACGGATTTTTGTGAACGGAATCCTAAGGAGCGGGAAAGGGTGTGTCAGTTTTTGGACAGGGCAGTGTGGGAGAAGGAGCTGTGGGAGGAATATTCGCCCCGGCATCATGGAAGGTCCGGGAGGAATATTCTGATGCTGCATGGAAGCAGGGATGAGATCGTGCCTTTACAGCAATGTGTGGACATGAAGCAAAGCATGGAGACAGCCGGAGGACGGGCGTGGATCCGCTCTTTTGAGGACAAAGGCCATGGGTGGTTTAATGAGGCGGAGAATCTTTATGAGGTATTGGAAACAATCGAAGAATTTGTCCGGTTCAGAAAAATGGAGGTGAGGAAAAATGGGAATTAAGAGTCCGAGGGAGCTGTATGGCCATGCCATAAAAAACCATTATGGCCTTGGGGCGTTTAATACCTTTTCATGGGAGACCATGATAGCAGTTATGGAGGCAGCACAGGCCAGAAGATCTCCGGCGATTCTTCAGGTATCCATGGGGGCGAGGAAATATGTAGGCCATTTCAGGGAATATGTGGACACTTTGCATACATTGGCCGAGCAGTATGATGTGCCCTTTTTCATTCAGCATGATCACTGCAGTACGATAGATGCATGCAAAGAGGCCATAGAGGCAGGGTGTCAGGCAGTGATGTTTGACGGTTCCCATCTTCCCTATGAGGAGAATGTACAAAGGACACGACAAGTGGCAGAGTATGCACATGAGAAGGGAATATGGGTGGAGGCGGAGCTGGGGCGCCTTCCGGGATTTGAGGATATGGTGTTTTCAGAAAAGGCTGTGTACACGGATCCAGATCTGGCTGCAGAATTTATTGACAGGACAGGCTGTGATGCCCTGGCAGTGGCAGTGGGAACCTCTCATGGAGGGGTGCGGGGGGAAGATTATCTGCCTCTGGATTTTAAGCGTTTGGAGGAAATCGTGGAGAGAAAACCGGATTATCCCTTTGTGCTTCACGGGGCTGCTTCTTTGCCTCCAAAGCTGATTGACGCATGCAACCGCCAGGGAGGACAAATAGAGTATCTGCGCAACTGCAGCGAGGAGAGCATTGCAGAGGCAGTGGCTCTGGGTGTGAGGAAGGTAAACATGGATGTAGATAATTTTCTGGTGTTTACCACGGCGGTCCGGGAGTTTTTTAACGGCAGACCAGACATCTATGACCCGAGGAAATATTTAGAACTAGCCAGAGATGCATTTTGCATGGAAGTGGAACACAAGATGACAGAAGTCCTTAAAAGCGCAGGAAGGTATGAGAAGGACAAAGGAAAAAGGCTGGTTTCTGATAAGGGGGATTTCCTATGATTCGCGTAGTTGGGCTGAATCCGGTGATTGACCGCACTTATTACATAAATGATTTCCGATCCGGGGTAAAGTTTTATGAGATTACTCCCAGGACAGATGTGGGAGGAAAGGGAGTCAATGTTGCCCGGGTTTTAAGCAGGATGGGGGAGCGGTGTGCCCTCTATGGATTTGTAGGGGGAACCAACGGAAGGATGGTAGAGGAGGAAATGGATGCCTGCCATGTGGAATTTCGCGCATTTCCCATAGAAGGAGAGACCAGAACCACCATCAATATTATAGACAATCAAAACCGGATGGAAACCGAGATCACGGAGCCAGGAGTCTGGGTGGGTGAGGAGGAACAGAAGCATTTTCTGTATGTACTTGAAAAGGATTTAAAGGCCGGTGATTTGGTGATCTGTTCAGGGATTCCCATGAAGGGCATGAGTCAGGAAATATATAGTATGATCAGCCAAATATGCCGGGAGAACGAGTGCAAATGTGTATTGGATGCCACGGGAATTTACTTGAAAAAGTCATTCCCCGGAGAATATTATTTTTCCAAGCCTAATTTCAGCGAGTTAACGGAATTGTTTGAAACAGAAGAAGAAAACACTCTTAACAGTCTTTTGAAGTATGGCCGTGCCATGCAGAGGATGGGAGTAGAGAATCTGCTGATCTCCATGGGAGAATCCGGAGGACTTTTTATGGATGATGCCCAGACCTTACGGATCAGCATTCCGAAAGTAAAGGTGTTGTCTACCATTGGATGCGGCGATTCTTCTGTGGCCGGATTTTGTATGGGAACAGAGAGGGGGATGAGTAAGGCAGACTGTGTAAGGCTGGCTATGGCATGTGGGGTTTGCAATGCCATGTTCAGCAAAGTAGGATATGTGGAACCGGATAAGGTGTGGGAATTGTTTGAGCAGGTGCATTTAACTTCTTGACATTTTATCTCTGCCCCCATAAAATAAGAACAATCGGTAACAAATGAAGGCAAGGAGGATTTCTTATGAAGATTGGATTTTTGGGTGCAGGGAGAATTTCAGAGGTGGTGGCTCCGGCAGTAGCCCAGGCAGAAGGGGTGCAGCGCTGTGCAGTTGCGGCAAGAGATCTTGCCAGGGCTAAGGAGTTTGCCGAGAAATGGGGATTTCAGAAGGCTTATGGAAGTTATGAGGAGATGATGAAAGATCCGGAGGTGGATGTGATCTATATTGCCACGCCTCATTCTTTTCATTATGAGCAGATGATGATGGCCTTAGACTATGGAAAAGGGGTGATCTGCGAGAAGGCATTCTGCATAAACAGCAGCCAGGCCAAAGAGGTGCGGGATCATGCCAGGAAGAAGGGATTGTTCGCGGCAGAAGCCATCTGGACCCGGTATATGCCTTCCAGAAAGATCATCCGGGATTTGATTGACGAGGGAGCTGTGGGGACACCTAGTGTGCTTACCGGGAATTTGTTTTATCCGGTAGTGAAGAAGGAACGTCTGGTCAAGCCGGAGCTGGCAGGCGGAGCGCTGCTTGACCTGGGGGTATATGGCATTAATTTTGCGCTTATGTGTTTTGGAAATGAGATTGAGCGAATGGAATCTTCTGTGAAAATGCATCCTGGCGGAGTGGATGGCATGGAGAGTATTACCATGTTTTTTAAAGACGGTAGGATGGCTGTCCTCACGGCAGGAATGTATTCCCGCTCTGACCGGAAGGGGATCATACATGGGGATAAGGGCTTTATGATTGTGGAAAATATTAATAATCCCCAATCGGTTTCTGTTTTTGACGAAGGCTATAATCTGGTGAAAAGGATTGACTTCCCGGAAAAGGTCAATGGGTATGAGTACGAATTTGAGGAAGCGGCGGCTGCTTTTGATTCTGGGAAGACAGAAACAGAGTCCATGCCGTTGGATGAAACGGTTCGGGTGATGGAGCTTTGCGACGAGCTCCGCAGACAGTGGAAATTCCGTTATCCGCAGGAGAATTAAGGGTAAATAAAAGGCAGCAGCATAGAGTATCCGGCAGCATACATCACAGAAAAGGAACGATGTATGCTGCCGGATATCATTTTTTATGCCTGTGCTTTTTCCAGATGCATTAGGATCTGGCGCTTGTAATCTAAAAAACGTTCTGAAAGAGAAAACTCTCTTTTTCTGGGACGAGGCTCCTCAATTCGGATTTCTTTTGTGACAGAACCAGGGGTTCCGGTCAAAAGATAAATGCGGTCAGACAAAAGGATGGCTTCTTCTATGTCATGGGTGACAAACAAGGTGGAGAGATGAATCGTTTCCATTACCTGAAGATACCAGTCATGGACTGCGCTTTTGGTCAGCATGTCCAGGGCAGAGAAAGGTTCATCCAGCAAAGCCACTTTCTCGGAAAAAAGATAGGTGCGCAGAAGGGCGGCCCGCTGCCTCATACCGCCGGAAAGCTGGGAAGGGTATTTTTTCTGAGTGCCTTCCAGACCAAACTGTGCAAAGTATTCAGATGCCTGCAATCGTGCTTTGGCTTTTGGCATCCCCTGGATCAGCAGAGGGAGGGCTACATTATCTAAGGTGGTGCGGTAGGGAAGCAGCAGATCTTTTTGGAGCATATAGCTTATCTGGCCTGGTTTTCCCGTAATATCATGGCCGTCTAAAAAAATCTTTCCTTCATCCGGTTGGCTTAAGCCGGCGATTATATTAAATAAGGTAGTCTTTCCTCCTCCGCTTACCCCTAAGAGGGAAACCAGTTCCCCGTCTTTTAGAGTAAGGGAGACATGTCGGATAATGGTTTGTCCGTCAAAGGATTTGGTAATATTTTCTACTTTAAGGGCTGTCATTTGGAATCCCTCTGCTGTGGCAGGTAGTCATTGGTGAAGCCCATATTTTCCGGAAGCATGGGGTCAGAAAGGCCATTATCATTCAGCCAGGCGTAAAATCCGTTCCAGCGCTTCGGTTCCATATAGCCCCAGAAGGGAGCGTCAGCCAGGTACTGAGCTGACAGATATTCCTGGCTGGCTAAGGCTAGGGCCGGATCAAGCTCAGGCACGGCTTTACAGAGGATGTCCGCCGCTTCCTTTGGATTTTGTGCCGCGTCTTCATAACCTTTGGAGAGGGCAGACAGAAAGGCTTTTGCCGTATCAGGTTCTTTTTCTAAAAATTGTGTGCCGGATATAATGACCGGAGTGTAATAGTCAAATACCGGGTTAATATCAGAAAAAGCAAAATAGTCGGTCTTAAGATCCTCCAGCTCTGTCTTGACCCCGGCCCAGCCATAAAAAATCCAAATAGCATCCACAGCATTTGTTTTTAAGGCCGATACCTCATCGGTAACTGTGTTGGGAATCAGCTCTACCTTACTAAAATCACCTCCGTCGCCTTCTACCAGATTCTTTAAGGCAGCCAGCTCTATGGGGGACTCCCAGGTGGCATATCTTTTTCCCTCCAGCCCCTTAGGAACATCCATGCCTTCTCCTTTGCGGGAGATAATGCCGGAGGTGTTGTGCTGCAGGATGGCGGCTACAGCCTGAATGGGAAGGGCGTTTTCTCCTGCCAGGGAAGGGGCCATGGTATCCTGGAAGCTTACGCCGAACTGAGCCTTTCCGGAGGCTACCAGCACCTCAGCGCCTCCTTCCGGGGGCTGGACGATCTCCACCTCAAGGCCAACATCTTTGAAATATCCTTTTTGGGCGGCTACATACAGTCCGGTATGGTTGGTGTTGGGAGTCCAGTCCAGCACAAAGGTGATCTTGGTCAGATCGGTATCTTCGGCCGGGGGAGGATTTGTTTTGGATCCGCATCCAGCCAGGGAAAGGGCCAGAATTGCTGTCATGGTAATCATCCATCTTTTTTTCATGAGATTCTCCTCGTTAAGCTCTTAATGAGTAAATGATTTTATTTCTTTCGGCTGTCTCTGTCCCAAGGCATACACAGCTTTTGTAAAATCTCCACTCCGTTCATCAGAAGCAGGCTGATTGCCGAGATTAAAAAGATCACGGCAAACATTTTGTCAAAGGAAAACGCCTTTTTCACTCTGGTCATATACACGCCCAGCCCTCCAAATCCGCCCAGCCATTCAGAGATCACGGCGCCTACCACTGCATAGGAGGCAGATATGCGCAGGCCGGAAAAAAACTGGCTCATGGCTCCGGGCAGCTTAATATAAAAAAAGATCTGTGCCTGTCCGGCTCCCATGGCTTTTAAAAGGCTGACAGCATCCGGATCGGCAGAGCGAAAGCCGGTTAAAAGTCCTATGGTAATGGGAAAAAAGGTGGTGATGACAATCAGAATAATCTTGGGCGTCATCTCATATCCGAACCACAGCACCAGAAGGGGGGCGATTGCTACCGTGGGAACGGTCTGAGTAAGGACCACCAGGGGATAAAATGCCTGGCAGAGAACATCAAACCGATCCATCATTACAGCCATAATAAAACCAAGAAGGATGCCAAAAGCCAGACCGATAAAGGCTTCTGACAGGGTGACGACAGAATGCGCTGTCAGGATCGGAAGCTCGGTAATAAAGGCTTTGATTACCTGAACCGGCGAAGGAAGAAGAAAAGCATCCACCAGTCCTCCCTGTGCAGCAAGCTGCCAGATAAGAAGCATCCCTAAAACCGCGGAACAGGAGCACAGTTTACTGATGATGCTTTGTGACTTTTTTGTCAATGGTAAGTACCTCTCCTTCCGGGCGGTAGGTTACTTTGATATAGGCTGCCACAGAAGGAGCTCCTGCACGGATGGCAATGTGCTGGCATTCCTTGACAATATCCATCAGTTCATCATAATCTCCCTCAATGGCTGTCTCAAAAGGTCCTACATAGCAGTTCAGGCCGGTGCTTTTAATATAGGCAATGACCTCATCTACAACGCGGATCAGCTCCTCGTCATTGGCTGCCTCGGGTAAGGATTGGATTGCTACGCTTGCGTTCATCATAATCTCCTTTCTGAAATAAAAAAATTCCGTCCGGATCTCCAGGCGGAATTATAAACTGTCCATTCATGAAACAATGAAACAGGTTCATCAAATGTCCTTCCTACGCTGGCATTATCCAGATCAGGTTCCAGGGTTTAAAATAAGCGGTATTTTATCTCAGCCGGACGACTTTCCAGCACCCCTTTTTAATTTTCACTCTATTCTATCACAAACTTTTTCGTAAGTCAATATCTCGCTCTTGAGCAATTTGCAGAGATATGATATGATAAAATAGCCGTTCAGGTAGGGACTGTAATGGTAAAAACGGAATGGAGGAAATGTATGGCACTTGAAGACAAGGAAAATGCCGAACAGACAGAGAAACTGGCTGATATGAAGTTTCTCGCAAAGATGTCTAATAAGATGAGTACCCCGATTAACGTGATTCTTGGGAATAATGACATGATTCTTCGGGGAACCAGGGAGAGCCACACAGCAGCTTATGCCATTGGGATTCAGGCGGCCGGGAAGTCTCTTTCTTTGGCTGTGAGCAACATTATAGAGCTTATGAATCTGGATAACGGGACATTGAAGCTGGAAGATGCTCCTTATTCGACTATATCTTTGCTGCAGGATGTAATGTCTTATGCAGAGTATAATGCAGAAAAAAAGAATTTGGAATTTCATCTGGAGATTGATGAAGCTTTGCCCCAGGAGCTTTCTGGGGACACGGTACGACTGGCTCAGGTTTTGAGCAATCTTTTATCCAATGCCATCAAACATACCCAAAAAGGATTTGTAGGACTTTCCATTGGGTGGCAGCAGTCAGAGAAGAAAGAAGGAGCCGCCGGTTCAGGTACACTGACTGTCCAGGTGAAGGACAGCGGAATCGGCATCGAGAAGCAGGCTGTAGAGCAGATCGTGGAGAGTCATCAGAATCTGCTGAATCAAAGCGCCTGCAGTGCAAAGCGGTCTGGTTTAGGGCTGCCTGTGGTGGTGCGCCTGTTGGATCTGATGGGATCCAGGCTTCAGGTAGAGAGTGAGTATGGCAAGGGAAGCACTTTTTCTTTTGGCATTGAACAAAAGGTCATGGATTCCAACCCCATAGGAAGTCTTGAGAACAGCGATAACAGCCACGTGCTGCCTCAGTCTGCCGGGGACGATGAATTTGTTGCGCCGGAGGCCAGGATTTTAGTTGCGGATGATAATGTGATGAACCTGGATCTGTTCCGGGGAATGCTTCGGAAAGCAAAGGTACAGATTGAGACGGCCTTCAATGGAGAGGAAGCTCTGAAACTTTTAAGATTAAAAAAGTATCATTTGGTTTTTCTGGATCATGTGATGCCGGCCATGGACGGTCTGGAAACTTTAGAGAAAATCCGGGCAGAAGAACTATGCCCGGGTGTTCCGGTAATTGTGCTTACGGCCAATATGATTCCGGATGCCAGGAAGCTTTATCAGGAAAAGGGATTTGATGATTATCTGCCTAAACCTATCAGCACCAGACAACTGAATATTTTGGTAAAAAAGTATCTTCCCAAAGAGCTGGTTCAGGAGAAAAAGGAACCGGAGCCAGAGCCGGAGAACGCAGGAAAATCTCAGGCAAGGCTGCCTTTCCTGGCAAGGATTTCACCGTTTTTGGATGTGGCTACCGGCATGTCCTATTTTGCGGACAGTGAGGAATTTTATCAGGAGATGCTGCAGTGTTATTTGGATAACAGCTCTTATGATGATATTCAGAACTGTTACGATAAGGAAGACTGGGATAATTACCGGATACTGGTACATGCTTTAAAAAGCACATCCCTTTCCATTGGCGCAGTAGAGCTTTCCGGGCAGGCAAAAGACATGGAGATGGCGTCTAAGGAGGCGCGGATTCTGGATATTCTTGCAGGCCATGATGCGATGATGAAGAACTATGGCCGGCTGATGGAACAGATCAAGGAGGCTTTGGATGAGCCTGCCGACGGAGCAGAGCCTATTGTTCAGATAGCAGAGGAGAAGGCATGTATTCTGGTAGTGGATGATGATGTGATGAATTTGCGCATAGCGGAGAAGATGCTGGAGGAACGCTACCATATCGAGTGTGTAAAGTCAGGGAAAGAGGCGCTGAAGTTTATTGGAAAGAGGCCTCCCAATCTGATTTTGCTGGATTTACATATGCCGGAGATGGACGGATATGAGGTTTTGGATTATCTGCAGGCAGAACCCAAATACCGGGATATTCCTGTGATCTTTTTGACGGCGGACAATGACCGGGAGACAGAAGTGAAGGGCTTTCGAAAGGGCGCCCAGGATTTTATCGTTAAGCCGTTTATTGCAGATATCATGATATCCCGAGTGGATCGGATTTTAGATTTGAGCCGTCTGAGGAAAGATTTACAGCGGGAGGTAGAAAAGCAGACAAGAACAGCAGAGGAACGACGGGAAAAAGTGGAAAGGCTGTCTTCCCAGATTATGCAGACCTTGGCAGGCACCATTGACGCAAAGGATAAATATACCAAGGGCCATTCCTCGAGAGTTGCGGATTATGCAGTGAAGATTGCAAAAAAACTGGGGAAATCCGAGAAGGATCAGGGAGATATCTATTATTTGGGACTTTTGCATGATATTGGAAAGATCGGTATTCCGGATGGTATTATCAATAAGACAACCCGGCTTACAGATGAGGAATATCAGATTATCAAGACTCATCCGATCATCGGAGCGGACATCTTACAGAATATTTCCGAGCTGCCAGAGCTGGTGTTAGGAGCAAGATGGCATCATGAGCGATATGACGGAAAAGGTTATCCGGATGGCTTAAAGGGAAGCGAGATTCCGGAAATGTCAAGAATTATCGGGGTTGCGGATGCTTATGACGCCATGACCTCCAATCGGAGCTATCGGGATGTACTTCCTCAAAGCGTGGTGCGCAAAGAGATTGAGAAGGGAAAGGGAAGCCAGTTTGACCCGGTTTTTGCTGATATGATGCTTCAGTTGATTGATGAGGATACGGAGTATCTGATGCGGGAATCTTAGAGCAGAATGAGACAGGTCATGACATGGGGAACAGGTTGGAGGAGGTTGTTAATTTAAAAGCAGAAGAATAAAAACGCTGCCGCTTTCATAAGCGGCAGCGTTTTTATGAAATGCTAAAATTTTTCAAAGCGTTCCACGTCTGTGACAAAGATGGTGGCACCGCCTAGCTCTACGGTAACAGGCATCATCACATATCCTGCGGAGATGGATCCAATGTTGGGGGAGGGAATGTCGCAGGTGATCTTCTGACGCTTTCCGCATGTCTCACGGATGAGACGGATGGCATCTTCGACTCGATCTTCATCCGTACCGATCATCAGGGTTGCGTTCCCTTTCTTTAGGAATCCGCCGGTAGTTGCAAGTTTGGTCACGCTGAATTGGTGTTCGTTTAATACATCGGTTACCCGGTTGCCGTCATCGGAGCTTACGATAGCATAGATAATTTTCATAGCAGCACCTCCACTTCTAAATCTTTTATTAGTTTAACATAAATTAACCTGTTGTGCTAGTTAATATAGAAAAACTTCAACAAAATATGCTATC
>CAJUGD010000020.1 GCA_910586205.1 uncultured Lachnospiraceae bacterium | reverse complement strand
AGTCTGAACAACACCAACGTCAGTGCGAGTTTGAATCTCGCCATTTACAGTCCAGGCTCCGTCTGCATTTACTGCATATCCTTCCACCGTTGTATCCCTTGCAAGGATTCCAGTATTATCAAAATAGTAGCTTTCTGCTATCCCGTCATTGTTCCCGTCTATCCAATACCAGCCATTAGCGGCATAATTCCCGTTGTCATTGTACTTCCAGTTTGTTCCTTCCTGCTCCCACCCGGCCAGGGCTGTCATGCTCATGGATGCTGTTAGAATCCCTGCCATAAAGACTGTTAATACTTGTTTCTTCATACCTCTTCTCCTTCTTTCTGTTGATACGTTATCCATTATCAGATAACAATGATCTTATTTTACTCTTGATACACCGAAATGTCAATTCTTATTATACTCGGATATTCATACATATTCAAGGCTTTTTCTTCAAATTATACTGGACGTAGATTCTTATGTGAGGTGCCGCTGTATGATAAGCTATGAGCCGTTGTTTCAGACAATGAAAAAGAAAAAAATCACTTCCTATAAGCTACAGAAGGAAGGCTTTTCCCGGGCTACCTATTACAGCATTAAACAAGGCAACAGCATATCCACCAACACCGTCAATCAGTTATGCAAACTGTTAAAATGCAATGTTTCGGACATCATGGAATATATTGAGGAATAAAGAGGGCTTTCGCCCTCTTATTTGTTTGGGTTCCGGCTACTTCATATCCAGACAGTCAAACGCCAAAACCAGCGTGATGTTATCTCCATTCTTTTCAATCGAAACATGATTAGAGAGGCCAAAAAGCATCCGCATATGCCGGTCATCTTCTGCCAGGTCATACCCACACTTGTTTTGAAATGTGACTAAAATCATAGTCTCGTCCTCGTGGGATATTTCCAGGGAGGCGCTGAACGTTTCGGCAAAGTTTTTCAGCACTGGGAGGGCGGCTGTTTCAAACCAGGTTTGGGATTCCTCTATCTGATCCCGCCTGGATTCTGTCAGGATTCGCGCCGCCTCTGTCTGTAGCTGGTCAAGCTGCTTCTTTCCCATGGATTCCATTTTAACGGAAATTTCTTCCAGCATATCCCTATCTGATGAAAAGTCATAAATCCGGGAGCGCGGCCAGGGTTTGTCCGGCCGTTCCTCTTTCAAGGGCAGGGATTCCAGTTTTTCCCGTTTGGAATGAATGTCTATCGGCTCCTTTTCCTTCATAGGCAATTCTCCTTTGCTGTTGTTGTCGGTTTCACCATGGCTGATTCCTTCCCTGATTATAGCTGGTTCTTCCAGGGTCGTGAAGCCGGGAGTTTTCATAAAATTTTCAGCCAGGGTCTGTGCATTTTTTTGAAGGTCTGTGAAATCTGTTTTGGGTTTATGGATTTCCCTTGCCAAGTCCGTGAAAAAGTCTTAATTTTTCCAGGATTTTATGCTATAATTCTTGTAAATCATGAGGAAACACTACCGGGCAGGTTAAAGAGAAGATTGAAAATTCTGTATTTATCACAAATTATCTGACTGTATTTTTAAAATACAATTTTTATTTTCTCTGTTTTTACTAATTGACATTTCAACTTAATAGTAATATATAAAGAATATTTTAATATATTTATTCATGTTTTTAGTTATATTAAACATTTATTATTCTTTGATAATCTATTTTCGCAAAATATTTTAGGCATTTTGTATGATTATAGACAAATAATATCGTTTTGTATATTATCCGTCTATTTATATATAATTTATAAATTATCAGATAATTATTTGAGGCGCCGGCATGGTGATTTTTTAGGGAAATCAAGTGTTTTTATAAAATTTCCAGCCAAAGTCTGTGAAATCTGTTTTGGATTTTGGGTTTTCGTTTTGGATGTATGGGATTTTTGATAAGAAGGTTTTTGTTCTTAGATATTAAAAAGATTTTTGTTTTTATCCATAAAGAAAGAGGTCAGTTTTAAGAAGGCGGAGGGTGAATTGATGTCTGTGGGAACTGTGGGTAACTTGGTCTTTAGTTATCCACAGTTTCCATGGACAGCAAGAGGGAGGTGCCTTCTTGGAGCGAAGCGAGTTCTTGGCTCCCTCAATTACTAAAGCAGGAGTTTTAGTAATTGAGGGAGATGTTATCGCTCCCTCAAAATAGATTTTGGAAATATTTATTTTTCATGGGATGTTATAGCTCCCTCAAATACAGAGCATAAATGATTTTTATTGCTTTTTTAATCCAGTCTTGCTATATTATAAGACAAAATCCATAAGGAAAGAGGGTTCAGCCATGGAAAAGAATATCCCTGAAAAGTTCCTGCCAACTCATATTGTCGCTGCGGCTGGTGTCGTATTAAACCAAAAGGGTGAGGTTTTACTTGTCAACACTTACCAGGATTCCTGGGTCCTTCCGGGTGGTGAAGTTGAGGCGGGAGAGAATCTGGTTGACGCGGTAAAACGGGAGATTTTTGAGGAATCCGGCATCTGTGTGGAAGTGGGAGAACTGTTTTGTGTTTCCTCCAATACCGGAACTTATCCCGGATATGGCGGTGTAAAGGAAGTCCCGACAAAGGTTATTTTTGATTTTATCTGTGCGGAAAAATCCGGCACTCTGCGAGGCTCTGATGAAAACCCGGAATCCGCATGGGTTCCAAAAGAAAAGGTTCTGGACATGATAAAGGCTCCTTCCAGTCAGGAACGGTTCCGGGCTTTCCTGGAATATTCCGCCAGGCCCGCCTATCTGGAATACGTTACAAAGCCGGATTTTGAGTTAAAGACAAAAAGAAACTTTTAATGGTATCCCTATGATAAAAGCACCTGGCTGAGAGGTGCTTTTGTTCATTATGGGATGTGCTTTTATCTCTTATGGGAAATATTCTTCTGGATGCCGACTCCCTCCGTTTCTGGAATCTCCGGTGCTTTGTCCCTGGCCTGCTCTAATATCCTTTCCTGGAAATCCTCCGTGTAATGCTCCTTTAATCTCTGCTTTAGCTGGCTGTCATGTTCTTTCCGTCTGCCCTGAATGATCTCCCGGATACGGTTCATATTCTCCTTGTTCTCCTTCACCAGGGTATAAAACTCCCGGTAAGCCTGGGACTGGATCTCCTTCAGATACTGAATCTGTTCCTTCTTTTGTCTGGCTGCTTCCGGTGAGGAAACCGGAGCGGTTTTGACTTCCCTCTGCCTGGACCGGACTTCATTCAGCCGGGTTTTTAAGTTCTGGATCTGGTGTTCCGCAGCCATAACCTTTTCCTCCAGTTCCTTCCGTTTCTGCTTCTGGAAAGGGTTCGTTTCCTCCCGCTGTCTCCGGTAAATGTCCAGGGATTCCTTTAATGCGCCGATTGCCCTTATGAGGTGTTCCGCTGTTTCCGCCATGGCTGCGGCTGCACGCATCTGGGCTGCCAGGCTGTCCTGCTCCTTTGCCAGACTGATTGAGAGACAGAGCTGCTGGTAAGCGGCGGCTATGTGGCGGCTCCTTATGCCTTCCAGACGGGCGGCGGTGCGGTTAAGGGATTCGGTTTCCCTGCGTTCCCACTCCCGAATCCGTCCCTCCATGACCGCTAAAAATTCATTATCCCTCTGGATCTGGCGGTTCAGTTCTCCCAGTTCTGTGGGAATCCCTCGTTTCTCCGCGTGAACCGCCTCAACGCCCATGTGGACGGACGCTACCTTGTTGATTCCCTGGGCTTCATAGGAAAGGTGGCTGATCTGTTCCTCAATACCATTCCTTTTTAACTGTTCATTACATAAATCCGCCCACGATTTTCTCCACTGGAACAGAGCGTCCCGGCTGTTCCACTGTGCCGTCACCGGATTCTGGATCTTCTCGGTTTTGGGCTGCTTGGAGACACGGGTGAATCCTTTCTTTTCCGCCTCCTCTTTTGTCAGCCACACCTTTTTCCTGCCTGCTTTGTACTGGTATTGCTTCTGCCATCCCTCTGTTTCTGCCTGCTTAATCTCTGATGCCAGAACAGAGCGTTCCTCATTATTTTTTCTGCAAAGGTAAGCGGTCTGGGATTTTGCCTGCCACTGGCCCTGCCTATCAAGAGGGCGCATGGTGAGCATGATGTGGACGTGAGGGTTTCTGAAAATCATTTTGTCCTTGTCCCGGGTAGGATTCCCGTCCTTGTCTACCGGGCGGTTCTGGCTGTCGGTGACGGGCGGGTTATGGACCGCAAAGTCGGCGCACATTCCAGCGGAAACAAAGTTCTTTTCTATGAAATCCCTTATGAGGGAGAGACGTTCAGCCTGGTTCAGTTCTTTGGGAAGGGCGGCCTCAATCTCCCTGGCAAGCTGGGCGGAGCCGGATTTCTCTGCCGCCTCAACAGCGTTCCATAGGGCTGATCTGTTTTTAAATTCTCCCGGCGCGTGTTCCGGCAGAAGGATTTCCGTGTGTTCTATCCAGCCTTTCCGGCTGTAGTCGTGGGTTAATCCGTCCCAGTGGTTTGTGAGCGTGTCGCCGCTCCGGTAGGCGGCTGCGGCAACGGCGGAACGTCCGCTGTTCCTGCCTATGATTTTGACGGAAAGATGGTAAATTGCCATGGCTGGCTTCAACTCCTTTGTGGTTTGTGTGGCTCCTGGTTTTGGGTCTTTGGGCTTGTATTTTTTTGCTGTGGCTCGTTCGGTTCCGGGCTTTTGGCCTGTGGTTTTGTCCCTATGGTTTTCGCCCTCTGCAGGAGCCTTCGGAGAACGCACACCTGGCCCGGAGGGTCAGGTATAAGTGCGCCCTTCCCAGTAAAATAGAAAAGGGATTTACTGTCCCAACTCCGATATAAAAGTGATGGTTGCAGGTGATAGGACAGCGAAATAGACAATCTTTTCGATTTCCTGATTTGTGAAACGGTCAGCCGGTTTGACCTCATTGATTGCACTTTCCAGGATAGCGCCTCTCTCAATGAGCCGGTGCGCCCTGGCTTTGCGTTCCTTTAATTTTGCCCGTTTCCGGGCTGCTTCTTCCCTATGCTTTAACTGCAATTTTTCTAATTCGGTCATGCTTACCTCCTGCGTCTGTGTGTATCAGGTAAAGCTGGTATCTCCGGTTCCCGGTCAGCTATTTCTAAAGAAATATCAGGATTGCCGGTATCCCTGGAAATCTCCGGTCCTTCTATGGAATGTTCCCGGATGCGTTTTAGAATCGCCTGGTCTAAGTTTTCAATCAGGCCATGGGCTGTCTTTTGAATCGTGGAGAGGGAGCTTTTCAGTTCCGGCAGTTCCTTACTGCTGCTCCATGTCGCCAGATAAGGAAAACTGTAACTTGATGTATCCAGTCCCAGGTGACAGCAGACAATAAAAGCGATGCTTTCGGCCTCCGTCTCCATGGTTGCGGAATCCTTTAAATTGTTTGTCCCGCTATGCAAAATACTGTGTGCCGTTTCATGGATTCCGGTTTTCACCGTCTGCAATTCACTCATGCCGGACTTAATCACAATCTCGTTTAAAAGAGGGCTGAAATATCCCTTTTTCGATTCCTCCCAGGATTCAAACCGGATGGGAGCCGGCGCTGTTTCTTTTAAGGAATCCATAATGATTCCATAATCCGTCACTTGTCCATTCAGTTCCTCTGCCATAACCGGGAGAGGCTTTCCCTCCGTCTGGGAAACGTCAAAAATCGTGGTGGGATAGAAGGTAAGGTACTCAATCTCTCTTGGCACCTTCACCGGGTTCCCGTCCTGGTCCAGCACCGGCTTCCTGGTATCCTTGTCAATCTTATCCATATATTTTGTGAATCTCTTTTTGCTGGGCGCAAGAATGGAAATGCCGTGTTCTCCCTTCTTTACGTTCCGTTCCATGCCCTGCCAGGTTTTGTATCCTGCCAGGAGACGGGCATCCGGCTTCTGTAACAAAATCAACATGGTATTGTTATAGCTGTAGCCATGAAACCGGGACATGACTTTTAAATAGTCTTTGTACTTTTGAGAGGAAAAGACTTCCTTGATCCCGGCCTCCAGCTTGTCCGTCAGTTCTTTTAATTTATCTTCCGGGTTTTTCTTCTGTGCGGCTGTGTACCTCTTTTGTGTCATGGAATCCCTCCGGCCTTATGCCTGGTTTAAAGGAAGGACAGACGGAAATCTCTATCCCTGCCTCCGTTCTGTCCAACAGTTGTATGTAGTTTCTGTATGCTTCTATAAAATCTAATTTTCTCTGTAAATTCATAGTCTCTGCTCCTTTCCCTGGTTATCTCCTGCGGTGCATGGCTGCCAGTCCCGGCAGTTCCCTTTCCAGGGTTTCCGTCTGTCCTGCCAGGGTTAAGGTATGCCCGTCAAACTCATAAACGTTATCGGAAAGACGTTCCTCAATGGGAACCTCCTGCCGGTTGATCCGGTATACCATGTCCCTTAATTCCTCCGGCTTTGCTCCGGTTGATTTTGGGACAATCAACACCTCATGGACAGAAGAAGGAAGGATATAAAAGCCTTCTCCCAGATTCCGCCCGGCCTTCCTCATAACGGAAGGGTCCGCAACCAGGGCGGCTCCGTCAATCCCTCCGTTCACGTTCAGGACATAAAACGGGATGTCCGGGAGCTGGTCCCTCATTTCCTCTGTCAGTTCCTCCGGCATCCCTTCCTGAACCGCACGGGCAATCAGAGCGTCCTTCATGGTCCGCAGGCGGGCCTGCATAGCCATGTTGCCCTTGGCGGTCCTTAGCAGTTCTTCCTTTGTCATCTGGAGGTGGGCAAGCAGCGGATTCGTTACCTTTGCCGAATACCCGCCGCCAAAGTCCCACTTTGCGTAAAGGGCAAGGTCCGCCACCCGCTCATGAGGGACGTCCTTCAACCATTCCCGGTTTCCTTCATAGCTGACTACCGCCGTCCTTAAATCATGCTGTGCGTTGTCCCGGTTCAGTTCCATGATGCGGTTTTTCGTAATCCGCTGGGACTCCAGCCCGTCCTTGATGTAAAAAACAATTTCCTCTACGGAAACGCCGTTCTGGAAATCCCTGAAGAACCGGCTGGGATAAATGGCAGGGCTTATGGGCTGCCCTTCAAACCGGATGGAGATCCCTTTCTGGACCGTGTTGTTTTTGGGTACGTCCACCCTCTCCAGGCTGGCTCCCTCCGGTTTCATGGCTTTCTCCAACTCGGTATAGAGTTCTTCAAAAAAATGGTTCTGTTCTTCTGTGTATGTCATATCTTACCTCGCAAATTGTCTGTTATAGCTGCTGACCTTTTCAGCCAGCTTCTTTATTGTTTCGTCTAAAAAGTAATAGCACTTTTCCACCCTCAAATATCCAATGCCGGAAATGATAAGGATCACTTCCTTCTTTTTCGTGAGGGTAATTAGGTCGTTTGTCTCCACAATGTCCTTATCCTCATAAGAATAACTTTTGTGCCGGTTCTTCCCTCCATTTAAGGTTTCCTTTTTATCCCGGTACTTCCCTGCCCAGGCGGTTACGGATTTACTGCTGTCCGGGTCACTGGATTCGCAAATGATTTTTAAGCGGCAGTTGTCCGTCAGAACCCTGGCTTCTTCCTTTGAGTAATTGACCTCGATCTGTGCCAGGGACTGGAAGGCCAGCATGACCATGACCTTTTTGCTTTTTAGAGTGGCAAGGGCGTTAAAGATTCCCTCCACACGTCCAATCCGGGCGAACTCATCCAGAATCAAAAGCAAGGGTTTTTCCTCTTTCTCTGACCGGCGCTCCAACTCTTTCAGCGTCTGGACTGTGCACAGCCTCATAACTGCTTTATAAGATTCCAGCATATGCTCCGGTATGGCAAGGAACACGGATTTATCCTCCCGGAATGAGTATGGGCTGGCTTTCTGGAAGTTGTCACGGAAACAGAATTTTATGTCGCTTTTAGAGAAAACAGAAAGGGAAGTAGTCATTTCCACCATACAGTCCTCCACGCTCTCCGCATCCTTGCCCGCAAACTTCGCCAGGTATTTATAGCAGAGGTCAGAGGGTTCACTGTCTTTGACGATTTCGGCAATCAGGGATTTCATTTCCGATTCCAGGATTTTATTGACAGAATCAATGAACGTTTCTCCCTGCTGAAAGTAATAAACTAAAAGCCCGGTAAACATGGACCTTGCGTTCTCCACAAAAAAGGAATCCCTGGGATTGGTGCTGATAATGAGGGCCTGGGCGATTTCCTCAATGGCTTCTATGATAAGATCGTCATCTGGATTATTGTGGAGCCGGTAGTAAACGTCCCAGCCAAATGAGGAACGGTCCGCAGGGTCAACCACAAGGACATGTTCCGAGATGGCATAGGTTGCCTTCTCGTGGAGTTCTCCTTTAATGTCAATCACAAAACAGTTGAAAGCGTTTTTCCCGCTGGCAAAGTTACAAAGCAGGGAATCCAAAAGGACCGTTGAACTTTTCCCGGAACCAGTGCCTCCAATAATACAAGCGTGGTAAATGTCCTTAAGAGGAAACCGGACATAACGGTTTTTGTATTTCCCTAAAATGATTCCCTCCGGTTCCCTGGATAGAAGTTCTCCCGGAACCTTCGGATACATGGCGGAACGCTTCAGCGGTGATTCCTTTTTTAGCCCGGTTTCCGGTATGAGGCCGTCACCAATGCCGATTTCGGAAAACGGTTTTCCCTCACAAACCACGCTCCAAAAGTTATTGAATATAGCCCAGGCGGCCACGGCAGCGCACAATGCAAGGATATGTTTTGTTTCTGCGTCTGGAAATGTCCTTCTGGTGATAAAATACAGAATTGGAGCCAGCCAAAGGCCGGTGAATCCAAGGAAGTTATAAATCAGTGGCAGGATTTTCTTCATGGTACGGCTCCTCCTCTGGAATCTCTGCCAGAAATTTGTACTTCTGGTATTCGTCCAGTTCACACTGGATCTGATCCATTTCTCTTTCTGTGAGGATATAAAAACATAAGAATTTACGCATAAGGGATGCCTCCTTTGTAAGTTTGATTCCTTACCTATAGTATGTCAGAAGGGTGGGAGAAAAAGGGTTAAAAAGGAGTTCCTACCCTTATACATTACCTGGAATCTATGACCTTATGGAACGTAACCTTATGGATTGCCTTTGGGATCTTCCTTATGAAACAGATACCTTGTGAATGGTATCCTTTTGGGTTCCTTATGAGTGGTTTTCCTTATGTACCTTATGGAGTGTAACCCTCTGTTGCCTTATGAATGATTCTCCTTGTGTACCTTATGGAACGGCTGCCCTCTGTTGCCTTATGAATGATTCTCCTTATGTACCTTATGGAACGGCTGCCCTCTGTTACCTTATGGGATACTTTCCTTATGTACCTTGTGAAACGGCTATCCAATGTGATCCCTATGAAACAGTTTTCCTCATGTCCTTATGGTAAGGATTCCCTATGGCTTTATGGAACGTTTAAGAGCCTTTTGATTTCCTGGTGCCGCGGAGCCTTTTGAATCATAGTAAGGAAAAAACGGGATTGTGTGCTGCATTTCTGATTCATGGAAAGCTGTAGGTGTGATTTTCATTTACCTTGATTCACTGGGAATCACGAAGTGATCTTTATGACAAAACCAGGCGAAACGGTGTAACGGTTTTCTGTATGAGGATTCTTAGGGATTCCATTTCATAGGGCTTTTTATAAGGTTTTTATCCATTGGGTTTTCGTTTCATAGGGAAGTGCTTCATAAGAGAGCATTCATTAGGTTTCCATTCATAAGGGATTTATCACAAGGTTTTTAATCATTGGGATTTCGGTTCACAAGGATTGTTCCATAAGGGATAGAATCATTGGGATTTCACAAGGGAATCCATTCATAAGGGATTCATTCAATCATAAGGGATTCCGCCGCATAAGGTAATCCATTCATAAGGTGATTCAGAAGTAATCAGAATAAAAGAGTTCATAAGGATTTCATGAGATAAAGATGTGCTGTGCTTTGGGTGCAAATGTCCTTAGCCAGCAGAAGCATAAGTCCATAAAAGCGGCTGTTACAAGCGGCGTTGTTCTGTCCTGCCGCATGAGCATTACTGCTCCCACAATCATGTCCCGCCACGCACGCAGCCGATACGCGGCCCAGAACCGGACCTTACCTTTTACTTTTAATCCCGCGGGTCCCGTCTCCGGTTTTTGACCCGCGGCTACATTTCTGTATGTCGGTACAAGGGCATAGATGTACCTAGACAATGGCTGTAAAACCTTTGCCACATGACACGGGCCGGTATCGTGCAGGGACCTTCTATGCCGGGTCTCCTGACCTGCACTGGCCGACTGGCCGGGAGCTGCTTTCTTTAATGGTGCTCACCCACGAATTACTGTTTATACTGTCACGTTACCCAGATAGCCGTATGACCGGGCTGCCCTCTGTCATACAACACTCCCATGTGGCGGCATGGGCACGCCTGACTGCCTCCCTTTTCATGGCTCCGTCCGTCAGCGACCGGCCACAGGTATTCAGTTGTCTGCTGCCGCCAAAACTCTCCAAAATGCGGCACACCTTCCAGGAAAGGTTTTTCCTCTACAGTCAGTATGTAAGACCTGATCCGGTTCGGACGGAAATTTTCTCCTTAATCTATAAATTTTTTATAAACTGTCGATTGAAAAAGTTTATATTTTCTTTATAATTTCTCATTCGCCAAAAAGCCCAAAACTTACATACTGTTTACAGACTATAAAACGTAAGAAAGGGACAGGAACCATATGGGTTATGAGAGGATAGGAGAAGATTTAAAGAGAAAAGCGAAAGAGGCCGATTTAGTCAGCTACTTAAAGGCAAGGCATCCAAGGAGCGTGAGGTTTTCTGACCACCCGGACAAGCCCGGCTTTGTCTGCTGGCGGAGCGTGGAGCATGACAGCCTTACCTTTTACCGGAAGGAGGAACGGGACGGAAGATCCATTTATAAATACACCCGCCACTCCACGGACGAAACAGATGACGGGATTGGCTATCTGGTGCGTTATGAGGGATATTCCTTTATAAATGCGATTAAGGCTCTGGCGGCCTTTGAGGGATAAAGATACATAAATCAGGAGATATGAAAAGCCGGGATGCGCTCCCGGCTTTTGTCATGTTTTATCAGGATTTTAAAGGCTCCATTCAATTTCATAGGCTCCGTCTGAATGGAGGGTGATTTTCTCAATCAGAAGTTTTACAAGTTCCTTTTTCTGTTCCATAAGGAGCAGCCCATACTCAATATGCTCCTGCGGCCCGTGGTAAAAATTCAGTTCGGAATTGTTTTCCAGGTTCACTTTGAGGAAGTCCACCGCAGACGTGTTCATCTGTACCTTTAACTCAATCCCGTTGATTTCTGTCTGCCTTTCCTCAATGGCTGCCTGGAGTACCTCGGCGGTAAGCCCTCCTTTTGCCGCCAGGGCGATCAGGTTGTCCAGTTCTTTTTTTAATTCCTCCTTCCGGGTTTCCAGCTTCCGGTTTTCTTCCTGCTTCTGCCGTTCCCTGCCCTCAATGGAATCCAGGTATCCCTGAATCTCCCTGCCTATCTGCTCCTGGAGGGTTTCAAAATTCACTTTCCGGTAGCTTTCACCGCATATTTTGTGGGTGGCCCTTCCCGGGCAGCTTAAGTATGGCCTCATGTTGGTGCTCTGGCTGTAGGATTTGATTGTATGGCCGCAACTGGCGCATTTCAGTTTTCCGGCTAATTCTTCCAGGGCGGAGGGAGAATTGGCGCGTTTGAACTGCTCGTTCTTTTTTAGGCGGCTCTGGACGGATATGTATAAGTGGCTTGGGACAATGCCGGGAATGTTGGTGAGGTAAACCGACTGTTCTTTCATGTCCTCATATTTGCTCAGGGAGGAATTTCCTTTCTTCTTCGCCACGATACAGCAGGAAGTGGAACCATCCCATTCCTCCTGCTCATTAAGGAACTTAATCTTTTTTGTCTGGAAATATTTATATAATTTCTGGTCAGCCTGGACATAGACCGGGTTCTGCATGATCCGGGAGAGGGTGCAGGATACAAACTTTCCTCCCTTGCGTGTCCGGTAGCCCTGGTTATACAGCCAGGTACAGAGGGAGGCAAGGGAGAGGTGGGCGGTCCCGTCATACAAGGAGAAAGCAGCCCTTACAAGGTTCAGTTCCTCCGGGACCGGCTTCAGGGTGGGAACGTTGTTCTCCGTCCTCGCGTTTTTATATCCGTAAGGCGCCGGACCTCCGGCCCACCTGCCGTCTGTAATCCGGTAGTAGTAGTTGTCCTTGACTCTCTGCTGGATGGTTTCCCGTTCCATTTGAGCGAACACGGCGATAATCTGCATCATGGCCCTTCCCATGACGCTTGAGGTGTCAAACTTCTCATTGACAGAGACAAACTCGGTGCCGTATGCCTCCATGGTCTGGTAAAGCTGGTTGAAGTCCACAATGTTACGGCTGATCCGGTCCAGCTTATAAACGTACACGGTGGAGATCCGCCCGGCCCGGATTGCCTCAAACAGCCGTTTCAGATCCGGCCTCTCCGTGTTCTTGCCGGAAAATCCCTTGTCCTGGAATACCAGCGGCTCCCGGGTTTTGGCAAGGGCCCTGCACTGCTCAATCTGGGCTTCAATGGAAACACTGTCTTTCTTGTCTACGGACTGTCTGGCATAAATGGCTTCTTGTCTCATGGTATATAACCTCCTACATAAGTGGCGATATAATCATAACTCTTTTGGCGGGATATGCCAACCATGATTATATCTGGATTTGAAAATCTTTACTTATGTATCAATTATATTTACGTTCGCATAAAGCGGTTTTTCAATCCTGCTGATAATACGCTGCTTTATGCTTAATCTTTTATCCCTCAAAGGTAATTGAACTAAATCAGTGTGTCCGATATTTGCAAAAAGGCGGAACTGAACCGGAGTACCTTTTATGCAAATTATGTCGATATATATGAATTAGCTGATATAATAAGGGAAAAACTGGAAGCCCAAGTTTCGAAACTGTACAAAGATGAAATGACAAAGCGGTTTAATTCAAATAATTATTTGGTATTATTTCAGCATATAAAAGACAATCAAATTTTTTATCGTACTTATTTCAAATTGGGGTATGATGAAAAATACAAAATTTTGCAATACGATTCTAACCTTGCCCAAAAGCATTTTGGCGAAAGCTTCATTGAGTACTATATGGAATTTTTCAAAAGCGGTCTGACAAGGATTATTAAAATATGGCTGTAAAGAAACGCCCGAAGAAATGTTTGAAATCATAAAAAGTGAGTACCGGGGACGTGAGGAATTTTTTGCTGAAAAATAGATTATTATTTATCGGTTGGATTGGGAACTGTGGGGACACAAGTGCAAATTATATAAGAGGAAGCTGGCTTGAAAATAAAAATTCCACTGCCCAACTCTGTACCGGAATTTGAAATTTTATTTTTCAAGTCTTAACAGCTAAGTGGCAAACGATTGAAAAACGAGTCAAAATCAGCATATAATCACCTTGTCATCTTGAACCTGACAATAGAGTAATTCTCTGCATATCACAGCAGAATGGGGATACCTTTGCAACAAAACGCAGAAAAGGTGAATTTATCGAAATATTTGCTCCATATGGGTACAAAAAGAATCCAGAAAATAAAAATGTCTTGATAATTTACGAAGAAACCGCAGAGGTAGTGTAAAGGATATCTGTTTTTGCATAAATGAATGGAGCCACCGGAGCCACCGGCCCGGCTGGTCCGGAAGGAGCGGCAGGAGCCACCGGCCCAGCGGGAGCAGCGGGAGCCACCGGCCCTACCGGGGCGGCAGGGGCCACCGGAGCGGCGGGGTTGACGGGAGCCACCGGAGCCACAGGCCCGGCAAACGGATTGAATGCTTATGGAGGCTTGTATAGTACGGCTCCTCAGACCCTGAATCTGACGGTGGGAGGAACAACACAGATTCCGCTTTCCACTGCTGGTCCGGTAAAGGAGGCAACTTATGTGCCGGCAAACAGTATAGTGGTTGCCAATCCGGGCACTTATGAAATTAATTATTCCACTGCCTTGACAGCAGCAGTGGCAACGACCATTACACTTGCAGTAAGAGTCAATGGGGTCAATGTTCCCAGTGCAACGATTTCCAGAGTATTGGCAGTTGGAACCAGTTCTCTGTTCAGCGGAAGCACGATTATAACCTTGACAGCAGGAAGTGCTGTTGACATGGCGCTTTCCGCATTGCTGGCAGTAGGGATAACACTTGGCAGCGGGGTTAATGCCACACTTACAGTGAAGAAGCTGGATTGAGTGGTTGTCTGATTCCGGCAAAGGAAATAAGAACTCCTGGGAGTACTGCATTATGGTATTCTCAGGAGTTTTTCCATGGAAGAAATATGTGATAATTATGGAAGAAATTCAAAAAAATCAGGATAGAATAAAGAAACGGAAGCATATGACATAAAATAGAGGGAAAATAATAAAAATGGGGGCAGAATGCTGTCAGTAGGAGAATTATTGTTGTTAAACCAACTGATGTATAATCCGGAAGGCGAAAAAAGAACAATGGATGAATATCAGGGAAATACCATAGGTGTATTGGTTGAACAGAGGCAGAAAATGCCGTATCCGGATAATGCAGATTGTGGGTTTTGTATGAAAGGGAGAGAGTGGAATCGTATTAACCGCTTGATTGCAGAGAACCCGAAGCTGAGGTGTATGTGGATTGAAAGAGTCCATCGGGATGAAGCGGACGGAGGCGGGGGAGGGATGAGCGCTGTATTGATAGAAAGCCGTGACAAAGAAGCTGTAGTTGTGTTTCGGGGGACAGCAAAAGGAGAGTGGCGGGATGACTTTTTGGGTGGAGCAGCTACCGGAGAAGAAGACCAGGTTTCTACGGCACAGCAGAAGAATGGGTTAGAATGGTATCGTTCGTTGGGGCTGTCAGAGCATTTCTGCAAGATTACAGTCACCGGACATTCAAAAGGGGGAAATAAAGCAAAATATATTGCGCTGATGGATGATTCCATAAGCCGGTGTGTGTCCTTTGACGGACAGGGATTTTCAGATGAGTTTGTGAAACACTACAAAGACAGGATCTGTGAAAGACAGAAAGTGATTGAGAATCACAATATGGAATATGATTATGTGAATATTTTATTGAATGATGTGGGGCGAAGGTTTTATTATCAAGGGTTTGCAGATAGGAAAAGGGGGATTTTAAGAGAGCATTGCATCAATGCATTTTTCTGGTTTGGGGAAGGAAATAGTTGTTTTCTTGTTCGGGCAAAAGGAGAAGATGCAGGGAAAATGCAGGCTTTGGATCGGTTCTTAAATAGCTGTCTTCGGTCTTTGACCAGAAGCAGAAAGATCGACATGATGGAGTTTCTAGGAGCCATGGCAGAGTTAAAGCTGGGGGCAGAGCCAGAAGAACCTATTATGGAAGAAGGAAAAGACAATTCTAAAAGGGATCGTCAGAATGCGGAGTTTAGCCTGCTGCTGCAGGGAGAGAATCCGGAGCTGACAGCTTATCTGTTGGCCTATTTAATAAAATACCAGCAGACAGACCAGGAATGGGTAGATTCTATAGAACAGATTTCTGATAAATTCGGGCTTATAGGACTTAAGCTTTTGTCCCAAATCGCAAAAGGAATATTAGAGCGAGAAGATTCTAAGCTGTTGGTAAAAGGAGTGGGATCTTTGATGAATGCGGCGCCGGACTGGATGTGGGAAAT
Organism: uncultured Lachnospiraceae bacterium; assembly: GCA_910586205.1. Taxonomy (GTDB): domain Bacteria; phylum Bacillota; class Clostridia; order Lachnospirales; family Lachnospiraceae; genus Brotaphodocola. The sequence continues at coordinate 54,749 of CAJUGD010000020.1, read as the reverse complement.
GCTTCAGGGCATCTTGGAAGAAAAGTTTGGGTGGGGGATTTCAGAGGAAGATTTAAGGAGGCTGGCCGGGATTGTAAAGAGATCGGCAGAGATGGCAGAACATATTACAGTGCTGCCGGGGGAAGGGGAGGATCTGGCTTGGGAATGTTTTGGAAAAACATGAGAAAAACCTATTCACAGCTAATATACAACAAGGAGGAAATGGAAATTGAGAAGATTTGGGGTTATGTGCGGGACTGTTTTGGTTATGTCTCTGTCCATGGCAGGTTCTGCATTTGCAGAAGGGTGGATTCAGGACCCTTCCAGACCGGTTAATGAGAACGGAGTCTCAAACTGGTGGTATCAGAGAGAGGATGGGTCTTATCCGGCGGCTGGCTGGGATTGGATTGACGGCAATCATGACGGGACTGCGGAAAGCTATCGGTTTAATGAGAATGGGTGGATGTATGTATCTACGAACATAGATGGATATGATGTAAATGACAGCGGGGCCTGGATTACAAACGGGGTGGTGCAGACCAAGAGTGTAGGGACTCAGACTGCCGCCCAAAGCGGCAGCTCATCCTCCCCATCTTCTTCTGGTGACAGTAAAAAGGGATGGGTAAACAATTCCGGCGGAAAGCAATATATAAATTCCAATGGAAAATACGAGACAGGCTGGACAAAGATTTCCGGAAAACAGTATTATTTTGATGAGGACGGCTATGCATTGATTGGATATGAGAATGTAGACGGCAAATGGTACTACTTCGACAATTCCGGAGAGCTGGAAAAGAAAACCTGTCATTCAACAGACGACGGCGTCTATTATGTGATTGATAAGAACGATTACCATGTGATTGATATGGTTGATGAGGACGACTGGAATGAATATAAGGAAAATATGAATGAAAGCAGTCCCAGCAGCAACACAGACAGCAATACAAATAGTAACACAAATAACAATACAAACAGCAATACAAGCAATAACAAAGACAGTGGTTTTGATAAAGAAATCTTGTGGAATGATGAAGACGAAGATGAAGAAGACAGCTCATCTGCCGGTGATCTTACGGATGAGGAAGCATACAGCAAGATCATTGCCCTGAAAAGTAAGTATCCTGAAGGGAAAAAGTGGGACAACAGCAACAGCTATAAGAAAGGCAATATGACAGGCTATGGCTGCGCGGGTTTCGCTTTCATGGTACAGGATGCTGTGTTCGGCAAGAATGCCAGCTCCACCATAACCGCGGATTTTGATTGGGATGCATTGCGGGTAGGAGATCATCTGCGGATTCATAACAGTATAGGTGGGGAGCATTCCATTATTGTGCTGGAAGTGAACGATGATTCCATTACCATCTGCGAAGGAAATTATAACTCCTCTATTCATTGGGGAAGGGTTATTTCCATGGATGATCTGGAGGAAGTTTTTATTTACCGGGAGACTTGTTACAAATAACCGGGAGTGTTAAAGGCACAGGCGCAAGGCTTATAATCAAAGGATTAAAGCTTTGCGCCTTTTTGCATGTGAATATGCGAAAGGCAGCGCTTAAAAATGGAAGGTATATGAAAAGCATAAGGATTTGCCAAAAAAACAGGAGCATTCTAAAATGTAAAAAAATACAAAAAAATGAAAAAAAATAAATGACCTTTAGAGAGAAATGTGGTAAAATTTTTTACAATGTATGTTTTTTATTATCATAATGGAAAGGAGTGGTTTTTCGTTGTATTTGATTCAGAATGTCCATGTTTATGCTCCGGAGGATTTGGGGATTCAGGATGTATTGGCGGGAGGCGGGAAGATCTTAAAGGTTGGGGAAAAGCTTCCGGTGGAAAAGGCTTATGATATTACAGTGATTGACGGCGCCGGAAAGGTGCTGATGCCGGGACTGATTGACTCCCATGTCCATATATTAGGAGGCGGCGGCGAAGGGGGAGCCAGAACCAGGACGCCGGAGATTATGCTTTCGGATATTACTATGGGCGGCGTCACGACTGTGGTGGGATGCCTTGGGACAGATGGCTGTACCCGAACCATGGCGAATCTTTTAGCAAAGGCCAAGGGGCTTGAGGAGGAGGGGATTACCACGTATGTGTACACAGGTTCCTATCAGGTTCCGGTGCGCACTCTCACCGGCAGTATTATGGATGATATGATTCTGCTGGATAAGGTGGTGGGAACCGGGGAAATAGCCATTTCCGATCACCGCTCCTCCCAGCCCACAAAGGAAGAATTTGCCCGGATTGTGGCAGATACAAGGGTGGGAGGCATTCTGTCTGCCAAGGCAGGGCTGGTGAACATCCATATGGGGGACGGAGCGGAAAAGCTGGAATTTCTGCGGTATGTGAGAACCAATACCCAGATTCCTCCTGCCAATATGCTTCCCACCCATATTAACCGAAGCAAGACCCTGATGATGGACGGGATTGATTATGCAAAAAATCTGGGAGGTTATATGGATCTGACCACCAGCTCGGATCCGGATTTTCTGGAGCCGGACGAGGTGAAGGCAAGCTGCGGGCTAAAGATGGCATTGGATGCAGGGGTGGGGGAGGATCAGATAACATTTTCTTCGGACGGACAGGGAAGCCTGCCGGTGTTTTATTCGGACGGAACTTTAAAGGGACTGGGTGTGGGAAAAGTGTCTTCTCTGTACCGGGAGATGAAGGATGCTGTTTTGACAGACGGAGTGCCTCTGTCAAAAGCCCTTAAGACCGTTACATCCAACCCGGCCGCTCTTTTAAAACTTCCTTACAAGGGACGTATTGCAGAAGGGGCGGATGCAGATCTGGTGCTGGCAGATGAAAAGAGCCTTGTGGTGGATACGGTGATTGCAAAAGGAGTTGTGATGGTTTCAGAGGGGAAACCTATGGTGCGCGGGACATTTGAGGCAGCGCGATAAGGACGGAAAACGGCGCAGAGGAATGCGCTGGGAAAGAGGGAAAAGAACCATGGAGAAGAAAAAACAGTTTCAAATGCCTCATACCTACATTATTATTTTTGGTGTGATTTTGCTGGCAGCGCTTTTGACTGTGTTTGTGCCTTTGGGCAGGTATGAGACAAAAGAGATTACCTACATGATGAATGGTGAGGAAAAGAGCCGGACCGTGTTAGATCCGGAGAGCTTCCAATATGTGCTGGATGAGAACGGCAATAAAGTGACAAAGATTGCACCGCTGTTCGGCACCGAGGATTTCGGCGGCCAGGGTATTTTAAACTATGTGTTTGAGGGCATGACTGTAGGTGATAAAAACGGCACAGCAGTGGGAATCATTGCCTTTATCCTGGTAGTGGGAGGCGCTTTTGGCATTGTACTGCGGACCGGGGCTGTGGAGAGCGGCATTATGCGGGTGATCCAGATGACAGGCGGTAAGGAGATTCTGCTGATTCCGGTTCTGATTGTGCTGTTTTCTCTGGGCGGAGCCGTGTTTGGCATGGGAGAGGAGGCAATTCCCTTTGTGATGATTCTGGTTCCCATGTTTATTGCCATGGGATATGATGCAGTGGTGGGCATTATGTGTTCTTATGTGGCTACGCAGATCGGATTCGGAAGCTCCTGGCAGAATCCTTTTGGACTGGCAGTAGCCCAGGGAGTTGCCGGGGTGCCGGTGATGTCAGGAGCTTGGTTCAGGATTCCTATGTGGATTGCTTTTACTGCCATTGCATCTATATTTACCATGCGGTATGCCATGAAGATCAAGAAAAATCCCCGGCTGTCCGTGGCCTATGAGTCGGATGAGGCTTACCGGACGGAGTTTGCCAAAAACGGAAAGGAACTTCCGCCTTTTACCTTAGGGCATAAGCTGGTGCTTCTGACCATTGCAGCATGTATGGGGTGGACCATATGGGGCGTTGTGGCCAAGGGATACTATATTCCGGAGATTGCTTCTCAGTTTTTTGTGATGGGGCTGGTGTCAGGGATTATCGGGCTTGTGTTCCATTTAAATGATATGAAGCTAAATGATCTTCCCAAAGCATTTGATCAGGGAGCAGCGGATCTTTTAGGGGCAGCTATGTGTGTGGGAATGGCGCAGGGAATCATAATTATTTTAGGAGGAACCAGCGCTACGGACGGAACCGTGTTAAATACCATTCTCCATGGGCTTAGCGAAGGCATGAAGAATTTTCCGCCTATGATCTCTGCATGGTGCATGTATGTGTTCCAGTCTGTGTTTAATTTCTTTGTGGTGTCCGGTTCCGGACAGGCGGCTCTGACTATGCCGGTTATGGCTCCTTTGGCGGATCTGGTGGGAGTGGAGCGTCAGGTGGCTGTGGTCGCTTATCAGCTTGGAGATGCGTTCACTAATTTTATCGTACCCACATCCGGATGTCTTTTGGGGGCTTTGGCGGCAGCCAGGCTGGATTGGGGGAAATGGGCCAGATTTCAGATACGGTTCCAGGCAGTATTGTTTGTGTGTGCGTCAGCCACGGTTTTGCTGGCAGTGATGGTGGGGCTTGCTTAAAAAGCAGCCCCTATTTCTATAGTTGCATTTCTTGATGATTTTTTGTATACTATCCTCATTGGAGAATAGGAGGCAGAGATTGGTGGCAGTGACAGCGAACAAAAAGCCAGGATCAGGAAAAGAAGGCAGCAGGGCAGGAAACGCTAAGGGCAGGCAGGGAAGCGCCGGCGCAAAGACGGGAAATGCCGGCAGAGCAGGAGGCGCTGACAGCAGAGGAAGGAATGGGGCAAAAGGAGGCAGGAATACTGCTCCTGCAGCAGAAGATGCAGAGGATTTTATCGGCGCTGAGGTGCTGATTATTTTGTCTTTTGCCATAGCGGTTTTATTGTTTTTAAGTAACTTTAATCTATGTGGGTCAGCGGGGAAGTATCTTCGGGCTTTTCAGCTTGGGATTTTTGGAAGCGTGGGATTTGTGGCCCCGTTTCTTTTATTTGTGGGTACTTGTTTTTATCTTTCCAATCAGGGGAATGTGACGGCTATGCGCAAGCTGCTGGCTTGTGTGGCAGCAGTTCTTGTTTTGTGCGGATTTGCGCAGCTTTTGTTTGGAAAAGGGCTGGAGAAAGGAAGCAGTGTCTGGGAGTATTACCGTTTGTCCTCAGAGAGCGGAGCAGGCGGAGGGCTGATAGGAGGGCTTATCTGCGGGATATTAACATCGGTTTTGGGTAATATCGGCGCGTTTTTGGTGCTGACCGTATGTTTTGCCATCAGTGCCGTGTGCATAACGGAGCGTTCTCTTGTGAGGGCAGTGAAACGGCAGGGAGATGCTGCTTACCGGTATGCAAGAGAGGATTTTGACCGGAGGAGAGAGGAGCATGAGAGGCGGCAGGAAGAACGGCGTATTCAAAAGGAACAAAGGGTGCGGGGGGTGAACCTGGGGTCTACAGATCTGGCTGCCCAGGGAGAATTTTATGAGGAGTATGAGGCAGAAGACGGAAATCCGGATTATCCGGCTGACCAGACTGAAGAATATAATTACAACAGCCCGGGCATTGCTGCAAAGGAGGGATTGGCAGAGGAGAGCTGGCTGGCTGCAGAGGAGCAGCCTGTAAGCGTGACGAGAGAGGAATTGTCCAGGAAAGAAGAACTGCAGGAGCAGAGGAAAGGCAGAAAAGAAGAAGCCCGGCAGGCAGCGGCTGAAGAAGGCGGGAGAGAGCAGCAGGAAAAGGCTGTGGATCCGGCAGATGTTTTTGTGGGAAAGATTGTGATGCCTGCAAGATATGAGGAGGAGGATAAGGCTCCTTTTGAGGTGGACAAGGTGCTTTCCCCGGCAGAGTCGGCACAGCTTTTAGTGGCAGAGGGGATTTCCCGTCTCAGTGATTTTGAAGGGAGCTTTGGGAAGCCTGCGAAGCCGCCTGCTTTTCATACCCCGGCGTCAGAGCCGTCTTTTCATGGATTGTCTGAGGCGCTGGACGGGGGGAAAAGGGGAGAAGATAATAAGGAAAGAGAACGTTCCGGCTGGGAGCTTAAAGATGTGAGGACAGAATATGTGCATCCGGATAAACCGGCAGCAATGACGGCGCACAGGGAGGAAGAACCGGAGAACGAGATTTTCATGGGAGAAGCACCTGCAGGCCGGGGAGGGAGTGTACAGGCTGTGCGGCCTGTGGAGGAATACCAGCCGGAGATGGTTACAGGAGAAAAGAATGTCCGGGAAATCCCTGATCCAAAGATAGGGGAGATTAGTCTGCCAGGAGAAGGAGACAGGGCCAAAGAGAGAAGAACCGGACAGTGGGAGGAACCGGATCGTCAGCCTATAAGACTGAGCTGGCAGGAGAAGAAAACCGGACAAGAGGAAGAAGCATACTATCAGGTGGCTAGACGCTGGAATGAAGAAGAACCCGGACAGGAAGATACCGGGATTTTAGAGGAATCAGGCCGTCCGCCCATGATCCGCTGGAATGAAGAAGAACCCGGAGAGGAAGATGCCGGGTTTTTAGAGGAATCAGGCCGTCCGCTCAGGAATCGCTGGAATGAAGAAGATCCCGGAGCGGGAGTTGCCGGGATTTTAGAGGAATCAGGCCGTCGGCCCATGATTCGCTGGAATGAGACAGATTCCGAATGGCAGGAGGAACCGGATGATCAGACTGTGAGAACAGGGCGGCAGGAAGAAGGCTGTCAAGAGGCAGAGGAACCGGACCGTCAGCAGGTAAGGACAGGCCAAAACGAGGAAGCGGCGGACTGGCAGGAAACCAGAAGAAGCAGTTCTGGTGAATTTGCGGTTCCTCAGGAAGCAAAGAGGGTGGTGACGGCATCCGGAAAGGTGATTGAAAGCGACACAGAAGCCCTGCAGAAGCGGCTGGAGTCCAGGCGGAGGGAAGCTTTGGTAGACCGTGAGGCAGGGGAGATCAGTGTGGAGCAGCAGATTCGGGAAAAGGAAATTCTTCCCAAGAAGGAGTATGTGTTCCCTCCGGTTACCCTGTTAAAGAGGGGGAATCTTCTGGCCGGGGCCAATTCTCAGCAGGAATATAAGGATACGGCTATTAAGCTGCAGCAGACTTTAAGAGACTTTGGCGTGGGCGTCACGGTGACAAACATTAGCTGCGGTCCGTCTGTGACCCGGTATGAGCTGCATCCGGAGCAGGGAGTAAAGGTCAGCCGGATTGTAGGTCTGGCTGATGATATTAAACTGAGCTTAGCTGCGGCAGATATTCGCATCGAGGCGCCCATTCCCGGCAAGTCGGCTGTGGGAATCGAGGTGCCGAACAAAGAGAATACCACAGTCTATCTCAGGGAACTCTTGGAGTCAGAAGCATTTCAGGAGCATCCGTCCCAGATGGCCTTTGCCGTGGGAAAGGATATCGGAGGCCAGGTGGTGGTGACGGACATTGCCAAAATGCCCCATCTTCTCATTGCAGGAGCCACTGGTTCGGGAAAATCCGTCTGTATTAACACATTGATCATGAGCGTTCTTTTTAAGGCAAGCCCGGATGAGGTGAAGCTGATTATGGTGGATCCGAAGGTGGTGGAGCTGAGTGTGTATAACGGCATTCCTCATCTTCTGATTCCGGTGGTAACGGATCCTAAGAAGGCGTCCGGAGCGCTGAACTGGGCAGTGGCGGAAATGCAGGACCGTTATAAAAAGTTTGCAGAGTGTAATGTGCGTAACTTAAAAGGATATAATTCCCGGATTGAGAAACTGGGGAATGATGTGCCGGAGGAGGAAAAGCCAAAGAAGCTGCCTCAGATCGTGATCATTGTGGATGAGCTGGCGGATCTGATGATGGTGGCGCCGGGGGAGGTGGAGGATGCCATTTGCCGTCTGGCACAGCTTGCCCGTGCGGCGGGGATTCACCTGGTGATTGCCACCCAGCGTCCGTCGGTCAACGTTATTACAGGGCTGATTAAGGCAAATGTCCCTTCCAGAATTGCATTTTCCGTGTCATCAGGGGTGGATTCCCGAACCATTATTGACATGCATGGGGCAGAGAAGCTGCTGGGCAAGGGAGACATGCTGTTCTTCCCGTCAGGGATACCTAAGCCCCAGCGGGTTCAGGGAGCTTTTGTGTCTGACTCGGAAGTGCAGAAGGTGGTAGAATTTCTGTCCGAACAGGGCCTGACAGCCAGCTATGATCCTAACGTGGAAAAGCAGATGAGCAGCGCGGCGGCAATAAGCGGCGGTTCAGGCGGAGGCGGCGGGAGAGACGAGTATTTTGAGCAGGCAGGACGGTTTATAATCGAGAAGGATAAGGCGTCTATCGGAATGCTTCAGAGGATGTTTAAGATTGGTTTTAACCGGGCGGCGCGGATTATGGATCAGCTTGCAGACGCCGGGGTAGTGGGGGAGGATGAGGGGACCAAACCCAGAAAGATATTAGTAACCATGGAAGAATTTGAGGAGCTGCTGTAAAGGAAATCTTAAAAACAAGGAGGGATTTGACATGAAAACAGATATTCAGATTGCCCAGGAAGCCAGGATGAAGCAGATTAAAGAGGTTGGGACGGCTTATGGAATCAATGAGGATGAGCTGGAATTATATGGAAAATATAAGGCGAAGCTGACTGACGAGCTGTGGAATCGGATAAAAGAAAATCCGGACGGAAGGCTGGTGCTGGTGACTGCCATTAATCCTACTCCTGCGGGAGAGGGGAAGACTACCACCAGCATTGGGCTGGCGGATGCCCTGAGCCGTTTGGGGAAAAAGACCATGCTGGCCCTGCGGGAGCCTTCTCTTGGGCCATGCTTTGGAATCAAGGGAGGAGCAGCCGGCGGCGGCTATGCCCAGGTGGTGCCCATGGAGGATCTGAACCTGCACTTTACAGGGGACTTTCATGCCATAACCTCTGCCAACAATCTTCTGGCGGCTCTTTTGGACAACCATATCCAACAGGGAAATGCGCTTCAGATTGATACCAGGCAGATTCTCTGGAAACGGTGCATGGATATGAATGACAGGGCCCTGCGCAATATTGTAGTGGGGCTGGGAGCTAAGGCTGACGGCGTGGTGCGGGAGGATCACTTTGTCATTACCGTGGCTTCAGAGATCATGGCAATTCTCTGCCTGGCTGATAATATGGAAGATTTAAAAGAAAGGCTGGGACGAATCATTGTTGCATATAATTATGCTGGGGAGCCGGTGACAGCAAAGCAGCTTAACGCAGTGGGGGCCATGGCAGCTCTTTTAAAGGATGCCATGAAGCCCAATCTGATCCAGACTTTGGAGCACACGGGGGCACTGGTTCATGGAGGGCCGTTTGCCAATATTGCCCATGGGTGCAACAGCGTGCGTGCCACAAAGACAGCTTTAAAGCTGGCGGATATTGTGGTTACAGAGGCTGGTTTCGGCGCAGATCTGGGGGCAGAGAAATTCTTGGATATTAAATGCCGGATGGCAGGATTAAAGCCGGATGCAGTGGTTCTGGTGGCTACCGTGCGGGCGTTAAAGTATAACGGAGGCGTGCAGAAGACAGAGCTGGGAGAAGAAAACTTAGAGGCTTTAAAGCGCGGGATCGTGAATTTGGAAAAACATATTGAAAACATTCAAAAATACGGGGTTCCGGTGGTGGTGACGCTTAATTCCTTTACCAGCGACACCAAGGCAGAATATGAGTTTATCGAAAGCTTCTGTGAGGAGCGGGGCTGTGAGTTCGCTCTGTCCGAGGTGTGGGCAAAAGGCGGCGAGGGCGGCGAGGCGCTGGCCGGGAAGGTGTTGGAAACCCTGGAAAATAAGGAAAGCCATTATGCACCTATCTATCCGGACGAGATGGGCTTAAAAGAAAAGATTCATACTATTGCCGCAGAAATATACGGTGCGGACGGCGTCAGCTATGCACCTGCGGCGGCAAAGGCTGTGGCCAGGATTGAGGAGATGGGATTTGGAGGGATGCCGGTCTGTATGGCAAAGACTCAGTATTCCTTGTCTGACGATCAGAATAAGCTGGGAAGGCCGGCAGGGTTTACCATCAATGTGCGGGATGTGTATGTGTCAGCCGGAGCCGGGTTTGTGGTGGCGCTGACAGGAGCCATTATGACCATGCCGGGGCTTCCCAAAAAGCCGGCTGCAGACGGGATTGATGTAAACGAAGAAGGAAAGATCACAGGATTGTTTTAAAGGACAGGAAAAGAGGTCAAAGCCTATGTTGTTGAAGGAATGGTTGGGGGAACTGAATTATACGCTGCTGCAGGGCAGTCTGGATGAGGAAGTGAATGACGTGGTTTTTGATTCGCGGAAAGCAGGTCCGGGAGCTTTGTTCGTCTGCATTTCCGGGACAAAGACAGATTCTCATGCATTCATTCCCCAGGTGCTTTCGGCGGGGGTGAAGGTGTTAGTGGTGGAAAAGCCGGTTTCTGTCCCATTGGATGTGACGGTTCTTTTGGCAGAGCAGGGCCGGGAGGCCCTGGCTCTTTTGTCCGCCGCAAGGTTCGGATATCCGGCCAGAGAGCTTTTGATGATCGGGATTACGGGAACCAAGGGAAAGACCACCACGGCCCACATGGTAAGGGCTCTTTTAGAGGCAGCAGGAAAAAAGACGGGCATCATCGGAACAAACGGCGTGGGGATCGGAGAGAAGCATTATGATACGGTAAATACCACGCCGGAATCCTATGAGCTGCATCGGTATTTTCGGGAAATGGCAGAGGCAGGCTGTGAATGCTGCGTGATGGAGGTGTCATCCCAGGCTCTGAAAATGTGCCGGGTAAAGGGAATTGTCTATGACTATGCCATTTTTACCAATCTTTCCCGGGATCATATTGGAGAGAATGAACATAAGGATTTTGAGGAATATCTTTTTTACAAAAAGCAGATATTCGGGCAAAGCCGTTTAGGTCTGGTAAACGTGGATGACATGCATCTGGAACAGATCACGGAAGGGATTTGCTGTCCGTGGGAGGGATATGGTCTAGACCATGAGGCCAAGTATCAGGCAAAGGGCATTCATTTTGTGTCAGAACCGGATTTTGTAGGGCTGGAGTTTGAGATTTGTATTGAGGAAAAGGGAAAACAGGATTTTATTCCGGTGCGGGTGAATATTCCCGGAAGGTTTAATGTAAATAATGCTCTGGCGGCAGCAGCGGTCTGTCTAAAAGCAGGAGTGTCAAAGGAGGTTGTCTGCCATGGGCTGGAGCATCTGAAGTTAGACGGGCGGATGGAGATCGTGTATTCTTCCAAAAAATGCTGTGTGATTGTGGACTATGCTCACAATGAGGTCAGCATGGAAAGCCTTTTGTCTGCGCTGCGGGAGTATCAGCCCAAACGGCTGGTCTGTGTTTTTGGATGCGGAGGAAACCGGTCTAAAGACCGGAGATATTCCATGGGAGAGATTGCAGGGAAAATGGCGGACTTTTCCATAATCACCGCAGATAATTCCCGCTATGAGAAGGTGGAGGATATTTTGGCAGATATCCGGGGGAGCATTGAAAAGACAGGCGGGGCTTTTGTGGAGATCCCAGACAGAAAAGAAGCGATTGCCTACAGCCTTGCCCATGCCCAGGCAGGGGATATGATTGCCGTGATTGGGAAGGGACATGAGAATTATCAGGAAATTGAGGGCGTTCGCTACCCGTTCCTGGACCGGGAAGTGATCCGGCAGGCAGCAAAAGGTCTGGAGGAAGATATTTAAAGGTTTGGCAGCAGCGCTTTGCTTCAAAAGAAACGGTTCTTACGGGCGGACGGGAACCGGTAAAAGAAATATGCCATAGGATAAGGAAAAAGAGGCAGTGTATGGAACAGATGACAGTAAGGGACATTGTAACGGCCACAGGAGGCAGGCTTTTGTGCGGGGATGAGAGCCAGCCGGTTGTGCATATTGGGATTAACTCTAAGGAGGTACAAAGAGGAGAGCTGTTTGTGCCCCTGGTGGGGGAGAAGGTGGATGCCCACCGGTTTATCGGCATGGCTTTTGAGGCAGGGGCAGGCGCTGTCCTTACCTCAAAACATGATGAGATGGAGGATGTCCATCCCTGGATCCGGGTGGAGGATACGAAAAAGGCTTTGCAGGCAGTAGGGGCTTATTACAGGGACCGGCTTACCCTGCCGTTGATCGGAATCACCGGAAGCGTGGGAAAGACCACAACACGGGAAATGGTGGCGACAGCCTTGTCAGCCGGATTTAAGGTGTACAAGACACCGGGAAATAAAAACAGCCAGGTGGGCGTCCCCATTACCTTGTCAGAGATCACGTCAGAGGATGAGATCGGGGTGCTGGAGCTGGGCATGAGTATGCCCGGGGAAATGTCGGTGATTGCCCGGATTGCCCGGGTGGATATGGCAGTGATCACCAATGTGGGAGTTGCCCACATTGAACTGCTTGGAAGCCAGGAGAATATTTATCAGGAGAAGTTAAAGATTCAGGACGGCCTTAAGGATGGAGGAATCCTGCTGTTAAATGGAGATGACCCGATGCTTAAGGATACTTTGGCCAGGGATGGATGCCGCACCATTTATTATGGAACCGGGGAGCATTGTGATTACCGGGCGGAACATATCCGTCTGAAGGACGGGTATCCTGTGTTTGAGGCAGTCCACGGAGAGAAGCGGGCTTTGGTCAGCTTAAAGATTATGGGAGCCCATCATGTGGGAAATGCCATGGCAGCCTTAGCGGCAGCGGATCTTTATGGCGTGGATATGCAGGCAGCAGCAGAAAAGCTTCAGGAATTTACCGGTTATTTGGGGCGGCAGCAGGTGTATGTTCGAGACGGGATCACGATTATTGACGATACCTATAATGCAAGCCCGGTTTCAATGAAAGCATCCCTTCAGGTGCTGGCATCTATGGAAAAAGCCGTGCGCAGGATCGCGGTTCTGGCAGATATGAAGGAGTTAGGGCCAGACGAGGAGCGGTTCCACAAAGAGATCGGGGAATGGCTTTCCGATCAGCCGGTTGATGTGGTGTTTACCCTGGGGGAGCTGTCCCGGAACATTGAGGCAGGAAAGGAATGCCGGCATTTTAGCGGGGAGGACTTAAGCGGGCTTTCAGAGGCTTTAGAGGAGCTTTTGGTTTATGGGGATTGTGTGCTTTTAAAGGGATCCCGCAGTATGAAGCTGGACCAGGTGGCAAAGCGGCTGGTGCCTTGTATCGCTGATAATTAGGCAAACACACTTTATCGCAGCCGCTTTAGAAGGCTGTAGACGGGAGGGCATATGGCGGTAAAATATGCCAGCGTTATTATTGATATTTCCCATGAAAGCGTGGACCGTATCTTCCAATACCGGATTCCGGAAAATCTTCTGGAGGAGGTAAAGGTCGGAAGTCAGGTCTGCGTTCCTTTTGGTTCAGGAAACCGCAGCAGAAAAGGCTATGTGGTGGAAATAACAGAAAAGGCGGCTTTTGATGAGGCCAGGATCAAAGCGGTGACAGGTTTGGTAAAGGGCAGCGTGACAGCAGATTCGCGGCTTTTAGAGCTGGCCTGGTGGATGAAGGAGCGGTATGGCTCAACCATGCATCAGGCATTAAAGACAGCCCTCCCTGTAAAAAAGAGGGTGAAGGCACGCAATCAGCAGGTGGTAAAGTCCATGATCGGGAATCTTTGGTCCTGGAAGGAGACAAGAGAACAGCCGGATATTTTCTTAAATGCACAGCAGCAGCAGATCATTCAAGCTTTTTGCAGGGATTATGATAAGGGAGAAAGGACGCCTTATCTCATTCACGGGATCACCGGAAGCGGAAAGACAGAAGTGTATATGGCCATGATTGACCATGTGCTGTTACTGGGCTTTCAGGTGATCGTGCTGATTCCGGAGATTGCCTTAACCTTTCAGACCGTGATGCGGTTTTATGCCCGGTTCGGGGAACAGATCTGTGTGATGCATTCCCGGTTGTCTGACGGGGAACGCTATGACCAGTTTGACCGAGCCAGGCGGGGGGAGGCTCAGATCATGATCGGAGCCCGTTCCGCTCTTTTTACGCCGTTTGAAAAGCTGGGCCTGATTGTGATGGATGAGGAACATGAAGGGGCGTACCGCAGCGAGGGTGCGCCCCGGTATCATGCCAGAGAGGTGGCCGAGCATTTGGCCGGAATGGAAGGAGCCCATTTTGTCATGGGATCCGCCACTCCGTCTGTGGAAGCCTACTCTAAAGCCGAAGCAGGGCTTTACCGTTTGTTTTCTCTCACAGTCCGGGCCGGGAAGGACAGCGCTTTGGCGGCAACAGAGATTGTGGACATGCGGGGAGAGCTGAGAGAAGGAAATAAATCTATTTTCAGCAGGCGGCTTAAGGAGCTGATAGAAGACCGCCTGGAAAAGAAAGAACAGGTTATGCTCTTTATGAACCGGCGGGGATATGCAAGCTTTGTGTCCTGCAGAAGCTGCGGCAAGGCCATCAAATGTCCTCACTGTGATGTTTCCCTGACCCTGCACAATAACCGGCGACTGGCCTGTCATTACTGCGGCTATACCATACCCATGCCAAGGACATGCCCGTCCTGCGGCTCAGAGTACCTGGCAGGTTTTGGGGTAGGCACCCAGAAGATTGAGGAAATGGCAAAGCAGATATTTGACGGGGCCAGGGTTCTCAGGATGGATCTGGATACTACATCCAGGAAAGGAGGCCATGAAGCCATTTTGGCAGCATTTGCCAAGGGGGAGGCGGATATTTTGATCGGCACCCAGATGATTGTAAAGGGCCATGATTTTCCGGGGGTGACGCTGGTGGGGGGACTGGCAGCGGATGTATCCTTGTATGCGCCGGATTTCCGGTGTGCAGAGAGAACCTTTCAGCTTCTTGTCCAGGCGGCCGGACGGGCCGGAAGGGGAAGGAGGCCGGGGATTGCGGTGATTCAGACCTATATACCGGAGCACTATGGGATTCAGGCGGCGGCAGCTCAGGATTATGAGGCTTTTTATCGGCAGGAAATGGGATATCGGCGGTTAATGCACTATCCTCCGGCCAATCATATGCTGGGTCTGCAGGTATCGGGAAGGGACGAGGAGCTGACCGGCCGCATGATGGATTTGATCCGGGATTCTGTGGTGCGGCATTTTGGCGCCTGTCTGGAGGTGATCGGCCCGGTTCCGGCGCCAGTATACAAAGTTAATGATATTTATAGAAAAATTTTATATATGAAACAAGAAAATTATGATATACTAATAAGAATCCGGAAATATATTCAGGATCGTTGGGATGAGACAGAGGACTGTAAAAGACTTACAGTGCAGTATGATTTTAGCTGAGAGGCCGTAACGGCGATTGTATTAGAACAGGGGAAAAGGAGAACAGAAAGCATATGGCGATCAGACAGGTCAGAACGATTGGCGATGATATTTTAAGAAAGCAGTGCAAGAAGGTAAAGGAGATGAACCGGCGGACAAGGGAGCTGATAGACGACATGTTCGACACCATGTATGAACACAACGGGGTAGGGCTGGCTGCATCTCAGGTAGGGATATTAAAGCAGATCGTGGTGATTGACGTGGAGGACGGGAATCAGTATGTGCTGATCAATCCTGAGATCATTGAGCAGAGCGGAACCCAGACAGACCGGGAGGGATGCTTAAGCGTACCGGGAAAGCATGGTATGGTGACTCGTCCCAATTATGTAAAGGTACGTGCCCTGGATGAAGATATGAATGAATATGAGCTGGAAGGAGAGGAGATGTTAGCCCGGGCCATTTGCCATGAGTGCGATCATCTTCATGGAGGGCTGTACGTGGACTTAGTAGAGGGAGAACTGATGGATAATGATGAGGAAGACCTGTGATTTAAAGAAAAGGACGTATTGCCTGCGTCAAGAAAGAGGAGAGAATGAGAATTGTATTTATGGGAACTCCTGATTTTTCCGTTCCGGTGCTTGAGGCTTTGGCGGATTCCCGTCACCAGGTGACGGCAGTAGTGACCCAGCCTGACAAGCCAAAGGGCAGAGGCAATGGGATTAGCATGTCCCCGGTGAAGGAGGCGGCTCTCTGCCGTCAGATTCCGGTATATCAGCCGGAGCGGGCCAGGGATGCATCTTTTATCGAAGAAATGAAAAAGCTTTCTCCGGATGTAATGGTGGTGATTGCTTTTGGACAGATTCTGTCAAAGGAGCTGCTCTGTGTGCCTGTTTATGGCTGTGTGAATATTCACGCATCCCTGCTTCCTAAGTACAGAGGAGCCTCTCCGATTCAGTGGGCGGTGCTCAACGGAGATAAGGAGACCGGTATTACTGCCATGATGATGGACGAGGGAATGGACACAGGAGATATTCTGGAGAAAAGAGTTATCGCTTTGGAAAAAAAGGAGACAGGGGGAAGCCTGTTTGACCGGCTGAGTATGCTGGGAGGGGAGCTGATTCTGTCTACTTTGGATAAGATGGAAAAAGGGACTTTGGTAAGAACGCCCCAGGATCATGAGGCGGCTACCTATGTAAAAAAGATTCCCAAATCCTTTGGAGAAATTGACTGGACAAAGGATGCGGTTTCCATTGAGCGGCTCATAAGAGGGCTTGATCCCTGGCCCAGCGCCTATACCTGGCTGCAGGGAAAGCTGCTGAAGCTGTGGGCCGGGGATGTTCAGGCATCTGAGGAGGATAAAGACAATCAGGCAGAATGCGGTGTGATACTGTCTGCGTCAGAAGACGGGCTGAAGATTCAAACCGGGAAAGGTATTTTGAATATTACCAGCCTTCAGATTGAAGGAAAGAAACGAATGGACACAGGAGCCTTTCTTCGGGGATTTCCTGTGGAGAAAGGGCAGAGACTTGGAAGGAGCTGAGCTTTATGATGCCTTTTTACAGAGGTTATTTTGGGTTTGATCCCACGTATCTTTTGGTCATAGCAGGTGCACTGCTTTCTATGTGGGCGTCTGCGCGGGTTAACGGCACATTTCAAAAATATTCCCAGGTGCAGAGCCGGACAAAAATGACCGGAGCGGATGCAGCCAGACAGATTCTTCGTTCTCAGGGAATCTTTGATGTGACAGTCCGCGGGGTGAGGGGACAGCTTACGGATCACTATGACCCCAGGACCAAGACCGTGAACCTGTCAGAATCCGTTTACGGGCAGACATCCGTGTCAGCCATTGGGGTGGCGGCCCATGAGTGCGGCCATGCCATCCAGGACCATGTAGGCTATGTTCCCCTTCGCCTTCGTGCTGCCTTTGTTCCGGTAGCCAATTTAGGCAGCACTCTGTCCTGGCCTTTGATTCTTTTGGGACTGGTGATTGGGCTGACTCCTTTTATCCAGGTGGGGATCTGGATGTTTGTGCTGGCTCTTATGTTTCAGGTGATCACACTTCCGGTAGAGTTCAATGCATCCGGAAGGGCGGTAAACCTGCTGGGGCAGATCGGCATTCTTCAGGGGCAGGAAGTGGATTATACGAAAAAGGTGCTGGGAGCGGCGGCTCTGACCTATGTGGCGGCAGTGGCAGCGTCTGTTCTGCAGCTTCTGCGGCTGTTGATCCTGTTTGGAGGACGGAGAAACGATGACTAGAGAGATCATCCTGGAGATTCTTATGGAGGCGTTAGAGCGGGACGGGCTGATTCACAGCGCCATGCAGAAGGCATTAAATAAATACCAGTATCTGAAAAAACAGGACCGGGCCTTTATTACCCGTATCGGGGAAGGGACAATGGAGCGGCTTCTGACCATCGATGCAGTGCTGGATCTCTGTTCAAAGGTTAAGGTTAAAAAGATGAAGCCGGTGATCCGGACCATACTGCGGATGTCTGTATACCAGATTCTGTGGATGGACCGGGTGCCGGATCGGGCTGTGTGCGATGAGGCCGTAAAGCTGGCCGTAAAACACCGCTTTGGCGGACTTTCAGGGTTTGTCAACGGAGTGCTTCGAAACATATCCCGGAGAAAAGAGGAATTTGTCTTTGAAGACTGGTCCCTGCGCTATTCCATGCCCCAGTGGATTTTGGATATGTGGGAGGAGCAGTATGGACGGGATGTGACGGAAAGGATGTTAAAAGCCTCCTTAGAAAACAGACCTGTGACTGTGCGCTGCAATCTTAGTCTGGCATCTTTTAAGGAGATTTGGGACAGCTTAAACAGCCAGGGGGTGAAGGCAGAAAAAAGCTCCTTGTCTGAAGAAGTGCTTATTTTAGAGCAGTATGATTATCTGGAGCGGCTGGATGCGTTTCAAAAAGGCTGGATACAGGTACAGGATACGGCCTCAGCCTTAGTGGCGGAGGCTGCGTCTCCATGTCCGGGGAACCGGGTGCTGGACGTGTGCGGCGCACCGGGAGGAAAGAGCCTACATATGGCAGATAAGCTAAAGGGAACCGGAATGGTAGTGTGCCGTGACCTGACAGAAAGAAAGATTGCCATGGTTTTGGAGAATTTAGAGCGCACCGGGTTCGGCAATATGAAGGCAGAGGTGTGGGATGCCCTGGAGTTTGACAAAGGGTGGGAAGAACAGGCGGATATTGTCCTGGCTGACCTTCCCTGCTCTGGTTTAGGAGTAATCGGAAAAAAGCCGGACATTAAATACCGGATGACAAAAGAGCAGACAAAAAGCCTTGTTTTGCTTCAGAGGGAGATCCTAAAGGTGGTATCCCGGTATGTAAAGCCGGGCGGTACCTTAGTTTACAGCACCTGCACAGTCAACAGGCAGGAAAATCAGGAGCAGCGCCAGTGGTTTTTAGATCATTTTCCCTTTTCCCCAAAGGAAATCAGGCTCTCTAAGGGATTAAAGACAGAGGAAGGAACCAGGAAAGACGGGTACATTCAGCTTTTGCCGGGCATCCATCCCTGTGACGGATTCTTTATCGCAGCATTTGAGAAAAAGAAAAATTGCTGACAAAGAGCAGAAGCTTTTGCAGGGGGAAATGGTCTTTGACGGAGGAAGAATGGAAAAGATTGATATCAGGTCCCTTTATTTTTCAGAATTAGAGGAGATTTTCAGGGAAATGGGGGAGAGAACTTTCCGTGCCGGTCAGGTGTATGGATGGCTTCATGAAAAGATGGCAGAGGATTTTGAACAGATGAGCAATCTGCCGGCAAAGCTTCGGAAGGTTCTTGGGGAAAGGTTTGAGCTGACTATGCCGGAACCGGTGGAAGAAAGGATATCCCGGATTGACGGGACCCGCAAATATTTGTTTCGCTTAGCAGACGGGAATGTGATTGAAAGTGTGTGGATGAAGTATCAACATGGAAATTCCGTGTGCATTTCCTCTCAGGCAGGATGCCGGATGGGATGCTGTTTCTGCGCCTCTACTTTAGATGGCTTAGAGAGGAACCTGACTCCCTCAGAGATGTTAGGGCAGGTGTACAAGATTCAGGCTTTGACAAAAGAGAGGGTTTCCCATATTGTCATGATGGGTTCAGGGGAACCCTTTGACAATTATGACGGGGTGATTCGGTTTCTGCGTCTGATCTCGGATGAACGCGGGCTGAATATAAGCTTGCGGAATATTACTGTATCTACCTGCGGGATTGTGCCGGGGATAGAAAAGTTTGCCGGGGAAGGGCTTCCGGTGACCCTGGCCTTGTCTCTCCATGCGCCCAATGACCAGGTAAGGCAGAAGCTGATGCCTATAGCAAAGGCATATCCTCTGTCACAGGTTTTAAAGGCATGCCGAGATTATTTTGACAAAACCGGGAGGAGGCTGACCTTTGAATACAGTCTGGTAAAAGGAATCAATGACAATCTTAAGGAGGCAGGAGAACTTGCCCGGCTTCTTAAGGGGGTTCATGGACATGTGAACCTGATTCCGGTAAATCCTGTCAGGGAGCGGGATTTTGCCAGGTCTGATCAGAAGGCGATTCGGGAGTTTAAGGAGTTTCTGGAAAAAGCAGGGATCGCCGTTACCATAAGACGGGAGATGGGAAGGGATATTGAAGGGGCCTGCGGGCAGCTTCGGAGAGGCTTCCTGTCAGGAAATTGAAGGAGGTGAATGGCGGTGCAGGCTTATGCGCTTACGGATGTAGGAAAATACCGCAGCATGAATCAGGATTATATTTATTCCTCAACAGTCCCTGTGGGCTCTTTAGATAACCTGTTTATGGTGGCAGACGGGATGGGAGGGCACCAGGCAGGAGACTATGCGTCTCGTTTTGCCGTGGAAAATCTGGTGGAATATTTTGGAGTCAAGACACCTGAGAAGGATGTTCATGGAATGTTAAGAGACGGGATCCGGCAGATGAACAGGGAGCTTTATTACCGGGCCAGCCATGATCCGGAGCTGTCCGGCATGGGAAGCACCTTAGTGGCAGCTACCATAAAGGGAAACGTGCTGTATGTGGCCAATATCGGCGACAGCCGCCTTTATCTGCTTCGGAGGGAGTTAGAGCAGGTGACCAGGGATCATTCTTATGTGGAAGAACTGGTTGCCAGGGGAAAGATGAAGCGGGGAAGCAAAAGCTATCTGGAGCATAAGAATATTATTACCCGGGCAGTTGGGACAGCGGAGACAGTGGACACAGATCTGTTTGCCTTAAAGCTAAAGCCCGGGGATCAGATTCTCATGTGTTCTGATGGTTTAAGCAATATGGTAGATGAGTTTGAGATGGAATATATTATCCGCTCAGAGGAAAGCCTAAAATCCAAGGTAGAGGATCTGGTAAAGGCTGCCAACCGGGGCGGCGGAAAGGATAACATTTCCGTGATTCTCATAGAGCCTCAGATTCGTGAGGTGTCACTATGATCTTAAGGCCCGGGGTGTATCTGCAGGATCGGTATGAGATTCTGGAGCAGGTAGGCTCCGGCGGAATGTCCGTGGTGTATAAGGCCAGGTGCCATAAGCTGAACCGGCTGGTGGCTATTAAGCTGCTGAAGGAGGAATTCAGCAATGACAGTACCTTTGTAGGCAAGTTCAAGATGGAGGCTCAGGCAGCGGCCAGGCTTTCTCATCCTAATATTGTCAATGTGTATGATGTAATCGATGAGGGAAAGCTTCATTATATTGTGATGGAGCTGATTGAGGGCGCTACCTTAAAGGCATACATTGCGAAGAAGGGAAGACTGGAGATCAAGGAGACGATTGGCATTGCCATTCAGGTGGCCCAGGGGATCGGCGCTGCCCATGAGCAGAACATTATCCATCGGGACATTAAGCCTCAGAACATGATCATTTCCCGTGACGGAAAGGTGAAAGTGGCGGATTTCGGCATTGCAAGGGGAGTGTCTGCCCAGACCCTTACCTCTGCTGCCATGGGTTCTGTCCATTATATTTCTCCGGAACAGGCCAGAGGCGGCTACAGTGACGCCCGCAGCGATATTTATTCTTTGGGAATTACTATCTATGAGATGGTGACCGGGCATGTGCCCTTTGAGGGGGATAATACAGTGGCCATTGCTCTGGCTCACTTAGAGGAGGCGCTGGTGCCTCCTAGCGTGTACAATCCGGATATCCCGGCCAGCTTAGAGCGGATTATTCTGAAATGTACAGCAAAAAAGCCGGAGCTGCGTTATGGCAGCGTCAATGAGCTGATTGGGGATCTGCGCAAAGCTTTGGTTTCACCGGACGGAGATTTTGTGCAGAACGGAGATGAGCAGCGTGCTTTAAACGGGCAGACTGTGACTTTTAACGGGAGAGAGCTGGCCAAGATAAAAGAGCTTCAGACGCCGGTAAGGGAAGAACCGGTGCGGGAATATGTGCGCCGTCCGGCAGGAGAGGCGGCAGTAACCCGGTATCAGGAGGAAAAGCCAAGACCTCAGAGGCCGAGGCAGCCAAAGAGGGACTATCCGCAGGAGGAGGAAGCGGATTCTCATATTGAGAGGCTTTTAGCTGCCGGAGGGATTGTGGTGGCCATTGTGATTGTGGCAGTGCTCATAGTGGTATTCTCAAAGCTGGGAGGGCTTTTTCAGCCGGGTTCCGGCATTCTGCGGCAGGAAAGCTCCTCGGAGAGTCAGGATCAGGCAGTGATCCAGACGAACGAAAACGGGGAGTCATTAAAGGACAGTGAGGTATACATGCCGGATGTGCTGGAGCTTCCGGAGGATCTGGCAGAGGCGAAGCTGAAGGAGAATTTCCTAAGCATGAAGCCTACCTACCAAAATTCGGAGACCGTGGAAAAGGGGTGTGTCATTTCTCAAAGCCCGGAACGGGGAACCGTTGTTTCCAAGTATTCCCATGTCAATGTGGTAGTCAGTTTAGGCTCTGAAAAGATTGATTTGACCACTTTGAACCTGGATACTTTAAGCGTGGCTTCTGCCCGGAGGCTTTTGGAGGACAGCGGGCTTATTGTCCAGATCGTGGAGGAGGAAAGCGAGACTGTTGAAGAAGGGAATCTGATCCGGTATGAGCCGGAAACAGCCATGGAAGGCAGCATGATTACGCTTTATGTAAGTACAGGGCCTCTTGTAAAAATGATACCAGTACCGGAGATTACAGGAAAGCCGGAGACAGAGGCTCTGGCGATTTTAGGAGAGGCAGGGCTTGTGCCTGGCAGTACGTCCACAGAGCCTAGTGATACGGTTCCCCAGGGACATATTATTCGTCAGGAGGGCGGTGAGAACGGCCAGATTCAGGAAGGCGGCCAGATAAACTATGTGGTCAGCAGCGGTCCGGAGGCCAGGCAGCAGCGGTATGTGGCGTCGATTAATGATGTGTATGATCTAAGCGCCCTGATTGGGCCTGGGGCTGTGGGAGCCAGTGTTACCATCTTGGTAAGGCTTCACCAGCAGGAGCCGGACGGGACTCCCATTTACCGGACATTGACGGATGAGAAGACCATAACAGGCTCTACCCTGCTTCCCATTAGTTATACCAGCATTGAAAGCATGAATGGTACGGACCGGGGAGAAGTGGAGGTAGTGGATGTGGAGTCAGGAGCAGTGCTGAAGTCTTATCCGCTGACTTTCTTCCCCATGGATTGACAGCAGCAGTGAGAGGAAGTATGACAGGAAAGATCATTAAAGGAATCGCGGGTTTTTATTATGTTCATGACAGGCATGGAAAGGTCTATGCCTGTAAGGCAAAGGGAGTGTTCCGCAAGCGGGGAGTGAAGCCGCTGGTGGGAGATAATGTGGAGTTTACCATATTGGATGAGACGGATTCAGAGGGAAATATTGATGAGATTCTGCCCAGGAGAAATGAGCTGATCCGCCCGGCCAGCGCCAATATTGATCAGGCGCTGGTGATGTTTGCCGTCACGGAGCCGGAGCCCAACCTGAATCTGCTGGATAGGTTTCTGGTTATGATGGAGCAGCAGCAGGTGCCGGCAGCCATCTGTTTTAATAAGATGGATCTGGGACAGGAAGAAGACCAGAAGCGCTATGAGACGATTTATAAAGACAGCGGATGCAGGGTGTATTTTATCAGTACGTATGACGGAAGGGGGATTTCTGAGATCCGAAAGCTTTTGGAGGGAAAGACCACGATTCTGGCAGGATCTTCCGGTGTGGGCAAGTCATCTCTGACCAATCTTTTACAGCCTGAGGCAGAGATGGAGACCGGACAGATCAGCAGAAAGATTCAGAGGGGAAAGCATACCACCCGTCATGCGGAGCTGTTCTGTGTGGAGGGGGACACCTATCTGATGGATACGCCGGGCTTTAGTTCTCTGTATTTGGGAGAGCTTTTGGCGCGGGAGCTGAAATACTATTTCCCTGAATTTTCCTCCTATGAGGCGGTCTGCCGGTTTGGAGATGACTGTGTTCATATTGGGGAGCCGGACTGCGGCGTAAAGGAGGCGGTTCAGGAAAAGAAAGTCAGCCGGAGCCGCTATGACAATTACCGTTTATTGTATGAAGAACTGAAGGAAAAAAGGAGATACTGATATGAGGGCAATACTGGCGCCGTCCATTTTGTCAGCAGATTTTGGAAGACTTGGACAGCAGGTGAAGGAGGTTTCAGATGCAGGGGCAGAATATATCCACATTGATGTGATGGATGGGATGTTTGTGCCCAGCATTTCTTTTGGGATGC
This sequence comes from uncultured Lachnospiraceae bacterium, assembly GCA_910586205.1. Classification (GTDB taxonomy): domain Bacteria; phylum Bacillota; class Clostridia; order Lachnospirales; family Lachnospiraceae; genus Brotaphodocola. Next base: position 31,075 of record CAJUGD010000020.1, on the reverse strand, counting down.
CGGTGATTAAGAGTATCCGGCCTTGTACAGATAAGGTGTTTGATGTACACATGATGGTGGAGGAGCCGGGACGGTATGCGGAGGAGATGAAGAAGGCAGGGGCAGATCTTCTGTGTGTCCATCAGGAGGCGTGCTGCCATTTAGACAGAACGGTCAGCCAAATCCGGGAGCTGGGCATGATGGCAGGAGTGGCGCTGAATCCGGCCACGCCTGTTTTCACGCTGGATTGTATTTTAGAGAAGGTGGATATGGTGCTGCTTATGTCTGTTAATCCGGGGTTTGGGGGCCAGAAGCTGATCCCTTACACACTGGAAAAGGTCAGGCAGGTCAGGGAGAGGCTTTGCGTCTTGGGCTTAGAGGAGAAGGTACGAATCCAGATCGATGGAGGCGTGAACTTAGAGAATGTGGACAAGGCATTAAAGGCAGGAGCCAATGTGATTGTGGCTGGTTCGGCAGTGTTTGGAGGAGACGCAGGGGAAAATGTGAGGGAGTTTTTGAAGAAAATGGAGTACTAGTGCAGCGCTGTGCTAGCTTTGAGAAACAATGAGGGCAGAGATGAAAGTGTGTTTGATTGTTACGGGCGGAAGGCTGGATTTGGCTTTCGCCCGGTCTTTTTTGGAAAAGGAAAAATTTTATAAGGTGATTGCGGTGGATGGGGGGCTGGAGTCTGTGAAGGCTTTGGGGATAACGCCGGATTATGTGGTGGGGGATTTTGACACGGTGGATAAGGAGGTGTTAGAGGAGTTTCGGAAAGTTCCGTATATTGTGTGGGAGAGTCACAGGCCCGAAAAGAATGAGACTGACACGGAACTGGCCCGCAATCGTGCGCTGACTCTGGCCTGTGACCGGATTGTGTTTATGGGAGCCACCGGGGGGCGGATGGACCATATGCTGGGAAATATTCATTTGCTGTATGGGTGTATGGAGAGGGAGGTTGAGGCGTGGATTGTGGATGCCTGGAACAAGATTTACCTTGTGGATCAGAACCGGATCTTTGTCAGGGATCAGCTTTGGGGAAGGTATGTATCTTTTCTGCCTTATACAGAAAGTGTGACAGGAATTACCCTGAAGGGATTTAAATATCCGCTGGATAAGAAGAACATTCGAAGGGGGGAGGAGGCCGGGCTTTGCATCAGCAATGAGGTGGAGAACGAGGTGGGAATTTTGGAATTTGAGGAAGGGGTGCTGGTGTGCGTGGAGGCCCGGGATTAGAGGAAGCATGGGGATAGGCGAGAGGATTGGATTGGTGCTTGCAGGAGAAACGTGGCATAGGGGTGGGAATCTAATAGGGGAACTGGTATGGTGAAAAAGTAGGGAACTGGTTATTTATGATCGTCAGGTTACGTGCTATGATGAGGAACAATTCAGGCAGCGGACTTAAGAAGTGTATATTGTCAGTTATGAAGGGGATGCTTTGGAAAAAGGCTCTGACAACCTGGCAGGCGGCGCGGTCAAAACATATTATAGGAGGACTTGGCGATGATGGAACGGAAAAATGATAAGGTGTATAAGGTTGTATTGACTGCACTTATGGCAGCTCTTTGCTATGTGGCGTTTACTTTTTTGAAGATACCGATTCCTACTTTTGGCGGGGATTATGTGGCGCTTCATATAGGAAATGCGTTCTGTGTTCTGGCAGCCCTGCTGCTGGGCGGTGTATACGGAGGGCTGGCCGGATCTTTGGGCATGACGATTGCAGATCTTTTGGATCCGGTATATATTACCAGCGCCCCGAAGACTTTTGTGCTGAAGCTTTGTATCGGGCTGATTGCAGGCTTTGTGGCCCACAGGCTTGGGCATATTACCCAGGAACATGATGCCAAATATATATTTAAGTGGACTTTGGCGGCTTCTGTTGCAGGGTTGGGATTTAATGTGATCATGGATCCCATTGCCGGGTATTTTTATAAAAATTATGTGCTGGGGGTTCAGTCAGATGCTGCAAAGATCATGTCCACCTGGGCAGCCGGAGTCACTTTTATCAACGCAGTGGCCGGAACCATTGTGACAGTGGCAGTGTACATGGCAGTAAGACCAGTGTTAAAGAAGTCAGGAATGTTTTTTAAGATATAAAAGGGGCGTAAAACATAAAAGGGGCGTAAAACATAAAAGGGGTGTCAAACATAAAAGGGCATCAAATAGGAAAGGGACATCAAATAAGGCGCAGAACAGAATACCCCGCAGCTTGCGGTGCTGCAGGTTTTGTATGGTGCAGCATGTTTGCAGCGGGGATTTGATTGGGAGGCCGTGGGGGATGTTTTGTCTGCTGCGGCAGATTTTTGCAGACAAAATTACCGTGCGGCTGCTTTGTCCAATGCTTTCTGGATTGCATTTAAAAGCGCTTGGGAGGTGTAGCGGCTTTCTTCCGGGTAGGTCAGGTTCTCTGTGGACTGGGTGTCGCAGATCTGGTCTGTGAGATTCTGCAGGGATGGCTGTACCAGCGGGTACATGGTGGCCACAGAGTCGCTTAGATGTACCATGGAAATGGAATTGATCTTGTCAGCATCCACGGCCACTTCCACATTGACTTCCTGGGAGCCTAGCTTCAGAGAGGCGGAATATACGCCGGGTATGTAGAGAACCTGGTCGGATGACACAGGTGCGCTGCCTTCTTTTCCTGGCCGGAACATGATGAACAGCAGCATTACCAGTAAAATGCCCAGGCCAATGAAGATTGCAGTGTATATGATTTCTTTCATTCGCAGGACGACGATTTTTGTTCTTGAACTCATGGGTAGCCCTCCGGGGGATGTTTGGTATAATCTATTCCAGATCAGAGGGATTTATGTTATTTTTCTGTCTGGTTAGTCTATATCCATCCTTTACTAATTGGCTGGAAGTTACTGTTCACAGATACCCTGTGAACGTAACTGCATATGCCCATTTAAAATCGCCTGCGGCGATGGGGCATATGCTTTGACCCACGTAACGGTACTGGCCCATGGCTAATCAGCGGAGTGATTAGCCATGGCGTGAACAGTAACGGCTGGAATCAAATAAGGAATAATTATTTTATCAAATAATTGACTTTACCCTGATAAAATGATATGATAGATTTGTAATTAGAAAGGGCGGCGATATAGCTGCCGCCCAACGGCCAATTATTGATTGCCTAAGCAATCATCAGCCGACCCATCAGGTGCTGCCAGGCTAGCTGATGGGTCTTTTTCTGTCTGTTCCTTGTGCCGCTTTATGTAGGGTTTACATTTCTCGATTAATGTAATCAGACCGCTAAGGCTGGTTACAATACCTCCGAAAATACCCACAACACGGCTCATGATGTCTAAAATACCCACAGACCACATCCTCCTTTCTCTGGTGTTTGCACACCTGCGGCGCGGACCTAAGCTGCCCTAGGTCTGTCCCGAAGGTGCGCATTTTCCAAATAGGGAGTGCTGCCCGCTTTTCTCTGATGTAAGGCTATTATAAGGGATTTAGGAAAAGAATGGAATACCTAAAAGAATGAAATTTACTGCAAGGTTCATCATTTACTGTCAGGCTGCATCAATATGCTTTGGCTCTATAACTTTACCAGCCATGACGAATCAGCGGAGTGATTAGCCATGGCGTGGGCGGTAATGTCTATAAAATATATAAACCGCAATAAACGTAAGAAAAGATGTAAAATGCAGCTTTGATATGATACAATAGTTGTGTCAGATCAGGGCTTTTTATATTACCAAACAGCCTGAATGGCTGCGGGAAGGAGAAATCCATGTCTTTACAGTTAATATTAGGAGGATCCGGATCAGGAAAGACCAGCCTCCTTTATGATAGGATCATCCGGGAGTCCATGGCTCATCCGGATCAGATTTATTTTATAATTGTGCCGGAGCAATTTACCATGCAGACTCAAAAGGATATTGTGCTGTGTCACCCCAATCACGGGACCATGAATATTGATATTGTCAGCTTTCAGCGGCTGGCTTACCGGGTATTTGAGGAATTGGCGGTGGAGAACCTACGGGTTTTAGACGACATGGGAAAATCTATGGTGCTGCGAAAGGTAGCTGCCAATAAGCGAAAAGAGCTGATTTTGTTTCAGGGCCATTTAAATCAGGCCGGATTTGTGAATCAGTTAAAATCCATGCTGTCAGAGTTTTATCAGTATGGGATATCCCCGCAGATTCTGCGGGAAATGGCAGAACTGGCGGGAACGCCGCTGTTTCGGCAGAAGCTTCTGGATTTTGCAGTGGTTTTTGAGGGATTCCAGGAGTATATTGCAGGACATTATATTACCACAGAGGAAGTGCTGGATGTGCTGTGCCGGGTGCTTCCCCAGTCAGAGACCGTGAAAAACAGTGTGATTGCTTTGGATGGATATACGGGCTTTACACCGGTCCAGTACAGGCTTTTAGAGCTGTGCCTGATTCATGCAAGACAGGTGCTGATGACTGTGACAGCAGACGGACAAGCGTCGGTTTATCAGGGCTTGGGGATGCATAGCCTGTTCTATATGAGCCGTCAGATGGTTAAGCGGTGCACAGAATTGGCGGAACATAATCAGGTGTCTAAGCTTCCTGATATCTGGCTGGGAAAGAGCGCAGAGGATGGACAAGGAGATGGGAGAAAGGTCCTGACCCGTTTTGCGGACAGCCCGGAGCTTTGGTGGCTGGAAAGGAATCTGTTCCGTTATCGGCGGGAGTGCTATGAAGGTGAGGGAAAAGGCGGCCTGGAGCTGTTTTTTGGGGTGAATCCGGCTGGGGAAGTGACACATGTGATGGAAAGGATCCAGGCTCTGGTTCGGGGACAGGGGCTTCGGTATCGGGATATGGCAGTGGTGACGGGGGATTTGGCCGGATATGGGAAGGAGATTGCCCATCAGTTTGAGCAGAACCAGATTCCGTTTTTTATGGATGACAAAAAAAGCGTGCTGGACAATCCTGTGGTAGAGCTGATTCGAGGGTCGTTGGAGGCTGTACGCAGGGATCTTTCCTATGAGAGTGTTTTCCGGTATCTGAGAACCGGGCTGGTAACTGCAGATCAGAAAATGACAGACAGGATGGAGAATTACGTGATTGCCATGGGGATCCGGGGAGCCAGACGGTGGAGCCAGCAGTGGGATCGGATTTACAGGGAGGCAGCGGACTTAAACCTGGCAGAGCTTAATGCGTTTAGGGATCAGGTGATGGCGCCGCTTCTTAAAATGCGGGAAGCTTTTGGCGCAAAGCCTATTACTGTGTCAGGAATGGTGCAGGCTGTGATCGGGCTTTTAGAGGAATGCTGTGTGGAGGAAAAGCTTGAGGCATATCAGGAATATTTTCTGGCAGTGGGAGAGTACCGGTTGGCCAAAGAGTATGGGCAGGTCTATGGGCTGGTAATGGAGCTTTTGCAGAGGCTTTCCGAGCTTTTGGGGGAGGAGCAGATAAGCCGGAAGGAATTTATGGAGATTCTGGATGCCGGGTTTGGGGAGATCTCTGTGGGAGTGATTCCGGCTACCGTAGACCGGGTGGTAGTGGGAGACATTACCAGAACCAGGCTGGCTCATGTGAAGGTGCTGTTTTTTGTAGGGGTCAATGACGGGATTGTGCCGATGAAAAAGGAGCGGGGAAGCCTGCTTTCGGATCAGGAGCGGGAATTTTTTGGAAGGCATAGCCTGGAGCTGGCTCCCACTGCAAGGGAGGACAGCTTTAGGCAGCGGTTTTATCTGTATCTGATGATGACAAAACCTTCCCAAAAGCTGGTAATTTCTTATTCCGGCGTGGGAGGGGACGGGAAAAGCAGAAGGCCCTCTTATCTTATCGGGGAGCTTCGAAAAATGTTTCCGGATCTTGTGTGTAGGGAGAATACAGAAGGAAGCTTTGAGGAGATCTATTCGGTGGAAAGAGCCAGGCAGCATTTGGCGGCAGGGCTGAGGAGATTTCGGGAATTGCCGGGACCAGTAAAGATATCAGGCGGGGAAGAAGATTTCTTTCAGGAAGATATCTTGAAGTTTTTGGAGCTGTTTTGCTGGTTTTTGTATTCAGAGGAACATCGTGAAGAAGCGAAAAAGCTGGCAGAGGCAGCATTTACCTCCTATGAGAACCAGGGAATCGGGCACGCGGTGGCAAGGGCGCTTTATGGAAATATTATCAGCGGAAGCGTGACACGGCTGGAGCAGTATGCTGCCTGTGCTTATGCACACTTTCTCCAATATGGCTTAGAGCTGCTTGAGAGGCGGAGGTATGAGCTGGCTGCAGCAGACATGGGCAATCTGTTCCATGCTTCCATTGACCTGTGTTTTCGTAAAATGAAAGAGCAGGGGCGGGACTGGCGCACCATATCAGATGAAGACAGGGACGGGCTGGTGAGCATTTGTGTGGGAGAGGTGACGGCAGAGTACAACAACACGATCATGGGAAGCAGTTCTCGCAATGCCTATCTGGCACGGCGGGTGGAGCATATCACGCAGAGGACTGTGTGGGCTTTGCAGCAGCAGATCAAGAAGGGAGATTTTTCTCCGGCAGGGTTTGAGGTATCCTTTTCGGCGGCAGATAATCTGGAGGCCATGAAGATCCCGCTGTCAGCCGATGAGGCTCTGCATTTAAGAGGGCGTATAGACCGGCTGGATCTGTGTGAGGACGGACAGCAGGTGTATGTGAAAATCATTGATTATAAATCCGGCAGTACCAGCTTTGACCTGGCTGCCATCTATTATGGACTTCAGCTTCAGCTTGTGGTGTACATGGACGCAGTGATGGAGATGACAGAGAGAAAATATCCTGGAAAAGAAGTGATTCCGGCCGGAATCCTTTATTACAATATTTCTGATCCCACAGTAGAGAAAAGCGGCCAGCCAGATGAGCAGCAGGTAAAAGAGGAGATTCTGCGTAAACTTCGGATGAACGGGCTGATCAACAGTGAATTGGAGGCCATCCATCATCTGGACAATACCATTGAAAAGGAGTCGGATATTATTCCCGTGGTGTTAAAGGATGGAGAGGTGCAGGAAGGAAGATCTTCTGTGGCCAATCGGGAGCGGTTTGAGCGGCTGAGGCGTTTTGTCCATGAAAAGGTAAAGGGTGCGGGAAAGGAAATCTTAGACGGGGAGATCGGGGTGGAACCTTATAAGAGCGGGCAGAGAACAGCCTGTGATTATTGCCCTTATCATGCAGTGTGCGGCTTTGACAAAAAGACCTCTGGCTTTGAGTACCGGAGGCTGAAGGGGAAAAAGGCAGAGGAGATTTGGGAGGAGCTATGTCAGTGAACTGGACAAGAGAACAAATGCAGGTGATTGAGAGCCGCGGGAGCAACCTGCTGGTCAGTGCGGCGGCCGGAAGCGGAAAGACAGCAGTTTTGGTGGAGCGGATTATCCGGATGGTGACAGAGGGGGAACATCCCCTGGACATTGATCGTCTTCTGGTCATGACATTCACCAATGCGGCGGCTTCCGAGATGAGAGAGAGAATCAGCGCAGCCATTGAGAAAAAGCTGGAAGAAATGCCGGAAAATGAGCACCTTCAGATGCAGGCAGCTTTGGTTCACCATGCCAGGATTACTACCATAGACAGCTTCTGCCTGGATTTGATACGGAATCATTTTAATATGCTGGATTTGGATCCGGCATTTCGTATCGGGGATGAGGGAGAGCTGATTTTACTGCGGGCAGATGTGATGCAGGAAATGCTGGAGGATTATTATACAGACAGCGAGGAGCGGTTTGTACGGTTTGTGGAAACTTATGCCAGAGGGAAAAATGATGCAGGCATTGAGGAGCTGATCATGCAGGTGTATACATTTTCCCAGAGCAATCCTTATCCGGAGGAATGGTTTGCCCGGTGCAGACAGGAACTTTTGAGGGATGGTGATTTTTTAGAGGGGGAGGAAGGAGAACGGCCGGAAAAGAAGAAAAATGCCGGCGCCTTTTCGGACTTTCCCTGGGTAACGTTTCTGACAGAGGATCTGAAAAAGCAGATTGGAGAGCTGATACAGCAGCTTCAGTCAGCGCTTAATATTTGTCGGCAGGATGAGATTTTAGATGCTTACAGCCCAATGCTGGAGCTGGATATGAGACAACTGGCAAAGGTTGGAAAAGCAGAGGCGTTTGAAGAAATCCACAGGGCCCTGTCAGAGATTTCCTGGACCCGTCTGGCGGCAGTGCGCAGTAAAAATGTGGACATTGAGAAAAAAGCCTATGTGACAGGCTGCAGAGACCGGGTAAAAAAGGCAGTTTCTAAAATGCGTGAGCAGGTATGTTTTGGAGAGCCTGAGGAAATGTTTCAGGATCTGGCGGCTGCCCGGGAGCCGGTGGAAGTGCTCTTAGAGCTGGCAGAGGAATTTGCCAGAAGGTATCAGGAGAAGAAGCGGGAGAAAAACCTGGTGGATTTTAATGATCTGGAACATGAGGCTATAAAGGTCTTGATTCCGATGCAGGAGAGAGCAAAAAGGATAGAAGATAAGGAAGATGTGGTTTATACAGAGGCAGCAGATGAGCTGAGTCGTCAGTTTGCGGAGGTGCTGGTGGATGAGTATCAGGACAGCAATCTGGTGCAGGAGACGCTGCTCCATGCTGTGTCCCAGGAGCGTTTTGGAAATCCCAATGTGTTTATGGTGGGGGATGTAAAGCAGAGTATCTATAAGTTCCGTCTGGCAAGGCCAGAGCTGTTTTTGGAAAAATATCATACTTATGAAGCATATGATCAGGCCGTTGGTACGAATAAGAAGATTGAGCTTCATCAAAATTTCCGGAGCCGGGCAGAGGTTTTAGAGGGGATTAATGATGTGTTCTATCGGATAATGACAGAGGATCTGGGGGGGATCCGGTATACGGAGGATGCGGCGCTTCATCCGGGCGCTGTATTTCCAGAGCTGGAGAATACATTTTCAGGGGCAGAGGACAGAGGCAGCAGGGTGGAGCTTTTGGCGGTGGACACAGGGGCAGAGGCATTTGCCGGCTTGGAGGAGGACGCGGCGGATTTTACGGCCAGGGAGCTGGAGGCAAAGCTGATTGCCGGAAAGATCCGGGAGATGACCAGCCCGGATACAGGGCTTTTTGTTTGGGATAAAAGGCTGAACGGCACAGGGGGATACCGGACTGCTAAGTATCGGGATATGGTAATTCTTCTGCGGAGCACTGCAGGCTGGACCGAGAATTTTTTATCTGTGCTGATGAATGAGGGTATTCCGGTCTGCGCAGAGTCGCGGATGGGGTATTTTGCGGCTGCGGAGGTGGAGATTGTGCTCAGTATGCTGGCAGTGATCGATAACCCTATGCAGGATATTCCCTTGGCAGCAGTGCTTAAATCTCCCATGGCAGGAGTGACGGATCTGGAGCTGGCAGAGCTGACGGCGTATTACCAAAGCTGCGGGGACAAAGGACAGGACCGGGGGATCTTTGGGGCTGTGTCACGGTTTTTGGAGGATATGGGCGGGGAGGATGACAGCGCTCAGGAAGAAAAGACAAAAGGATTGTATAAAAAGCTTTGCTCTTTCCGCTCCATGCTGCGGCGTTTCCGGACACAAAGTGCTTATCTTCCGATTCATGAGCTGATCTATAAAGTATATGAGGAGACCGGTTATTACCACTATGTGTCTGCCATGCCTGCAGGAGAAACCCGCAAGGCAAATCTGGATATGCTGGTGGAGAAAGCAGCAGATTATGAAAGAACCAGCTATAAAGGGCTGTTCCATTTTATCCGGTATATCGAAAATCTGAAAAAGTATAATATGGATTTCGGAGAGGCGTCCACAATGGGGGAGGAAGAAGATACCGTGCGCATTATGAGTATCCATAAGAGCAAGGGTCTTGAATTTCCAGTGGTTTTCTTGGCCGGAATGGGAAAAAAGTTCAACAAACAGGATGCCTGCGGAAAGATTTTGATTGACCCGGAGCTGGGGATTGCCACAGATTATCTGGATTTGGAACGCCGCTTAAAGACAACGACCTTAAAGAAAAATGTTGTCCGCAGGAAGATGGAGCTGGATAATCTGGGAGAGGAGCTGCGTGTGCTGTATGTGGCCATGACACGGGCAAAGGAAAAGCTGATCATGACCGGCACAGATTCACATCTGGAAAAGTCTCTGGAAAAATATAGTATGGTTCCGCTGGTAAACGGCCAAGTCCCTTATACGATTCTTGCGTCTGCCGGTTCTTACCTGGATTGGCTTCTCATGAGCTTAAGTGACGGCCATGCAAGGATCCGGTTTACGGAAATACCGCTGGCAGATGTGGTAGGAGAGGAGCTTGTCCGTCAGGCGAAGGATTTGCGGTCCAAAGAAACTTTGCTGAACTTGGATCCCCAAAAGGAGTACAAAGAGGAGTACAGAAGGCTGCTGACAGAACATTTGGGTTACGAGTACCCTTATATGGCAGATATCCGGCTGCATACAAAGATGTCTGTATCAGAGCTGAAAAAACAGGGTCAGATGGAAGACGAAGCAGAGAGCGCTGTGCTTTTACAGAGAGGAAAAGCCGTCAGGGAGAAGGAAGCAGAGATTTCTCATTATCTGGAGGAGGTTTCCCGTTCTGACGGCTATGGAGCCACTCGGGGAACTGCCTATCACCGGGTTATGGAGCTGCTTCCCTTTGCCCGGATGGAAAGCCTGGAGGATGTAGCCAAATATCTTTCAGAGCTGACCCAAAAGGGACGATTGAGCAGGGAAAGCCTGGATTTAATCGATTGTAATGTGATATGGAAATTTCTTCAGTCAAATCTGGGAAAAAGAATGAGTCTGGCAGAGAAAGAAGAAAGGCTTCATAAGGAGCAGCAGTTTGTGGTGGGAATACCTGCCCGGGATATGAAGGCAGCAGACAGCGATGAGCTGGTGGTGGTTCAGGGAATTATTGATGCATATATGGAGGAAGAAGGGGAACTGGTTGTAGTGGATTATAAAACGGACAAGGTGTCAAGTGTCCGGATCCTTTTGGAGCGTTATAAAGAGCAGCTTGATTACTATGGGCGGGCCTTAGAGCAGATGACCGGGAAAAAGGTTAAGGCAAAGATTCTTTATTCTTTAACTATGCAGAGGGAGATTGAGCTGTAAAATCAGGAAGGCAGGAAAGTATCTTAAGATGAAGATTATTATTTCACCGGCAAAGAAAATGAAAGAGTGTACGGATGATTTCCCGGCAGACAGGTTTCCGCAGTTTTTGGAGGAAGCGGAAAAGCTTTGTCAGGAGATCCGCAAGCTTTCGTTTGAGGAAGCCAAGGCTTTGTGGAAGTGTAATGACAAGCTGACGGAGCTGAATTTCCACCGGTTTGCCCGGATGGATCTGAAAAAAGCCGCTGCACCGGCGCTTTTAGCTTATGAAGGACTGCAGTATCAGCATATGGCGCCAGTGGTATTTACCAGGGAGGCAGCAGACTATGTGGGGAAGCATTTGCGGATCCTGTCAGGGTTTTATGGGGTTTTGCGCCCATTTGACAAGGTAACGCCTTATCGACTGGAGATGCAGGCAGCTTTGCAGGTGGGGGAGAAAAAGAACCTGTATGAGTTTTGGGGGGAGAGGCTTTATCAGGATGTGCTGGATGAGGACAAAACGATTGTGAATCTGGCATCAAAGGAATATTCGAAGGCGGTGGAGAAATATCTGCAGCAGGAGGATTGTTTTCTAACCATTGTGTTTGGGGAGCTGCAGGGCGGGGCAGTAAAGCAGAAGGGCACCTTTGCCAAAATGGCCAGAGGGGAGATGGTGCGCTTTATGGCAGAGAACCAGATCGTAAAGCTTGAAAGGCTGCAGGAATTTTGCGCTTTGGGATATCGATTTGCAGAAGAATATTCGACAGAAAAGGAATGGGTGTTTTTGCGGAGGGGAGAGAATGGACATAACATTCAGAAATGACTTTGTATGGGGAGCTGCCGCCAGCTCTTATCAAACAAAACAGAACTAATGTTCGATTTTGGAATTGACGTAAGCAGAAAAGTATGTTAGTATAGAATCAGAGCACTTGAAGGACTTTGGAGATAGAAAAAGAGGTGAGATTTATGTATCATGTATTAGATGTATGCAGATATATTATTAATTACAGCAATGAGAATGATTACGGCATATCAAATTTGAAATTGCAGAAGATATTATATTTTGTACAGGCATTTTTTTGATTAGCTCTGAATCAAAGAAGCCTTGTTTCGTTGAGAAAATTGAGGCATGGGATTTGGGACCGGTAGTTCCGGAAGCATATCATGAATATAAGCAATATGGAAGCGGTGATATTCCGACTATTACCTCTTATTTCAATTTTGATGAAGAAAATATTTGGAATTCAGAAAGGGTTGAATATAAAGGTACTGTTATAGAAGAAAAGGATTGCTTGTTGATTGACCAGGTAGTGGATAAATTTGCTGATTATGCTGCTGCAGATTTGGTATGGCTTACTCACCGTCAGGCTCCATGGAAGGAAGCATATACTCCCAAGAAAAACAATGAAATCACAATAGAAGCCATAAGAAGGTATTTTAATGAGTAAAGATATCGAACAATTATTAAAACTAGAAAGCGGGGATAAGAAGGCTGCCGAAAAAGCGATTTCCTTAGAAACATCTAAAGGGATTCATATTTTAGTTAAATTTATTTTAATCATTAACGAGAGTCCGATGCAGGGATTAAATATAGGAAAAATAAATCGTTTTTGCTGGATATTTGGATTTATTATTGTAATGGCCTGGCTGTTAAACATTGGAGATTTACCTGGATATTTGGAAGGATTTCTTCCCTGGTGTAAAATTTAATTTAATTTCACATATTTTTTATAAGAGCTATTACGTTAGATTTATTAGATAGAATTTACAGAAAAGGGTTTCTATTTCTCTGGAAATATGGTATAATTTGCCTATCGGCTGAAGGGACAGAAGCATGTAACCGCACCTCTCTCCCAGGGCCGTGGAAAAGCGCAGCAAAAGGATATAAGCATTGCTGCAGTCAAACATAATAAGGAGGATAGGATTATGAAGAAAAATCTGGCATTACTGCTGGCATGTTCCATGATGTTGGGGCTGACTGCCTGCGGAGGCGGCAGCAAGGAGGCTTCTTCAGCAGCATCAGAAGCATCAACCGAGGCTCCGGCGGAGACACCGGCCGCAGCAGAGGGAGAGACAGAGGCTAAGGCAGAAGGGGAAGATGCAGCGGCAGAAGGAGCAGGAGATATGGATGCCTTGATCGAGGCAGCCAAGGCAGAGGGTGAGCTGACGGTATATGGCTCCTGTGAGGAGGAATATCTGTCATTAGCCTGTAAGAATTTTGAAGAACTCTACGGAATTAAAACCAAGTTCCAGAGACTTTCTACCTCTGAGGTATATACTAAGATCTCTGAGGAAGCAGGAAAGCCTTCTGCAGACGTATGGTTTGGAGGCACCACGGATCCTTATAATGAGGCTGTGGCAGACGGACTTTTGATGGAATATGAAGCTGTGAATGCTAAAAATTTAATCAGTGAGGATTACAAAGATCCCACTAACTGCTGGTATGGGATTTATAAAGGGATTTTGGGCTTTATGGTAAACACAGAGGAGTTAGAGCGTCTGAACCTGGAAGCTCCCAAGACTTGGGATGATCTGACCAAGGAAGAATATAAGGGACTTATCATGCTGTCTAACCCCAATACTGCCGGTACTGCCAAGCTGGTGATCAACACCATGATTCAGATGAGAGGTCATGATGAGGCTATGGAGTATTTCAAAAAGCTGGATCAGAATATTAACCAGTACACCAAGTCCGGTTCCGGCCCGTCTAAGATGGTAGGCCCCGGCGAGTGTGTCATCGGAGTTGGCTTTTTGCATGACGGCATTTACCAGATTCTCCAGGGATATGATAACATTGAGCTGATTGTTCCGGCAGACGGAACTTCCTTTGAGGTTGGCGCTACTGCTATTTTCAATGGCTGTGCTCATCCGAATGCTGCTAAGCTTTGGATTGAGTATGCTCTGTCTCCGGATTGTGTGGACCATGCCAAAGAGGCCGGATCCTATCAGTTCCTGGTGCTTTCCAATGCGGCGCAGCCAGAGGAAGCAAACCAGTTTGGTCTGGACATGAACAACACGATTGATTATGACTTTGAGGATGCAAAGGAAAACAGCGCCAAGTATGTGGAGGATTTCTTTAATGCATTGGGAAGCGCTGCTGACAGCCGTTTCAAGACAGAGTAAAAGAAATACATGATTTTATGCGGCTGTGGGAATGGGATTAAGCGAAACAGTCCATAAAGGGATGCTGCGTAATGCAACGATGTATAAGCGTTACGCAGCATTTTGTTTCTAATTAAGGTGACAGGTCAGGCTTTTAAAGTGAAGGGAAAGAAAAGAAAGGGGGCGCAGCTTATGTCAGGGAGACAAAGTGCCGAGCTGGAGCGCAAAAAGTTTTTTTCAGATCCGATTTTGATCAGTATGATTGTTGTGCTGCTGGTATTTTTGGCGCTGTTTATTTTATATCCGCTGCTGATGCTGCTGGTTGACAGCTTTTTGGAGGAAGGGCATGTTACCCTGGCTGTCTTTAAGCGGGTACTGAGCCTGGAACGGTTTCAGGTGGCATTTAAAAATACCTTGATATTGGGAATGATTACAGGGTTTGCTTCTACAGCGATTGGGTTATTGTTTGCTTATGTGGAGGTCTATGTAAAGCTGAGGACAAAGGTCTTGGAAAAACTGTTTGCAGTGGTGTCCATGCTGCCGGTGGTATCGCCGCCGTTTGTGTTGTCCTTGTCCATGATCATGCTTTTTGGGCGGAGCGGTATTATTACCCGTTCGCTTTTAAAGATTTATGACTCTAATGTTTATGGGCTGAAAGGGATTGCCATTGTGCAGACCCTGACCTTTTTTCCGGTTTGTTATCTGATGCTCAAGGGGCTTTTGAAGAATATTGATCCGTCTTTAGAGGAAGCTACCCGCGATATGGGAGCCAGCAGATGGAAAGTGTTTACCAGTGTGACATTTCCTCTGCTTCTTCCTGGACTGGGCAATGCATTTTTGGTGACTTTTATTGAATCCGTGGCGGATTTTGCCAATCCTATGCTGATTGGCGGTTCTTACGATACCCTTGCCACAACGATCTATCTGCAGGTGACAGGCGCTTATGACTCTACAGGCGCAGCTGCCATGTCCGTGGTGCTGCTGTCTCTGACGGTAGTTCTTTTCCTGATTCAGAAATATTATCTGGAAAAGAAGACAGCCGCCACCCTGACAGGAAAGGCATCCCGGATGCGGATGCTGATTGAAGATAAGAGTGTGACAGTGCCTCTGACCGTGTTCTGTACTTTGGTGGCTGCCTTTGTGGTGCTGATGTACGTGATGGTGCCCTTTGGAGCGCTGTTTACCTTGTGGGGCAGGGATTACAGCCTGTCTCTGAAATGGTTCCAGTATATGCTGCGGACCAGTGGTCTGAAGGCATTTAAGGATTCCTTTGTTTTGTCATTGATTGCATCGCCTCTCACAGCATTTTTATCGATGGTAATTGCTTATCTGGTGGTGAAGAAACGCTTTAGGGGGAAGGATTTTATTGAATTTGTATCAATGCTGGCCATGGCAGTGCCAGGTACCGTATTAGGTATTGGGTACATCCGGGGTTATGCCAATGGATTGTTCCGCACAGGGGTTATGAGCGGACTGTATGGGACAGGATTAATTTTGATTATTGTGTTTATTGTCCGGAGTCTTCCTACGGGAACCAGAAGCGGTATTTCGGCTCTGCGTCAGATCGATAAATCCATTGAGGAGTCAGCCTATGATATGGGGGCCAATTCAGCCAGGGTGTTTATGACTGTAACGCTGCCTCTCATTAAAGATTCTTTTTTCAGTGGATTGGTCACGGCTTTTGTGAGGAGCATAACAGCTATCTCAGCGATCATTCTTCTGGTGACACCGGACTTTCTGCTCATCACCTGCCAGATCAATGAGCAGGCGGAAAAAGGAAATTATGGAGTAGCCTGTGCTTATGCAACTGTTCTGATTGCTATCACATATGGAGCGGTGTTGATTATGAATACCCTGATCCGGTTCTTTGGCGTCAGCAGAAACATTAAGGCAAAGGAGGAGGCATAAAAATGGAGAAAGAGAAAAAAGGCGTTCGGCTGGAACATATCTCAAAAATTTACAAGGATCCTAAGACTGGAAAAGAATTTTATGCAGTGCAGGATACAACATTAGACATTGAGGCAGGAACCTTTGTGACCCTTCTTGGGCCGTCAGGCTGCGGGAAGACGACCACACTGCGGATGATCGCCGGGTTTGAAAGCCCGGACGAGGGGGAGATCTATCTGGGCGGAGAGCCTATTAACCATCTGACCCCCAATAAGCGGGATACTGCCATGGTGTTTCAGAGCTATGCGCTGCTTCCCCATTACAATGTGTTTGATAATGTGGCATATGGATTGAAGATCCGTAAGCTTCCCAAGGAGCAGATTCAGGAGAGGGTATTAAATATCTTAAAACTGGTGGAAATGGACGGTATGGAGTCCCGGATGACAAACCAGCTTTCAGGAGGGCAGCAGCAGCGGGTGGCCCTGGCAAGAGCCCTGGTGCTGGAACCGGGAGTGCTGCTGTTTGACGAACCTTTAAGCAATCTGGATGCAAAGCTTCGGGTATCCATGAGAACCGAGATCCGCAAAATTCAGCAGAAGGTAGGAATCACAGCAATCTATGTGACACATGATCAGTCTGAGGCTATGAGTATTTCTGATAAGATTATTATTATGAGTAAGGGAAAGGTGGAGCAGATTGGTACACCCAGGGAGATTTACTATCGTCCTAATTCTCGCTTTGTAGCAGATTTTATCGGGGAGGCCAACTTCCTGGAGGCTAAGGTTCTTTCAGCAGAAGGAGATAAGGCCAAGATTCAGGTGGCAGGAGAACAGTTAGAGGTCAATAATTTTGGCAAGGCAAAGGCAGGAGACACAGCGGCCCTGGTGATTCGCCCCGAGGCAGCAGCTCTTGCAGAGCAGGGGTATCTGGAAGCTACGGTAATGCTTTCGACATTTATGGGATCTTATCAGTACTATCAGGTGATGGTAGGAGATATGGAGATTCAGATTACGGATTATAATCCGGTAAACCGTCGGATTTATGAGGCGGGGGAGAAGGCATTTTTAGATTTTGACTCCAGAGGAGTTTATATTTTGTAAATGTTAAAGGCTGCTATTTTGGAATCCATTCCGAAAAGCAGCCTTTTAACGATTACTGTGAATTTAAGCCACAGCATCCACATTGGCGCCTACTTCCACTGGATTTTCCTCTACCACTGGTTTGCTCCGGAAAGTAGTCCGGGTAGTGCCGCCTGCCATGTAGGTTCTGCCGCATTCCGGGCAGATGCCGGTGTGATAAGAGACAGACTGGGAAACGATTTCCTGGTCTTCTTTTAATGCCTTTGCTTTGGCATGAGCCACATGTTCCATCTCATGGGATCGGATGGCAAATGCAGCCCTTTCCGGACTGACCCGGGTGGGGGTCTTAAAGGAAACTCCGGGATCATTGGATCCGTCCTTGTATTTCCGATTTTTACAGGTCTGACATTCATAGGAGTCAAGATCTTGCTGTCCGGGAACCGGCCTGTTTTCTTTGGCATTTTGGGGCGCTGTCTGGCCGGGCATTCCCACTTGGCCGGATGCTCCTGCTTGTTCAGGCATTTGTACATTAGACATTCCTGTTTGCCCGGAAAACTGAGCTTTGCCGGAAACTGAGGAAGCAGGATACCCACCGCCGAAAGAGGTGGGGGAATACAAAGACAGATTATTAAGGGCGAAGGATATATTCATAAAATCTCCTCCTTGAATAAAAACATTTCAGAAGGCCGCTGCATGGATTTGGTAAAGACAATCCTGCAGCAGCCTGCTATATAGTTTAAATAAAGATGCCAGAGCGTGTCTGACGGAAAGCAAACAAATGTTTCTTATACTGTCTGATGCTTTGCAACATATACCGGGAAGCTGTCGCTGCCTCTTAGTTCCTTGCCGGCTGTAAAGGAGACATCTTTATCGGATATGATATACTCCAATTTAGCTCCTTCTTCTACTACCGTATCCTGCATCAATACACAGTTCTTAACTTTTGCGCCTTTGGCAATCCGGACGCCACGGAACAGAACACAGTTCTCTACCTCACCTTCAATGACACAACCGTCAGCAGCCATGGTATTCTTTACCTTTGCCTCGCCGATATAACGGGTCGGGTTGTCGTCACGAATCTTGGTGTAGATAGAATCTCTGGCAAACAGACCGTCTAAGTTATCCTCATCTAACAGCTTCATGTTCTCATCAAAATAGCTCTTGAGATCACAGATTCTTGCCAGATAGCCGTCATACTTATAAGCCTGCACATTCAGTGTGTCAAGCTGAGGAGCCAGAATATCCCGCTCAAAGTAGGAATGGCCATGAAGGTAAGCATTGCTGATCTGCTCAATCAGCAGTTCCCGATCCATTATGTAAATGTTCATTGAGAAGTTCTGAATACCAGTTTCCTTGGAACAGATATCCAGCTTAACTACCCGTCCGTTGTCAATGTCAAAGGAATAGTACATATTGGTGCCGATCTCATTCCGGCTCATAGCGCCTGCAGGAATCTCCTCCTGGCTGTACGCTACGGTCACATCAGCGCCGCTGGCAATGTGAGCATCCATAAATGCCTTAAAGTCAAAATTCACGGCAATATTGGCATCAGACATTACCACATATTTTTCCTTCTGGTCTTTTAAAAATTCAAGGACGCTTGCAAGAGCCTCTACCCGTCCGGTGTACATCTTAATATTTTTCTGTGCAAATGGAGGAACAATGTTTAAGCCGCCGTTTTTACGGGTCAGATCCCACTCACGCCCGGATCCTAAATGATCCATGAGAGAGTGATAGTTCTTGCGGACGATTAAGGATACATTGCCAATGCCGCTGTTGACCATGCTGGACAGGATAAAATCCACCATCCGGTAACGTCCCGCAAAGGGGATGGAGGCCATCAGGCGCTCGCTGACTAATTCCGGAATCAGGCTGTCATAGGTGTTTGGGAAAATGATGCCCAGAGCATCTGCGTTGGAATTTACCATTGTTCTTCACCGCCTTTCACATTGCTGTTGACCATAGCATTGGGGCCGATCTTGGCGCCGTCGCCTACATAAACGCCGGAACCTACGGTAGCCACACCTTTTTCGCCCTCAGTAGGCATAGCGCCTACCACGGCATTCTCGCCGATGACCACATTTTCTGCCACAATGCAGTGTTTGACGGAAGCGCCTGTCTTGATGGTCGTGCCGCCCATAATCACCGCATCCTCCACCACAGCGCCTGGTTCTACAGTAACACCAGCAAACAGAATGGAATGCTTGACGGAACCAGAGATCCGGCAGCCGTCCGTGATCATGCAGTTCTCCACCACAGCGTCGCTGCTGATCCGATGGCCGGTCATACCGCTGTTGCGGCTGTAGATCTTCCAGTTCTCATCAAACAGATTAATACCGCTGTGCTCCGGATCCAGAACTTCCATGTTAGCTTCCCAGAGAGAAGAAATGGTTCCTACATCCTTCCAATAGCCGCTGAAGTGATAAGCATACATCTGACGCCCGTCACGAAGCAGGTTGGGGATAATGTTGTTGCCGAAGTCATTCTCAGAGTTGGGATCCGCTTCATCTTCGATTAAGTATTTTTTCAGTACATCCCAGTTAAAGATGTAGATACCCATGGAAGCTAAGTTGGATTTAGGATTCTTCGGCTTCTCCTGGAATTCAGTGATCTTGTCGTTCTCGTCTGCCACCATCAGGCCGAAGCGGGAAGCTTCATCCCACGGAACTTCCATGACAGCCACGCTGAACTCAGCGCCCTTCTCCTTGTGGAAACGCAGAAAATCACTGTAGTCCTGTTTGCAGATCTGATCACCGGAAAGGATGATCACATACTGCGGATTGTAACGCTCAATGAACGAAATGTTCTGGTAGATGGCATTGGCGGTTCCCTTATACCAGTCCGAGCCAGAAGCCTGCTGATAGGGCGGAAGCACATGAACGCCGCCATGCAGACGGTCCAGATCCCACGGCTGGCCATTACCGATGTATTCGTTCAGAACCAGCGGTTGATACTGAGTGAGGATTCCCACAGTATCGATGCCGGAGTTGACGCAGTTTGACAGCGGAAAATCGATGATACGATATTTGCCGCCGAAAGGAACTGCAGGTTTTGCCAGCTTCTGGGTCAGTGCATAGAGACGTGAACCCTGTCCGCCGGCAAGAAGCATTGCAATCATTTCTTTTGCCATATTAATTTCCCCCTGAAATATTTGATTGGCGAAACAGTAAAAGGAATAGTCAGGCAGGGATGTCAGGCTGATTCCTTTCTTTTCACCGGCCAGGGAAACCTGTAGGGCAGGCCCCTGGCGCTGATATTAAAATTGTACCACAAAAAGGGAAAAACGGGTAGGGTTTTCTGTAAAAAAAATGCACATTTTAGCGTGATACATAAAAGCTTATTGCTGAAACAATTTCCGGGCCCGGGCAATCGAGAAATTGTAGGTTCTTACCCCGTCAGGATATTGGCGGCAATCTTCTCCATTACAGGAAATATACCAAAACCAGCCAAAGGATCCGGCAGAGCTATATTCAAGCTGAGAGCGTATTCTTAATTCTTCTAAGCTTAGGCCCAGAGAGGCAGCGGCAGGAGCAGCGTCAGCGCTGAAATCCGAGGAGAGCCAGGCAAGATCCAAATCGGTTACAGTATCCGGAGTGAGACGGCTGACATAATCCCTGGCCGCAATGGCATCTGGACGGGCCCAGGCCAGACCAGTATAAAACACAGTGACAACCAATAAGCAATAAGGGAAAAGGCGAAAACTTGGTTTCCACACGATCATGGATACTCCGGCCATCAGCACAAAGAGCATGGCAAGAAACCAGAGAACCAGGATCCGAAGCCAGGTCAGGTGGTATTGCTGTACATAAAGCGCCATGCGATAGGATGCAGAGGCGATCATGACGTAAGTGCAGACACATATAATTGTCAGAAAAATCCGAAGCCAAATGTGGGGCCGCACATATTTTAAACAGCAAAGCACCATAACCAGATTGAAAAACGCTACCCACAAAAGCTGAAAAAAGCCTTGTCTGGCATAGGAGGCATAAGTATAACCTTCCGGCAAAGTACCTTTTCCCAAAAACAAATAGAAGATCTGGATCAGGCAGAACAAGAGATAGACCAGGGAAATACTTGCCATACAGGTGACGGCAATGGCAGGATGAATCCGCTGCCGGTTTGGCACGGCTTTGGATATTCCCTGCAGACAGCCGCTGCAGACCAGGCAATACAAGGCAAAGAAGCCGAAAAGAATCTGCAGGGTTATCTTGACGAGGGCAGCAGGTGAAAACAGATGGACGGCCAGCCATCTTACCATAGAGGCAAAGACCACGTCTGCCTGGCACAGCAGACCAATCAATACAGCAGATATGGGAATGGCGGCAGCGAAGCCGGTCAGAAGAAACAGCAGAAGCCGAAACCCTTTGGCGCCGGATTCCTTTTTATAGCCAGCCGCGTGTTCAAAGGGAAGGGGAAAAGCAGCAGCAGCCTGTAAAAGATACAG
Organism: uncultured Lachnospiraceae bacterium; assembly: GCA_910586205.1. Lineage (GTDB taxonomy): Bacteria > Bacillota > Clostridia > Lachnospirales > Lachnospiraceae > Brotaphodocola. The sequence continues at coordinate 9,625 of CAJUGD010000020.1, read as the reverse complement.
AAGCATGGAGCTTAGATATTTTCCGATATTCCAGTCTTCTTCTTCATAAAACTGATGCAGAGCAAACACAAGGCCCAGAAGAAGCAGGGCTAAGTTGTTCATCCGGTGAAGGCGAAGGTCTGCTGTGCGGCAGGTGGAGATGCCAATCAGCAAGGCAGCAGCCAGTAAAAACCAGCTTTCTTTTTTAATAGGAATGGCAAGCTTTTTGCAGATATGGATGCCGCAGCAGCAGGCAAAGAATGTAAACAAAGGGTAGGTGATCCCGCATGGATTTTCATAGAGGCAGAAGGTGTATGCCAAGCCGAACAGCAAGCTGATTCCTGCAAAAAACGGGAAATTGCGGGTTATGGGAAGCAAACGCAGCGCAGACTTTTGTTTCGCTTCTTCTTTTAATACTGGTGTCATGGTTTTTCCTCCTCAGAAACATAGGTGATAATATCTCCCGGCTGGCAGTCAAGAGCCCTGCAGATGGCCTCCAGGGTAGAAAAGCGGATTGCTTTTGCCTTGTTGTTTTTTAAAATGGATAGATTTGCCATGGTAATGTCCACTTCCCTGGAAAGCTCGGTGAGCCCCATTTTCCTTTGTGCCATGACCACATCCAGATTGATGATAATTCCCATAGATTCCTCCTTTGGAACCGGATTGTTTTTTAAATGGTCAGATCATTCTCTTTTTTGTACTGAATTGCTTTTTCAAACACTTGGCAAAGCACAATGCTGAACAGCCCGGCAATGGCAAATACAATGATGACGACGATTGTGGCTGGAGTAGGGGCATAAAAAATCCGCACCAGAGACAAAAGGGCAATGAGAAAGGAGCATTTGCCCATACACTTTAGGGCGTCTGCATTTTCATCTACAAAGGCATCGTCAGCAAGAACCGTGGAAAACATCTGACGCAGCTTCTGCACAATCCGCAGACTCAGAACCCCTGACATCATGTAGAGGATGGTCTGGGGCAGATAGAATCTGCGGAAGCTTTCCGCATAGATGCCTGCCCATCGAAACAAAAAGGGAATGGACAGAGTTAAAAGGATTCCCAGATGGAACATTAAATCCAACATTCGTTTTGTAAAGAGAACCAGGGACGGCTGTTTCATGGCAGACTCCTTTTAAAAAAATGTAAAATGGCTTTGTAAAATGGCTTTGGTTTCATATAAATCGGCTTTCATGGGGAGTATATCATGGCATATATCTAAAATCAATATATTTTTATTGAAAAACAATAAATTAATATTGTTTTTCGGAAAGATTTAAGAGAATATTCATAACTTTAGATGTTTCTGATTTCAGGTACTCCTAACTTCAGCATTATAATCTGGGGAAAAGGCGTAAAAAAAGAGCATTGCCCTGTGAAGGGCTCAGCTCTGCTGGAAAAATTGCTCCAAGATTTGGGCGGCGTCGCCAGCTAAATCGGCGCAGGGGCGCTTTTTGTAGTATTCCGGGGTGCGTGGGGAGGGGGTAGGAGAGTCAGCATGGTGGTCAAGCCCCAGAAGCTCCCGGCAGATAATGCTTCCGTTATGTTCCTGGAATGTATGGGCCAGCCTTTGGACTTGCTGGTAGAGGGATTTTTTGGCCTCTTGGTCTTTGGGATCATCATATCCTTGGAGCAGACCCAGAACCAGGAACATGCCGCTGACTGTGCCGCAGACCTCCCGGAGCCGTCCCATGCCTCCGCCAAAGGGAGATGCCATGCGGGCAGCCGTCTCTTTGTCTAAGCCAAGTTCCTCGTGGAAGGCTAAAAGGACAGATTGGGAGCAGTTGTATCCTTGAAGAAAATAGGATTTTGCCAGTTCTTTGTGGTTTTTCATGGGAAGACCTCCTTTGTGGTATTGGGGGTATTATAGCGGAGATTCTTAAAGGTGTCTAGAGGGAAGGAGACCAGGAAGAAAAGACTGTACCAAAATGTATAGGTTTTGGTTAAAATTTTTTGTGGCAAATTTGGAGTAAAAATCCATAGAAAACAAGCTTAAGATTATTGAAATTTTGACGATATTGTATTAGAATATATTGATATTCAGATGATACAAAATAATCTCAAAACCTATAGATTTTGGTACAAATTATCTCCCCTTTAAATGGGCATGTATGGAGAAATATCCTGTCAGGACAGTTAAAAAAACCAAAAGGGAGGATTGAGCCAAAAGGGAAGTAAAAATGGCGCCAGAGAAGGTATGTAAAACGGTGCATCAGTATAACCAGGAGCCGATTCCTAAAGAAGATATGGAAAAGCTTCAGGCAATCGCAGAGGATTACTGCAAGGTAAAGAATTACGTGTATGTACGCTATGGAGGCAGAGGCGGTTTGTCTAAACTTTATCCTGGCTATACAGTGCAGAATGAGATGACAAAAAGCGGCCTTCGGTCAGAGTTAGGAATGCCGTCGGTATATTTTTATCTTGCTGTATTTGACGCATTAGGTGACATTAAAAGCCAGTGGACAAGAACAAAGTCCAAGCTTTTAAAGCTGATTGGGAAGAATGAAAATTTTACAGAAGAAGATAAACATTTTCTGCGTTTCCTTATAAAAGTAAGCAATGCATTTGATGCGGTAATCAACGAAAAACCGGTGAATCTGGAAAAAGAAATGCAGGATCAATACGACCGGTTAGCAGAAAAGACAGATGCAGAACGTCTGCACCGATATCTGTGCAGGCAAGTACGCAGGTATCACAAAACACTGCATACTGTGCAGGAAACAGGATTTTCTATTTCTGCGAAAGCATACCGATATGAGGATCATGGGATTTATGTCGCCACAAAAGAAAAGAGAAAACGGCTTTTTATCCCCTTAACGGACAATAATCAATATGATTCCCAACTGTATATTCAGCTTTATCCCATGGAAAGACGTCTGGAAATTAAGGTTCCGATTCAGGTATCGGTCCGCATTCACCAGGATTATACCAATCAGGTGGGAGCAGCTATTGGGCTTAACACGATGCTGATTACAGATACGGGCCGCAGATATGGAGAACAGTTAGGAGCTTATCAGCTGGAATATTCTGACTGGATACGCAGACAGACGGGAAGCTATAACAATAACCGCCATAACAATCCGGGCCGGAAAAAGTATCAGGCCAGGAAAAATCGGTATGAAGAAAAGCTGCACAGCTATATTAACCATGAGCTGAATCGTTTTCTTCAGACAGAAAAGCCAGAGATTATCTGTATTCCAAAGCTTCCGAAGCCCCAGGCCGGAGGATCCGGAAGCAAGCTGAACCATATGGCGGCTTTGTGGCAGAGAGGATATATCCGGAAACGCCTGACGCAGAAGTGCCAGGAGCATTCCATAAGAATTGTAGAGGTATTTGCCAAAGGAATCAGCAGGGAATGCAGCCGCTGCGGGGCAGAGGGGAGAAAGGAAAAGGGTCAGTTTCTATGTGCCTGCTGCGGATATGAGACAGAGGACAGGACGAATGCAGCACAGAATGCAAAGAAACGAGGCATAGGAAGCATAGATCTAGAAGAAAGAAAAACTGACCGAATTTAATTGGAAAGATCATAGGAACCGCTTTTTAGCTAAATTCCGGTGATGAGCCGGGGTTTTACCAGAAGGACTAGAAGGCGTGTTCATGATATATCAGCACAATCCAGTGCGGATGATAGAAAAAAATTGTCGGCATTAGAAGGCAGTCAGAAAGACTGCGTATTGGATATGCCAGGACCCTGTGAACATGGGCTGTCCGTGATGTAGCAGGGAGCGAAGCAAAATAGGGGCTGTCCCCATATTTGCATCTTCCGAAGAAATATTGTGTACAGTTGATTTTATAGGTGCAGAATATTGATAGGAGTGACCAATATTCCTTATTTTAATGAAAGAAATAAATGCCTTTTGACATGAAGCATCAATCAGGGCTTTATAAAGGTCTAAAAGGCTCAAAAGTAAAAGGATGAAGAATATGAGAAAAGCGCAGAAACAACAGGCAGAGGAATTTGCAAAGCTTCTGGATCGTGCTCACAATGAAATCAGGAAAGCCATAGACAGAAAGGATCCGGGTACAGCCAGAGAATTGCTGGAACAATGTCAGGAGGGCGCTATTGAGCTGGGAAATATGATTGAGGAGGAAGAAGGAGAGGGGTTTATCACCGTCTCCTTGTTGGAGACTTATTGTGAGCTGGTTTATCAGATTCATGAAACCATCTTGTACGGCGCTGCCGTAAACGGAGGAAGGATCCAGAAAAGGCTGCGCAGGCTGTTGGTTCAGATTGAAAACAGTATTCGGAATGATATTAAGACGAGGCAGGAGATTGTGTTCCTTCCCTATAAAGCATCCATGTGGGATTCTTTGGAAAGTGTGTGGAAGGCAGCAGAGGAAGACCCGAACTGCGATGCTTATGTAATTCCGATTCCCTATTATGATAAAAATCCGGATGGAAGCTTTCGGGAAATGCATTATGAAGGAGAGCTGTATCCCGATTACGTGCCAGTGACCTGGTATGAGGATTATGATTTTGCGGAACGCAGACCAGACAGGATCTTTATACATAATCCATACGATGAGTGCAATTATGTTACCAGTGTACATCCGTTTTTTTATGCGAAAAATCTAAAACAGTTTACAGAAACTTTAGTATATATACCTTACTTTATATTGAGCGAGATAGAACCGGAAAATAAAGAGGCTGTGAGAAGCATGGCTCATTTCTGCACGGTTCCGGGAGTGATCTATGCAGATAAGGTGATTGTCCAGTCGGAAAAAATGAGACAGGTTTATGTTGATGTGATGACAGAATTTACAGCCAAGGGCATTTCCGAAGGAAGGGAAGGAAGGGGAATTTCGAAAGAAAATGTCAGGGAAGCCGGCAGAAGAAAGTACTGGGAGGAAAAGATCCTGGGCCTGGGATCACCGAAGGTAGATAAGGTTCTGAATACGAAGAAAGAGGATTTGGAGATTCCGGGGGAATGGCTGCAGGTGATTGAAAAGCCAGACGGGATCCGGAAGAAGGTTGTCTTTTATAACACCAGCGTGACAGCCCTTTTGGAGCATGGGGAGAAGATGCTTTTAAAGATGCGGGATGTGTTTCGGGTGTTTGCGGAAAATAAGGAGGAAGTGGCCTTGTTGTGGCGTCCCCATCCGCTGATTCGGGCTACGATTGAGAGTATGCGGCCGAAGCTGTGGGAGGAGTATCAGGAGATTGTAAGGGAGTATCAGGCGGCCGGGTGGGGGATTTACGATGATACGGCAGATGTGGACCGGGCGATGGTGTTGAGTGATGGGTATTACGGGGATGGAAGTTCATTAGCGTGGCTGAGTGATAAGGCAGAGAAATTAGTAATGATACAAAATCCTAATGTAATGAACCACATTATAGACAGAAAATCAAATCTTTTTCAAATTGTAATCAATGATGCGGTTGAAGTTGACGATAAGATATGGTTTTTTTCCACAAACTTTAAAAGTATTTTTTCATTGGATACGAAATCTAATGAAATAGAGTGTTATAGAATGGGAGCAAATGGTTTATATAGCATAAGCGGAGCTTTTTCTTCCATGTCGCGGATTCATAATAAAATATACCTTGTGCCATTATATGAAAGAGCAATTTTCTGCTTTGATATGGAAAAAAGGGAATTTAAGAAAATCGAGCTTGAGTGTAAGTATACTGATACAGACAAAGCACTTTTTATGGGAGTGAGAAATTATAAAGACTATTTGTTTATTATGGGCTCACAGTTTCCGGTAATAATTAGATTAGATACAAAAGATGATTCTATGGAATACATAACTGATTGGGAAAAAGACATAGAGAGGTACATTTTTGATCGTAATGATGCTTATTTCAGACAGCAATGTGTAATATTAGATAATAAATTATTTGTTCCGTTTTGTAATGCAAATGCAGTATTAGAACTTAATTGTGATAACTTAAGTACCAAGATACATGTTATAGGATTAGACGTTCAGGGGTATTCAGGCATTAGTTTTGATGGTGAATCTTTTTGGCTGTCGCCAAGAAAAAGTGGAAGTCTAGTGAAATGGAATGCTGAAAAAGAAACGAAGGATTATTTTAAAATAGGTGAGAGAAATTTACAATCTGAGCGCCTTTCCTATGCTGGAATTGCCTGCTGTGATGGAGAAAAACTGTTGTTCCCATTTCAAGAAGAAGAGATTCATGGGATTCAATCTCAAAAAATATCTGTACTAAAAGGAGAATATAGTTTTTGCCAAGAGAATAATAATTCAATAATTTTTTATGAGGTTGGAGAAAGCACTCTTGTAAAGATAAATAAATCAACACATGAAACCTTAAGCGTGCCGATACGAGTAGAGCTTAAAGATATTGATTTTTGTATGGACATAAAGAAAGAAAAACAATTGATGGTAATAGAAGGAAATGGGACAGGACTCGTTGAATTAGTGAAAATGTTAGAAAATTCTATAGATAAGCCATTATGGATCAATGATCCAAACATGTGGGGAAAGGAATCGTGTGGATATAGTATATTTACAATGTGATGCAAGATTTAACCAATGGTTAATGAAAAAAATAAATGAAAAATATATTATTGAATATACAATTCAGAAAGCAAAGGAATTAAACTGTCAAAAACTTATTGCGGGAATTTATGAATGTGATGAAAATAGGGAATTGATCAATATTTTGAATCAGGGGGGTATCCGTAAAATCATCCAAAGAGGATGTGAATGTAAGATTTTTAAACATTGTGGCAAATGAAAATGCAGAATATGTGATACGTATGGGCGGCGATCAGATCTTAGCAGACACTAATTTTATAAATTACATCCTTTGTGATATGAAAAACAAAAAAAGGAATGGTTCTATGAAGACAGTGCAGCCTGTATATTACCAGATATTGTCAGCATTCAATATTTGAAAAAACATTATAAAGAGCTGTTGTTAAAAGACAGATATTTTTCAGGGTTGGAAAAGCAAAAGATTGATAGATATAGATTAAATTATCCCTTGATTCTTCCATTTGATTTCAGGGTAAATTCTCATGCAGGATACAGAATTTGCAAAACGATTCTGGAAAAAGAACTTACGGTTTATGATATATCCAAGAAATTATTAAAAAGATTTAATACAGAGAATAATTATCTGATAAAAACTGGCATATGGGAGAGCTGGCTGTTTTCGGATGAGGAGGGTTTTTTCTTTGACAGCAAGGAAATGATAAACCCATGGTGGGCTTACAGTGTAACCGATTTTTTTAAGACGAAATTGAGAAAACACTGGACCGTGTTTGAGTGGGGAAGTGGAAACAGCACATTATTTTTGAGTCAGTATGTAAAGCACGTGGTTTCTCTGGAACATAACAGAAAATGGTATGAAAAGATGAACGATTATCTGCCAGGGAATGTGGATTTGAAATATTGTTCATTGGATTATGATGGAAATTACTGCAGAGCAATTTTGGAAGAGAAAAATAAATTTGACTTAATTGTAATTGACGGGCGGGACCGGATTCATTGTGCTGAAAATGCAGTTCAAAAGCTAAATCATAACGGTGTTATTATATGGGATGATACAGATGTTGCCGGTTATAAACAAGGAATCGATTATTTAAAAAAAGAAGGTTTTAAACAATTAGAATTGAGTTCTGTAACATATCAGTTGATTGGATGGAAACAAGTCACCTCTATATTTTATAAAGAGGATAATATTTTAGAGATATAAAATATTTGCATTATATTAAGAAAACAAACAGATTTTGTTTTTAGTATGACAGAGAGAGTGAGCGTAATGAAAATATTGGTGGTATTTGGCACAAGGCCAGAAGCGATAAAGATGTGTCCTGTTATTAAAGAACTGAAAATTCATGATGAGATAGAAACAATTGTTTGCGTGACCGGACAACATAAGGAAATGCTGAATCCAATATTAGATACGTTTCAAATATCAGCAGATTACAATATGGATGTTATGAGAAGCAGGCAGAGCCTGTTTGATATTACAAAAGATGTTTTGATAAAAATGAGAGCTATCGTTCAGGAGGAAAAGCCGGATATTGTTTTGGTTCATGGCGATACTACTTCTGCATTTGCAGCGGCGCTTGCCTCTTTTTATATGAAAATACCAGTGTGCCATGTAGAAGCAGGATTAAGAACTTATGATCAATATTCTCCCTATCCGGAGGAATTTAACAGACAGGCTGTGGATGCAATATCGGCTCTTTTTTTTGCGCCAACAGAAGCTGCTAAAAATAATTTGATAAAAGAGGGAAAAATAAAAGAAAACATATATGTAACAGGAAATACAGCGATAGATGCATTGGATATAACGGTGTCAGATCAGTATACCCATGAACTACTACAATGGGCAGATAAAAGCAGACTTATTTTATTAACAGCACACAGAAGAGAAAATCTTGGCAGTTCTATGATAAATATGTTTTCTGCTGTCAGAGAAACAATGGAAGAATTTGAAGATATTAAAGTGATTTGTCCTATGCATTTGAATCCCGATGTGCGGGAAATAGTGAGAGAGCAATTAGGCAGTATGAATCGAGTGAAACTGACGGAACCATTGGATGTTGTGGATTTTCATAATATTATGAAAAGATCGTATATGGTAATGACAGACAGCGGAGGGATTCAGGAGGAAGCGCCGGCATTGGGAAAACCTGTGTTAGTTATGAGAAATACTACAGAAAGGCCAGAAGGAGTGAGAGCTGGTACTTTAAAATTGATTGGAACGGAAAAAGAAAGTATCAAAACGGCTATGTGTGAACTTTTAACGAATAAAAAGCTGTATCAGACAATGGCAGAATCAAAGAATCCATATGGAGATGGAAAGGCATCCAAAAGGATTGTTCAGGCACTGCTAGATCGATGGGAGAAACAGGATGTTTGGAGATTATAGAGAGAATGCAGGTAAGATTCCAGAAGGAATCAAGAGACTTTCCAGTGAAAAGAACATCTATTTATATGGAAATGCACGATATGCAAAAGAAATGCTAGAGGTCTTGGATGGGTTCCAAGTCAGAGTAAAAGGTGTGTTAGTTAGTGAAAAGTATTGGGAAAAAGGTGAGTTTTGTCATCTGACCATGTACAAAGCAGAGCGCTTTTTTGATGGGCTTCAGGAAGAAATTGTGTTGGTGGCAGGCTTTAATATATTGGTACATAGTGAATTGACAAATACTTTACTTGCACAAGATCAAGTGAAAGCAATATATGTATTAAATGGTTGTCAGATGCTTTGGCAAAATGGTTTTAAATTTCCAGATTCTAGAATTGTGCTTGTGGATAACTATTATGAAACTCTTATAAAAAGAGATCTGAATTATGCGTATTTTAAGGAAAATCTTCCTATGTTTTGGCAAACTTATAGGTGGATGACCGATGATGTATCAAAAAGGACTATGGATGCATATTTGAGGGGACATTTTGAACTGGCCGGGTTCCCTATGAAAGAATTATGGGAGACTGACGATGTGGAAAAACAATATTTTCCAGAGGATATTGTTCATCTAACGGACAGGGAAGTATTTGTTGATTGTGGTGCATACACAGGTGATACATTAGAAAGCTTTTTGAAAAAAGTCCATAATTTCAAAAGATATTATGCGATGGAACCGGATCAGAGAAGATTCAAGGAATTAAGTTCTAAATTAACTCGTTGTGCTACTTCAATAGAGAAATCTTAAAAGGCTAAAAAAGC
>CAJUGD010000019.1 GCA_910586205.1 uncultured Lachnospiraceae bacterium | reverse complement strand
ACAAACAGGGCGATTATAGCATGAAACAATAATTAAACTTCACGGATTAAGGTTTACTTTATACACAAAAGCTGCATAAAAAGCATTTAACTTAACAGGAACATGATAATACCAAGGATTTAATTCTGGTACCTGCATAAATTGTTTTTCAGCTCTAAGTAAATTTTGCGACATTTGGTTAATCGCTGTTAAAAACCGGTAAATTTCTGTACTATCCTGCAGTTCTTTATTTTCTTCCCATAATAAAATTTTTGAAATCAGCATATCTAAAGGCGCATACATTGAAACATAAATATAATCCGGGAAAGTTTTGTCTTCAAATTTTTCAATCGAATTTAATATTTGCCACAGTGCTTTATTATATGCAACTCTTTTATAGACCCTTCCATCATTCGTCCCAGAATTTATTTTTAAAAGTAACTCTTTATATTGAGGTTTTATTTTTTCTTTTAATTTTTCACATATTCTCATTTTCTTTTTGTCATCTTTTTTGCTATTATCATTTGAATCACCTGGTTTTTGGAGGCCAGCTCCTTGTCCATTAAAAGGAATTACTTCCTCCTTTTTACCCGTTTTATTTCAGACATTTATACCTTTTTTCTACAGGCAGATACACCTGCACTGCTTCCTGCCAGACATCCTGTAGACCAGGCCCACTGCAAGTTATAGCCTCCGCAGATCCCGTCTACATCCAGCAGTTCTCCTGTTACATAAAGCCCTGGAATCAGACGTGATTCCAGGTTGTCCGGACAGATTTCCCGTGTATCCACACCGCCGCAGCAAACCTGTGCCTGTTCAAAAGAATTGGTTCCTGTCACAACTGCCTCAAACGCCTTAATCCTCTGAAGAAGCTGAACCCATCTATCCCCTGGCACACTTTGTGCCTCCTGCTCTGCCTGTATGCCGGAAAGTTTAAGAAGCACTGCCGACAGCTTTTTATGTAATACCCCTGTCAAAAAATCCCCGCATTTTAAGTGCCCCAGCGCCTTTCTGCGCTGCACAAGAAACGCCATGGCCTTATCCATATCCATTGACGGCAAAAAGTCTATCACTGCCCTCACAGGCTTTTTGACGGCCAATGTCTTTGATGCAAATCTGCTGACCTGGAAAACAGGAATCCCGGAAATGCCATAATCCGTCAGCTGAACCTCCCCCTGATCCCATGCCATCCTTTCTCGGCCTGAATACAAGCTCACCTTAGCTTCGCACCGCACTCCGGCAAGCTGCTTAAAATGCTTTCCTTCACATCTAAGCTGTACCAAAGCCGGCAATGGCAAAATCACCCGATGTCCCAGCTTCTGAGCCAAATCATAGCCGCTTCCGTCTGACCCGGTAAATGCCGCTGCCTTTGACCCGGCTGCCAGCACAACTTTTTTCCCTTCATAATCCCCCAGACTGGTTTTTACAGTAAATCCCTTCCCGGATTGGCTCCTCTCAATCTGCTTTACCTGACAATCCAAAACCACGGTTACTCCCTGACGCAAGACCTCCAGCCGAAGCAAATCCAGCACTGCTGCCGCCTGTTCCGGGTTGGGATACACATACCCGTTCTTGTCCTTTGTCAAGACCCCGATCTCATCAAAAAAATCCAAAGTCTCCTTTACACCGAACCGCCTCAGCACCATCAAGGGAAACTCCTTCTGGTCACACCGGTAACACTCTTTGCTGAGTTTTAGATTCGTAAGGTTGCACCTTCCATTGCCTGTAGAAAGAATCTTTTTTCCCAACCGATCCATGTGTTCCAATATGGTAACCTGCGCTCCCTTTCTGGCCGCCATAATCGCCGCTGCCATCCCGGAAGCCCCTCCCCCTGCAACAATCACCTGTTTCCCCATTTTTGCTGTTCACTGCCCCTTTCCTGTTTCCATCCTATTGTATCTATTTTCCCTTTCATTTTCAAGCCCTATCTTTTTGCTGCTGCAAATTAAAAGCAGGACAAAAGTCCTGCCTCTTAGCTTGTATAAGATTCCAGATAATAAATCACTTCCATCATGTCCGAAAACCAAATTCCCTCCCTCAGCCGTTCCTGCTCTCCTTCCGGAAAATCCATCAGAGGAATATGGGTATAAAGGCAAATCGTCGTTTTATCCTTCCCAAACACCAGCAAAAACCCATCCTCAGACACCAGATAAAATTCCCCCTGCACCTCATCAGCCTGATGCTGCACCTGTTCTCGGTTCACTGCAGCTAAGTTCTCCACTACTGTCTCTGTCTCAGCCTCTGTCCCCCGGATCTCACCAGAAGTCTCTGTTTTTGTCTCGGCCATATTATTTCTATATTCCCTGGTCAGAAAATAACCTGTCACCAGACATGCCCCGCTGACCCCCACAAACAAAAATAAACAGATCATATACCGTTTCATCATGAAACCTCCGTCAATAGGATATTCTCTGTTTATTTTTCCCAATTATTCCATTCCTTATTCCTATATGGAAATCGAACAGCCTTCTACTGTATCGAAATCTCCCCTGCCTCTGAAGTAGGCACAATACATACCCATGTCTTCCCGGGATTCAGCACAATCTCCTTCCCGTCCGGCCCATAATAATGGGTAACCCCAAACTCTCCATCCTTTTTCCAGGAAATGCTCACAGCCCTTCCATTGGTAATATAAAACCCTCCCCACAGATCCTCATGAACATTAATATTCCGATAAGCCGTAGTGGCATAATAGCTGGCGGCACAGCACTGAATGATAATATTTTTCACTGCAATCTGCCCTTCACTTCCTGAATGCTCTCCTCCATACTGATACCGGTAATACAGCCCATCCTCCTCATTATAGGAAAACCAAGGCTTGCTGTAAGGATAACCAGGCGTCACAAGAACAGCCGGAAAACTCCCCTCTCCGTCTAATACCACAGGATGGCTTTCCCCTGCAAAATAATAATGGCCTTTATATTCTTCATCATACTCCTGAGAATATCCCAGCTTTTCAATCGCCTTTTGAATCCCCTCATAGCTTCCATAGAAATTATGAGGTCTTTTTCTGTCACTGGTTCGGTAATAAGCCGTATTCCCAATGCCCTCTACCCCGTTAATATTATCTACATTCTTCAGATAAGGCTTTGCAAATGTACTTTGACCGCAATGGGCATAGATGGCGTCAAATTCCCTGGCAAAGTAAGTATAATAGGTACGGCAGCTTCTCACAGAGCCAATCCGATCCAGATCATCATAATTTTCCATAATGGCCATATACCGGTTCATGGCCCCTTCCACCGGCGCTTCATAGACAACCCCTGCCCGGTTGATTCCATACTGAGGAAGGGACTCCTTATCATTGCTCATCATAATGGCTAAGGGTCTGCGGTTTCCCTGAGCTGCCGGCACCATTTCCCCGGTCAGATAGCTGCGCACCATCCCGTCTGACTCCAGACGCTCCCACGGCTCATACACTTCTGGTTCTGGCTTTGTTTCTTCTTCTGTCTCATCCTCAAGAACAATGGGTTCCGGCTCCGTTGCAATAACAATGGGTTCACTTTCCGTCAGAATCACTTCATCTGACCCTGCCTTTTTCGCACATCCTGTAAAACATATTACTGCCAAAAAAGCAGCAAGTCCCATTATCATGTTCTTTTTCATCGGCTGTATCCTTTCCCTGACAAAATATCTCTTTGTCTTTTCTCCATTACTTCCCGTTCATCATCTTCCAAATGGTCATATCCGCACAAGTGGAGCATACTGTGAGCAACCAGAAATGCCAGCTCCCGGGTCTGAGAATGGCCATATTGTTCTGCCTGCTCTGCCACCTTTTCCACTGAGATCACAATATCCCCTAAAAGCAGCTCTCCGGTCTCCGGATTAAAACAATCCTCCACCCTGTCTTCTACATGGCTGAAATCAGATTCCCTTTCAAACTCAATCATGGGAAACGACAAAACATCCGTGGGAGCATCTACCTGTCTGTAATCCCGGTTCATCTCCCGAATAGCGTCATTATCCGTAAACAGAAGATTTACCTCTGCCTCATAGGGACATTCTTCATACTCCAGCACTGCCAAAATCACATCCCTGGCAATCTGTTCATAAGGAATCTCAAGCTGTTTTTCTGTCTCATATTCAATCTGAATTGTCATCCCTGGTACCTTTATCCTTTCCCCCTCTGTCTGATATAACGCTTCCTGTCCCTATCCGGCTTGTCCCCCCGCTCATCCTTCTTCTCATAGGCATCATACGCCTGTACGATCTTCTGCACCAGGGGATGACGTACCACATCTGCACTGGTAAGATTGCAGAACCCTATGTCATCGATCTTCTGTAAGACCCGCATCGCCACATCCAGACCAGAGGCTGCTCCGCCCGGCAAATCCTTCTGAGTCTTATCTCCGGTGATCACCACCTTAGAGCCAAAACCAATTCTGGTCAGGAACATCTTCATCTGAGCTGGTGTGGTATTCTGAGCCTCATCCAGAATAATATAAGCATTATCCAGGGTACGCCCTCTCATATAGGCAAGAGGAGCCACCTCTATAAGCCCTTTTTCTGAGTTATGAAGAAAACTTTCCGCCCCCATAATCTGATAAAGGGCATCATAAAGAGGCCGCAGATAAGGGTCAATCTTGCTCTGAAGATCTCCAGGCAAAAATCCCAGCTTTTCCCCTGCCTCAATGGCCGGCCTGGTCAGAATAATCCGGTTTACCTCACTGTTTTTAAAAGCCTGAATCGCCATGGCCATAGCAAGATAGGTTTTTCCGGTTCCCGCAGGGCCTACGCCGAATACGATCATCTTTTTGCGGATGGAATCCACATACTGCTTTTGTCCCAAAGTCTTGGGCTTTACCGGCTTTCCATTAATGGTGCGGCAAATAATGTCCTTGTCAATCTCTAAAATCTCATGATCTGAATCTGTAAAAGAAAGGGACAAGGCATAATCTACATTCTGTTCTGTAATTTCATTTCCCCGTTTGGACAGCTCCACTAAGTTGTTGAATACGCTTTTTGCCTTATGCAGCATTCCCTCCGGCCCAATCAGCTTAATGGCTCCGTCCCGCGCCACAATCGTCACCCGCAGGGTTCTTTCAATCTTCTTTAAATACTGGTCAAACTGACCACACACGTTCCGCTCATGCTCAATGGGGATATCAATGATTGTCTCCACTACGCTCATCCTGCCGCTCGCTCTCCTTCTCGCTGTTTGTTAATGCTGGCATCTCTGTCTCAGCCTGCTCCAATTCTCTCCCCACCCCAATCTTTTCTTCTAAAAGAAAGCTCCCCCAAATCTCCCACCCTGAATCTTTATTTCTTATTTTAACACTATTTTCAAGAATTTGTACACCTTTTTCCATAAAATTTTCGATTCTTTTCTGATGAATAGCATTTTTCTTATTTTCCAGCTCCTCGTTTGTCAAAAAATGCTCATAAATCTGATATTCCCTGGCCTGAATCTGATCCACCCATATGGGCAGGTAGAAATCTCCCAGAACCGCAGCCTGGCTGGCTTTCGAGGTGATTTCCCATGGATTTTCTCCCAGCGCGGGCAGCATCCAGAGAAAGGACAGGCCTCCTAACCGCAGCCGCAGTCCAGACCTGTTTTTCCCTGTATCGGTTCTTTTTACTGTCAGAAAAGGCACAAGCTCCTGGTACTGGACTTCTGTCTCTGCATAAATATCAGCATCTGCCCGCACAAGCTGCTCCCGCACCAATTCCTCCGCATCATTATAGATGGGAACAATACCGCTGACCAATACCTGGCCGGCCTCCACCATATCTCCTGGCTGTACCTGGGCCTTGCCTCTGCGGATCACCATTCTGGTGATTTTTCCCGGCTTTTCAGCTATCAGATCCCTTGGATGATTTTCTTTTTGGGGAATAGTCCCCATAACCTCATTTTCCTTGATCTTGATCATCAGCCTGGTGCCGGAAATCCGGGCGGAAACCCATATAATCTCCGGGTACTGGCTGCGTATAGACTCTTCTAAGCTGGTACAGTCAATCCCCTTTTTCTTTCTTCCATACCGGATCTCCTGGGTGTCCAGATAATGAAGAAGCATATCATCCGTAAACCGGTAATTTCCCTCAATAGTAATATCCCATATAAATTGGGACATAAGCAAAAGCACCAAAAAAAATGTTCCTACCCCCATAGCATACAATTTTCGCTGTCGGTTACGGTATAAAAAAAAGGGCAGTCCATATCTTTTAAGAATCCGAAGCCGCACTTGTGCCTTATGTACCAAAGGACGCACACGCCGAAAATCCTTTACTGTGATCAAAAACTGATAGCTGTCATCCTGGTATCTTAAATCCCATATCACAATCTGCTTTGCCATACAAAGATTCAGGAATCGTTCCGGAGAAAATCCGCAGAGCTTAATGCGCAGATAACCTCCCAAATAATGCTTTAAGACCTCTATCAACCTATTTCACTCCGTTTCTGTCTTGATTCTTTTAAAAATGGCAACAGTTCAGAGGCTATCTGAACTGTTACCAAAATATTCTTAACCTTGTTTAATCTCCAAATTCCATAGACTGGATCAGCCCGCTGATCTTCATCTCATCATGGTTATAATAATCAATATGAAGCCGTTTTCCTTTAAACTGCAGTTTACAGTTTTTTGCCTGCAGCTTTACGGTCTGATCGTCATAGATTAAGATTCCCCGATAATTCTCTACAATCACACTGGTCCGCCCTATAAAAGATACCAGAGCCTCACCAAGAATTACATCCTTTGGCAGCTTTAGATTGTCTGCCGCTGCAATTTTCATCTGCTCAAACAAGAGTCCCATCATCCTGAATCTGTAATTACTATTATTGTACGAAAAAATCCTCAGCCTTATGACTGAGGATTTTGAAACGCTTAATTAAATTTACGTTTTCTTGCGGCTTCAGACTTTTTCTTACGTCTGACGCTTGGCTTCTCGTAATGCTCTCTTTTACGAATCTCTTGCTGAATCCCTGCTTTTGCGCAGTTTCTTTTAAATCTGCGCAGCGCACTGTCCAGGCTTTCGTTTTCTTTAACAATTACGTTCGACATCGCTCACACCTAACCTCCCTCCAGTTGTGTACTTGTGCATAATACAACTGTTTGGGTATTTATTCGCACTGCTTAAATTATAACATAAAATCCGTATTCGTCAACTATTTTTTGCAAAACCTGGGGAAATTTGTTGTCCGGCAGTTATTGTTACTGTGAAAGTCTCGAATCCTTGCTGTAGGTCTGCGCACTTGCTGCGCTGACCGTACAGCGCCAAAATGCACGTTTTTGGCATTTTGTGTGCATCCGCCGGAGGCGCACAGTAACCCCTCTTTCATTTATGGTGGTGCCCTAAGCGGGGCATGAGGGGTTACTGTTTACCCTTTTATCTGCTCTGCCGCCGCCTCATACACTTTCTCCAAAGCAGCATCTATTCCTGAAGGATTCTTTCCTCCGGCCTGAGCCATGTTGGGACGTCCGCCGCCGCCGCCCCCTACCAGGCCGGCAATGGCTTTAATCAGATTCCCGGCATGAGCGCCTTTTTTCTGAGCGCCGTCAGTAGCAGTGGCCATCAAGCTGACTTTTCCTTCTGATGAAGAGGCCAAAACAATCACGCCCTCGCCCAGCTTTTCCTTAAGCTGATCGCCTAAGCTGCGCAAATTGTTCATATCTGCATCCATAACCTTGGCTGCAAGCACTTTTACGCCATTGATCTCCCGCACCCGATCCATAACATCGCCCAAAGAATCCTTGGCAAGACGGGCCTTTAGTTTCTCATTTTCTGAATGGAGAGCTTTCAGTTCCTCGGTCATAGCCTCGATCCGAGCCTTCAGATCTGCCGGGGCAGTCTTGGCTGCCTTGGCCGCTTGGTGCAGATCTTCTTCTGTTTTTTGGTAATAAGCCATCAGCCCTTCGCCGGTCAGTGCCTCAATTCTGCGGACATTGGCTGCAATTCCGGCTTCGGATAAAATCTTAAACGCATGAATCTGGCCAGTATGAGCCACGTGAGTACCGCCGCAAAGCTCCGTAGAGAAATCGCCCATTTTGACCACACGTACCGTCTCGCCATATTTTTCGCCAAAAAGCGCCATAGCGCCTGTCTTTTTCGCTTCATCCAGACTCATCTCCTGCGTGATCACATCCAGGTTATCCTGGATCTCTTTATTTACTAAATCCTCTGCTTTCCGAATCTCATCCTTAGTCATGGCAGAAAAATGAGTAAAGTCAAACCGGAGGCGGTCAGGAGTCACTAAAGAACCTGCCTGTTCTACATGCTCCCCTAATACCATACGCAGTGCCTTCTGCAAAAGATGAGTGGCGCTGTGGTTCTTTTCCGTAGAACGCCGTGCCTGAACCCCTACCTTCAGTTCAACGTTCTCTCCTACGGTAAACATGCCAGATACCATCCGGCCCACATGTCCGATCTTGCCGCCTAAAAGATGAATAGTGTCCTCCACCACAAAGCTGCCGTTGCCGTTCTCAATCACACCGGTGTCTCCGGCCTGTCCGCCCATAGTGCCGTAAAACGGCGTCTCGTCTACCAGAATGGTGCCTCTCTGTCCGTCTGTCAATGCCTCTGCCAGCTCAGACTCTGTGGTGAGCACAGTGATCTTTGAACCGTGAACCAATCGGTCATAGCCCACAAATCTGCTGGTAATCTCGGCAGGGATCGACTGATACACCGTCACGTCTGCCCCCATGTAATTGGTGGTCTTTCTGGCGCCCTGGGCTTTCTTTCTCTGTTCCTCCATTGCCTCTGCAAAACCGTCCTGATCCACGGTCATGTGTTTTTCCTGAAGAAGCTCAATGGTCAGATCCAGCGGAAAGCCATAGGTATCATACAATTTAAAGGCATCCCTTCCGGAAAGCACGTCCTCACCCTTTTTGGCCATGTCTTCTTCCATTTCTGCCAGAATAGAAAGGCCCTGGTCAATGGTACGGTTAAACTTTTCTTCCTCCTCGGTCAGAACCTTGAGAATCATGACCCTTTTTTCCTCCAGCTCCGGATAACCGTCTTTGGAAAGGGAAATTACAGTCTCAGCCAGCTCTGCCATAAATCTTCCTTCGATTCCAAGAAGCCTTCCGTGGCGGGCCGCACGGCGCAAGAGACGGCGCAGAACATAGCCTCTGCCTTCATTAGATGGCATAATGCCGTCTGAGATCATAAAGGTACAGGACTTAACATGGTCTGCAATAATGCGCAGAGAAACATCCTTCTTTTCATCTGCCAAATATTCGGTATGTGCCATGGCACATACCGCGTCCAAAAGAGCCTTATTGGTGTCCACGGTAAACAAAGAGTCCACGTCCTGTACCACAACGGCCAGACGCTCTAACCCCATACCCGTATCAATATTTTTCTGAATCAGCTCAGTATAATTGCCATGTCCGTCATTCTCAAACTGAGTAAATACATTATTCCATACTTCAATATACCGGTCACATTCACATCCTACCGTACAGCCAGGCTTGCCGCAGCCATACTTTTCGCCCCGGTCATAATAGATCTCTGAGCAGGGACCGCAGGGACCAGCCCCATGCTCCCAAAAGTTGTCCTCCTTGCCAAAACGGAAGATCCGTTCTGCAGAAATGCCGATCTTTTTATTCCAAATCTCAAATGCCTCGTCGTCCTCCAGATAGATGGATGGATACAGACGGTCAGGAGAAAGCCCTACCACCTCCGTCAAAAATTCCCAGGACCAGTGGATTGCTTCATCCTTAAAATAATCTCCAAATGAAAAATTACCCAGCATTTCGAAAAAAGTCCCATGCCGCGCCGTCTTGCCGATATTGTCAATATCCCCGGTCCGAATACACTTCTGGCAGGTGGCCATTCGTCTCTTAGGCGGGATCTCCTGTCCTGTAAAATATGGCTTTAAGGGCGCCATCCCGGAGTTGATCAGCAAAAGGCTGTTGTCATTATGAGGCACCAAAGAAAAACTCTTATGCACCAAATGTCCCTTGCTCTCAAAAAACTCCAGAAACATTCTTCTCAATTCATTTACGCCGTACTTTTTCACGTCTTATGTCCTCCGCACTATCTGCCCTGGCTCTCAAGAGCCTTCTCGGCATCCTTTTTATCTCTTAATTTCTTACCTCCGATGATCCCCGCATAGGCAATCACCACAAAAATCACCACCTTTAATCCATTGGTTATCAAACTACCTGCAACCTGCATCATGATCCGTCATACCTCCGATATTATAAATCAAAACATTTGTTTCCATCCATGTATCTTACCATAGGAAAGGGGTTTTAGCAAGACAGAATTTATCGTTCCCTGCGCAGCTTAAACTGTCCCACCAGGTTTCTCAACATCTGAGCCTGGCTGGAAAGCTGCTCGCTGGTGGCTGCGCTTTCCTCTGCTGTGGCGGAATTGGTATGAACAACGCTGGAGATCTGGTTCATTCCCTCTGTAACCTGCTCTAAAGAATCGGATTGAGAAGCAGCCGCCTCGGCAATCTGTTCTACAATCTCAGAAACCAGTTTGGTGCTTCCCACTACTTTCATCAGAGATTCAGCCGTGTCTCTGGCAATCCGGTTTCCCTTATCCACTGCATTTACCGCACCTTGAATCAGATCCGAGGTACTGTTGGATGCTGTGGCTGATTTGCTGGCAAGATTACGAACCTCATCTGCCACCACTGCAAAGCCTTTGCCGGCTTCTCCGGCACGGGCCGCCTCTACAGCAGCATTCAAAGCCAATATATTGGTCTGAAATGCAATATCTTCAATGGTTTTGATGATCTTGCCAATCTCCGCGGATTTCTTTCCGATCTCTCCCATGGCCTCCATCATGTCATTCATCTGGTTGCTGCATACGGTAATCTCATCGCTGGAGGTTAAGGAACGTTCTCTGGCCTCGGAAGCATTACTGGCAGTTTGCTGCACTTGTCCTAAGATGCCCTCAATGGTGGAAGCCAGTTTTTCGATGGATTCAGCCTGCTCCACAGCTCCCTGAGACAAAGCCTGGGCTCCGGAGGACATCTGATCGCTTCCGGCTGATACCTGATCGGCTGAATTGTCAATCTGGCTTAAGGTGCCGCTCAGTCTTCGATTCATCCTGCGGACAGAGCTTAACACCCCCTCGAATGCTCCCACATAGCTTTCTTCTGCTTTGGTTTTCACATCAAAGTTTCCGTCAGCCATCTCACCTAAAACATATTTGACATCTGTTATAATCTGGTTTAGATTTACCGCCATTTTGGCAAAAGTCTGAGAGAGAATGCCGATCTCATCCTCATTGGCTGACTCAAAATGCACATCCAGATTCCCCTCAGCAATGCTTCTGGCTGCATCTACCACTCCCTGTACAGGATGGAGCATTTTACGCAGCACAACAATAATGGTAAGAATAATGACAACAAGCGCAATCACAGAAAGCAAAAGCATCCAAAATACAGTCTTTCTCACGGATGCGTCAATATCCCGTGAGCTTACGGCTGTCAAGGACCACCATGTCTGCTCTGCTGCATGGATAGGGGTAAAGAATCTGGTGACTTTCCTTCCATCTTCCCGGGTAGTTTCTATCTGAAAGGCATTTCCCTCTGCCATCTTGTCCTGGATGGATTTAAGTTCTGAGGCATTAGGGGTAAACTCCGAAAGCATCCTTCCGATGTCATCTTTATCTTCACTGTCATAAATGATCTTCCCTGCATCACTGTAAATCGTGGCATACATACTGGGATAATGGGCATTCGTTGCATTTACCTTATCAAAATTGTTTACTTTAATATCGGCCACAACCACTCCGGTAAAATCATTGTTATTAAACACAGGACATGCATAGGAGACTAAAGTATTGCCTTCGTATTCATAAGGATCCGTGACAACCGGCTTTTTTCCTTCGGCGGCCATTTTGTAATAAATCTCTTGGGAATAGGTTTCGTAGACTCCATAGGGCTGTATTTCCTGATCAATATTGTCTTCACTTATGTAAAATGCATAGCCGCGCAGATTGCTCTGAAACTTATAGGGTTCAAACATAACGCCCACGCCGGCTAAGTCTTTACTATATGCTGCCGTGCTGCGGGCAGTTTCCCGAAGAAACACTTCCACATCATAGCTGATTGGCGTAAGGACTTCATTATAAATGGAGCTTTCACAAAGATCTCTTGCTTCCGGAACCGAAGGGATCACTGCCCATGCCGGATTTTCTTTGGCTGTTTTATAAGACTGCTCCAAATAATGCTGCATATTCTGAGCAACGGATTCTGCCTCATCAAAAATTCTCTGAATCTGCTGTGAATTTGATTTGGATATTTCCATCAGTTCGCTATTGGTGGAAGCCGAGATTGCAGAACGAGACAAGGAAACCGTTATTCCAATCAAGATCACCAGAATTACCGTCAGCATACTGCCTATGGCCAGCGCCAATTTTGGCGCCAGTTTCATTTTTTTAAACATAACATCCTCCCTTTCTCCTGCCCAGGTTCAGACAGGAACCTGCTTTCCCTTAAATGAAAGCTGATTTTTATAAAACCGCTCATAAAACGTTGCTAATATTATAGCAAATTCAACATGAAAAAGCAAGGCAATGCATCTCTATTTCAGCAAAATGCCGTCAAAAAAAGGAGTATTGTTTTAAGTAAACAGCAATAATTCTGTCATGGGACAAAAAATTCTTCATATATTTGGGCTATCTGATAGCTTCTTTCACGTGTCAGCTCTGCTAAAGCCCTGCTGTAGCTGACTTCTTCCATGGCGCTTCCCATTTGCTTTTGGGATGCCTCCACTGCCTGTTCCTCCCGGCTGCGGATCCATTCTCTATGCTGACGCATTAATTGATCCTGCTGATCACGATCCAGCTTTTCTTTTAAATGTTCAATCATCCTCTGGAGTTCTGTCTCCCACAGCCTCCATTCGCTCTCCGCAGCCGCTTTTTGGGAGCTGGCTGTTATCTCTGTATCCTTTGTCCGGTTGCGGGCAATCTGGCTGTCCAATTCCTGAAGTCTTGCCAAAGCAGTATTTCGTTGGTTTTCTTCTTTATCCTGCCCGGCATTTTCAGAAAAGAGAGAGGTGCTGCTTGTCCCGTTCTTTTCTGATTCTTTTCTGAAGCCTTCGTCATTCTGCAGAAAACCATCCGGTTCAGAGGCTGTGGCAAGATGAAATCCGGAGACGGATTGTTTTTGTTCTGCCGGAAGCTCTTGAAGTTTTTCTGCTTCCCGTGTCTCAATCTTTTCCTGTTTTGGAACATTCGCAGCAAAAACATCGTACTCTTTCTTTTCTTCGGCCTTTTCCTTTGTGCTTTCGTTCTTAAAGCCAGAAGCTTCTCTGGACAAAGCCCGGAAAGTCTCCTGCCCTGTTAATGCCGCGCCTTCCTTAGCTTCTTCGAAAGTCTCTGCCTGTTGATAAGATAGGAGAGATGTCTCGTAAGCTTCCTCTCCCGTACTGCCGGTTATTTTTCGTATATAATTGGTGGAGGTGAATCCAACCATTAAAATCAGGCAGATGACAATCCAAATCCCCTTAAATTTCATACATTATCCCATCCTGTTCTTTATTCTCTCGAAAGAAACGTTCTAAGTTTGTTTATGCAATAATAAGCACATTAAAAAATAGGAAAAGGTTTCTATAAACCTTTTCCTATACCATAACACAATCTTCCAGGAAAGGGAACAGGAGGACAAAAGAAGTAAATATTCGTAAGAGAACCGTAACCAATTTCCTTCTGTTTATGAAAACCTTTATGAATGGCTTTCTGCTCCATGGTCAATCATCAGATGATCTCCGTCTGCTGCAGCCGTTGCCAGCTTGTCGCAGCGCTCGTTCTGCGGGTGTCCGGCATGTCCCTTCACCCATATAAACAAAACCTGATGAGGGGCTTTGGCTTCCAAAAGGCGCTCCCACAGATCTACATTTTTGACTGTGCCGCTTTTTCCTCGTTTCCAATGGTTCATAACCCAGTTGTCAATCCAATGCTGGTTAAAGGCATCGGTTAAATACTTGGAATCTGAGTACAGTTCTACCTGGCAGGGACGGTTTAATGCCTCTAACCCTACAATGGCAGCCATCAGCTCCATCCGGTTGTTGGTAGTCTTTTTGTAGCCTGCTGACAACACCTTCTCATGAAGCTGCCCCTTGCTGTCCATAAATTGAAGCACAGCCCCATAGCCTCCCGGACCGTCAGGATTTCCTCTGGCAGAGCCGTCTGTGTAGATCTGAACCTTTGTCATATATGATAAATCTCCTTACTTAATATTTTACCGGTCCCATTTGTCGCACAGGGAATGGATCTGATCTGCAAATTTGGCCAGATCTTTGTTGGTGCCGCCTTCATTTCGGGCAATCACCGCCATCAGGCGCTCACCGGCAGCCAGAAGCCGTGCAAAGACTCCCTTAGCTTTCTTTGCAGCAGCGCTTTTCGTGACAATGTGAACCCCTTCTGTCTCCTTAACCCACTGACCGGCCACCAGATCATACTCTGCACCGCTGAAGGGCGCTTTTGCCGGAATGCCTGTCCGTTCTGTAATCAGATCTGCAAATTGATCGCACACTTCGTCGTTTCCATGTACTATGAAGATCTGATCTGGCTTTTTTTCAAAATTCTCCACCCACTCTAAAAGACCGTCCCGGTCGGCATGGCCGCTGATATCATGAAGGGTTTCAATGTGGGCTTCCACGTCAATCGTTTCGCCAAACAGCTTTACTGTCCGGTTTCCGTCTACTAAGCTTCTCCCTAAGGTTCCCTCTGCCTGATATCCTGCAAAGATCACCGTGCATTCCCGTCTCCACAGGTTGTGTTTTAAGTGGTGGCGGATACGGCCTGCATCACACATGCCGGAAGCAGAGATGATTACCTTGGGGCTGGGATCAAAGTTGATGTTTTTGGATTCCTCACTGCTGATGGAAAGCTTCAGTCCCGGGAAGGATATGGGGTTGACTCCCATCCGCACCAGCTCCCTGGTCTCCTCGTCATAGCATTCCAACTGGTTCTGCTTGAATACATGGGTAGCTTCCACTGCCAAAGGACTGTCCACATAAACCTCAAAGTTTTCATGGCCGCGGATCAGGCGCTGGTTTTTTATGTGACGGAAATAGTATAAAAGCTCTTGGGTTCTGCCAACGGCAAATGCCGGTATCACTACATTGCCGCCTCGGTCTAAGGTTTCCTGAACAATGCGGACCAGCTCGGAAATGTGATCCTTACCTTTCTGGTGGAGACGGTTTCCGTAAGTTGATTCCATCACCGCATAATCTGCCGACAGGGTATAGGATGGATCCCGGATTAAGGGCTTGTTCTTATTTCCTATGTCACCGGAAAAGACGATCTTTTTTTCAATATTGTCTTCTTTCAGCCAGATCTCAATGGAAGCTGAGCCTAAGAGATGGCCGATATCTGTGAAACGGATGGTTACATTGTCTGATAATTTAACAATATCACCGTAGGTGTTGGGGACGAACTGCTCCAGAACGCCTAAGGCGTCGTTCATCTCGTAAAGGGGTTTTACTTCTGCTCCGCCGGCCCGGCGGGCCTTGCGGTTTTTCCACTCAGCCTCCATTTCCTGAATGTGGGCGCTGTCCTTTAACATGATGTTGCATAGGTCACAGGTAGCGGTGGTAGCCATCACATGACCGGAAAAGCCCCTTGCGTAAATGTAAGGGAGCATTCCGGCATGGTCGATGTGGGCGTGGGTCAGAAGTACATAGTCTATCTGAGACCAGGGTACGGGTGGTTCTACGTTTTCATAGATATTGAAGCCTTGTTCCATGCCGCAGTCAACAAGAAGATGGGTATCGCCGGCCTGCAGGTAATGGCAGCTTCCGGTTACTTCGTGAGCGGCGCCGCTGAATACGATACGCATGTGAGATTCCTCCTCTTTTGTTGTGGATGGGGGTGTGGGTGAGGTATGGGGAGGGGGTATGTTTGTGGTTGCTCATTTTGGCTCTGGGGACGCAGTGCAGTTCGGTTCCACTTCGCTTCACCTCACTGACGGGCTCTCGCCCTATCAAATAAGCCAGAAATATTTTTTCTTTTGTGCAAGCACAACGAAGATTTGTTTGTGGTTGCTCATTTTGGCTCCGGGGACGCAGTGCAGTTCGGTTCCACTTCGCTTCACCTCACTGACGGGCTCTCGCCCTATCAAATAAGCCAGAAATATTTTTTCTTTTGTGCAAGCACAACGAAGATTTGTTTGTGGTTGCTCATTTTGGCTCCGGGGACGCAGTGCAGTTCGGTTCCACTTCGCTTCACCTCACTGACGGGCTCTCGCCCTATCAAATAAGCCAGAAATATTTTTTCTTTTGTGCAAGCACAACGAAAAAATATTTCCGTCTTATTTGGCACTGCTAGATGATGATGCATATCATCCCCCCGCTGCTGTCGTTGATGATTTTTTGGAGGGCGTCTTGCAGCTTCATTTGGCAGTCTTCGGTCATTTGGCTGACTTTGGCTTGGATGCCGTCTTCTACGATCTGCTCAATGGATTTTCCGAAGATGTTGGTGTCCCAGATGCCGTCTTCTTTTTTTCGGGCGTTTTCTTTCATGTAGGCGATTAGATCTTCTGCCTGCTGTTCGCTTCCTACAATGGGTGCTATCTCGGTCTGGATGTGGGCCTTGATTAAATTGATGGAAGGCGCTTCGGCACGCATTTTAACGCCGTATTTGTTGCCGTGACGGATCACGGCGGGTTCGTCTAAAATAATCTCCGAGCGTTCCGGAGTGACCACGCCGTAGCCGCGCATCCGCACCTGGTTCATGGCATTTAATACCTTGTCATACTCGGTCTGCATAGAGGCAAGATCCCGAAGTTTCTGCATAAGCTGATATTCGTCTGTAATGGGGATTCCGGCAAAGTCGCTTAAAGTCTGGTAGTAATACCCGTCCTCTAAGGCTACCTGTACAGATACACTTCCGTCAGACAGATCCATCTCATCTACCTTCATGGAGCGGATCACTTCCGAATCATTGCTGCCGAAATCTGCGGGCACATCCTTCATCTGCCTTACCTTTGCCATCAGTTCACGGGCTGTCTTTACTGCCTGCTCCTTCAGCCAGTGGCTTCCAGGAAGGATCTCCAGCCATTTAGGAATGAAAAAATCCACCTCTGTCACAGGAAATTCCTTCAGCACCTTTTCCAGAATCCGATGGACGTCTTCTCTTTTAAGCTGTTCACAATTTACCGGCATAACGGTCACATCATACTGCTTTTCCAGTTCCCGTGCCAGACGGGCCGTCTCCTCAGAGTAAGGCCGATCCGAATTAAGCAGAACCAGAAATGGTTTGCCGATCTCCTTTAGTTCCTGGATGGCAGTATTTTCTGCCCCTATGTACGCTTCCCGCTTCAGATCCCCAAAAGAACCGTCTGTGGTGATCACGATTCCAATGGTGGAATGGTCTTTAATCACCTTGCGGGTGCCAATCTCCGCTGCCTGGGTAAAGGGAATCTCCTCCTCAAACCAGGGGGTCTTTACCAGACGTTCCCGATCATTCTCCACATGACCGGCTGCCCCGTCCACCATAAAGCCAACACAGTCGATCAGACGTACCTTTGCCTGAATCCCTTCTGTTGGCTGAATCAGGGCCGCCTCCTTTGGGATGAATTTAGGCTCTGTGGTCATGATGGTCTTGCCCGCAGCGCTTTGCGGAAGTTCATCTCTGGTCTGGTTTTTCCGATGCTCATCTTCCATCTCCGGCAGCACAAGCTGTTCCATAAAACGCTTGATAAAAGTAGATTTTCCTGTGCGGACCGGACCGACCACTCCCAGATAGATCTCTCCTCCTGTCCGGGCCTTAATATCCTTGTATACGTTATAACTTTCCATGAAGATGCCCCCTTGCTATGCTGGAGTATTGCCGGACAGCACAAAATCACTGAAATCCAGGTATCTCCGGCAATACTTTACTGCTATAAGCATATGCCGGGGGACAGCATTTTATCACCTGTTCTTTAAAACTTCCCGCTGCTTCCCTCATCCTTTAAGATCGCAAGGGTCTTTTTTACCCGTTCCGCTGTTGTATAGGTCTGGAACGACATCTTGCGGACACGCATAATGTCCTGGTTGTCCTCAATCTCTGCAATCTTTATTTTGGATGCCAGCTCGCTGGAATGAATATCCTCAATGTAATCAAAATACTTCATATCGGGTTTCTTTGTCAGCATGCCAATTGTATCCAGGACGGTCCGGGAGAAACCTGCCTCCTGCAGCTCGTGCAGGGTCATCTCCGTATCCTCCACCACGTCATGAAGCACCGCTATGATCTTCTCCTCCTCCGTGTCCATCTTGCTCATGACACGCATGGCATGGTCGATATAGGGATTCCCTTTGGCGTCTATGACGCCCTGAAAAGCATTCGTAGCGATTCCAATTGCCTTTGACAGCATAAGTTTATTCCCCTTTCTTCCCTCGGCCGGAAGACATATAGAGATGACGCGGAATACCGCCGACCATGACACAAGGATAATCGCCTTGGATCAGCGGACGCACGTAATCAATAAATTCCTCCGTCACATAAGTTCCGTCTTTCGTAATCCAATCTCTCGGAACCAGCTTCTCTCCGTTTGCAATCTTATGCACATCATAAATTCCGGTTGCGCTCTGATACGGATCATCAGATACCCGGTCAATGACTACCATTCTGCCGGTGTCGCCCTCGTCGGCAGCTTTGACCGCAGCGCCGCCTACCATAAATGCTTCATTTACATCTACCCGGGAAGCCAGATGGGCTGCGCTTCTCTGAAGGGTACTGAACTCTACGGCTCTGGACTTACAGCCGATCTGCTGATTGATCACATTGGCCAGATAGCTGGCAGAACCCGTAAGCTGCTTGTGTCCAAAAGCATCCACGTAGTCTGTGGCAGCAGACATCTCACTGATATACCTGCCCTCTGAATTCCGGATTCCCTCTGAAATGGCAACCACAATCACATCCTTTTTCTCCAGCAGCTTCCGCACCTTTTCCACAAACCGGTCGATCTCAAAAGGAACCTCCGGCAGATAGATCAAATCCGGGCCATCGCAGTCCTCGCCCCGTGACAAAGCCGACGCACCGGTAAGCCACCCTGCATTCCGTCCCATGATCTCAATAATCGTCACCAGCTTCTTTTGATAGGAAAAGCCTAAGCCGTCCCGGATAACTTCCTTAGTGGATGTAGCGATATACTTGGCTGCGCTTCCGTATCCAGGCGTATGGTCCGTCAGAGCCAGATCATTGTCAATGGTTTTGGGCACTCCCACAAACTTCTGACCCTTACCCATCAAAATGGCATAGTCTGAAAGCTTCTTAATGGTATCCATAGAATCATTGCCGCCAATGTAAATAAAGCACTCAATATTCAGCTTGTCCAGAATCTCAAAGATCTTCTTATAAATCTCCTGGTTCTCATGAATATCAGGCAGCTTATAACGGCAGGTTCCCAAAAATGCAGACGGGGTGCGCTTTAAAATCTCCACATCCAGATCATTTTTGATGTGCTTTGACAGATCTACATACTGCTCATCTAAAAGACCCTGAATCCCGAATCTCATTCCATAAACCTTCTTGGCCCCCCGGTCGATGGCGGTACGGTACACTCCCGCTAAGCTGGAATTAATCACCGCCGTGGGACCTCCGGACTGTCCGACAATCACATTTCCTTTCATAGCAAAAAACCTCCTTAAGAATTATTAAAATAAAATTTGTTCTGATACCTTGCTTTGCTATATCCCTATCTTACCACAGTAATAAGGGAAAAGTCTAGGACTTTTCCCTTGAAATGAAAGTATTTTCTGAATACTTTATTTTTTGTTTCTGATAATCTCTCTCACTCGCTCAAATAAGCCTTTTTCACCGAATCATCATTCATCAACTCTCCGGCATCTCCGCTCAGCACGATCTTTCCGGTCTCCAGCACATAAGCCCGATGAGCAATGGAAAGAGCCTTTTTTGCATTCTGTTCCACCAAAAGCACGGTGGTTCCATCCCCATTGATCTTCTGGATAATATCAAAAATCTCATTAACATAAATAGGTGACAGCCCCATGGAAGGCTCATCCATCACAATCAGCTTTGGATGGGACATAAGAGCCCGCCCCATGGCCAGCATCTGCTGCTCTCCTCCTGAGAGGGTTCCTGCCATCTGGTTTTTCCTCTCCTCAAGCCGGGGAAAGCGGCTGTAAATCACCTTTAAAGTTTCTTCGATCTCTGCTTTATCTTTTCTGGTATAAGCTCCCAGCTTTAAATTCTGCAGCACCGTAAGCTGGGCAAAAACCCTTCGTCCTTCCGGCACATGAGCCATGCCCATGGATACCAGCTTATGTCCCGGCATCCTGGTAATATCCTTCCCATCATACACAATATGTCCTGACTTGGAAGGAATCAGTCCGGTAATGGTCTGCAGCGTGGTAGTCTTTCCTGCCCCATTGGCTCCGATTAATGCAATAATCTCGCCTGGATTCACTTCAAAGGAGATTCCTTTAATGGCCTGGATCACGCCATAGAAGACTTCCAGCTCCTTTACTTCCAGTATTGCCATGTTTGTCTCTCCTCCTACTCTCCAAGATAAGCCGTGATAACCCGCTTGTCATTGAGCACCTCTGTTGTCTCGCCATGGGTCAGCACCTGTCCGAAATTCAGAACAGTCAGTTGTTCACAGATTCCGGAAACCAGCTTCATGTCATGCTCAATCAAAAGAACTGTCATATCAAAATTATCACGCACAAAACGGATTGTCTCCATCAACTCAGCCGTCTCATTGGGATTCATGCCTGCCGCCGGTTCATCTAAAAGCAAAAGCTTAGGTTCTGTGGCCAAGGCCCTGGCAATCTCTAACTTTCTCTGTTTTCCATAAGGCAGGTTGGAAGCCTTATAGTCTGCTTCCTTATCTAAATCAAATACCTTTAAAAGCTCCAATGCCCGCTCATCCATCTGCTTTTCCACCTTATAAAACCGAGGCAGCCGGAAGATCCCCTCTATTGTGGAATATTTATAGTGATTGTGAAGGCCCGCCTTTACGTTGTCCAGCACGCTCAGCTCCTTAAACAGACGGATATTCTGAAAGGTTCTGGCAATGCCTTCCTGGTTGATTTCAATCGTCTTTTTTCCGGTAATGTTTCTCCCGTCCAGAAGAATGGTTCCCGTATCCGGACGGTACACCCCTGTCAGCAAATTAAATATAGTAGTCTTTCCGGCGCCGTTAGGGCCGATCAGTCCATAAAGCTGCCCTTTTTCTATGGTCACACTGAAATCATCCACTGCCTTTAATCCGCCGAATGAAATGCTTAGGTTTTTCACTTCCAACATTGCCATACTACGCTTCCTCCTTTGCAGCCGGTTCTTTTCCCTTTTTAAACCGCTCCATCAGCACGGAACGAAGCTCAATGGCCTTGGGGCTGGAGTTAAACAGCATCATCACAATCAGCACAACCGCATAGATCAGCATCCGGTAATCATTTAACCCGCGCAGAAGCTCCGGAAGCAGGGTAAGAACCACCGCGGCAATCATGGAACCCCGGATATTTCCCAGTCCTCCCAAAACCACAAACACAAGAATCATAATGGACATATTGTAGCCGAAATTTTTGGGTGTGGCTGCCAAGGTTGACAGATTGTGGGCATACAATACCCCGGCCACTCCGGCCAAAGCCGCAGAGATGGCAAATGCCATCAGCTTATACTTGGTAATATTGATTCCAATGGACTCTGCCGCAATCCGGTTGTCACGGATGGACATAATGGCCCTTCCGGTCCTGGAATGGATCAGGTTCAGCACAATAAACAAGGTAATCAGAAGAAGCGCCACTGCAATCAAAAAGGTAGCGGCTTTGGGCGTGCCTGTGATGCCCTGTGCCCCCTTGATAATCACCACCCCGGTCTCATCCATCCCTAAAGACATGGTATCTTTGATGGAAAAATGAAATCCGTTCTGATCCAGTCCAATGTACATTACATTAATCAGATTCTTAATAATCTCCCCAAAGGCCAGGGTCACAATAGCAAGATAATCCCCTTTCAGCCGCAGCACCGGGATCCCGATAAGAATCCCGCACACTCCGGCCATGGCTGCGCCGATTACGATTGCCAGAAAAAAACGCACCTGCAGATTGGGCAGGATATTTTCCATGCATTTTGTAAAAAATGCCCCGGAAAACGCACCTACACACATAAATCCTGCATGGCCCAGGCTCAGCTCTCCCAAAATCCCTACTGTAAGATTTAAGGAGATAGCCAGAATGGAATACATGCACAAAGGTACCAGGATTCCTTTTAACAAGCTGGTCATATGGCCTGTTTTATCCATGATCTGCACCAGAATCCAGCATCCCACAACGATCCCATATGTGATGCCGTTCTGCATCCGTACTTTCTTTTTGTTCATCAGGACCACCTACACTTTCTCATTGATCTTTCTGCCAAGAATCCCTGTAGGCCGGATCAGCAGCACAAGGATCAGCACCGAAAACACAATGGTGTCCGAAAGCTGAGACGAAATATATGCTTTGGACAGATTCTCAATCACACCCAAAAGCACGCCGCCGATCAATGCCCCGGGAATGGAGCCGATTCCGCCGAACACTGCTGCCACAAACGCCTTGATACCCGGCATGGATCCGGTGTAAGGGGTTAAAGACGGATAGGTAGAGCACAAAAGCGCCCCTGCCACAGCCGCTAAAGCAGAACCAATGGCAAAAGTAATGGCAATGGTCCGGTTTACATCAATTCCCATAAGCGTAGCTGCCCCATTGTCCTCAGACACGGCAAGCATGGCCTGTCCCACCTTGGTTTTGTTGATAAAAGAAGTCAGGCCAATCATAATCAGGATACAGGAAACAATCGTCACAATGGTAACGCTGGAAATGGTCAGAGCGCCGTCCGCCAGCTTTAAGTTGGGCAGTGTTACCACAGAAGTAAACTGACGGGCATTGGAGCCGAAAATCAGGAGCGCTATATTCTGCAGAAGATAGCTGACGCCAATGGCTGTGATCAAAACCGCCAGAGAGGATGCCCCTCTTAAGGGACGGTAAGCCACCCGCTCAATGGTTACTCCTAAAACCGTGCACACAGCCACAGCCACAAGGATGCCCAGAAGCGGAGGAAGTCCCATAGTGCTGACAATGGTAAATATGGCAAATCCCCCTACCATAATAATGTCCCCGTGGGCAAAATTCAGCATCCTGGCAATCCCATACACCATTGTGTATCCAAGTGCAATGATAGCGTAAATACTGCCCAGGCTGATTCCATTGATTAAATATGACAGAAAACTCATGAAATCCTACCCCTTTTCCTTTTTCTTTTTGTGTTAAACGAAAAGCTGCCAGGATTCTGACAATTTAACACGTTAGGCAATTAAAACATTAAGTCGAATTATATCATAGGAAAGTAGGATGTGCAAGTAAAAATGAGCAAAACAGACATCCTACTTACCCATGAACTATAACTTTGGAATGAACATTCATGTGAAACAAACAAGGAGCGCCCCATGGACGCCCCCTGTCAGGTTCTTACTTACACATAAGCATTCACATAATCCGAACAGCGAAAGCTTACTGCATCTCATATACACCGTTCACGATCTTCACAGCCTTGGGAGCCTTCCCGGTCTCACCGGCTGCATCCCAGGTCATACCATCACCGGTCAGGCCGTCGATGGTAATCTTTGTCATGGCAGTCTTCATGGCGTCACAGATAGCAGATGCATCCATGTCCGGGCTGATCCCGGCTTCTTCGGCAGCAGCCTTGATGGCATATACAGCATCATAGGCATCTGCAGCAAACTGGTTCGGCTCAATGCCATAAGCAGCCACATAAGCATCGGTAAATGCCTTGCTGCCCTCCTCTGTAGCAGAGAACGGGGTCAGCAGCATAACGCCTTCAGCCAGAGAGGTATCAAAGTTCTTAACGCTTAAAATACCGTCCATACCATCCACGCCAAAGAATACCGGCGCAAACTCCTTATCGCTGGCCTGCTTTAAGATCACAGAAGCCTCCTGGTAGTAAATTGGCATAAATACCAGATCCGCACCGGCATCTTTTGCCTTGTCAAGCTGTACGGAAAAATCCGTATTGGTATCAGCGGTAAAAGCCTCGTCTGCTACGATCTCCAGCCCCTGATTTGCAGCCTCAGCTACAAAAGACTCACGGATACCGGATGAATACTCGGTAGAGCTGTCATAGATAATCGCAATCTTGGTTCCTAACTTGTGCTCGCCGATATACTGGGCAGAAGCCGTGCCCTGTGCCGGGTCAGCAAAACATACGCGGAATACATTTTCCGGAGCTGCACACTCTACTGCCGAACCAGACGGGGTAATCTGGAACAGGTTGTCATTGGCAGATTCTGCCGCAACCGCGATACAGGGCTTAGAGGTTACTGCACCTACCAGCATCTGCATGTTCCAGTCCTTTAAGGTGTTGTAGGCATTTACGGATTTCTCCGGATCATGTTCGTCATCCTGGGAATTCATCTCCAAAACAGCGCCGTTCACACCGCCTGCAGCATTGATTTCCTTAATTGCCAGATCCACGCCGTTCTGTACGGCAATACCATAAGCGGCTGCCGGTCCGGTCAGAGGTCCGATCACACCAAGTTTGAATACGCCGCCTTCAGCAGCCGGAGCTGCGTCGCCGCCCTCCTGCTCCGCTCCTGTGGTCGTCTCAGCAGCCGCATCCTTTGCAGGCGCTGCATCTTTGTTTCCGGAATCTGCAGAGCTTCCACCGCCACATGCTGTCAGTGAAAATGCCATGGCCGCAGCAAGTCCAAGTCCAACAAACTTTCTCATAATTTTGTTCCTCCTCTTTGTTATTCGTCTCTCCTCCGCTTTCCGGTCCTGTATGGATATACAAAATATGCATAAAATATGTATATCTTTCATTCCCTTTGTAGAGGAAGGGTACGCATTCCGGCGTAAATACGCCAGCCTGTTGGGAGAAAAGCTTCCATAAAAAATATATAGGAACCTGTCCCCACTAAGCTGAAAAACATTATAATCGCATAAAAATCCATTGTCAAGAACTTTTAAAATCTTTTCCGATTTCTTGTTCAAAACGTTTTTCCTTTATGTCAAAGCCTGACATGAATCACGCCTCCTTAACGTGCTTTTGCCTTTCTTTCTGCTGAAAATAAAACATAGTTTTCTCAAGAATCATTTTGAAAAGTCATAAAAGTTATTTTTCTTTTGCAAACTCAGAAATAATATACATGGGGCGGCCCTTCACTTCTTCATAAATTTTGGCTATATAATACCCCAAAATCCCTATACTAACCATTACGACACTGTTGAGCATCAGCAATAACAAAATCACTGTTGTGAAACCCTCTAATGCCGTTCCACTATAATACCGGATCCATGTCTGAAAAGCTAAAATCATCGCTCCCAAAAGAGTCGCTATCCCTGTAATGGTTACAAGCTGTAAAGGAAATGTGGAAAATGCGGCAATATTCCTCAATGCGTATTTTACCAAAGACCATTTAGACCATTTTGATTCGCCATACTCACGTTCCTTTACATCAAATTCGATTTCCGTCTTTTTATAGCCTACCCAGGAGGCGGCGGCACGAAAAAATATGCTCCGTTCCGGCATAGAGAGAATGCTGTTTACTGTTTTTCGGTCTAAAAGCTTAAAATCTGATGCTCTTGACATATCGGTCTTTGCAGCAAGTGACATGAATTTATAAAACAATTTAGCACCGGCTTTATAAATCCCGTTTTCATTTCCCCTGCTGCGCTTCACCCCCTCAACCACTTCAAACCCCTGCTGCCATAAATAATACATTTCCGGCAGCTTTTCCGGCGGATGCTGTAAATCACAATCCATAACAACACAGGCATCCCCGGAAGCATTGGTTAATCCAGCCATAATTGCCGCCTCTTTTCCAAAATTTCTGGAGAAGCATATTCCGGTTATCCGGCTTATTGATGTTTCTTTTTTCTTCATTCTGCATATTTCATTCCATGTATTATCTGTAGAACCATCATTTACATAAACCAACTCATGGGGTATGCTGCTGGCGCTCAATATTTGGGCAATCGTCATATATGACTTTTCTATATTTACATTTTCATTATAAGCAGGCAAAATAACAGACAGAATTCCGTTCATAAAAACTACTCCACTTCTTCGAATTTTATAATTACCAGATCTTCATATACCTTAATTGCCCCATCGGACGGATAACAAGGCATTTTCTTTACAAAATCCTCTTTACTTATCCGCTCTGCAGTCTCTGGATCTGCCAAAGGCATGGTAAATCCCTGGAAGTTTCGGATAAAAGAGTTCCGAGAATATGCATTAATCAGCATGGTAATATTTCCGCCATACAAATAAGGAGTATAGGAACTCCAGGAATATTGAAAATTAGGATCAGAAATCGACTTTCCTATAAATACCCATTGATAGGAGTCATGAAAATGATCCGTTTCCTGGATCCTGGTAATTACCGTGGTCAGATAGTTTTCTGTCTGCCGGTTCATATAATACATGGAGGTATAGTTTCCATTAGAAAGCCATATATAATTTAAAAGAACGACTCCATAAACAGCTATTACAATTCTGCCAATACCCCCCGGATCAATATGCCAGAACAGCTTATTGATCGTTAGTTTTTCCAGCTTTTCCACTAAAAGCAAAGGCATCAGATAAATAAAAACAGCAGCATAGACCATAAGAGTATAGATATTGCTGTCAGGACACATGATCTGGATACAATTTACCGCCAGTGGGAAAATCAGGCACAGTCCCATCGTTCCTGCATAGATAGATGGCTTTTGCCTGTTTAAAAACAGCAAAGCCAAAACTGCGCCAATACTAAAAACCGCGAGAAAAATCATCGCATATTTTAAAATTGCAGTAGATGCGATGCCATGATAATTTTTTAAAGGAATTGTTAAAAACTGAATAAAAGTCTTTGCAAACAGGGACGGAAGCTCTGACATCTTTAATTTCCCCATAGCATCGATTCCTTGATAGGTGTTAAGATCCTTTTCGTAATAAGCGAGTGAAATTTTTAATAAAAGGAAATAGGCAATCATGCCTCCTGAAAGATTTGCAAGATAAGCCAGTCCATTTATCAGGATCTTTTGTATCGATGAATCTTTTTCCAGGATCTTGCTGATCAAAAGCAATACAAATAAAGTTACAGTCATTGGAAAATATGCCTGATAGATTCCCAGTGAACAAGCCTGAAGAACCATGGACAAAAGCCAGCCATAACGAAGTTTTTCCGTCACCCAGCCGGCCATAACAGCCATCAGGATCGCAAACGCATAATAAGGAGCCGTATACATGAAAAACAATGTGCTGGTTACGGTGGGAAAACAAACGAAAATGCTGGTCCACACAGCACCTGTCTTTACATCTTTGATTTCAAAAATATCCAGCACTATACATGCGGCAATTAATAAAATCCCGATTGTAATGAATCCATTATAAAAAGGAATATTGTAGTTTCCCCATATTTTACCTATAAAATCGCCGAAAATCGTAAGAAACCATCGCCCTGAGGTTATCCCTGTCCCATATCCAGATGGAACCACCGCAATATTATCATAGTTATGCAAAACCTGAACCAATGCAAAAAGATGAGCACACAATGCTGATGCAAAACCGGCCAGTAATTGAATTTTGTATAATAAGATATCATGTTTAATCTTTTGCAGCATTGTTTTTCTCCTTTGCCCTTTTTCCCGGAACATATTTTTTATTGATTCCAAGAATATTCTGTTTACTGTCGTGAAGGACGTCCCGGTGCAATTCTTCCCACGCCATATAATCGTTGTTATTCTTTTTTTGAATCTTTTTCACTTTGGCAAGCATATGATAATATAATATTTTGTATGTATGATACATGTAACGGTATTTTTTATACAGCCAGGGACATTTTGAATAATGCTTTCCGATATGAATTTGATTGCGGTATCCATAATAGCTTTTCCAGCTTAATAAACCATCCTTGTTTTTGAGCGCTTTGTGAAAGATCCATGCTCTGTTAATATTTTTTATTTTAGAGAAATTCCGGATTCTTAAGGAATATTCCGTATCATCATACCAGATAAAGTAATCGCCTCTTGGAAAACCAATCTGATCGATCAGCTTTCTGCTGACTACCAAACCGCAAAAGGACGATAAATCATATAAAAATGTCTCCTTATTATACTCTCTGGCCGGAACATCTGTTTTTAACATGAATATTGGATCCGCCAGCCTTCTGCGGTGTGAAGTGTCTATGCTCCCATCTGTTAAAACAGTTCCTGAATACCCATAGATTCCATCTTCTCGGTGCGAATCAATTTCTTCCAAAAAATTCTTATGAAGGATCGCATCGTCGTCAATCAATAAAACATAATCTGCTTTGTCAGGAACGGATCGGATTCCCAGCTCAAAACCTCCTGAACCGCCTAAATTCTGTTTTGTCGTTATAATCGTAATGTCATTGCGGTGTTTGGCATATTCATGGAGAAATTCTGCAGTGCCGTCTGTACTGCAGTTATTAACAACAACCATTTCGTTGAATTTTAAAGACTGTGCATCGATCTGCTTTAAACACTCCTTAAGGAGCGGCAACCGATTATAGGTAACAATGACGACGACATAATTCATTTTCACAACCACTCCTTTTTTCAAATGCAATTCTCAAAAACGTTCAAGCGCATCTGTTAAAATCGTTGAGGATATGCCTTCTGTATGGGGAAGATACACTATGTCTACTCCAATCCGGCAAAAATCTGCTTCCAGCTTCTGATACATCTCTGTATGTTTCCAGTCGCTTCCATGAAATAATACATGAAAATGCAATTCTTCCCATGCTTTTCTTTTATCCATGGTAGTCTGCGGAATCACCTGGTCTACATAAACAATGGATTTTACAATCTCAATCCTATCTTCGAAAGGAATAATGGGCGTTTTCTTTTTGTATTCTTTTGTCAGAGCATCCGTACTTACACCCACAATCAGATATTTACATCTTGCCTTTGCTCTTTTTAAAATATTAAGGTGCCCAATATGGAACATGTCAAACACACCGGTTGTATATCCGATTTCATAGCTTTTATCCATGTTGTCGTATTCCTTCCTGTATCATTTATTTGAATCCTTATTCAATATATTGAAAATCTGCTTCATACAAATAATCAGACACGCAGCCGGATACACCTTGATGCAGATACTGTTCCATATCTGATAATTCATTGACAACAGCAGCAAATATGGTGATTCCATTGTCTGTCAGAACAGATATATCATCTCCCGCATCAAGATAGTCCGTCTGTATCATACATACGGGGATATTGTGATTCAGACAAAACTCTGCCAACTCGTAATAATTATGCGGTTCGTTCTGATATTGACGAATTGCCCAGTTATGAAATGCATATACCTGACTGATTTCTTCGTAATCTTTATAGCTGTAAAATGATACAATAATCCGGTCTAATACCTTCTCACAATCCATATCCTTTGCAGCCTGGACAAGAAAGGAAAAGGTCTTTGTCCCATCGCCTTTAAAATCACAGGCCGCATAACATTCCTCATGCTCTGCCAAAAAACGGATCATGTCATAACAGGACATAGGAGTATATTTATGATACACAGGAGTACTCATAAATTCCTTAAATGCCGGAATATCATTCTCGGAAATATTCTCCTGTTCCAGATTATCAAACCATTCATGACGGAGAACCAAAATGTCATCACTGGTAAAGGATAAATCTGCATCAAAAACCCGGTTTCCGCATTCGTATGCATTTTCCCATGCCTCCAAGGAATTAGTATACCGTTTTCCGTCTATACCTCCCCCTGAATGTGAAACCACATGATATTCTTTATACCATGCATGTGAATCATTTTCAGATATGCGCCCTTTCTCAAAATCCAAAT
The DNA here is from genome assembly GCA_910586205.1 of uncultured Lachnospiraceae bacterium. GTDB lineage: Bacteria > Bacillota > Clostridia > Lachnospirales > Lachnospiraceae > Brotaphodocola. Next base: position 40,708 of record CAJUGD010000019.1, on the reverse strand, counting down.
CCCGTTTTTTGTTTCGTATCGTATACTCCATTCTTCCTTTTATCTGGGATTTTGCACTAGACATCACTCGGTAAATCCCGTCCATTTTGTGAAAAGCAATCCCCATTCCCAACAAGATAATCATCAGCTTTATAACGAATTTTCTTCTATTGTACTGTTTTCTATCAGTCATGCCATTACTCTCCTGCCCGAATACCATGTATAAGCTTTCTCTGTGTCAAAAAAAGTATCTCCATGGGTTGTTGGATTTTGAACTGGTGTCTTGTAATTGCCGTATCTTTGGCTTAAAAACTCATCGTAGCCTGCCGGAGCCGGTACCTGTATCCACTCAAAGGGAAGCCACACAGTCTCTTTATAAATCTCTTTTTTCCGTATTCTCTTTTCTATCTCAAAAATAAAGCTGAGAGGGGCTGCCAACGGCACGCTTTCCACAGGAACCATCCGAAGCAGGTCTTCTATTATTCGGAATTGTTCTTTGATATCGCTTATTCCTATGGCGTTCATCCATTGTTTGAATACTTTTTCCCGAAATGTTATGGAATTTTGACAGAAAAGTAAATACTCCATCATTTTCCTGTGAAAACGTATGGCATTCTTTTGCCTTGCCCTGAACATCTTATCAGTCGTCACTCCATCCAATACAAAAATATCTATAAAAATCCCCTGATTATAAGGAATCTTTTTCCCTGATTCTATCCGTAAAATCCCGGTTGTCTCACTGTTGCGAAACTGTGCATGACCCCGCAGATAGCCTGTGTCAGAATAGACGTTTTGAAAAAAATATGGTTTTTCAAACTCCCTTGGAGCCAGCTTCACCATCTTGTCATAATCTTTTCTGAACATTACCAGATCTATATCATCATCCCATGGGATAAATCCCTTATGACGGACCGCCCCTAACAAAGTCCCTGAATCTGCATAACATTGCAGATGATGTTTTTCACATGCCAGAAGAAATCTGTTCAGCAAATCCAGTTCTACTGCCCAAACCTTTTTCATATCAGGAGGAATCGTATAATGGCACCGAGTTTCTTCCCTGAAAAACTCAGACGGTATTTCTAAATTAAGCTTTACCATAACCTTTTCCTTTCTTTTGTCTGTTCATATCCCATACGGATTTTAGAAAATACAAGATTGCGTCATCTTTCATGAACAGCAAAACCGTACTGTACAGCATAATGCCGACAATTATTTGTACCATCAGAATCCATAATCCCCATCCTGTAATACTCTTTCCGAGAAAAGAAATAACACCACACATTAAAAAAGCGGCAGTCACCCTTTTCCAACTGGCTTTTGCCAGGAAGGAAACAGTAATATATCCATCACACATCCGCACATAGATGATCGATATCATAGTTTCTGCCAGAACCGATGCTGCTGCTGCGCCGTTGGCCCCAAACCGAGGAATAAGCAGCAGATTCACACACAAGTTGAGCACAGCGCCAAAAAGAATAACCTTTGCACTCCGCCTTCTTTGTCCGCTGGGAGTAAAATACTGGCTTCCCAGACAATTACTTATGCCTATGATCAAAATGAGCGGAGACATAATATACAAAAGTGAGATCACCTGCTCATATCCCTCCCCAAGAAAAAAAGGCACAAATGTCTTGGCTATCCCAACCATCCCAAAAACGCAGCCATAGCCTAAAAACAAGATAATATTCATGGACAGTTCTACCCGCTGGTGAATTTCAGCATATTTTTGTTTTGCAAAAAGATAGGAAATCCTTGCCCCCATCACAGAATTAATGGCAGCAAAAACAATGGTTTTTACAATGCTGATAATCTTTACAGCCTGTTCGTAGCAGCCATTCTGATAATGGTCATTGGTAATCATTCCGATCAAGGTCTTATCTAATACCGTATATATAGATGTTGCAACCGTCGGAATAAAATAAATTATGATTTCATGAAAATGCCCTTTAAACTCAAGTGTTTTTATCTCTGCTTTCTGAACCATTCCCGGCAGATAAAGCCACATGGACAGATTTCCCAATAGGATTGTACCTGTGTGGATCAGTATGTAAAGGATCAAATCCTCCTTCTCCTTCACGAACCAAAACAAAAGGACGATTCCTCCTGATTTGCAAAGTATGTTCGGAATCACAATAGATTTCATTTTCTCAAGCCCTGCAAAGAACCAAGAAATATCAAACATCTTCGCCAATAAGGCAGGAAAAAGGGCAATATAATAGCAGCGGTATTGCCTGCTAAACATTATTACACCTGTCCAGGCTGCCAGACATACAGATGTGGTAAAAACCATGATCCATTCAATTTCCCAAAATATCTTACTGGCTTCTTTTTTATTGCTGCGACACCTGGCAATTTCTCTTGTTCCATAAGAGCTGGTTCCCAAGGCCGCCGCCAAAGTAAAATATGACATAACAGATCCGGTATAGCTATAAATACCGATCCCCTCTGCTCCTAAGATCCTTGAAATATATGGCGCTGTAATAAATGGCACAATCAGATTTAAAATCTCATATGCAAGTCTGTATATATAATTTTTCTTTATGCTTGGTTGATTCATATCTCCTCGTTTCATCTGGAAATCCCTCACTTCACCTGATAAAGTGTTTTATGCAAAGCTATGTGAAAGAGATATGCATAAAACAAGGTAAAAAGATAGATGGTCTGTCCCCACATAAAGGTATAAAATGACATTGCAAATACTGCAGTAATCCAGGAATTCCATACATTTGCTATTAAGCTGTCATCACTTTGGCTATAAAAGATACCCGCTACACATCCTAATATCATGGGAATAACTACTATCCCCATATAGGAAAAATCCTGGTAAAACACTTGAAACCATGTATATACATTGATGGATTCATATCCAATATCAATGTTTTTTCCATGTGCCAGCACAGATAGATCATGGGATATTCCCAGCCTGCTTAAAATCCGAAAAAAAATTTTCAAAGTGCCAGACCCCATGGTATATTCACTTTTATATTGTGATATATACCGCCCCAATGCCTCTGTAGGCCCAGCCAAATAGATGGCTGCTTTTCTGAGAACTGTACTCAGCAGGAGTTCTCCGTTTGCCATGTAATTTCTCTGAATCCCTATGGCCATTAAAAAAAACAGTATCCCCACAGCAACCACAGGGAAATATTTCTTTATTATTTTTCTTTGTTTTTGAAGTGATCCTAAATTATTTAAATAAGTCACACTGACCACAATAATATATACAATAAAGCACATTTTAGACATTGTAATCAGGGCATAAATCATTTCCAGAACAGACCAGGCAAAAAAAATGCCGCGTGCATGTTTATATCTTTTTGCAAAAAAAATTCCTACCAACACATATCCGGTAAAAGCATTTGTATTACAAAAAAATTCAAATATATTGGCAAGCGTGCCTCCATTATAGGAAAGATACAGGTTTCTGACATATGTATTGCTTGAAAAAAACACATCCCAGGATCCGGCTAACCGATAGACAATAATATAAATACTATAAATCACCCGCACTGTTTCTATACATAAAAGAAAACGCAAAGTCCATAGAAGCCCTTTTTCGCGGTAAATGTATCTTGCACTTTTGTAACCATGCTTTCCCAAAATAATTCTTTTTCTGCAGAAGATCCAAAATCCCACTGCCATAAACATAATTCCTGACAAAATTAATCCATATGTCTTCAGAGTATATTCACCGTATGGAAAATAAAAGGTATGAACTGCCAGTACAAATCCCCATATGAATACATTTACTGAAACAGGATTCAATACGTAGTAATTCTCTTTTAACTGCCGGCGGTTTAAGAGATAGACAAACCCTAATATCAAAAAAGGCAGAAACAGTATCATACATGCTCCTTTACATTTTTCTTCTAAAAGGAATACGGGAACGGCTGCATTTTCGGTATGTTTCATAATAATGCAGAAAAGAAGCTCTTAAATAGGGGTATTCCTTCAGCTTTGCAAGCTTCATGCTGCCATCTTCTTTATGCCGTACCTGAATTTCTTTTGTATAACATATTTTTGCTTTTTTGTTTCTCGCTTTTATCGCCAGATAAGCTTCTTCATAAAATAAAAACATGGTTTCATCATAAGTGAAATGGCATGTTTCTATAAAGTTTCTGCTTAAGATCACAAAACTTCCATGGCACGCATAGATATGTTTTATCCTGCCTTTAGTTACGTAATGTAAGAAGATAAAAAGATACCGTAATATTTTATGGATCCCTGTCCCCAGCAGAATGCAGATTCTTTTTTTATACTTATATCCAAGATAGAGCAGCCATTCAGCAGTTTTATTTTCATATGCCCAATATGGATTCTGTCTCTTTCGATTCATGGCAGTAATCTGAGGAGCCGTAATATCTCCATAGCTTTCAAGCAGCCTGACATCTAAGAATGTCAGAAGCTCTGTATCCGGATTGCAAATCACAAGATACTGATACTGGAAAAGCTTACGAGCAAATTGAATCCCACAGTTATTCCCATATCCATATCCTTTATTTTCAACCTGAATGTACATGCAGCCAAGTTTTTCTGCACATTCTTTCACGGATCTGGATGTATTTTCATCATAAAAAGCATCCACCACCACAACTTTATAAGGGTTCGAAACATTTTTCTTCAGGCTTTTACACAAATGAAACAGATCCTGATAATTTCTGTATACTAATACGACAAAAACAATGTCAATGGGATATTTCATGACTTTCCCTCACCAAACACTTGAAAGTGTATACTTTTTCAGCGCGTTAATTACAAAACAGCATAGATGAAATACTGCCGGAATCTTTTTTATCTTTTCGTCCTGAGTTTGGATTTCCCATACCTGCCGGATACTTTTCCACTTATCCGATGATAAGGACTTGGGCCTTACTCTGTAGCTGACAAGAGCCTCATTGATTCCCAGGGCAACGGCTCCATTCCTAAGAAGCATGAGCCATGTGGCATAATCCTGTCCGCCTCTCCTGAGTGACATTGTAAAATCCCCAATAACAGCCCGATCTATCACAACAGACGAAGTGGAGATCATGGTATTATGAAGAAGCGTCGAATAATCACAGGATTCTTTTACAGCCCGTTTCTTTTTTAGTAATTGACCATTCTGATCGATCATCTCAATAGCTGTATAGGAAAACGGACTATGTTTTGCTCTCATAAGTGCAATCTGTCTTTCCAGCTTTTCTGTTTTCCATAAATCATCACTGTCTAGAAAGGCCACATATTGCCCTCTGGCTAATTCCAAGGCTTTGTTTCTGGCAGCCCCTGCCCCCATATTTTTTTCCAGACGATCATATACTATTTCTGGATGGTTTTCTTTCAGCTCCACAATAATTTCTGCAGATAAATCTTCTGACTGATCGTCTGTCAAAATAATTTCCGTATGCTTATAAGTCTGCATAAACACGGAGCACAAGGTTTCTTCTATATATTTTTCTGCATTATATACTGGTATAATTACAGAAACCAGCCCCTCTATATACTGCCTTTCCTTCTTCAATAAATAGGCGTTATCCAATGATTCCACTCCTTTGTCTTTCCTCGAACCACATCCAGATATGCAAGATGCAAATCCCTTGTCAATTCCCCTTTCTTTCCAGTACCGGGAACATATCTGTCAATGCTTAATACTGGTGTGATTTCCATTGCAGAACCGCAGAGAAAAGCTTCGTCACATGCGTAAAGCTCTGTTCTGTCTATGGTTCTTTCCACAAACGGAATACTCATGGAGCGTGCGATTTTTATAATGGAATCTCTTGTAATGCTTTCCAGAACATTGTCCGTAAGACAAGGGGTGATCAACGTTTTATCCTTTACAATAAAGATACAGGAACCCGGTCCCTCTGCCACCTTTCCGGCTTCATTCAAAAAAACACAGGTGTCATATCCGTTTCTCAGCGCTTCCCGCTGTCCCATACGGCTGTTTATATAGTTTGCACCACATTTGATCCGGGGGGATAATATTTCCTCAGAGATTCTTCTCCAGGAAGTAACACAGCAATGCAGGCCTTTTTTGTTATATTCTGCGCTTGTCTTATTTTTGGGAACCGGCGCTACAAACATCCCTACCGGTCCGGTTGAACTCCAGGATCCAAATCCATCTGCAAATAATGTCTGGCGCACAGAAAGATCTTCCTGGTATTCGTTTGCTTTAATAGCTTCAACCAATGCTTTTTTCAAATCTTCCCTTGTATAACTGACATTTAGCTCCATAAGCTTTGCAGAACAAAATAACCGATCAAAATGCGCCTTAAGCCTAAATGCATAGAGCTGTTTTTCTTCATCGTTCCAATAGCAGGGGATCCCTTCAAACACATTCAGCCCAAATTGAGAGGTAGGAGACATAACAGGGATTTTTGCATCTTTTATGTTTAACATTTCCCCTTTAAACCAAATTTTTCTGTTTTCCATGTCGTATTTCATTGCTGAACTTCCCCCTTAATCCGGCAGATGAGCCATTTGGATTATCTTTTCTTCTTCGATTCTGGCTGCTTCTGCTTCATCCATAGCTTCGTCTGTCTTATTTTCATAAATACCGGTTTTCCAAAAGACTTTCCATACCGATTCTACCAGGATCGGAATATCGGCTAAAATACCAATTTTTTTAAACCTGTCCACATATTGGTTGTCATATTGGACTTTTTCATCCCAGTTTATTTGATTACGGCCTTTTACCTGTGCCAGTCCGGTAATCCCTGCTTTCATCTCAAACCGTTTTTTGTACCGTCCGTTGAGCGTGTCAAAGTCTCCAAGTTCGTATGCAACACAAGGCCTGGGTCCTACCAAGGACATGTCTCCCATAAAAACATTCATCAATTGGGGAAGCTCATCCAGACTGCTGTTTCTCAGCTTTTTGCCTGTTTTCGTAATCCTGGGATCATCTTTGTAGCTGAAAAGACCGGAACCCGTTTTTTCAGCATTTACAACCATAGTCCTAAACTTCATCATTTGAAATATTTTTCCGTCTTTTGTGCGTCTTTCCTGTTTGAAAATCACAGGCCCCTTGGAATCCCTTTTTATCGCAAGGCTTATTCCTATCCAAAAAGGAATCAACACGACAATCAATACTCCGGAGAAAAGAATATCAAACAATCTCTTAAGCTTTAAATGAAATAGATTCATCATTGTCCCTGCCATCTAAAAAGAATAGGTGTGAAAAAGATCATCAAACTGCTCTCTGCGCTTAATAAGCTCTATATGCCCACCGCTGATATCCACCACAGGGAAATCCGGCAAAATAAAGGGCGGTTTCATAACAATAGAGTAAGAACCACAGTTCGAAAACACAAGAAAATCCCCTACTCCAAGTTCCCCCGTATAGTTCCTATAAAGCACATCCGATTCAATACAAGTATAGCCGGCAAGATCAATATCCGTATAATATGTCCGGTCCTTACCTAAAGGATAAACTGTTATCGGCGGATTGACGCCGCTCATATTGATATTTTTCTGGCTGCCCAGTATGGTTGCAAAATGCTTTCCCCTTATGGATTTTATTGCTTTGATTCTTCCAGCAAACTTCATGCTATCGCCGGCAAGAGCTGTCCCTGGCTCTATCAGAAGTTCTGGAGCTGCACTTGGGAAACTATCTGAAAACAATGGCGCTGCAGCCTCTGCATATTCATCATATTCAGGAATGTGAACAGGGAATTGATTTTTTAGTGATTCTTGAAGGTTCCCGAAAATCCCGCCGCCAAGATCCACTTTCTCAGGAAAATAGCCTAATCTATCGCAAACCTGTTCCCTTAATCTCAGCATTTCTTTTGCTCGGACAGGCCAATATTGGACTTTTCTGTCTGCAAAGTGACACTGCAGCATAAAAAGATGGATATTCTTTGAGGTTTTTATAAAATCTACAGCCTGGATAAACTCCGTCTGATTTACATCAAATCCAAATCGGGAAATCAAGCCATCCCCAATGTTAAAATTACACCGAATTCCGACATTTAAGGAATGTTCCGGATATTCTGCAGCGATTTTTTTGATTTCATTTATTTCTTCCATGGAATCTAAGTTTACCGTTCCCCCGGCAATTAAAAGCTGCCTGGCTTTTTCATAATTCTTAACCGGGCCGTTCCAAATAATCTTCTCTGGTTTTACTCCGATTCTAAGTGCAATCTCCATCTCCATGTCTGATACAACCTCTGCGTATCCTCCACAGCGATCCACAATTTTGCAAAGCTTTGGAATATAGTTGGTTTTATAAGAATAGGCAATGTTAAAATGCGGATATATTTTTGTAAAAGCTCTTTTAAGCCTTTGATAATTATCTTCAAATTGTTTTGAATCTAATAAATAAAAAGCGTCTCCATATCGTTCTGATAAAGCCCGTAACTTTTCGATTGAAATTTCCATTGGCTCTATTCTCCTTTGTCCTATATAAGCGCCAAAACGTTATTCTGAAGCCTTTGAATCCTATCTGCAATCTCCTTTTTATTGTTATGAAAGGCTGGCGGATTGGCAATGGCTGCCACCTCTCTTTCAAACTTCCGAAGCTTCATAATGTTCTCACAAAATATGGCTTCTATTTCAGAAATATCCTGCAAAGTATCTGTATTGCAGAAACTTCTGGAAAGAATAACCCTGGTGGATCCTAACCGATAATGCTCCATGATAATCTTTTCAGAGGAAAGCATGCCCTCTCCAATTCTGGCAATCCCGCCAAAGCCATAGGGAATCCTGCTTTGTGCTTTTATTGTTCTGCAGATCCGTTCTACGGTTCCGTTGGAAAGCAACTCAAACATAAAGGGTAATCCATAAGAAAGGGAAAGGTCATTTAAACCAATATGGATTTCATCGATTCCTTTCAATGCAAGAACTTCTTCTAAACATTCTTCTGCCTCTCTGGTTTCAAGCAGCAGTACATTCTTGGCCTTTCCTTCAATGGAAGATAAAAAATTTTCCACCTCATCTGCTGATTTCCACATGGGAAGCATAATTCTGTCTGCGCCTGCTGAAATAACCTGTTCGATCTCTCTTTCCGATTTAGGATTCCATGGGTTGATTCGTACAAGCATTTCTGCCTTAGACAGCAATGGGGCAATTCTTCTGATATCTTCCACCCTGTGCTTTGATTTTACAGTATTCATCCCTTTTTGGCGTTGGTCTTTGCCAAGAGACTCAAGATCAACCCAGATTCTTTCCACGCCATACTTTTCAGCAATTAACGCCACCTGTGGGTTGTTTGTTATGTACATGAATGTCAATGCCATCCTACTATATCCATCCCTTTTTATACTAGAAGATGCGACAATAAAGCCTTGGGATCACGAGTATCACTTTCCGGGCAATATGTCTTTACCACACTCTGCAGAATCTCCCGGATCTCTCCTTTATTTTTATAGGATGTTTTCATAAGTCCCTCCATTCCCAGCAAAAATTCCTCAATATCAAAGGGAACAGGGCATCCTATGTGGATCAGGTCGTTTTGTGTCTTTTTTAAACCTTCCTCTGCCATTAACTTTTCTTCATATAGTTTTTCGCCTGGCCTGAGTCCAGTGTACTGAATCTGGATATCAACATCCGGTTTATGTCCTGAAAGGCGGATCAGATTACGGGCAAGGGCATCGATTTTCACAGGCTCTCCCATATCCAGCACAAAAATTTCTCCTCCCTTGGCATAGGTCCCTGCCTGCAGCACCAGACTGACCGCTTCTGGAATTGTCATGAAATACCGGATTATATCCGGATGTGTGACAGTAACCGGACCACCGGCCGCAATCTGCTTTTTAAACAGTGGGATCACCGAACCATTGCTGCCAAGTACATTCCCAAAACGTACTGCCACAAATTCCGTCCTTGCCTGCTTTAACCTTTCTTTTATTTCTGGTTTAACATGCATGTCCGACATACTGTGGGTAAATAATTGGGGAAGCTGGTCTGCCTGCTTCACCTTGACTTTATAGTCAAATGCCTGGATAATCATCTCACAGGCTCTCTTAGTTGCTCCCATACAGTTGGTGGGATTCACTGCCTTGTCGGTGCTGATGAGTACAAATTTTTCACATCCGCAGGCTAATGCCGCATAAGCTGTTTTATAAGTTCCAATGGTATTATTTTTTACCGCCTCACAAGGACTGTCTTCCATAAGGGGAACATGTTTGTGGGCTGCTGCATGATAAACAATCTCCGGCTTAAATAATTCAAAAAGATGGAACATCAGACGGCTGTCACGGACAGATCCAATCCGGGTTACTAAGTCTAAATTCGGATATTTTTTCTTTAATTCCATCTGAATGTCATAAGCATTATTTTCATAAATATCTAAGAGAACCAGCTTCTTCGGTTCATGGGCTGCAATCTGCCTGCACAGCTCAGACCCAATAGAACCTCCTCCTCCCGTAACCAATATCACCTTTCCTTGGATATGGCAAAAAATCTCGTCCATATCCACCTTTACAGGCGGCCTCCCTAACAGATCTTCCACAGCCACTTCTTTCATATTACTGATCGTCACATCGCCTGTATAAAGCTGGTACATACCAGGCAGGTTTAACAGTTCACAGCCGGTATCATTGCACAGGTTCAAGATTTCCCGTTTTTCCTTTGCCGGCGCCTTGGGAATAACCACATAGATTTTTTCTATCTTATATTTTTCACAGGCCTTCTGTATATCATTCCTTCCCCCTGCCACTGGAACTGCGTCAATATATCTCCCCCATTTGTTTGGATCATCGTCAATAAAACAGCAGACCTTTTCCCGTATCTCTTTGGCGCTCCGGATATCCCGCAGGATCATCTGTCCTGCAGCTCCGGCCCCTACTAAAAGTACTCGTTTCGGATGAGAAGCCCCTTCCTTTTTTCTTTCGCTTAAAAAGATCGCAAAACGGTAGGCAAAACGGGCGCCGAGAGTCAGGATAAACTGCATCATGATTCCAAACAGATAGTAGGAAACCGGCATTCTCTTAACCAATCCGGTGACGGCAGCAATGTGACAGGCCAAGGTAATCACTGTGGCGAAAATCATATGGGTCAGTTCACTGTAACTGGCAAAGCGCCAGATGCTTTTATACAGACGCATCATCCAGAATATTAAAATGCAAAATATAGCGTACAAAAAAATCGTATGAAAATATGGGTTTAAATACTCCTTGGGTATCATTTGAAAACGGCAGTCAAAACGAATCCAAAGAGCAAAAAAATAAGAAGCTTCCACTGCAAAAAAATCGTAAATCATTAGATATGCAGTGATAATTTGCCAATGCTCCATTCGGCTTTTACGATGATCAGCACCGCTGTTTTTTTTAAGTCTGTGTATATTTCTCATAATCTGTCTTTTTGTACTCTCCTTCTGCAAAGGATAAAACCTATGAAATTCTGTACTTTATCCATTTTCCCTTGCTGTCCTTTTGGATTTTCATTAGCGCGTAACGCTCCGCCATTTCCACGGAAACGGTTATATTTTCATACAGTATTTTCCGGGCAAGGTCTTCCTTTAAAAGAATCCCCAGGTAAATTGCAAGGTCTTCCCCCCATAGCCTTTTCGAAAGCTTTACAAAACGTTTGCCAAACTGAAATTTCTCCACATAGTCCAGACAGTCCTCCAAGGGACCGGAGATTTTATAAATGCATGGACCGTCTTCCTTTCCCTCCTCATGAAGCACATGAGACAGACGGATCACATGATCTTTCCCGGAGATCTGATCTAAAAATCTTGCATCTTCCTCTCTTAAGGGAAATACAGACAGAGAACCTGTGGCTATCAGCCTTGATATGGCCGGAACCTGTTCTAAACGACGAAACAAAGGTTCTGTCTTTTCACATGTAAGAAACACGCATCCCTTGAACAGCGGTTCCAGACGAACGATACTCCTTCCCTGCCGTCTCCAGATCCGCTGATTACAAATCACAAACACCTCTTTGTACAGATACGGCGGGACAGTCCGCCGTATCTCACCTGCTAAATCTTCTTCTCTTCCATGCCAGGTCCGCAGCAGATACCACAACATAGCTCCTCCTTGCTTTTAGGGGGCCCCCTCTTTTACTCATTGATTTTACAGGCACACCCCTGTATATTGCTGTTCAAATTCCCCAAATACCTGTTTCATGCGGTCTGCTTCGGCGGCTTACAGAGTGGCTCCTTTTTGTTTTGTGAGAAAAGCAAAGCATTGGCAACTGCAATCACGTACTTTTTGTTTTCTCTTGTCAAACCTGCACTGATGTCCTTGATTTCTTTAATTTCTGCTATGCCGTTTTTCATTTCTTCCACCCCTTTCTTCTTGTAACAATCATTATAGTTCTTTATTTTTCTTTTGTCAAGATTTTTGTGCTGCGTTTTTCTCTTTACAAGCATTTTTTTGTATGATATAATTATTTTGGAAATATAGAAAGACAAAAAGCGAGGTTATTTCATGGAACCATATGAACGCATCCGACAATTAAGAAAAAAAATACTGAATATGACTCTTGAAGAATTTTCCAATAAAATTAACCTGTCCCGCTCCAACTTAGGAAATATTGAAACCGGACGTATCGGGCTTACTGAACGGGTTCTTTCTGATATCTGCCGTACCTTTCACATCCGGCCGGAATGGATCAAAACCGGGGCTGAACCAATCTTTGAAGATGACTCGGATCCTTTGGATGTGGAGATTACCAGGTTATTTTTATCATTGACTGATGAAAACAAAAAATATTTATATGGATATATCCAGCGGCTGCTGGAAGAACAAAAAGAAAAATAAGCTGCAGCAATTCGGAAACCCCGGATTGCCGCAGCTATTTTAACACCTTAATACATGATTTTTAATCTCCCCACCCCATCCCAAAGCTTTCCTCTGTCTTATCCCGCAGCATCAGATCATTTACTGCAGCCAGGGCAGGCTTTCCTTCAAACAGGATCTGATTCACTTCCCGGATAATGGGCGCTGATACCTGATATTTTTCCGCCAGGGCAAGCCCTGCCTTAGCGGAGTATACGCCTTCCACCACCATCCTGACTTCATCCATGGCTTTTTTGGCGGAATAGCCTTTCCCAATCAGAATTCCCGCCCGGCGGTTTCGGCTGTGCATACTGGCACAGGTAACAATCAGATCCCCGATTCCTGAAAGCCCGCCAAAGGTTTCCTGCCTTCCTCCCATGGCCATTCCCAAACGGGTGATCTCATAGATTCCCCTAGTAATCAGGGCTGCTTTGGTGTTGTCTCCGTATCCCAGCCCGTCGGCAATCCCCGCTGCCAGGGCAATAACATTTTTAAGGGCTCCTCCTATTTCAATTCCCAGCACATCCGGGCTGGTATAAACCCTGAAGACTGGACTCATAAAACATTCCTGAACAAACTCTGCAGTTTCTCGTCTCTTTGCCCCTGCCACACAGGTAGTAGGAAGCCCGCGGCTTACCTCCTCTGCATGGCTTGGCCCTGATAAAACGGTTACTTCTGCCATGGGCAGCTCCTCCTCAATCACCGAGGAAAGGGTCATTAGGCTTTTGTCCTCAATTCCCTTTGCTACGTTGACCAGGATCTGTCCTTCTTTACAAAAACTGCACATCCTTTTGGCTGTCTGCCTCACATAAATGGAAGGGACTGCCAGCACCAACAGCTCCTTTCCTTTCATGGCTTTTTCCAGATCTGCTGTAAATGTCATATCCTCCGGCAGTTTTAGTCCTGGCAGTGTGCCAAGTCTTCGGGTACGGCTCAGCATTTCAATCTCTGTTTCAATAGCTGACCACACGGCAACCGAATTGCCCTGATGATACAACAAAGAAGCCAGAGCAATTCCCCAGCTTCCTGCGCCGATAACTCCAATATGAGCCATAAATTGCACATCCTTTCCTTCTCTATGCCTTCTTAGCCCCCAGCTTATTCTCCGTACCGGTCAACAGCCTTTTAATGTTGCTGCGATGCCTCCAGACAGCCATCAGGGTGATAACCGAGACCATAGCGAAAAATTCCGGCAATGCCTTTTGATCCACCCCATAGTCCCCTTTTATGCCAAAGAATATCATCCCGGCAAGAAACACCAGCATCACCAGAATAGAACCCAAGGACACATAGCGGGTAGCTGCCACCACAAGTACAAACACAACCAGGCACACCAGCATAATCCGCCAGTCTAAGGCCGCAAAAAGGCCGGCTGAGGCCGCGATTCCCTTGCCCCCCTTAAATCCCATATAGAAAGGAAAATTATGCCCTAAAACCACGCCAAAGCCCGTATAGAGAAGATACACATACATCATGCCCGGCTGTTCCCGATATAAATACCGGGTCAAAAGACAAGCCAGAATCATCTTTGACACATCCCCGGTAAACACAATAAGCGCGGCCTTCTTTCCCATTACCCGCAGCACATTGGTACTGCCCGAATTCCCGCTTCCATACTTGCGGATATCCATATTGTGAGCTTTGCTGTACAAATAGCCTGTCTGAAACAATCCAAACACATACCCCATAACAAGACAAATCACCCGCTCCATTACTGCTCCTTTCCGGATCTCTCCCGAATCAAAAATTTCAGGGAAGTCCCTTTAAATCCAAAAGTGTCCCGAATCTTATTTTCCAGATACCGTACATAAGAAAAATGCATTAACTCTTTATCATTGACAAACACCACAAAGGTAGGAGGCTTTACTGCTACCTGGGTCATATAAAACAGCTTCAGGCGCTTGCCTTTATCTGACGGCGGCTGCTGCAGCGCCACTGCCTCTGCCATAATCTCATTCAGCACTCCTGTAGCCACACGCATGTTCTGATTCTGTCTTACCACGTCAATCAGCTCAAACAGCTTTGTCAGACGCTGTCCCGTAACGGCTGAAATAAAAATCATCTCCGCATACTGGATAAAGGACAAGGTGTCCTGAATCTTCTTTGTATATTCATAAATGGTCTTATCCGTCTTTTCAATGGCATCCCATTTGTTCACGGCAATGATGATTCCCTTGCCCCGGTCATGAGCAATCCCGGCGATCTTGGCATCCTGCTCTGTCACGCCTTCCACTGCATCAATGACAAGCACCACCACATCTGCCCGCTCCACTGCTGATACAGTCCGGATAATGCTGTAGCGCTCTAAATCTTCTTTAATTTTGCTTTTCCTGCGAAGACCTGCCGTATCGATCAATACGTATTCCGTGCCGTCATGAACCACTTCTGTGTCCACTGCATCCCGTGTTGTTCCCGCAATATCGGACACAATTACCCGGTTGGCCCCGATAAGCTTATTGATAATCGAGGATTTCCCCACATTGGGCTTTCCTACAACCGCTACCCTGGGACGGTCGTCCTCTGTCTCCTCAAGCTGTTCTGCCCGGAAATGTCCGGTCACCTGTTCCAGCAGCTCCCCTAATCCTAACCTGGACGCCGCAGACACAGGGACAGGCTCTCCGATACCCAGATTATAAAACTCATATACATCGTTTCCAAACTTTTGGAAACTGTCTACCTTGTTTACGGCCAGAACCACAGGCTTTTTAGACCGCCGCAGCATATCCGCCACCTTGGAGTCTGAATCTACCAGCCCCTGCCGCACATCCACAATCAATACAATCACATCTGCTGTATCAATGGCAATCTGTGCCTGCTCTCTCATCTGAGACAGAATAATATCCTTGCTGTCCGGCTCAATGCCTCCTGTGTCGATCAGGGTAAAATTCATATCCAGCCAGGTACAGTCCGCATAGATCCGATCCCTGGTGACTCCGGGGGTATCCTTTACAATGGAAATAGTCCCCCCTGCCAGTGCATTGAACAAGGTGGACTTTCCCACGTTAGGTCGTCCCACAATCGCAACTATTGGTTTACTCATATATTTTCTCCTTCTGCCTGTCTGCAGCCTTTAGGAAATGCCCGAAAAATCCTGTGCAGCCTGCATCAGTAATTTTGGACAGCTTCTTACTCCCGAAGCTCATACCCTTCATAAAAAGCAGAGCCTTCCATCCCGTCTTCTGGTTCTTCCAGTCCTAAAATCCCGTACACCAAATCCTGACCGCCTGATTTTACAATATTTACCGGAACTTGTAAAGTGTTTTCTGCCTGCCTTCGGGTAATATCGTCTAAAAACACCTCCTCTCCGCTTCTAAACATACAGCACGGAAGCAAAAGACGCTGTCCCAGCTCTTTTCCTTGAAGCTGCCTTATAAGATCCTGTCCGGTCAAAAGCCCTGCCACGGTAATCATCTCCCCGAAAAATTCATTGCGGACAGCATACACATGAACCTTTTTTTGGGGAAACTGCCGGGTAATCTTTTCTACCTGCTTTTTTAAATAAGGATAGGCAAGCAGGCCCGTGGCAATGGATATTGTCTCATGCTCTATGAACAGATCTTCCTCTGACAGCTCTGTCAGGGCATCTGTCACCTCCCGATCTAAAAGACGCAGCATTCCCACCCCGTTCTCAAGCTGAGGATACCCGTCATAGCGCTCCTCATCCGGAAGTTCCCTGCCTGCCAGAATATAAAATTCATCGCTGGCATGGATAAAATGGGTCCCATGCTCTTGAAAAATTTCTCTCTGATGCCGCTCAATAATTTCCAAAGCAGCTTCTGCAGACTCCTTATCAAAAGGCTTTAGCGGTTCTAACCCGTCTCGAAACTTAGAAAGACCCACCGGAACCACGGACACGCTTTCCATATAAGGCAGATATTTCCTTAAGTCATGAATGGTTCGCTCCAGCTCCGCCCCATCGTTAAATTCCCGGCACAGCACGATCTGTCCGTTCATGGGCACCTGGGCCTCATAAAGAAGATCTATCTTCTTTAACGCCTCCCCGGCAAAACGGTTGTGGAGCATCCTGCAGCGCAGCTCGGGATTGGTTGTATGGACGGAAATGTTAATGGGCGCTAAGTGAAACCGGATAATCCGTTCTATATCCTCATCTTTCATATTGGTCAAAGTAATATAATTGCCCTGAAGAAAGGAGAGCCTGGAATCATCATCCTTAAAATAAAGGGTCTCTCTCATACCCGGCGGCATCTGGTCAATAAAACAGAAAATACATTTGTTGCAGCAGGACTTATAATCACTCATCAGGCTATTTTCAAAAACAATCCCCAGATCCTCATAATCATGCCAGGTCTCTAACTCCCACAGCTCTTTGTCGGCCTTTTCAACCAGCATCACCATATTTTCACTGTCCTCATAATACTTGTAATCAAAAACATCCTGAATCGGGTTTCCGTTGATTTCCAAAAGCACGTCTCCTGGCTCCAACTCCAGCTCCTCTGCTATGGAACCGGGCTCTATGGCCCTGATTTTATGTCCCTGTCTCTCCATTCTGTCCTTCCTCTCCTGTTCTGCCTAAAGCTTCGATCATTTCCGGCGCCAGAGCGTTTCCTAAAATTGCCTTCCATCCGATACACGCTCTCTCTGCCCTTCCTGATATTCATCATAGCAACATTCTTCTTCTTTGTAAAGGAATGAGATTTTGTTTTTTTTTTGCAAAATGCGACACTTTCTATTGACGTTCCTCATTTGTAAATGCTATAAGTAATGTAGTGCAGTATTTTTGCAACTCTTTATCCGAAAGGAGTTCACCATGGCAAATAATTACGTTTTCAACGACATTTTGCCCATTGCCCCTCTGAAGATTGCAGCGCTTGAAAGCTGCAGAAGCTTAGCTCAAAAGGTAAACAGCCATATTGTAGAATTTCGGAAAAACGACACAGAAGAACTGATACGCAGACAAAAGGATCTGAATTACCGGGGCTATCACAAAGATTCCTATCTTCTCAAATGCTCATGCCCCAGGTTTGGTTCCGGTGAGGCAAAGGCTGTTATCCGGGAATCGGTCCGGGGCGCAGATTTGTTTGTTATGGTAGATGTGACCAATTATAGTATTTCCTATCCTGTCTGCGGCTACACCAACCACATGTCGCCGGATGACCATTATCAGGATTTAAAGCGGATTATCGGCGCCTCCGCTGCCACTGCCCACCGGGTTAACGTGATCATGCCCTTTCTCTATGAAGGACGCCAGCACAAACGCTCAAAGCGGGAATCCTTAGACTGTGCCATGGCATTGGAAGAACTTATCTCTATGGGTGTTTCCAATATCATTACCTTTGACGCTCATGATCCCAGGGTACAAAATGCCATTCCCCTAAGCGGCTTTGACAATTTTATGCCTACCTATCAGTTCATCAAGACCCTTTTTGCCTATGACCGTTCTTTAAAGATTGACAAAGATCATCTTATGGTAATCAGTCCGGACGAGGGAGCCATGAACCGGGCTGTGTATCTTGCCAACAACTTAAGCGTGGACATGGGAATGTTCTATAAGCGCCGTGATTATTCCCGCATCATTGACGGCAGAAATCCCATTGTGGCCCATGAATTTCTGGGTTCCTCAGTGGAAGACAAGACTGTGCTGATCATTGACGATATGATTTCCTCCGGGGAAAGTATGCTGGACACTGCAAGAGAGCTGAAAGAGAGAAAGGCCAAAAAGGTCATTATCTGCTGTACCTTCGGCCTTTTTACCAATGGGCTTGAAAAGTTTGATGAGTTTTATCACAAAGGTTATATTGACTATGTGATTACAACCAATCTAAACTATCGTCCACCGGCGCTTCTTGAGCGCAAATGGTATTTAGAGGCAGATATGAGCCGGTATCTGGCTGCCATTATGAATTCCTTTAACCACGATGTGTCTATTGAGGCAGCATTATCCTCCACAGAGAAAATCCAAAAGCTGGTGCGGCGGTATCAGTCTGACGGATATGAGTATTTTCAGAGAATTGTTTAAACAGATGTGCCGTCCCGTTTACATTTTCCAAAGTGAACGGGACGGCATCCTTTCCTATAGATCTCATTCAGCTCTCTCTGGTTTTTTACTGCCATTACCTTTCCCTTGTATTGTTTTCTCACTCTTTCAATCTCTTTTCTGCGTTCTCTGGTACGTCCCTCCCAAAGCACCCACCATATAAATTCCGGATCCAGTTTTTCCGTACACCCCTTCCCCATACAGCTCCTGGTTATGCCTTTATATTTCCGGTACCGCTTCCATACCCGGTACAGACAGGAAAAACGGTTAAACATCAAAATGATGATCTGATCTGACTCTTTTAACCGCCTTTCATACTCTGATTTTGTATAATTTCCGTCAATCACCCAGGAATCCTGTTTCCCCATAAACCGGGAAACCATTTCTCTCATCTCCTCCCTCGGGCGTTCCTTCCATCCGGGAAGCCAGAACACACGATCCAGATGCAGAACCCGGAGTCCATATTTTCTGCCCAAATATGCTGCCAATGTGGATTTCCCGCTTCCGCTGTACCCCATGATCATAATCTTCATGCCAATCACCTTCTTTCATTTTTCCTGAAATTTCCTAAAACAAAGGGGATTCACCCTTTGAGGCACAAAAATGCTGCTAAGTTTCCTCTTTTTGTCCCCACTGCCCGATGGGAAAACAAAAGCTTTGGATTGCAGTGGGTGCAAATATCCGTTACATGGATATGCTCCTCTTTCACCCCTGCTTCCTGAAAAATAATTTCATTTGCTTTCCACAAATCCAACTGATACTTTCCGTTTTCTTTTTTATAATAAAGACAGGGAAGCTTTTCCTTCTGAAAGGCTCCTGCAAAAGCATCCGCCACTTCCGGCCCCACCTCAAAACAATCCTGGCAGATACTAGGACCAATCCCCACAACCACATCCTCTGCCCTGGTGCCATATTCCTTTTCCATTACCTTTAAGGTTTTCTCTCCCATTCTCTCCACAGTGCCTCTCCATCCGGAATGAGAAAGCCCAATGGCCCTGTGAACCGGATCTATCACATAAAGGGGCACACAATCTGCAAAAAATGTCACCAGCGTAATCCCGGGTACATTGGTAACCAGTCCATCCACATCCTGATAGTCCCGCTCCCGCCAGATGCCCTTTCCCGCATCTTCCTCTGTCACGGCCCGGACATTGGTGGTATGGGTCTGCCAGGATAGAACCATCTTTTTTTCATCCACCAAAAGGGCTTCTGACATCCGCCGGTAATTCTCTTTTACATGATCTGGGTTGTCTCCTCTGGTAAAAGTAAAATTCATAGTAGAAAATTCACCTTCACTGACGCCTCCCAGCCTGGTGGAAAATCCATGTTTTACCATCCCTGTTTTGGCCAAAGCCGGAAATTCCAGCCAGACCACGCCGTTTTTTTCTTTTATATCAAGCATTTCTTTTCCTGATTTCCGGTTCCAATCCATTTCTTATCACTCCCTTGCCTTTTTGTACATCTTATGATACATCTTGTCTTGCCTTTTCGTGCATCTTGTGATACATCTTATCTTGTCTTTTTGTTTATCTTGTGATACATCTTGTATTCTTAAAATGCATCCTTGATCCACTGGATTTCCTGGGCTAAAATGCTTACCACGTCAAACCGGCATGGGATGTCCCCATACCGGCGGCTATAAAGATAATATTGCGCTGTCATGCGGATATGGCGCTGCTTTTGTAAAGTCACTGCTTCTGCCGGAACACCGCTGTCTGCATTTCTGCGGTATTTTACCTCCACAAAGATCAGATAATCTCTGTCTTTACCAATAAGATCAATTTCCCCCTGACGGGCCTGGTAGTTTTTCTCTAAAATCACTACACCCTGTTTTTCCAGATATTCTGCCGCCATGCACTCATATTGGCTTCCTAAACGGCGCTTATTCGGACGGTCTATTCTTTTCTTCCCCATTCCTATCCTTTTATCTAGACAGTAGACTAGTTTATTTGTGATTCTTTAAAAAGGTTTTTCTGTGAATCGGGCATAAGCCATGCTTTTGTAAAGCCGCCATGTGGGCCGCTGTCCCATACCCTTTATGCTTTGCAAATCCATACTCCGGATACAAGGCATCATATTGCTCCATCATCCGGTCACGGGTTACTTTTGCCAAAATGCTTGCTGCCGCAATGGACACACTTTTTGCATCGCCTTTAATGATCTTAACCTGCTCTGTCTCCACTTCGGGAATCACCACTGCGTCATTTAAAAGCAGATCCGGTACGAGCTTCAGACCGGCAATGGCTTTTCTCATGGCTTCATAAGTGGCCTGGAGAATATTGATCCGGTCAATCTCCCCGGCATCCACAATCCCCACGCTCCAGGAAACCGCCTTTTCCTGAATCTCTGCAAACAGCTCCTCCCTGCGTTTTGGGGACAGCTTTTTCGAATCATTTAAATATAAAATCTCACAGTCCGGTACAAGAATCACAGCTCCTGCCACTACCGGACCAGCCAAAGGCCCTCTGCCTGCCTCGTCGATCCCGCAGATTGCCTTGTATGAAGCATACTGATGCTCATATTCCCTCATCTGCTCCAATCGCGCCCTCTCCGCATCCAGCTTCTCTCCGCTTAATTTTCTCACTTGTACAGTCTCCTATTTTGCTGCAGCTTTTCCTGTCTTTTCAGCCTCTTTCTCCTCCGGCACTTCCAGCGTTATCCGTCCCAGCCTTCCGCTGCGGAAATCATCGATCACAATCCCTGCGGCCTTAGCCAGATCAAATTCTCCGCCTTTCATCAGACAGGACCGCACCTCGGCAACCTTTTCAAGCATTGCTGCCGAGTCTGTATTTTCTTCTTTCATGAAATCTTCAGCCGACGGCATCCCATACCGCTCCTTTATCGCTTCAGGATACCGTATTTTCATCAGCTTTAAAAGCTCTGCTGCCAGCTCCTCCCGATTCAGAATTTCATCGTTAATAGAGCCAAGCATGGCCAGCAAAAGCCCTACCTTCTGATCTTCGAATTTAGGCCATAAAATCCCTGGAGTATCCAAAAGCTCCAGTGTCTTGTTCAGGCGGATCCATTGATTTCCCTTGGTCACTCCCGGTTTATTGCCGGTTTTGGTACATGCCTTTCCGGCAAAAGAATTAATGAAGGTAGACTTTCCCACATTGGGAATCCCCACCACCATAGCCCGCACAGGGCGATTTAAGATTCCCCGCCTGCGATCCCGCTCCAGTTTTTCTCTGCAGGCGTCTGCCACTACACTGCCAATCCTTTTAAGGCCATTACCGCTTCGGGAATTAACCTCCATTACATAAAATCCTTTTTCCTGAAACCAGCCGCTCCAGGCAGCGTTCCATCTTTCTTCCGCCAAATCTGATTTATTCAGAAGAATCAGCCGCGCCTTTCCTTTTCCCAACTCATCAATATCCGGATTCCGGCTTGCCAGAGGCGCCCGCGCATCTACCAGCTCAATAATCAGGTCAATCAGACGGATATCTTCCTTCATGGCCCTTTTGGCCTTTGTCATATGTCCCGGATACCATTGTATATTCAAAACAATTCCTCCTGTCAATGAGAACGGATCAGCCGAATGTCCATAAACGGATAGACCCGCATCCATACCTTTCCTAAAATCTGTTCTCTTTTTACATTCCCCACATTGGCAAAACGGCTGTCCTCACTGCTGTCCCGGTTATCCCCCAGAAGAAAATACTCATCTTCTCCTAACTCTATGGGATTCTCCGCCAGTCCGGCCAAGGAAACCTGATCCAGCCCGTTGTCTGCCGCCAGCCGTTCCCCGTTGATATACACATATCCTCCCTGAATCTGTATGGTCTCGCCCGGAAGCCCGATCACCCTCTTGACCGTCCTTTTATCCTCCCGCTGAAACACTACCACATCCAGCCGCTCCGGTTTGCCGAAATCATAGACCAGCCTGTTCATCCAAACCACATCTCCGGAATTTAAAAGCGGCATCATAGACTGACCCGCCATTGTAATCTGTACTCCAAAAGTATGCATACAAAACCAGGCAAATGCGATCACAACGGTCACATCCACTACCCAGCTCATAATCACACGAACGGTGCTTACTTCCTCTCTGCTATAAAAATCCACTGATTCCACCCCATCTATTATAAACGGAAAATTCCGATTTTACATTTATTTTAATGATACCAGGGTCAAAAGACCTTTTGACCCCAACATCATTTTAATCAAATTAAAAAATAAAAAGGAAGGGACAATTTTCATTGTCCCATGGCTTTTGCAGCAGCATGGAAATAACTTTCCGCCGCCGCTTTCCTTATCCATTACTTAACCAGCTCTTTTACCTTTGCACGCTTGCCTACCCGGTCTCTCAGGTAGTTCAGCTTCGCACGTCTCACTTTACCTCTGCGGACCACTTCAATATTGTCCACAAAAGGAGAGTGTACCGGCCAGGTCTTCTCTACGCCGATTCCGTTAGAATTTTTCCGGACAGTGAAGGTCTCGCGGGCGCCGCCGTTCTGTCTCTTAATCACGGTTCCCTCAAAAATCTGGATTCTCTCGCGGTTTCCCTCTTTGATCTTGTTATGCACCCGAACGGTGTCGCCTACATGAAATTCCGGAACAGATTCCTTAAGCTGCTCATCTTCGATTTTCTTAATGATATCATTCATGTTGTGTGAACCTCCTTCATATGTTTGATGTTCTTTAATGCTTTTGGGGCAACAGAGGACCATCTCTTTTTCTTCGTCACAACGCATTTGATATTAACATAATTTTCTTGTAAATGCAAGCTTTTTCTACAATTTCTCCAGACAGTGACCGATACATATATTGTTCAGGGAGGCATCTTCTTGCCCGGCTCTGCCAGACAAGAAGCATCAGGTATCCACCCAGTTATTGTTCACAAAGCATTTTAAGATATGCCCTTTCTTTCTCTGTCAGCCTGGCATTTTCCAGCAGATCCGGCCGCCTCTCTAAAGTTCTGCGTATGGACTGCTGCCTTCTCCATATCTCGATATTCTTATGGTGGCCGGAAAGAAGCACCTCCGGCACCCTTTGTCCCTCATATATCTCAGGTCTGGTATACTGGGGATATTCCAAAAGATTGTCGTGAAATGACTCGATTTCCGCCGACACGTCATTGTTCAGAACACCGGGAATCAGACGGGAGATGCAGTCAATCATCACCATGGCAGGAAGCTCGCCTCCGGTCAGCACATAATCCCCCACAGACAGATAATCTGTGACAATCATCTCCAGAGCCCGCTCATCAATCCCTTCATAGTGACCGCAAAGGAACACCAGTTCCTCCTCCCCTGCCAGCTCCCGGGCAATAGACTGGTTAAACACCTGTCCCTGAGGCGTCATATACAGGACTCTGGGACGTTTTCCCAGACGGGCACACAAAGCCTCATAAGCATCACACACCGGCGCTGCCTGCATCACCATCCCGGCTCCCCCGCCATAAGGCGCATCATCTACATGCCCATGCTTTTCCTTGGTATAATCCCGGATGTTGATAGCCTCAACCGTTAAGATCCCCTTTTCCACAGCCCTGCCGATAATGCTGGTGTGAAGCCCGTCCGTCACCATGTCCGGAAATAAGGTAAGAACATGATAATTCATTTCCCTGCCCCTCCTTACAGCTCTAACAGCCCGTCCATAATGTGTACCATAATGGTCTGCGCCTCTAAATCTACATTTAAAACACACTGCTTAATGGCAGGAAATAAGTATTCCTTTCCATCCTTTCCCTCAATCACATACACATCATTGGCGCCGGTTTTCATTACATCCTTCAGAATGCCGAAATCTTCCCCTTCATCCGTTACCACTGAAAGCCCAACCAAATCTATAATAAAGTTCTCGTCAGGCCCTAACTTTACCGCCTGATCCCTCCGAATCAGCAGATCCCTGCCTTTATATTTCTCAACCTCATTGATATTGTTAAATTCCTCAAATTTTAAAATCACCATATTTTTAAAAAATTTAACACTCTCAATATGCAGCAGAACAGGCTCAGGCATGATATCTAAAATCACGGTTTTCAACTTCTTAAATCGTTTCGCATCATCCGTGGTGGGAAATACCTTTACCTCCCCACGCACTCCATGGGTAGAAGAAATGACGCCTACCCGCAGCATATCTTCCATAAAAAATCCCTCATTCTAAAAAAACTGCCGTCTGTATTTGCCAGACGGCAGCCTATGACAGCTATTGAATATCCACAACAATCTTCTTGTCTTCTTTTGAAGCGGCTGCTTTGACGACTGACCGGATCGCCTTGGCAATTCGCCCCTGCTTTCCGATCACCTTTCCCATATCAGACGGCGCTACCTTCAGTTCAATCACTGTCTCCCCGTCCCTTTCAGTCTCAATCACAACTACTTCATCCGGGTTCTCAACTAATGCTCTTGCAATTACCTCAACCAGTTCTTTCATAATAGTAATCACCTCATCATTACTGGATGCCCGCAGTCTTTAAAAGCTTTGCCACCCGATCCGTGGGCTGAGCGCCGGTAGCTAACCACTTCTTTGTAGCTTCTTCGTTAAACTTGATTGCGCTCGGTTCCAGATTCGGATCATAGGTACCGACTTCCTCAATGAACCTGCCATCTCTGGGAGATCTGGAATCTGCAACCACGATTCTATAGAAAGGTTTCTTCTTTGCACCCATTCTTCTCAATCTCATCTTAACTGCCATGTCGTATCACCTCCTTAACCTGTACTGATATATGCGGCCGATTATTCAAAACCGGCTGCTCTCTATTAACAAATACAGTCAATTTCCACCCATTTGGAATACTGCAGAAAATGATGTACTGTTATCAGGTTGTCAAAACGGCATCTTCATCTTGCCGAACATTCCGCCCAGCCCGCCAAAGCCTCTGCCCTTTTTGCCCCCCATCATACCGGGAAGCTGCTTCATCATCTTTTTCATCTGGTCAAACTGCTTGACGATCCGGTTCACCTCGCTGATATCCACACCGGCTCCCTTTGCAATCCGCTGCTTTCTGGACGGATTCATCAAAGACGGGTTGGCCCGCTCCTCCTTGGTCATGGACAGGATAATGGCCTCTACCCGATCCATGGCAGAATCATCAATCTCAGGCATGCCGCCCTTAAGCTGTCCCATGCCCGGAAGCATACTCATGATTCCCCCAAGACCGCCCATTTTCTTAATCTGATTCATCTGGTCCAGGAAATCATTGTAGTCAAACTCTGCCTTGCGCAGCTTCTGACTCATCTCCTTGGCCTTTTCCTCATCGATCTCCAGCTCTGCTTTCTCAATCAGAGTGAGCACATCACCCATGCCGAGAATCCGCGACGCCATACGATCCGGATAAAACTGTTCCAGATCGGAAAGCTTCTCACCCATACCAATATATAAAATCGGCTTGCCGGTAACAGAACGAATGGACAACGCCGCTCCGCCTCTGGTATCACCGTCTAACTTGGTGAGAACAACACCGTCTATGCCCACCTTTTCCTGAAACATGGACGCCACATTCACTGCATCCTGTCCGGTCATGGCATCGACCACCAGAAGCGTCTGATCTACTGAAACTGCCTCTCGGATCCGAACCAGCTCATCCATCATATCCTCATCCACATGAAGACGGCCTGCCGTATCCAAAATCACCACATTATAGCTGTTTTTTGCCGCATGCTCAATGGCAGCCTTTGCAATATTCACCGGATCCTGCCGGTCTCCCATGGCAAATACCGGAACGCCCTGCCGCTCCCCGTTGATTTGAAGCTGCTGAATGGCAGCCGGACGGTACACGTCACAGGCAGCTAAAAGCGGCTTGCGCCCCTTGGCTTTCAGCTTTCCTGCAATCTTTGCAGTGGTGGTAGTCTTACCTGCTCCCTGAAGACCGACCATCATAATCACCGTCATCTCATTAGAAGGCTTTAACAAGACCTCCGTGGTGTCAGAACCCATCAGCCGGATCAGTTCCTCATGAACGATTTTGATCACCATCTGACCAGGCTGTAAAGATCCCAATACTTCTTCCCCTACAGCACGGGCCTGTACAGAGCTTACAAACTGCTTTACCACCTTAAAGCTGACGTCTGCCTCTAAAAGAGCCATCTTTACCTCTTTTAAAGCAGTCTTTACATCTGCCTCTGTCAGCCGTCCCTTGCCTCGCAGGCTCTTAAACACATTCTGCAATTTATCAGATAAGCTCTCAAAAGCCATACAAATCCTCCTGCCTGCCGCAAATCCTGCCTCTTGATTTCCACGAGCAGCGAGCCAAGTGTTATATCATAACCGCTTGAATCAAAACTGCTCCCTAGAGCGTGTCTGAAAATTCATTCCCGCCATATGCACGCCCCACTTTGCGGGAGATTTGGCTCTCATTCGGTCAACGTAGCCCACTACGCCTCCCTCATTCGGGCCAAATCTCCCACAAATTGTGACGCACATCTGACGGAAAGCAATTTTCAGACACGCTCTAGACTCTATAAATCCATAATATCTGCCGATATCTGCTCAATCTCCGTAATCAGCCTTTTGTCTTCCGTTTCCCGAAAACTTCTGAGCCTCTGCTGGATCTCCTCCACCATCTGCCGCGTTCTCTCAAACTTGCTTACCAGATGAAGCTTTTCCTCATAGCCTTCCAGAATCCGGTCGCACCGTTTCACCAGATCGTGCACTCCCTGGCGGCTGATGCCCCTCTCCTGGGCAATCTCCCCAAGAGACATATCCTGAAACACCACATCCTCATATACCGCACGCTGATGCTCTGTCAGCAGTTCACCGTAAAAATCATACAGAAGGCTCTGCTTTAGAATATTTTCCATAACATCACCTGGACTATAATACTAGAAAAACTTTCTGGTGTCAAGTGTTTTTTCTTTACGAACTTTTGTTCGAAATTTCCATATTTTTTGTAAGCCGTTACTTCATTTCCTCTCCGGAAGGATAAGAGGCAATCGCCCCATGCCCCATTACACTCTTACCGCAGAACCGGTTGGCAAAGGCCAGATACCGCTTCATCTGCTCCTCTGTCATCTCATCCAAAGCATCCGCTGTTATTCCGTCTGCAGACAGGCAATACAAAAAAGAACCGATAAATCCGTCACCGGCGCCTGTGGTATCCACTGCCTTCACCTTTTCCCCGGGAGCAAAAGCGCTTGCCTTGCGTGTATAACATTCCGCCCCGTCAGACCCCTTGGTATAGATCACCAAACGGGTATTGCCCGTCAAAAGCTGGGGAAGGGCTTCTTTAATATCCCCTGAACCGGTAATAAACTCCAGCTCCTCATCCGATACCTTAAGCACATGAGCCATAGGTGCAAATTCCTGAACCACCTTTTTAAGCGCCGTTACATCCTCCCAAAGCGCAAACCGCAGATTGGGATCAAAGCTTACCAGCGCCCCGGCTTCTGACGCAAACCGGACTGCCTGACGGTGAGCTTCCTTCATGGGAAAATCCCCCAAAGACACAGAACAGAAATGAAGACCGAAAATATCAGAAAACCAGCTTTCCTGAATATCCTCCGCCCCCATCAGCATATCTGCCCCCGGCTTGCGGTAAAAAGAAAATTCCCGGTTCCCGTCCTCTTTTAAAGCCACAAAAGCAAGAGAAGTATTCGCCTCTCTGGTGCGTTTCACATAGTCACAGCCAATGCCGCATGCCGCAAACTCATCTGCAATCTTATCCCCAAAAGGATCTTCCCCAAGCTGGGTAATCATAGACGCCTCCCCGCCGAGCTTCACATAAGCCCCGCATACATTAGCAGGCGCACCTCCCACAGCAGGCGCAAAGGCAGACACCTGTTTCATCTCCCTTCCGGATTCTGCCGGAATAAAATCGATTAATGCTTCTCCGATTGCCAGCAAACGCTTCATAATGCTCATCCTCCATAACAAATATGTATTGTGATTTTCTTTCACTATCATAATATATTTGGAAGAAGATAGCAATGAAAAATTCAGTCTCTTTTATGTCAATCCCGCCTAAGTTTGACCCTTTTAATATGCAAAAGCATCCTCATTCATAAAGCTTTAAAAAATAATTTGTGCTTTCCATAGGTGACAAAGGCAGAGTGTACACAGAAATCTTCTCCTTTTCCACCCCATGCATACTTAGTTGTTCCCTAATCACCTCACTATGCACACGGCTGGCAATCAGATAATGGGCATCCGGATATCGTACCGTTGTTTCCTCTAATGGCAATACCTTATATCCCATGTACCGGCTTCCCCATTTAGCCCTGTCATTGTCACAGAAAGCCTGAATGTTTTCAATCCCATTCATTCTCATCAGACAAAGAGCATAGGATGCAGCCTTCCCCGCACCAAACACCACAATCTGCGTCTGCTCGGACATCCTCCTGATAAAATCTCTGTATGGTGCATATCTTGCCTCTCCGCTGATGGCAATGTAAGCTTCAAAGGCATCCGGATTTTCCGTAAACAGCCGCATTTCAATCCAGTGCTTAGGAAGCATTTCCTCCTGTTTTAAAAGTCCATCCTCTCTGTCTCTTTGAATAATGCTTCTAAACTCCTCCATGGCATCTCTTACCCCTTTATCCGGCTTTCTCACCCCCCGGAAGGTCAGGTAAGGCTCCAATGCCATCATTACGGTTTCCCGGGCAACAAAAGAACGGACTTTCCGCCTCCATATCCCATTCTCCTCCATCCATTTGCGCAAATACCTGCATTCTGCCAGATTATATTTGACACAATCAGGATTGTAAGTGGAAGAAAAACCATTATCCCGCCGATACCGGTAAAAAGATTGATCCAAAAACATCCCTCTGCCCAGATTGATCTCTACCTGGTATCGAAAACCACAATCCTGAAACGCAGCGCCCGGGCTTTCATTCAGACGAATGCCGTGTTCTCTCAAAAATGACAGCTTATAAATGCCATTCCATATATAGATATCATTAGAAATCTCTCTTTTCATAAAATACTCAGAAGAAATAACCTGGCCGCAATCTGCCGCAGGAATCATTAACTGATACCGTTCCCCTTTTCCCGGCGTAACAAACACATCAAATCCTGCCTTAGCAAAATCCAAATCATTCTCCGAAGCTGCCCGATACAGCTCCTCATACATATTTTCCGCAATATAATCATCTGTCTCTACAATTCCCAGATACTCTCCAAGAGCCATATCCATCCCCTTATTTATCTGATAACCATAGCTTTTTCTGTCAGAATGGAGGACACGTATCCGTTTGTCCTTTTTGGCATAGCTCTCTAAAATCTCCAAGGTGCCGTCTGTTGAGCCGGCATCAATGCAGAGAATTTCCAGCTCCTTTAAGGTCTGTCCTGTCACGCTGATCAGACATTCCTCTATAAAGCCTGCCACATTTAAGGATGGAAGCAGGACTGTTACTTTTGCTTTCATTATACTTGCACGCTCCTTATCTCCCGGCAAATCTCCTGTTCAGGCAAACCGATGGCTTTCTGATATTGCTTTTGAAGGGCAGATTTAACCGTCTAATATGCCCGCAGGTATTTTATCCACAATTCGTTCCCCTTCAAATCCCATAGAAAGTAATTGTCTGCACACGTCTTCTCTGCCGTTTTTCATGGACAATAAAATGACCCCATCCTTTTTATCTGCCTCATGTTTTAAATCAGATGCAGCAATAATGGGAAAACCAAACTTTTCATTGCCGGCAAGAGCCGGATTATTGTCACAAAAGCCGTGAATTTTTATATGATTGCTGTCACAATAAAACATCAGCCGTTCTCCACGTATTCCACACCCAAATATAATAACAGGTCGATTTTTTATTCTTTTTAAAAGCGCCTGCAGACAGTCTCCTTTTTTCTTCTCCCTGTCCATAACCATCTGACTATAAGCTTTCTGTGACGTCAGCAAAAGCATCAGTTTTTCCCACAGTTCACCTCCATACATGGATTCATCTAAAAGGTTGTTATTGACTGCTTCAGACACTTGTTGCCTGAACCATTTATAAGGGCCAAAAAGTCTTTGATCCTGCCAGTCTCCCTTTAGCCGAACAAGGATCTGGTCATATTTTGTGATGAATGAAATGCTCATGGTAAAATAATAATATTTTCTGTGGATATTGTTCAGAAGCTGACACAATCGAAGCTCATCCTTGATCCACAAAAATTCATTTTCATAATACCCCATCCCTTCCAGTCCTTTGGAAGAAGCTTCCTTACGATCCTGCCTGTAACGATAAAAGCTTTTATCAAAATATTTTGCCCCCATGGCATAGGTTTTAACCTGCTGTAAAAATCCCATGTCTTGAAAAGCCGCCCCTGGGGACGGATGAAGCCTTATGTGGTGAGAATTGAGAAATTCCCGGTTATAAATCCCCTTCCACAATACATAATCCGATGCTCTTAAAGTGGCTATCTCATCCGAATCTAATATCCTGCCATACCAGTCCTGCCTGCTGCCGTGAAACAGCCGCTGCCGAATCAAGTAATCCTTCCCATTCTGAAGCTGATACAGCAGATCAAAATCAGAAGCCACATAGTCCAATTCTTCCGGTGCCCCATTTTCATACAAATACTGATACATTCCAGGCTCAATCCAGTCGTCTGTCTCCAAAACAGCCACATATTCACCAGAAGCATAATCCAATCCCCTATTTATCTGACAGCCGTAGCTTTTCTTGCTGCTGTGGAGTATTGTAATTCTTGGATCCTCTCTGGCATATCTGTCCAGGATTTCTTTTGTACCGTCTGTGGAGCCTGCATCGACACAAATGATTTCCAATTCTTGAAGATACTGATGAACTACGCTGTCTATACACTCCTCTATATAGTCTGCCACGTTCAGAGACGGCAATATAACTGAAACCTTTGGTGTGTTCTTATTCATTTTTGCCAGACCTTCTTTATCAGATCATCCCAAAAGAGCGTCTGATCCCTATTTTTTTGCCGCCTGCAGATGGTATTGTGTGCTCGGATTCCCATTTGTTCAAGCTTGTCCCGGTTAAGATACAATTCCTGGATTCTGTCTGCAAGTGCGTCTATATCGCCTACATTCACCACATATCCATTATAACCGTCTGTCACATCATCCCTTGCTCCCGATACATCTGTAATAACAGGCACCGCGCCCTCTGCCATGGCTTCGGATTGGGAAATGCTGTGGCCCTCCCACTCGGAACAACTGATCATAATATCTTGTCTGCTCCAGAAATCAGGGATATCCTGTCTGTCGATGTAACCTATACAAGTCATACAATCCTGTAAGCCTTCTTCCTGTATTTTTTCTTTCAATTTTTCGCCATAATTACCTGTTCCTGCTATGTTAATATGAAAGTTTACATGAATCCTTTTTAGTTTCTCGGCCAAAGGAATGAACAAATCAACCCTTTTAGGTCTCATTGTAACCCTCCCTGCATACCCGATCTGCAAGCATGTGTTCTCTCTGCTCCATTGCCTGTCTATCCTATCTTTACAGAAAATATTCCATTCCAAACGGACAATTTTATTCTGCTCCATTCCAAATGACAATAATTTATGCTCTATTGCAGAGCTGATTACCATACATCGGTCAATATACTCCTGCCAAAGACTGTATGCATTATAGTAGAGCCGGTCGTCACTATGCTGAACGGCAATAATCCTTACCTTCTCCGGATACATACCTTTTACAAAACATGCTGACCAAAATATATGTTGTGGAAAGTTACATATAATTGTACAAGGGAGATTTTTTGAAATTTCTTTTATACATAATTCTATTTTATTCTTTTGTTTTTCAATGCTCTCAAGACTTAATGTACAAACAGGATAAGTCTCATCACGAATCTCCTCCCCCACCGGATCAGCAGCTAGGTATACTCCTTGATGGCCTGTTTCCTTCAGTCTTTTTGCCAAGTCATAACTCCATGCCTCAACTCCTCCTAAAACCATTCCATTCTGTAGATCAAACAATACCTTGCTGACAAAATCACTGTCATAAAATTCTTCCATAAATTCTGTAGAGATCATTTTTTTTGCAGCATAATAGAACATATGATTGATAATATTATGATCACCGCTTACAATGCTTTTTTCCGGAATTTCTAAATCTAATAGTTGTTGAATGATTTCGTTCTCATTTCGGCAAGTAACAAAAATATAATCAAAATCAAACTCTTTTATTCTGTCCGGACTGAAAACCATCACTCCATCACACATGGTTCCCCATAAACTTTCATGATTATCCAAAATGCCATCTGGCTCAAGCTTAAAATTCTTCCATTGACCTAACCAATATCTTCCTAGTCTGCCGGCTCCAAAAAAGAAACTATTCACACTCGATTTAATCCTCTGCTTTCATTTGATCGTTATTTCTTCCTGCCAAGAAAATTTATGATGCTATTCTTTTAAAATCTCTCGATAATCATTTGTCAAGTCATTATACAACTTCATTTTTCTCACATCTTTACATTCACCTGTATATTCCACTTCATCACACATATATACCAAAGCCTCGGGAATTTTCTTTTTTATTTCTGCCCCTTCTACCCATAAATTTTCATAATAATCCCAAAAGTACATCTCAATCCCCTGCTGCTCTTTACACATATGGTTAATTTCTTCTTCTGTACGTATTTCTTTGGAAAAAACAGGCATTCCTCCCTCGTCTATATCTTCAACCGATGGATCTGCTGAGGAAAAAATAGTTTCCAAAAAGCAATGTTTTTCAAACAAAATACTTCCGCCCTGCCACGGATCGGTATAGATACTTTCAGAATGAATCGGAAAGGGATTTTGACCAATATATTTGCAGAGAAAAAATCCATCCATAGGTTGAGAGAAAATCCGGTTCAAGGAATATTGAACCGTCCCCTGGGAAATAAAGTCACAAAATAAATATTTTTGATCCAGATACAATCTGCATTCCTTCAGGTACTCTATATACCTTTCGCGTACAATCTTTGATTTTTTTAAAATCCTGTCTTTGTATGCAATATAATAATCCATAATATCTGCACACGATTCTTTATTATAAGAAGTTACTTTATCTTCAGACATTCCCATAATATCAATCAGTGCCGATTCCGGCCTTTCCAGGTCTGCATGTATCTTTAATCTGTATATATCATCTTCGGTTTTCATACTTGCACGTATGCATAATTTTCTGGACACCAACAAATACAAAGCTTCCGGCAAATCACGATTCCTTTCAGATTTTTCCCTGAGTTTGTTGTATAGTTTTAAAAAAACAGCTTCATCTCTGGCGCCGAAAATCACTTTTTGATACATTGGATTTTTCTTCAAATAGGAAATCAGTTCCAATATATAGATGACTGCCAACGGCGCTGCAAAAATTTTTCCCGCCTTTTCAAAGCTGTCAATATGTACTACGCCCCCGGTATGATATAGGGCAAAAGGATCATTAAATAACTCTGCCGCAGCCAATCCAAGAAGATTTTTTTCGTTGCAGGTGTCAGCCCAAGGAAGAATATTAGCAAAATTAGATATCTTTACCATATCCAATGCACTTTTTATTCCATAAGAGTCTATTCCATACCTTAAAGGCGCCTGCACATCAGCCGTAAAATTATCCCCGATGTGCAAGCAATTCATGTTCTTCCGGTCCTGCAGATACACCTCAAACAATCCGCCTTCTTTTGATACCCCATAATCACAGGATACATAAATTTTATCATATCCAGATATGTGCATCTCCTTCAGCATATTATCTAAAATATCCTCCGGCAAATACATATTCGAAATAATAGAAACCTTTTTCCCAAGTTCTTTTGCATATTCCAATATTTCTATCATTTTGCGCCTTGGCATCAGAACATTTTTTTCACACTCCAATTCTGTCTCTAACACAATCTGTTCTTGTTCCTTTGTCAATCCTGTATGTTTCCCAAGTATTTCATATATTTTATATATATTTTCACCATTTGATTCTAACTCTGCCTCTCTTCGTATTATTTTAAAGTGATTGATTGCTATCCCTTTTTTTTCAATCCTGTCTTCTACAATATCGAAAACATCTGCTGGCTCCAAAGTTTTACGCATAATCAATGTATCAAATAAATCAAAACTGACCGCATCATATTGTGAAACTAATTGTTTCAATTCATGTTCATTCTTCCTAAAATATCTTCCGGCATCAACACCAAAACAATTCCAGCCAAAATATTCCTTTAAATCCTGCCCATTTGCACCATATATTGTAATATTATATAAGATACATTTATTGATGATTCTCTCATAAATTACTCTATAATTATAAGGTGCAGATGCAATAATTACCGTATCAATTTTTACTGTTCCAATTTCATCCCAAAGAACAATGGGTATTCCTTCTACTTCTCCCCCAAAATGTACCCGATCCACAATCCCATGAATCTGAAACCCTGAAAGGCTGCGAATTAAACGTTTTGCAGTAAGTCCGGTACCATAAACTAAAATTTTTTTATTTTTTAAATGCTGAAATTTTTCCCTTGTTGCCTGCATTTCCTTTTGCTCATTTAACATATGGATTCTTCTTTCCTTTATTTCCTGTCATTCAATCATGTTTGTTTCTGATAACAGGCTTTATTTCTTCATATTTTCATCTCTATACTTCTTGCAGTATGCTTCTTTTTTTCTATGAAAATCATGCTGTCACAATATGTAATATATTTTATACTGTCTGAATATTGGTTTCTCTGCAATTTGTTTGTCTCAGAATATTGAGCATGAAGATAGTCAATGAAATTCTTTGAATATTCTATAAATGTGTCTCCCTGATATTCGCCCCCATATCGTTCCATATAGGAGGTATGTAAATCCTCACACAGATAAATCCCATTCTCATCAACAAGATCAAACAATTCTTCAAAAGAAACAATCTGCTGGTTCATTGTGTGGCCGCCGTCATCAATCAATATATCAACTTTCCCGATCTCCTTTTTTACTTTGTGCAAAAAATCCCTGTCTTCCTGAGAACCTATAAAGATCTTAATATTATCTTCCTCTAATTGCTTACATTCCGGATCAATATCAATCCCATATACCATCACTTTATTACAGGAGCCTTTAAAATAATTCTTCCACATTTGTAAAGAACCGCCTTTAAAAACTCCGATCTCTAATATGGACAAATCTTTATTTCTATACTTGGCAAAAAATCTTTCATAAGCTTCAAAATAATGCATCCACTTATTGATAGTCTTATGTTTACCGCAGAAAAAATATTTTTCCAAATCATTCATGGACTCTGCTTTTATTTTTCTTCCGATTTCCTTTCCGGAAGTA
Organism: uncultured Lachnospiraceae bacterium; assembly: GCA_910586205.1. GTDB lineage: Bacteria > Bacillota > Clostridia > Lachnospirales > Lachnospiraceae > Brotaphodocola. The sequence continues at coordinate 4,899 of CAJUGD010000019.1, read as the reverse complement.
AGGATGCTTGTTTCAAGTTCTTCTCCAAACTCCATATTTCCCCAATTATAGCACTCCCCTTTTTGCAAAATCACAGCATCCAGATAAGATACTATTTTGTCTTCAGATACCTTATATGAATTTATTAAACGATCCCATATTTCGCCGCTGTGTTGAGTACCTGCCCCAATCACCACCAATTCATACCTTTCCCATAATATCTTATTTGGATTTTTTATTTCCATCCCATAAACTTCTGTTCCCCACAAATTGCTGTCACTATCTGCCAATTCCATTCCTTGCACTCCCTGTTGAATGCAGTGTTCAACAAAGCTCTTTCCTAGTTTTCCAATACCATATATTACAACTTTTCTCATCTTCATTCTCCAACTAATTTCATCTTTATTTCCACAAGTAATGAGCCAAGCGCCGTTATTTGACTCTGCTTATTTTATATTTTAATATCCACAATAAAATATATTTTTCACTCTGAAAGGCATATTTTCTCTGAATAATTCCATCATTTTGAAAACTCATCATGGATGATTGATCTTCTTTGTGGTAGATTTCAGCTTCCGGCGCATAAATTTGTTTCAGATTTTTACATTTACACATTAAATATAAAATAGCCTCTTCTTCATAAAGAAAAGTACGCTTATAAAATCCTTTGTAATACTTAAAAAAGTCCGGAGTAAACAATAATGCACATCCATGTAAAACCATCTGCGGATTACCCTGACTGGCTGGAAATCCAAAATCACTTCCGTATTTCAATGAAAACATATTCATATATCGCATTAGTGAATCCTTCATGCCAAGATAAAACATAAGCGGCATTTGTTCATTTCCGTTTTTCAAAAGGATTCTGCTTCCAATCACCCCAACACCAGGTTCATATCGGTTAAGCAGATTCTTTATATATTGTTTGTCAATAAAAACCGTATCATTATTTACGATCAAAACAAATTCAGCTTTTAATTTCTTTCTGGCATAATCAATCCCTAAATTATTTCCTTTTGCATATCCCTTGTTCTTTTTACCAGCAATCACATATACCTGTTTTTCCATAATATATCTTTTTCTCAGCCGTTCAAAAGATTTATTATTGGAACCATTATCCACAATAACAATTCCGCTGATGGAATACTGCATGTTTAAGATACTGTCTACACATTCCATTGTATCTTGATAGTTTAGGTAATTTAATACAACGATTACCAATCTTTTCACGTTTTTCCTCCTGCTATTATATCTTCCAGTGAAATAATAGGACACTTCATTTGTTCTGATATTTTTTCCTTGATTTTTAAATATTCACAAATTGGAGTTACGATAACAGCATCTACTGCAGGTAATATATCCTCTGGCCGATAGACAGGCAGCATATCCACTTGATTAGGAAAAGTTATTTTATCGATCACATATTGAATCCTGACTTCAGTTCCCTTTAATTGCTGTATCAAGTGTTTCCCCATATCTCCTGCGCCATAGACAGCGATTTGATGATAGCCGTAATTTTTGAGATATTCATCTAAGCGAAACCCTTTGGTTGCAATATCCATCCATCCCATCATCACCAAATAATATTTTTTATATTTATTGATTATCCTATCTTTATTTTTACTTACCAACAATGCAAATTGAAATACAGCAAATAGCGTCAAAGCAATATAACTGATTGCCATGGTTACTTTCCAAAGTGTTTTTTTAATGTTTTTTCTCACATAACCACCTTTCCTGCCTCCATCCTGAGCTAAAACCCTTTCTGTTTTTGCATATTCTTTATAGCTCCATCACTGCAGTAACTCATTGATTCCCCACAAACGTATATCTTTTCTTGTTTTTTCTACTTTCGTTCTAATAATTTCTAAATCAAAATAAGGTATCACAACAATATTTTTTATATCCTCTGGTAAATCTTTCAGTGCAATAACCGGTATGCCTTTATATTCTTCAACGCTCTGCCTGCTCTCAATGATATATTTAACAGTCACTTGTCCTTTAATCTCATTCAGAAAGCAATCGTAAATCTCACCTTTTCCCCAAACAGCGATATTTTCTCTCCATTCATCAGGAATCTTCACAGTCTTTCCTGCTTGTTTAAGCTGTATCCATTGAATCAATACTTTTTGATACAATTTCATCTTATCCTCACCATGTTTTCCGGCAAATAAGAACTGAAATTCTTCTTCACATTCTTTGCTGCTCTCAACTTTTTGGGGCAGCCGAAACGAATCCTTAAATTTATGTATCAAAACAGTATCATCACTTTGCAGCTTTGCACCATGTGTTCCAGAACCATCAAATCCTATATTATGCACCAATGATTTGTACGGACTTAAACAATATCCGCCTTTCTCGATAATTTTTAGTCCCCAGAAAACAGCCCAGGAATCACACCTTCCTATCACATTACCAATAACCATTTCCTTTAAATCTTGTCCCCAAATTTCCAATCTTTCATTGGCTGATAGATCCTTCTTTATTTTCGATAATATGTGGTAGTCTTCCTCATATTGATTCCACCTATCCTTCCATGTTCCCCAGCCATAGGAACAAATTCTCCCGTTAAAATAGGCATCATAATCTGATTGAGACAAATCAATATCCCATGCATACCCGCTTATAGAATATACCTGCTGATTCTTTTTATACATATTTAATGCCGATATCATAAAACTCATATACTCTTTACATGGTACACAGTCATCCTCCAAAATAATTGCTGCATCACACTCCTGAAACACCTGGTTGATTCCCATGATCACTGACTTTGCCAACCCTTTATTTTCCTCTGAAATATAGATTTTCGTTTCGCACCAATTAATATTTCGAATGATTTTATTTACTTTTTTCCATTCAAGATAATTGGTGCTTTCTTTTATTCCATCTTGAAAAATATAAAGTTTCCAGGGCAGTACATCATTTTTTTCTAATGCCTCTAAAACTTTTTGTGTATGTTCACTTCTATGATAGGTAAACAGTATTGTTCCAATTTTCATCTGTCATTCCTCTTGTGTCTTGCATTCCACCTATTTTAGCGTATATAAAACCAACTCTCCCATAGAATGTCTTTCAGCAATTTCATATTCTCCTGTCTGAAATATTTCTTCTAGTACATCTTCTGAGTATATCCATCCACAAAAAATGTCCTTTATGCCCTGCTCTGCATTTTTTGCATGTCTTTTCTTCATATGTATTTCCAAATTTTCTGTTGCCAGCATATCTGGTATAAACAAAATATTTTTTATCCCATTTTCCTTCATCTTCTTAAATATTTTGCACCAATCTGAATAACAAAATTCTTCTGACACACGGTACATAATAAAGAAAGCATCTTTATTAAATATCTGATAATCCCCTTTTAACATATCGAATCTATGAAAATCATCTCCATCAACAAAAACTGTTTTTAACTTTTCTATAGCTGATTCTGCATAATCTGTGCACTCAATATATAGTTCTGGCATCTGTTTTTTTAAATGCCATTCTAAAATTCCTTTTCCCACTCCCAGTGACACCACATGCTTACACCTTTGTTTCTTCAAAATATCAGCAATATACTTAGAAGATATCTCATATGAAACAGCTTCTTTACAATTTCTCTCATATTCTTTGGTACTGTCTTCGATTGCATATGCGCTCTCTCCTGACTCTGTCCTCAATATATCCCAATTTTTTTGATTTAATTCTGATGAATCAAATTGTGTTTTAAAAACTTCATAATGTTCAATTATCATCTTATTACTCCTCGGATTTATAATCATTAATAATCTCTATAACCTTTTCCTGTTCCTCATCCTCCATCCCATTATAGAATGGTATCGACACAACGGTTGCTGCATATTTTTCAGTAACAGGAAAACTTCCTTTTTCCACATTTAAATATTGATATGCCTTTGATAAATGTGGTGGTATAGGATAATGTATAAGGCTTCCTACCCCGCAATTCTCTAAATATTGGATAAAATCGTTTCTATCTTCTATCCTGATTACATACTGGTGCCATACTCCATAGGTTTCTTTTCTTACCTGTGGTTTTATTATCTTTTTATTATGTATTCCGCAATTATATTTTTCTGCAATTTTTATTCTTTCATCTGTAATTTCCTGTATATGTTTCAATTTAATACGCAGCAATCCTGCTTGAATTTCGTCCAATCTGGAATTTGTTCCAACCATCTTATTATAATATCTTTTCTCACTTCCATAATTTCGAAATACCCTTATATACTCTGCATATTCCAGATTGTCTGTTGTAATCGCCCCTGCATCGCCAAAAGCTCCAAGATTTTTTGAGGGATAGAAGGAAAAACATCCTATATCGCCAAAAGCTCCTACTTTTTTATTTTGAAAAGCTGCCCCATGGGCCTGCGCACAATCTTCAACAAGTTTTAGATTATATTTATTACATAGCCGTACAATCTCATCCATTTTAGCTACTTGCCCATATAGATGCACTACCAAAACAGCCTTTGTCTTAGATGTTATTTTTTCTTCAATTTTGGAAACATCAATCTGATAATAGCAATCGGGTTCAACAAATACTGGCGTTGCGCCATTACGTGTAATTCCCATAACGCTGGCAATATATGCATTTCCCTGGACTATAACCTCATCACCATTACTGATTCCCAGTGCTTTCAGAGCAATCCACAATGCATCTAAACCACTTGCAAGTCCTACACAATCCTTTGTACCTATATAACTGGCAAACTCCTTTTCAAAACAACTGACTTCATTGCCTAAAATATACCATCCGGATCGTAATACTTCTAACACTTTATCTTCGTATTCCTTTTGATATTTATAAAACCCCCTATCCATTCTATTCGCTTTAATCATACGGTTAATTGTTCCTTTCCTCTAGTACAATGTTTCTTTGATAACCATATACTTTTTTCTTCCATTTTTTAATAA
>CAJUGD010000018.1 GCA_910586205.1 uncultured Lachnospiraceae bacterium | reverse complement strand
ACGGCAGAAAACAGTAAATCCAAGAAGACAGCAGAGTATGCGAATGAACTGGCCAAACTTGTTCCAAGCGTAGATTTTAAGGTTGGAAATGTCTGCTCATCAGCCAAAAGTGGCAAGTCACTGACCGTCAATCCCCAACTTTTGGAAAAAATGCAGAATGATCCCGAAAAAGCAAAGGATATGGAAGACATGATAAAAGGCGTTGAGTCTATGTCTAGATTGGCAGAAGGCATGGCGAAAGCCACTGGCTGGACTATAGTGTATCAGCACAGTTATATTGATGAGAACGGAAAATATCATTGCAGAATGCAAACCAGAAACGATGGTATGTTAAAAATGAGTGCTAAGATGCGGGAAGAAAGGAAGAAAATTTCTGAGAAACTGTTTGAAAAGACAAAAGAAAAGGCAGCAGAAAGGAAGGAAAAATTAGCGGAAACATTAGAAGAAAAGAAAACAGCAGAAGCAGAGGAAGTAACTGCGGAAAAGACAGAGGGTGGATCAGCTTACAACAAGGCCGAACAGCTCATAAATGAAAAAATGGCTGCTTCCAAAGATGGCACGATTTATCTGAATGACACAGATATGAAAACAATCATCGAGGCTGCCCAGGAAGATGATGCGGGCAAAACCACTGTGAAAGATCAGCCGCAGGTTGGCGCGGATCTGGATTTGAAGATATAGAGAGGCAGGCTTATTGGTGAAGGAGGTCACGATATGGATATTCGTATGAACAACATGAACTGGTTTTCGGGGTATTCCCTGATGAACCGGCTGTTTTCGCAAAAAAATGGGAACCAGGCCGGTATCCCCAATCCGACGGGCGGCCAGATCTGCGGAGGAGTGAAGTATGATTATTCTAATGCTTGGGAGCCACTAATTTAAAGCTTGAGAGCCACTCAAATCCAGTGTATTTTAAAGCTTGAGAACCACTACGATATCTTGTGGTCAGTCAAGTTATATTGCTTAAAGCAGCATAAAAACTGCCTGGCAGAAACACCAGGCAGAAAAAATTAAAATATTTTCATTGTCTACTTGACGGGTAGCACACCATTTATGCGGCTTTCCGGTCTTTTTCTCTGCTCCGCAACATTATTATGACATTATTTTTCAGAGCCAGCATAGAGCCAGGGGGTTGAACGCCTGGCTGCCAATTCTGCAGATTTCTGTTATAATTCCCTCATGAAAGATTACCCATGACAGGGTGGCAGCCTCCCGAGCCAATGAAACCGGCTTGCCAAAATACAAAAAAGGGAGGTGGCGCTTATAACGGCTTATGGGATCATCTCGATCTTTATTGGGATATTGGCTCTGCTGATGTCCTTTTGCAGCTTGATTGTGGCATTGCTTGCTTTCTCGACAGATATAGGAAGAATAGGCGAAAAAAATAATGCCCCTCTTGTCTGGTCCGCAGGAGAGGCACCTCTCACAGTAAGGTATATAAGTCTATTTGGGGGCATCCGCTTTAGAGTGGGTGCTCTTTCTATGTTCATTATATACTATGCCTCTGGATTTTTCAAACATTAAAGAAATTTCTCTGGCCCTCTAATTTCATAATTGTTACAGTTCACAGAGCGAGGAAAACTGGACGAAAACAGACGTCAAGCTCGCTTGTAAGACTATTTTCGTCCAGTTTTCCACATCGGGTGGACACCCGATGCTTCTTGTACGGCAGAGCCGGGCAAGAAGATGCCCCCCTGGACAGTAACTATAGTGGCGAACAGTGGCAAATAATCCTTTTTATACCTTATAACTCCTTGAAAATCCTCATTTTATGCGTGATATCAACACGACACACTCTATATTCCCAGTAAACGGAAACATATCCACACAACACCCTCGTTCCACCCGATATCCGTTATCTAAAATCATCTCCAAGTCCCTTGCCAGACTGGTAGGTTTACACGACACATAGACCATCTTCTCCACGCCAAATCCGATGATTTTCTGAAGCGCCTTAGGATGAATACCATCACGAGGCGGATCTAAAATAATCACATCCGGCTTTTCTTCAATCTCTCCTATCACCTTCAGCACATCTCCGGCAAAAAACTCACAATTTGTAAGACCATTGCGCTCAGCATTTTCCCGAGCCGCCTCTACAGCTTCTTTCACAATCTCCACACCCACAACCCGGGCTGCCACAGGAGAAGTGATCTGAGCAATAGTCCCCGTCCCGCTGTAAAGATCAAATACTACCTTGCTTTTCGTATCCCCCACATATTCCCTCACAGTCTCATAAAGCACCTCTGCCCCCAAAGAGTTTGTCTGAAAAAAAGAAAAAGGAGTAATACGAAACCTCATTCCCAAAAGCTCCTCATAAAAATAATCCCTGCCTGCCAAAATCTCTGTTTCATCACTCTGCACCACATCTGCTAAGCTGTCGTTTTTAATATGAAGAATCCCTGCAAAGCTTCCCTCCAGGTTAAGCTTCTCCAGCTCCTGACGCCACCCGTCCAGCAGCTTTTGTTCTGCCTGTCTTTGTTTGGTTTCTTCTGCTTTTGTTCCCTGAAGTTCAAGACCCTTTTCATCCTTCCAGTCTATCTGTGTTGTTGTCACCAGCCCCACCAGAATTTCACCGGTCTTCACTGCCCTGCGCACCAGCAAATGCCGCAGATACCCTTTGTGCTGCAGTTTTTTATAATAGGTTGTTCCTGCCGCAGCAAAATAATCTAACGTTGCCCTTAAAATACAGCAGAAATCAGAATGCACGATCTGGCATTGACCAGTAGTTACAATGTCATAAAACCCTCCCCGGCGGTGCATTCCCAATGCCAAAGGCCCATCCTTATACTCATCTCCAAAGGAAAATTCCATCTTATTCCGGTAAGCCTCTGAAACCGGGCTTCCTTTAATCCCCTCAAATCCCCAATCACCGCACACTCTGTCTATCAGCTTTTTTACCTGTCTTTCCTTTAGCTTCAGCTGTTCTTCATAAGGAAAGCTTTGATACAAGCATCCTCCGCAGTCTCCAAAATGAGGGCACACCCCTTCTGTCCTCTCCAAAGGCGACTTCTTTTTCACCTCCAATAACCGTCCTTCGATTCTTCCCTTCTGTTTTTTATTGACGGCAAACCGGATTTCCTGCCCAGGAAGCGCATTCTTTACACTCACCTTTTCCCCGTCAATCAAAAGGATGCCTTTATTGGGGAAATCAAAGTCATCCACAATTCCTTCATAGATCTCTCCTTTTTTCATTTCATTATCTCTCCTTATTTTTTAAGAAACCCCTCAAATCTTTACATTTGAGATTTTTTCTTTTGCCTCCTTATGCAGTTTTAAGACCATCCGGCATCAAAAGCTCTTTTATTATCTGTACAGCATTTTCACTCAAAGAAAAAGCGTGCCCCCATCTTATGAGACACGCCCTGTTCTTATTCTTCTTCCTTCTTATCCTCGGCGTCAGCAGTATCCTCCTCCTCATCCTCAAAGAAGTCATCGTCGAAATCATCATCAAAATCGTCCTCAAAATCCTCCAGATAATCCGGAGTAAAGAAGCGGTACACGCCATATGCAATCGCCGCAACTGCTGCAATCGCGCCAATAATAGCCAGCGCCCAAAGAATACAATTTTTCTTCTTTTCTTCCTCCTCTTTTCTGTGCAAGAAATCATTTAACTTTGTGGAGTTAATGATTTCTTCCACACGATTCAGGGCATCCTTACTTACTGTGTCAAACCTTCCCATCTCACTCACGTCCTTTCTATCGTCATGACACATTTCATGTGCATTGATTAGATTATTATACCATTACTTTTCTTTTTTTACTATCCTATTTTATTCAAAATTTAAAAAAATATCACAATTTCTCTAATTTAGCAACAGAAGCAAACATTTTCTTCACACCAAACCGGTCAAATTCCACTGCCACCTCAAAATCTCTGGCTCCATCTACCACTGACTGCACGGTACCCTCTCCGAATCTTCCATGGCGCACCCGATCTCCTGCTCCATACTCTAAGGATGCTGCCTTCTTTATGGTAAACTCCTTTCCAAATCCCGGTGTTCCTCCTCCGGCTGCAGGTTTAAACTGCTTTGAACCGCCAAACGGCTTTTCCGTGAACTTTGCGGTCTGAGACGCATAGGCATTCGCCCTCACTCCCGGCCGTATAATATCCACCATCTCTTTTGGGATCTCCTCCACAAAACGGCTGACTCTGGAATAACGGGTTTCTCCCTTGATCATGCGCATCTGCGCCGCTGTCATAGTCAGACGCTCTCTGGCTCTGGTAATCCCCACATAACAAAGCCTCCGCTCCTCCTCAATGTCTGTAGGATCCTCTGACATAATAGACATAGAGCTGGGAAACAGCCCGTCCTCCATTCCGCTTAAATAGACCACCGGAAATTCCAGTCCCTTGGCGCTGTGCAGGGTCATAAGCGTCACCCGCTCCTCTGAGTCATCCATCCGATCAACATCCGCCACCAAGGATACTTCTTCCAAAAAGCCATCCAGGTTTGGATTCTCACTTTCTGCACAATAACTGGCAGCCTTATTAATCAGCTCATCAATATTTTCCAACCGTGCCTTTGCCTCATCCTCCCCCTCTGCCTCAAGCTCCTTTTTGTATCCTGTCTCCTCCACAATATCACGGATCAATCCGGGAAGACCATACCTGCCGTTCTCCTTAAGTACTTCCTCATCCTGCATCCCAAGCTCCCATGCCTGATTTCTTCTTGCAAAGTCCTCAATCTGGCTGACAAATCCCTGTATCTTTCCTGCTGCTTTTCCCATGCCTGGTATGGAAGCAGCCTGAACACAGCTCTGATAAAAGCTTAACTCTTGTTCCCCGGCCCAAGCCACAATCTTCCCGATGGAAGATGCCCCTATTCCACGCTTCGGCACATTGATGATTCTCTGAACAGCTAAGTCATCCCGCCCGTTGGCAATCGTCTTTAAATAGCAGAGAATGTCCTTAATCTCTTTTCTCTGATAAAAGTTCACCCCTCCTACCAGCCGGTAAGGAATATTATAAGAAATACATTTTTCTTCCATAAGACGCGATTGGGCATTTGTCCGGTACAATACTGCAAAATCCCCAAAGCTGCGCCCCTGAGATAAGATGTCCTGGACCACTCCCTCTGCCTCCTCATAAGCCTGGCCATACTGCCGGAACATAACAAGAGCGCCTTCCTCATTGGCAGTCCACAGGGTCTTTTGCTTCCTGCCCCTGTTATTGCAGATCACCGCGTTAGCCGCATCCAAAATATGGGCTGTGGAGCGATAGTTCTGCTCCAGTTTGATAACCTTGGTTCCCGGAAATGTTTCCTCAAAATTCAGAATATTTCCAATGTCAGCTCCCCGAAATTTGTAAATAGACTGATCATCATCTCCAACCACACAAAGATTGCCGTACTTTTGGGCCAGCAAAGCAATCAATTCAAACTGGGCTGTATTGGTATCCTGATACTCATCCACCATAATGTAGCGGAATCTTTCCTGATAGTAATCCAGCACTTCTCTATTTACCCGAAATAAATCTACGGTTTTAAAAATCAAATCATCAAAGTCAAGAGCATTGTTCTTTTTCAGCTCTGCCTGATATGCTTCATACACATCCGCGGCTTTTCTTAAATTCCAGTCCCCCTGACTGTTTTTTCGAAATTCCTCTGTTCCAATCAGCTCATTTTTTGCATTGGAAATAATAGACATCATGGAGCGCTCCCGATACTGCTTTGGATCCAGATTCAGATTTTTGATCACCTGCTTCATCAATGTCTTCTGATCATCCGCATCATAGATAGTAAAATTATTCTCATATCCTAAGTACTCAATAAAACGCCGCAGAATCCGCACACAAAGAGAGTGGAACGTACTGACCCAGACACTTCCCGCACCTGCCTTTACCAGACGATCCACTCGCTCCCTCATTTCCCCTGCCGCCTTATTTGTAAAGGTAATAGCCAGGATATTCCATGGATTTATTCCCCTTTCTTCAATCAGACAGGCAACCCTGTGTGTCAGTACCCGCGTCTTCCCTGAACCGGCCCCTGCCAAAATAAGAAGCGGTCCTTCTGTATGCAAAACAGCCTCTCTCTGCTTTGGATTCAAAGCATCCTTCATTTCCATATGTATTCCTGATCCTTTCCTCTATATAAAAAGCTCTCTGCTGCATCCTAACCACCCGCCCGGGCGCTGACATGCTCACACATCCGTGTGATTTCTTATTATACCATGCAGAAAACCATAAAGCAAGGGCGCTGATACCGTCTCACTTTCTTTATCCGGAAAAGGAAAAAGAGCAGATTCTCCCCATATCCGCTCTTTTCCAATACATAACACTCTTTATTTCTCAAAGATTTCCCTCAAAAAACTCCCGGATCCCCTTGTAGGCTGTTTCTTCGTCTCTCCCGGAAAAAAGGACCTCTATCGTCTGCCCGCATTTCACATCCAGATCCATAATCTCCATTAAATCTACAGCCGGAGCAGTCTTTCCCTCCATAGAAAGAAGTATCCTGCTCTCGTACTTTTTTGCCTCCCGGACAAGCATGGCTGCGGACCTTGCGTGGATACCCAAATTATTCTTAATTTTGTATTCCCATTTCTTCAACCTTATTTCCTCCCAGATTCTTTCCCCGATACAATGCATTGGATGATCCCTGTATTAAAGTTCTTCTCCATTGGTCTCTATTACCTTTTGATACCAATAAAAGGATTTTTTCCGCGATCTCTTTAATGTTCCGCTTCCATCCTCTTTTTTATCTACATAGATAAAGCCGTACCGCTTTTTCATCTCTCCGGTTCCGGCGCTGATCAGGTCAATAGGCGCCCAGGTAGTGTATCCCATCAGATCCACCCCATCTTCCTCCACTGCCGCTTTCATGGCACAAATATGTTCCCGGAGATAATCAATCCTGTAATCATCCTTTATGGTTCCGTCTATATCTGGTATGTCAAGAGCTCCCAGTCCGTTTTCTACAATAAACAAAGGCTTCTGATACCGGTCGTAGATCTGGTTCAGGGTTATCCGCAGCCCCAGCGGATCAATCGGCCATCCCCAATCACTGTACTGCAGGTACGGATTTTTCGCAGACCGAAACAAGTTTCCTTCTGCCGTATCCTGGCTTTCTGCAGAGGCACACCGACTGTTATAGTAAGAAAAAGAAACAAAATCCACTGTATTTTCCTGAAGAATTTCTTTATCTTCCGGCTCCATTTTAGGATACACGCCCATTTTCTCCAACCGCTTTTTTGCATAGGAAGGATAATATCCCCGAGACTGAACATCTGCAAATAAATAATTTTCCTGCTCAACCAAAAGAGCCTCCATCACGTCCTTTGGCCTGCAAGAATAGGGATACACGCTTCCTGCTGCAAACATACACCCTACCTTGTTATTGGGATTGATCTCATGAGCCAGCCTGACAGCCAGCGCACTGGCCACCAGTTCATGATGAGCCGCCTGATATTTAACCTGCTCCTCGTTCTCCCCATCCGAAAAGCACAGTCCTGCCCCCATAAAAGGCGCATGAAGAATCATATTGATCTCATTAAAGGTCAGCCAGTAAACCACATAATCACGAAAACGGGTAAACAAAATCCGACACAATTTCAAATAAAAATCAATCATACTGCGGCTTCTCCAGCCCCCGTATTTTTCAATCAGGTATACCGGACAGTCAAAATGTGAGATAGTCACCAATGGCTGAATATGATTTTTCCTGCACTCCCTGAAGATTTCCTCATAAAATGCAAGCCCTGCCTCATTAGGCTCCTCCTCATCTCCCTTAGGAAAAATTCTGGTCCAGGCAATGCTCAGACGAAACACCCGAAAACCCATCTCTCCAAACAGCCGGATATCTTCCCGAAAATGATGGTAAAAATCAATGGCCTCTGCCGACGGATAGGTATGCCCCTCCTCCATTCTGAGAGATTTTCCATGACCGCAGATCACATCATGTCTTCCCTTTCCCGACGGGCACAAATCCACATTGGCAAGCCCCCGCCCATCTTCACAATATCCTCCCTCACACTGGTTGGCCGCCACCGCGCCTCCCCATAAAAAGTTCTTTGGAAATCCCATACTGCCCTCCTGCTATTTTAATAAGCTCAAAAGATTTTCGCCGGGAACCACCAGATCCTTAGAAGTTTCCACCACATCTAAAAATCCGTCAGAATTGGTAATCAATACAGGGGTTTCCAGGCAATATCCCTTCCCTTCAATGAAATCTCTGTCAAATCGAATCATAATTTGTCCCTTTGTTACCCGATCTCCCTGGCTTACAAGCGCCTCAAAGCCCTCTCCGTTTAGCTGTACAGTATCCAGGCCAATGTGAATCAACACCTCAGCCCCCTCATCGGTAGTCAGACCAATGGCATGAAGGGTAGGGAACAATGCAGAAACCACTCCGTCTGCCGGCGCAAACACTTCCCCAATCTCCGGAAGCACAGCAGCGCCCTTTCCCAATACGCCAGATGCAAATGCCTCATCTCGTATGTCCGCAAGCTTTAATACTTTTCCCTTTAAAGGACTTGCAATCTCTACCTTTCTCATAATGGGAGCTGTGTCTGTACCCTGTGCTGCCGCTTCTCCATCCTTGCTTCCTGCTTCTTTGCCCCCTTTCATAGAGTCATTCCCCGGAATGCCCTTTCCGCTGATGTCCTGTGTCTCAGGCTCCTTATAAAAGATCATGGTCGCCGCAAAAGCAATAGCCATGGTAATCACTACACCCAAAACCGCCACAACCAGATTGCCCAATCCTCCGTCCGGCTCAATCATAGCCGGAAACTCAAAGATTCCCATTCCGCCCATCATAAATTTCCGGAAATTAAACGCACCGTAAAATCCGCCGCCGATTCCTCCGGCAATACAGCTAATCACAAATGGCTTCTTTAAAGGCAATAAAATTCCGTAAATAGCAGGCTCTGTCACCCCGAAAATACCGGATATAAAATTGGGCAGAGCCATTTCCTTAAGCTGACGGTCCTTTGTCTTGAAAAAAATTGCCAGCACTACTGCGGAAGTGGCAAAAGTACAGGCAAAAAACGGCATCATCACATTGTCATACCCATTGGTCATAATGTTGTTGATGTACACCGGAATAAATCCCCAGTGAAGGCCGAAAATAACCAATATCTGCCAGGTCAGGCCCACAATAGCCCCTGCTGCCATAGGACTGAAATTCCTCACCGTCATGACTGCCTCAGCAATAATGGCAGAGCTGAATACTGCCACCGGCCCGATCAGCAGGAAGCCGGCCGGAATCGCCACAAACAAAGTCAGCATGGGCACAAAGAAAAATTTCACCAAATCCGGAATCCTTTTGCTGAAAAACTTCTCACATTTAGATGCAAAGAACACCACAAAAATCACGGGTATCACTGTGCCTGTATAATCCATGGCAATCAGCGGTATCCCAAAAAAGTCCGTATATACTGCTGACTCAAACATGGTTCCTGCAAACAGGGTATACAAAGGCTCTCCCCCTGCTGACAGTGCACTGCCCTGGACTGCCGGATAACACATGATCGCTCCTACAACCAGACCTACCATTGGCTTTAAACCAAACTTCTTTGCTGCAGTGTACCCTAAAAACAGCGGAAGAAAATGAAAGAGCCCGTCACCAATGGCATTGAGCAGCAAATATCCTCCGCAGGCATCTGTGTACAATCCCATGGCTACAAAGAGAGCGTTAAGTCCCTTGACCATTCCACAGGCTGCCATAATGCCCAAAATCGGCTGAAAAATCCCGGAAATAGCATCAATGGCCTGATTAAACAAATTTCCCTTTGGAACATCTTCCTCCTTAGCAGGTTCCTCCCCTCCTCCAATGAGAGGCAGTACTTCCGCATATACCTCCGGCACATGATTTCCGATCACCACCTGATACTGGCCGCCGCTTTTCATCACAGTGACAACCCCATCCATGTTTTTGATCACTTCATCTTTAGCCTTTGTCTCATCCCTCAGCTTAAAGCGAAGCCTGGTGATGCAGTGGGTCAGACTGATCACATTTTCCCTTCCTCCTACATTGCTGACAATGTTCTCTGCCAGTTTTCCGTACTTTCCCATGTCCTTTACCTCCATAAATTTTTTTGATATTTATCAGGAAAGCCCAGGCTTATTCCAGACTCAGAGCTTTCCCCATGAAGGTTTGGCCAACTTAATGTCACCACCCTGACATGCATGAATTATTCTTTACTGCTTTGTTTTACTTACCACCCGTTCAATATGAATCGTCAGGTAAAGCTTTTCCTCCTTAGAAAGAGCATACTGATATTTTTGTTCCACAAACTGTCCGATCCGCTCTGTACAGCGGTAGGACTCCGGATATTTTTCCCGGATCACCATCCATAAGTCGTCATTTTCCTCCGGATATGTGTGATGCTCCACCACTCGTTTGGCAAAAAACTTTACATGAGTAATAAACCGGTAATAATACACATCCTCCTCATTAAAATCAACTCGGAAAAAGTATTTTACAATATTTGCCACATCCTGAATAATCCGGGTAATCTCATACATGTTGTGCATGACTGACTCATCCATCCGTGCATTTGCCAGATGAAGAGCAATAAATCCTGCTTCATCCTCCGGAAGTCTCACATGGCACTCCTGCCAGATTCTCTCTAGCGCCCATAATCCGATCTGAAATTCTTCCTTATAAAATCTCCGAATATCCCACAAAAGGACATTTTTCACAGTGACCCCATCCAAAAAACGCATAATCGATGTATGTACATGATCAATCAGGGATATGTAAACCATATCATTCAGCCCATTTCCCAGCCTTTTCTTTGCTTCCTCAATAATCTCCTCACCTAAAGCAATGTGCTCCATAGGCATATCCTGAATCAGCACCTGGAATTTCCCGCTGACATCAGCCGTGGAAGGACAGAATACCTTATCCACCATATCTCTGCTGATTTCTTCCCCTGTTTTCTTCTTAAAGCAGATTCCCTTTCCCATCACAATCTGCTCCTGCCCTGTATCGTCTTTGACCACAGCGGCATTGTTGTTGAGAATCTTAAAAATCCTCATAACCTTCCCCTTTCTGTCAGGCCGCATTTTCTGCTGCCAGATTTCTTTTCTTAAATCCATTACACTAAAGCGCATCTGACGGAAAGCAATTTTCAGGCACGCTCTAAAATATCACTGCATTTAAAATAAAAAAACCTATATACACAAATAAATCCTGAAAGGAACTTCCCTTCAAAACATATCTCTGTATATAGGTTTGGCTTGCTTTCACAATCACCATCCTGAATTTTAATAAAAATTTTACATTAGTTGGATTATATCATGCTCCTGCAGTGAAGTCAATCCTAATTCTCAACAAATTTTTTTCTTGTTTTTCACCTCCTGATGCTTTTCTTACAGCACTGTATGATCCAAACGGATCTGCCATTTGTCCTCCCCGCCTTTACATGATTCTTAATTCCCGTTTGATTCTCTCTTACATTTTATTACGGTTTTATTACCTATATTGATTTTCCCTCACTTTCCTGATATACCAATAACTGGAGGTGAATCTATTATGGAAAAAACGAAAAAAGCAAAATACTTAATCGGCGATGTGGCAAACCTGATGGGCTTAAGCCGCGACACACTCCGCTACTATGAAAAACGTGGTATCCTGTCCTCCCAGCGGGGAGAGAACGGCTATCGTTACTATACAGATCAGGATATTTCCCGCCTGATCAGCATCCTTTATCAGAGAAAAATGGATATTGGGCTTAGGGATATGGAAACCCTTTGGACTTCGGAAAATTCCGTGGACGATCTGACTGCCATTATGGACAGCCGCTTAAAAGAGGAGGAGCAGACCATACGGCTCCACCAGCAGAATATTGCCAGACTTCAATTAACCAAAACCAGTTGTGAGGATGTCCGCTGCAATTTAGGCCGGATCTCCCTGCAGGAATTTCCCGCAGCATATATTATTATTCCCCACACGGATCTTCCCAAAAGCGTGGAACAGTGGTTTAGCTATTCCCAGCGTTATCCCGGATTAGATATGATGTATACCTTCAGCGAATTTTCCTGGTGCCATACAGATGATGACAGGATCCACACTGAGCATAAAAATTCACAGCTTGTGCTTTTTGAAAATCTGAAGGATTATGTAGATTACCCGATCACAGACAGTACCCCCAAAACCCCTCAGTCCATGCTGTGCGTGTCCTCCTTATGCGGCTGCAAGTCTCTGACCCCGTCCCCGGAGGATCTGCTGCCCATGATTCACTGGGCAGAAAAGCAGGGATTTATGATTTCCCAGCATTTCTATTCCACTTATGCTTCCCACGGGCGTATGGATGGGCTGGATACCTGCTTTGTACGAATTTACATACCTGTGTTCTGATGTTTTGACAGAACTTTTCCTATCTTACACCGACGGGATGCCCGGCAGTCTCTTTCTGCCAGACATCCCGTCTCTGTTTATTTGATTTGGAATTTTATAATTGGAAAAGAGTGTGCCGCTCATAAAAGCAGGCGTTTATTCTTAAATGCGCTTCTCTACTTTATTAACCGATAGTTTAATCCTCCTTCTCCCATTTTTCACTTCCCTCGTAGGTAACGATTCCCTTGCTGTCCGTGCAGTAATACTTGTCGTCTGCATCCCTTGCATTTTTCTTATTCTTCTGAATTTTGCCGGAAGTATTAATCAGATATTCTTCACCGCCATATGTGACTTTCTCCAGCTTGGCGTCCTTATCTGCTTTTAAGAGACGTCCCTTGATATAAATGGAACCATCCTGAATACCGTCATAACCCTCGCCCCGCTCGCTTCCGGACTTTTTAAATTCATAGGTATAATCCTCGCCATCTACCTCCAGTCTGGCATTTCCGGTCTTCATGGCTCCTTCTTTGGGTGAATCGCCAAAGTAGTATACCTGCCATGCATCTCCTTCCTCCGGCAGATCGCTTTGATTCTCAATCTCTACATAACTCTGGATCTCCCGGTTGTTGACTGACATTTTGTAAAGGCCATGGAGCATCTTTCCATACTCGTCAAATCCGTAATACTGGCCGTTGATCTTCTTGATCTGGCTCTTTACCAGCTCTCCGGACGTCTGTGCATAATACCAGCAAATGTCTCCGTCCTCATATCCTTCCGGATCTGTATTCTCATCCGGAACAGCCTGGAACCATCCCTTAGCCTGCCAGCATTTTTCAGGACTGTTGTAATACATGTTGCTTGTGGAAGCCAAAGTCGCATTGCTGGGAGTGCTGTACCAGTTGAACAGGGCGTTTCCGTTTTCCTCAAACCGGTATTTCCGTCCATTGATCGTCTTGGTAGTATCATGAACCTTTTTGCCGTTGGTTCCAAACCAGAACCAATAATAACCGTCAAAATCATCATCCTGATTCTCATCATCTTCCACCTGCAGGCTCTCCCATTTGTTGGTTCTTAAAACTCCGTCGCCGCTTGGTCCCAGATAATACACGCCTGTCTTCCAGGCATCCTCCTCTGTCACCCGTCCTGAATCTTCATCCACCCAGCCGTACAGCATTCTTCCTTCCTCGTCAAATGCATACTTAGAGCCTTTTATAGTCTTGAAGGATGTTTTTCCTGATCCCGGGGCTTTCAGCGCCTTTCCGTTTGCTCCCAGGTAATACCAGCAGGTATCTGCCTCATCGTCTCCGTCGTCTGTGTTGTCCAATTCCCTCCATTCGTTTTTTACCATGGCTCCGGCTTCATTCACATAATAATAATCTTCTCCGTCCTCCACCAGACTGTCTGTCAGCATCTCTCCGTCTGAATCCAGCCAGAACCAGTGATCACCTGATTTCTTCCAGCACTCAGTGGCCATATCGCCTCCTGAATTATAATAACGCCAAGTACCTCCTTCCTCCTGCCACCCCGTTGCTGCCAGTGACGTCATAGACGCTCCTATGGTAAATGCAATCGCTGCACAGGGAACTAAAAATTGTTTTGTGTGTTTTTTCATGATTTTTCCCCTTTCTATCTGCCAGCTTTTCTGTTTCCTGCTGACAATCACACTTTACACCTTGGAATGCTTCCAAGGTCAATAGTATTGGGGATTCCGTAAGAAAGCGTAAATTTTCTGTTATCTTTTAAGAAAATATTTACCATTCTGTAAAAATCAAATACTTGTATAAACACAGCACTTGTCTCATTGCCCGCAAAAAAACAAATTAAGGACGGCTTTTACAGCCGTCCCCATATTGCCCTTTATTCGTATGCACTTTAATCTTTCTGAAATAACTGCCCTTATTCGGCATCCAGATCCTTTTCATCTCTGTTTAGCTTCCAGATATCCCGGTTATATTCCTCTATGGTCCGGTCAGAGGAGAAAAATCCTGCCTTACTGATATTCACAAGCATTTTCTTCGCCCACTCCATCCGGTTCTCATAATCTTCATACGCCTGTTCTCTGGCCTTGGCATAGCTTTCGTAATCCAAAAGCGTCATAAACCAGTCTTTATTCAGCAGTTCATCATGAAGCCGCTTCAGATTTTCTTCCGTTCCCAGCTCCATCAGTTCTTCACCGACAATAAAGTCCACTGCCTCCTTAATATCTTCATTCTTCTCATAATAGTCCTTTGACACATAATCCGCAGCCGCATAATGCTCGATCACTGTCTCGCTGGACTCTCCAAAGATATAGATATTCTCCTTGCCTACCAGCTCGGCAATCTCCACATTCGCGCCGTCCATGGTGCCCAAAGTCACTGCCCCGTTCAACATGAACTTCATGTTGCCAGTGCCGCTGGCTTCCTTGGATGCAAGGGAAATCTGCTCGGAAATGTCACAGGCCGGGATCAGCTTCTCCGCCTTCGTCACATTGTAGTTCTCCACCATCACTACCTTCAGATAAGGGCTGACCTGCGGATCGCTGTTAACCAGTTTCTCCAGACACAGAATCAAATGAATGATGTCCTTGGCAATCACATAGGCCGGCGCTGCCTTGGCTCCAAAAATCACGGTAATCGGCGTAGAGGGAACTTTTCCCTTCTTGATTTCCAGATATTTGTGAATCACATACAAGGCATTCATCTGCTGCCTCTTATACTCGTGAAGCCGTTTTATCTGAATATCAAAGATAGAATTTTCATCCACCTCAATTCCCTGAGTCTCCATCAGATAATGCTTTAATGCCAACTTATTCTGATGCTTAATCTTCAAAAGCTCTTTCAGCGACGCTTCATCATCAAAAGCGCCCAGCTTCTCCAGCTCCGCCACATCTTTTTTATACCCGGCCCCAATCTTTTTAGTGATAAAGTCTGCCAACGGATGATTGCAGTGCAGAAGCCACCGCCGGAAAGTTATGCCATTCGTCTTATTGTTGAATTTCTCCGGATACAGCTCATAAAATTCCTTCAGCTCCGTGTTCTTTAAAATCTCCGTATGAAGATATGCCACTCCGTTGACACTGAACCCGTAGTGAATATCCATATGAGCCATATGCACCACATCCTGCCTGTCAATAATGGCTACCGATGGCTGCTCATACTGACGGCGGATCCTATCATCCAGAATCTCAATAATGGGCACAAGCTGCGGCACCACCTCTTTCAGATAAGCAATCGGCCATTTCTCCAGCGCCTCAGCCAGAATGGTATGATTAGTATAAGCACAGGTCTTCTTTACGATCTCCACTGCCTCGTCAAAGTCAATTCCCCGCTCCACGAGCAACCGGATCAATTCCGGAATCACCATAGAAGGATGAGTATCATTGATCTGAATCACCGCATAATCCGGCAGGTCATGAAGGGTACAGCCCTTTTTCACACACTCATCCAGAATCAGCTGGGCCCCATTACTGACCATAAAATACTGTTGATAGATGCGAAGCTTCCGCCCTGCCTCGTCGCTGTCATCCGGATACAAAAACAGAGTCAAGTTCTTCCCAATCTCCTCCTTATCAAAAGAAATTCCTTCCTTCACAATACTCTCATCCACACTCTCCACATCAAACAGATGCAGCCAGTCTGTCCGATTCCGATACCCTGTTACCGCAATATCATACAAACGGGAATGTACAGTCAGCTTTCCGAATTTAACCGGATAGGAAACCTCTCTTCGGATCAGCCAGCTCTTATCCTCTATCCATGGGTTCGGCATCTCCTTCTGAAGTTGGTTTTCAAACTCCTGCTTAAACAGTCCCATGTGATAATTGAGTCCAATGCCAGCGCCATTTATCCCCAGCCCTGCCATGGAATCCAAAAAGCAGGCCGCCAGACGCCCTAATCCGCCGTTTCCCAGCGATGGCTCCGGCTCTGCTTCCTCGATCTCACAGATGTCCTTTCCACTGGCCGCCAAAGTCTCCCGCACCTCATCATACCATCCTAAGTTAATCAAATTATTAGATAAAAGCTTCCCTATCAAAAACTCTGCCGAAATATAATAGATTTTTTTCTTCCCTTCCCTGCTTTCCCGCTTCCCTGCTTCCTCCTGCACCAATGCCAATAGCCCGTCATACAGTTCCCGGTTACTGCACAGCCCAATCTCTTTTCCGCAGCGTTTCCTCAATTCCTCTGCAATCTTTCCCATAATTACCTCCTTACTTTCTTTAAGCTTCACTATATTTTATCCTTTTTAAGATATTCCATAAATATTATCCACAATGCTTCTTGCTGTTTAAACAGCTTTTATTCTTTTTTATTATATCCCCTCCCCCCACATTTTTCTTGCATTATCCTGGAAAATCATGATACAATTCTATCATAAAAATCACATTACATACAGAAAAGGACACTTTTATGAACATTATTGAATACGAAAACTATCAGGAAAAGCCCACTCCCCGCAGCGCCCCTTTTCCCTATCTGACTTATCCCTGCTCCATCCCTCATGACTTTACACAAGTCCCTATCCACTGGCATGACGAACTGGAGCTTGTGTATATTAAAAAAGGAGCCGGCATTGTATCGGTAGATTTTTCTGTCCTGAATGTATCTTCCGGAGACATTGTATTCATCTGTCCCGGGCAGCTTCACTCCATCTGTCAGCTTCAGCAAAATACTATGGAGTACGAAAACATTATTTTTCCTTTGTCCCTTTTATGCGCCCGCCAGGCTGATTCTGCCTGGGAAACCTACCTTGCTCCTATTGATCTGCGCCGCCGCCAGCTCCCTTCCTGCCTTCATCCGGATATGCCCTGTTACCCGGCCATTTCTGCCTGTATTGACCAGATTGACCAGATTCGGCAAACCTTCCCCGACGGATATGAACTGTTCATCAAGGGAAAACTATTTGAACTGTTCTTCCTGCTGCACCACCACAACCTTGTAACCACTCCTGTTTCCCCTGATCCTGACCACCGGCATTCCCGCGAAAAAGCCTTAGAGAAATCCCGTCAGATTCTAAAATATGTAGAGCAGCATTACCAAGATTCTCTTACAATAGAAAAACTGGCCTCAGCCGTCGGCTTCAGCCAGTCTCATTTCATGAAATTTTTTAAAAATACTTTCGGCACATCCTTCACAGCCTACTTAAATGAATACCGGCTGACCATGGCCTCCCGGCTGCTTCTGGCCTCAGAAGACTCTATTCTGGCTGTTGCAGCCGAATGCGGTTTTGAAAATCTTTCCTACTTTAACCGACGTTTTAAGGAGCGCTTCGGCATGACCCCCAGCGAATTTCGCCGGCAAACATAAACAGCCGGAAATTATCCCTGATAAAAGTCGCACCCGCACCTCCCATTCTCCTTTACCTGATAAAGAGCCATATCCGCATTCTGATACAAAGTACTTGTATATCCATTCTGGGAAAATGCCACTCCCACACTTAAAGAAACCTCCGGCAGACCATCCTCCGGATTTCTCAGCACCTGGTTAATAGATTCAATCTTTTTCTCAATCAGCTCACTCATATCCGGACCCACATCCATCATAATAATGGAAAACTCGTCCCCTCCTACTCGTGCCACATAATCCTTGGAACGGAATCTATTCTTCAAAAGTTCGGCCACCTTCTTTAAGATTCTATCGCCTGTCCGATGTCCGTTTCCGTCATTTACCTGTTTAAATCGATCCACATCGATTAAAAGCAGGGCAATCCTTTTACTCTGCATCTGCAGAGACTTACAAATTTGATCAAAGCCACCCCGGTTAATCAAATCGGTAAGAAAATCATGGTCTGCCTTGTAACGCAGCGCCGCCTTATTTTCCGCATTGGCATTATACATATGATTATAAGTCAATGCCAAATACTGAAATTCATAGGCTCCTTCCATGGGCAGCTTTTTCTCATCCTTAATACATCGAATATAAACCCGCAGCGGCCTTGCAACCAGAGAAACAATCAATCCTAAATTAATAACACTCATTACAAACAAAAGACCAATATACACCCTCTGTGTATTCATAATCTTCTGCATCATGGAAGCATTATTCATTCTCTGCTGCCTTGTAGCCTCTACCACATTATTTAAAAAATAAGAGATATTACTGGTAATCAGCGCCTTGGCATCCTGGTAGTCTGCATTAAATACCATATCCTCTGCTTTCTTCAGCATAGCCTCTGAATCCAGCCTCTGGTCCTCACTCGTAAGCCGTATATCTGCCAGTTCCCCGGCAATCTCATGGACATCATGCCCCATTGCCGCAGCCACCAGCTTCATGGAGTACATTTCCTTCTTCATCAGCGCATTTGAATTTTCCAGGGCTGTTTTAAGAAAATCATATGCCTCCTGGCTTCCGTTGTATTTTTCCAGTTCCTCCAATGCTGCCTCGCGCCGCTTCGTAACATTGATTTCCGTAAAGTAATCCTGTGCATGTTCTATTTTTCTGTCAACGGCATACATCCTGGCCTTCATGGTAAGATACTCGGAAGCCTCTGTCACCATCCCGGCCTGCCGCACACAAGCCACATAGTTCTCAGTGGCAATGTTCAGTTCTTCATATTTCAGAGATAAATGAATCGTTGCATAAAGAATTAGAATATAAATAATGCTCGCTGTCAGAAGCATCCCCAAATTAATCGTGCGGATCCTGACGCCTTTTACACTGGTTTTTCTATTTTGCTCTGTCTCATTTCTTTTTTTCTTCTCCATAACTGACCGTGTTCTCTATTGCCTGCCCTTATGGCCCGGCAAATCTCCTTTCGTCCATTTCCAGTCATGCAGATCCTGTTTTACATCTTCAATCATCTGGCTCATATTCTTTACATACCGATTATCAGGAGCAAGCCGCTCCCAAAGGCGGTATGCTTTGGTGGTACGCACGTGATCCCAATTCATCCTGTTGCCTGCACAATAGTCAAAATACAGCTCACTGTACAAAGCTGCCATGTCATCCTTTAAGTTTTCCGGAATCGTGCCAAAAGTCTTTTTTACCTGCTCCTCTATTACATCTTTCATAAACTCCGCCCCATATTTGTCAAACTGAAGCAGATTTATATCCTCACATCCCTGTCCTCTGGCCCATGCCTCCACATCCGCCTTCCTGGTGTCAAAAACCATGCTTCCATCCTCCCCCCACTTTACCTGCCCATACTGGCAGGGAGGAATGCTATAGGGAGGCAGCACAATCTCACTGACGCCATACGCATCATCATCCACTCCGGGCTCTGCCTTATGTTTCTTAATCCTCTGTGCATGAAGATGGCCACTGATGTACAAAGGCAGTTCATACTTTTCAAAAACCTGGATAATCTCCTGATGGTTTTTCATGGTACATTCTATTATATAAAGCCGGCTCTCTGAAAGAAGATTGTGATGCCCCACCGGCAAAACCTGGACCCCCTGTTCTTTTGCCTGGGCAAGAACGTCTTCCATCCATATTAATGTTTCATCCTTCAGGCGCCCATCCACATGGTTTCGATCCTCATACTGGCAGGTATCCAGCATCATCATCCAATGAAAGTCATCCAAGGCAACTACATAACTCAGAGAATGAACATCCCGGCTAAAAGCCTGATCATAGCCAAACTCATGATAAATCTCCTCAAAATCCTGTGCTGTCTCCAGATATTCTGTCTCTGTCCTCTGATCTCCAAAATACTCCGCAGCATTTTTATTCTTAATATCATGATTTCCGGGAATGACCAATACTAAAATCCCCTCTCCTGTCACCCTGCGCAGTCCTTCTGCCAGCTCCAGGTGATTCTTCTTTTCTCCATTTAACGTAATATCCCCTGTCAGCACCAATGCAGACGGCCTGTTCTTAATCGCCTCCTCTGTCAATGTATCGATTAAAGACTGACTGTATTGGCTTATCTTCCCGTCATCCTCTGACACCATCTTCCAGAAGGCTGCCCCATCATCATGGGTATTCGGGCTGATATAGTGAAGATCTGATACCAGCATCACCGCAGGAGGCACATAAGGTTCCTCCTCTGTCCCATCTTCTGGCAGCGCCTCCAAATCCATATCCCTGCCGCCGGACCAGGCATCCTTGCCCTGATCCAAAGAACTATCTTCCTCCGAAGACACTTCTTCCCTGTCCCATTCTGTCTCTGTCTGTTCCTTCGACGATTCTTCCTCCTGCTCCAAAGCCTTGGATGATGTTTCCTCCCTAAAAGCAGAAGTCTCCTCCTCCCCCTTGTGTCCTGCAAATTTTCCAACCAAAACCACAACAATCAGGCACCCAAACAAAAGCAGCACATATAGCAAGGCAGGTATGTATTTTCTCCAGCTCATATTTTCTTTCATTCCGTCCACACTCTGCAGTATGCCTCTGCCTCTTAAACATCCTTCTTTTCCGCTCCCCGCTCCCCTTTGCTTTCAAAACCAGGATCCTATCTCCCACACAACACATCGCCATATGCCTGCAAAATTCTCAGGCATATGGCGCTCTGACTTACCCCTCCATCACTTCATTAACACAAATAGCCCCATAAGGACGAATACTCATTCGATAAGCGCTGCCCTCCCCTAAAGCAGCCTCAATATACTCCACATACTCCTCTACAATATCATCTGGCAGCATTGCCATAATCACTCCGGCAAACCCGCCTCCGTGAATCCTGCATGCTCCCTTTTTCTTATCTTTAATAAACAGCTCTGTCAAGGCCAGAGCCACTGTAATCCCCTGCTCCTGATACGCTGCATTGGTATAGCAGTTCTGCAGCCACTTCCAGGAAGAATTGCCAGATGCTGTGATTCCCTCCAGAAAATCCTGGAATCTGCCTTCCTTCAAAGCAGCCACCTCTGCCTCTACCCGCTTATTCTCCTCAAAGAAATGAAGGGCCCGCATGACCGAGCGATCCCCGGCAAACTCCCGGACGCCCTTTAAGTTCCCAATCACCTGCTCCTCTGTGATCTCTGCACAGACCTCCTTGCCAAAATACTCTGCCACCTTTTTCATCTCTGCAGGCACAGAAGAATAATCTGCACTAAGGTCCGCATGGCCCTTTCCTGTCTGTACAATAATCAGGCTATGACCCTGAGAAGAAAAATCAAAATCAATCTTTTCCACTACCGGAGCCGCTGGGTCCTTAAAGTCAATGGTGATCAAACCACCCACTGCACAAGCCATCTGATCTAATAGCCCGGATGCCTTATCCCAGTAAATATTCTCAGCATATTTCCCCACATGGGAATACGCCACTGTGTCCATGCGTCCATGATTAAAAAACGTATTGATCATGGAACATAATAACATCTCAAAAGACGCAGAGGAGCTGACCCCTGCAGAGCTGATCACATTACTGGTAATATATGCGTCAAACCCGCCAATTTCATATCCGGATTCCTGAAATCCCTGTAAAAGCCCTCTGACCAAATCTTCTGTGCCCGCTTTCCTTTCACTAGGCTCCAGATCTTTAATATCAATACTAAACTTCTGGTTAAACGTCTCACTGACCAGATTTACTACCGAGGAATCATTCCGGGCCGCAACTCCGACACAATCCAGATTAATGCTTCCTGCCAGAACCTTTCCGTGATTGTGATCTGTATGATTGCCGCTGATCTCAGTCCTTCCAGGAGAGCTGAACATCAGAATATCACGGTCTCCATAGGTCTCCTTAAACTTCATGACCATCTGCCGGTATCTCTCGGTATTCTCCTCTGCCTGCTTTTCACCGTAAAGCTTTACCATCAGGCTTTTTGCTTGTTCACTGCCTAAAAGCTGCAATGTCTCGTCTGCTCTCATTTTTCTCCTTTCTGCGTCTCAAGAAATCCCTCTGCCCCTAAAAAGCCATAAACCAAATGTGAGTCACCTTATGGCTCTATGTAACAGATATCTCAAAACTGCGCCAGCATCCATGTTGCTGTTGTCTGAAAAAGTATATCACAAAATAACATGGGTATACAATAACTATCTTCCATTTTATTGCGTGATTCTGATAAAAATTGTACTGTGAAAGTCTCGAATCCTCCGAAATAGGTCTGCGCACTTGCTGCGCTGACCGTACAGCGCCAAAATGCACGTTTTTGGCATTTTGTGTGCATCCTCCGGAGGCGCACAGTAACCCCGTGAATGTAACTGCTTATGATAAGAATAACCCATTGCCAACCTTTCCCCCCTGGTTTATACTTAAACCATAAAGCCACAACCTATTTACCTTAAACACGGCGCTCTTAATCTCTTTATTGCACAAGGAAAACCACCATGACCTGGAACGACAAGCCATACCACTCTCTGGATTATGAAATGAAACTGCGCTTCGGCACAAAAATCTATAAAATTGCCCTGGACGGAGGCATGACCTGCCCCAATCGGGACGGATCCTTAGACACCCGCGGCTGTATTTTCTGCAGCGACGGAGGATCCGGAGAATTTGCCGAGCCGCTGTTCTTTAAATCCCCTGCCCATTTCTCCCCTGAAATGCATGAAACCCTTCTTACCCAATTTGTACACAGCCAGATAGAACATGCTGCATCCAAAATCCGCCATAAACTTGGCTGTGCGCCCCCAGGATACATAGCTTACTTCCAGTCCTACACCAACACCTATGCCCCTGTTTCCTACCTGCGCACTCTGTATACGGCGGCCATCCGTCACCCTCATGTACAGATCCTCTCCGTGGCCACCCGCCCCGACTGCCTGCCGGATGAGGTTTTACAACTCTGTGCAGAGCTAAACCTTATTAAACCTGTATGGCTGGAGCTGGGACTTCAGACCATCCACGATGACACTGCCGCCTGGATGCGCCGTGGCTATGAGCTTGCCTGCTTTGAAGATGCCCTCAGCCGCCTGCGCGGCTGCGGCTTAGAAGCGATTGTCCATGTAATCCTTGGTCTTCCTTCAGAAACCCGGCAAAAAATGTTAGATACAGTCCAATACCTTGCCCGTCAGGACATTCAAGGAATCAAGCTCCACCTGCTCCACATCCTCTCAGAAACAGACCTTGCCACACAATACCGGCAATGCCCTTTTCCCGTACTCACCATGGACGAATATGTTGACCTGGTTATTGACTGTATAGCCCTTCTGCCTCCCCGCATTGTCATCCACCGCCTCACCGGTGACGGCCCCAAACGCCTGCTCCTTGCCCCCTTATGGAGCGCTGACAAGCGCCGTGTTCTCAACACATTAACCAGGCGGTTCCGAGAACGAGGCATTACCCAGGGCTGCGCCTGCCTTTCCGGCAATCCCTAAAAGGATCTGCTGCCTGTTCAGTAGATCTTTAAGTCCTTATGTATATCACGAAGTAGCTTTCCAAGAGGCTTTTTTCTCATATCCTCTGGCATGATCTCCTTACCAAATACAATTCTCTTGATTTCTTCATCCGAGATGTTCAGACAATGCAGAACATCCCGGATTTCCTCTATTTGACTGTCTGAATAAGCTTTCGTCTTTTCCCGTAATTCCATTATCTCAAGAGTATGGATCTGATATGCCGCCTTGATACGCATGGCAGCTATATTATTTTTTATTGCCTTATTATCCGATTTAATCTCAATCTCTGTCACATCCAGCCCGTCCAATTTATAATTAAATGTTATCTCTTTGTCCCAATCGATTGTCTCATCAAACGGAGAAGCAAATTCTTCAGACTTTGCGCTTTTTACCCTGTTGCAATTTGCACATACCGGGACAAGATTGTATAGGCAAACGGCAAATACCGGATATTCTGATCTGCTGAAAAAGTGGTCCAACTGAGCTCCTGCTACAGTCTCTGCCCTGCAATTAATATAATCCCGGTTACAATACGGACATACGGTTATATCAGCCGCTGCCACCATTCTTACTCTCATAGAAGTCTTGTTCTTTTGTGAATCTGCCACCTTGTCAAATGCTTCATAAATTTTAAAATACAAATCATTAATCTGGGATTTATTTTTACTCCTTGGATCAAAGCATTCCTCCCTCATCTGCTTCTTAGAAGTATGTTCTATGTATAATCGCGCCTCTTTCAATTTTTTAAAAGGAGCCAGTACAAGTTCTTTCAATGACGGCGTCTCAGAATCAAAAAAATCATTCGGAAGAAACTTTCTGCAGCTATCCAATATCAGCTTCTGTTCAGCTTCCTTTTCTTTTTTGGATGGAAATAATTTCTTCTCCACTGT
Source organism: uncultured Lachnospiraceae bacterium (assembly GCA_910586205.1). Classification (GTDB taxonomy): domain Bacteria; phylum Bacillota; class Clostridia; order Lachnospirales; family Lachnospiraceae; genus Brotaphodocola. The sequence goes on along the minus strand of CAJUGD010000018.1, from coordinate 48,167 downwards.
TTCCCAATAATCTTGTTGAAATCCCTCTGAGTAGCGATTCAGTCCTATCAATTTTCGTCTTCTCCTTTAGTTTCCTTAAGTTTACTTATCTTGTCCTGCAGCTCCCTCTGCGCGGCTTCCAGTTCCTCAATCTGTCTTTTTATGGCTTTATCCTCCTTTGCAAACGGCGATAGATCCAACATTTTTCTTAAGCTTTCCCTGTAAACAGGCTCTCCGATCCGGTCAATCAATAAACGGAATGTATTATAGTCCATTTTAACTTCATCAAAATAAATCCTCATTTTCTCGTCCATATCCCTTTTTCTCTGGTCATCTTTTTCTTTCGCCGTCATGCTGTTTTTCTTTTGTGCCGATTCATCGCTCCTTTCTGTCTTACCTTCGTTGTTTTCTGCCGGTTTACTATCTTCCTGCAGGCAAAATATAAGGTTTTCAATAATATCTCTGGCATATTCCCCGATTGTATACTTCATAAAAAAATTATCTCTCAACAACTTGTGAATATTTTGTCCCAAAGTACACTCTGCTTTTCTTTCTCTGTCTTTCTCTTTTGCCTCATCGTCTGACAGATATGTAATATCCTCACTTAAAATATCTGATATCATAAACGGGGAATTTGTTGTTATGACAATCTGAACTTTCTTATCCTGCCCATTGACCAGTTCCAGCAAAAGCTTTACATATCTGCGCTGCCATTCCGGGTGATAATAGATTTCTCCTTCATCAATAAAAATAAGCCCTGTCTCATTATCTAATAGAACATCTCCCCTGCTGAACACCTGCTCCTGCGCCAAATCATTATACCGCTCAATCTCTTTCAAGTCCCCCTCCAAAAACCAGTGAAGTCTCGCCAAAAAAGAAAGCTTTGCATACTGGCCTGCTGACAAATATTTTAAAGATGTATCCGGAAACAGTGCAAATTCCTCCAGATCCTTTATAATTTGAAGCTTCTCATTCACTGGTTCTTTCTGATTTTCCAGATCCTTTAAGAAAAACTCCTTCTTCTTTTCCCCATACACCCGACTTACAAGCCGGAATATTTTTTCCTCTTTCACGTCAATGTAGCTACATATTTTTTTAGCGCCTGATTTCTCCAGAAATGTAAGCTGATAACAGATATCCCGGTTAATAATCCCCTTACTCCTTTCTGTGTCTTCTGCAGGATTTTCGGCAGTATTCTCATCTCTTAATTTTTCTTGGGCCTGCCGGATTCCTTTCCGCTTTTCGATAAAAATTTCCTTTTCCGAATAGTCAGCCTGTCTGAAATCATTATTTATATTTGAAATATTCCGTTTTTCCCTGATTTCCTTATCGTAAACCACCTCTCTCTGTTCATCCAGCAGCAAATCTGCCTGATCCCCTCTCAACTGATTAGAAAAGTATGCAACCTTGCTCAGTTCATTTACTGCTCTGTATGCCCCCCTGTGAAATGGCTCTGCTTCACTGTTTTCCCAATCTATTCCCTTTATATTGGTAACAAAATAAGAGCTTTCTGCCAAAGAAAACACCATTAGAAATCTGGCATTTTTATCCAAAATACCATAATCCTCATACTCCCTCTCCTCTATATAACCATTCTCACAAGATAATCGCTGCTCTTGTATAAACTTTAAAATCTTAAAAAACGTCTCCCGAAGAAAATCAATAATACTGGTTTTCCCCTTTGCATTCTTTCCCACAATACAGGATAAAGAAGATACGGACTTTCCGTAAAGATGAGGAATCCTGTCTGAAGTCTCTGTATTTCTTTTCAAGCGCTTTTCTTCGCTGTCATAAATAAATTGATGGTTAAAATCAATAACCTGATCCTGCAAGCCTCTGTAATGATCTAAATATGCTAAAGAAAACGTCATGGAACCATAAGGCATGGTTCTATGTGTTCCCGCCGCAAATACAAGACTGCGAAGCTTTTCTTTGATTTCTGAGTCCTCAAAGCCTTCCATTAGCCAATCCTTATAAATAAAGGGAAAGCTTTCATATTCTTCTGTATTTTTCTTATACACTCTAATCTGATCGTCCTGCAGTCGGATTACAGCAACCACTTTATCTTCCCATAACAGCTTCCGCTCTCGTGTAGATACAAAATTTTTCCAATATGTAGATGGTTTAACTGTAATAATGTATTCTTCATCAGACAATCTATAATCATAATAATTGTTATGAGTCTCTATTTCCCCTTCATCTTCCTTGACTTTTTCCAAAAGAAAATCACCCATTATATCTGCAATCACCAGAGAATCCAAATACCAAAATTTTAGTGTGGTTTTCAAGTCCTTTGTAAAGTCTACATGATCAATTATGGCAAAGATCTGATGCCGACATATTTTTTGATTGATAAGATTATATAACGAATACCTGTCAAGCAGCGGATATACAATATATTCAGGCAAATTCCTAATATTCATTTCAATCTTCCTGATTCCCTGAAATGCATAACCCATATCATTAGGAGTCCCTGCCGTTGAAATATGAGTATAGAGTGCTGAAACGATTTTCTGCACATGCTTTTGCAACTTAAGCTTCTTGGGATAAAATTTGCACAACAATTCAATAGCCTGTTCATTATCATAAAAACTTCCATAAAAGTTATCATAAAATTCTACCAGACTAAGATATAACAATTTCTGAGAACTGCCATCTGAAATTTCCTCGCCTTCAAAATGTTCGTTATTGATTAAATTGTAATAACCATATCCAATATGTCTTTTTCTACACAGCGCCTTATAGCTTTCCCTGTCCTTCAGTTGATTATGGAAAGGTAATAAATGTCTCATTAGCATTGTTGCAAAACTGCGTACACCATCCTCATAATCGTCTGTAACAAACTTCTTCTCATGTTCCTTTCGGATTTCATCTTCTTCCTTATTAAACAATTCTACTAGAAAATCCATCAAATCATCTACATCTTTGATCGGCTTTTTATTCCACAGCAAAGAGCCTTTTGGCACCTGATCCTTGTTCAGCATTACTAACATTTTAATCTTTTTTATCATCTCATCCAAAATTATCTGATCCATTACTCTGATTCCTCCCTATATCCATCCTCATCCTTCTTTACCTCCCCGTCTTCTTCAAACCAAACACCATAAGAAATGCTTTCCATATACCGAAAAAATTCCCTCCTCTTATCTTCTTCTGTCAGCATCCGGGTATATCCTGCCCCAGAGGTTCCTGGAATCAGCCGCAGAACCGGTTCATCTTCTCCCATCTCCGCCCCGTCCTTTATGTCCCATGTGACCTGCAGCAGCGCTGTCCGCGGAATGGAGCTTCCAAAAACAAAATTCCCCAGGCTATATACAATCGGCTTTCCCTCATAATATTCCATTCCCTGCAGCACATGGGGATGAGAGCCTACCACCAGATCCGCCCCTGCATCGATCATCTGCCTTGCCATGGTTCTCTGGTATTCCTGGGGCCTTTCATCCCGCTCAATTCCCCAATGAATACACACTGCCACGAAATCATGGTCCTGCCTTCTGGCCCGGATCTCATCCAAAAGCACAGTCATATCATAAGCTGCCAGCATTCCCGGGTGCTGCCTTCCTGCTGCCCAGTCTGCCACTGGTATTACCCTGGTGGCTCCGATTATGGCAATCCTCTTTCCCTTGATCTCCACTGACACCGGACGCCTGGCTTCCTCCAGATTTGCTCCTGCACCTGTATGCAGAATCCCTGCGCCGTCCAAAACCTGACAAGAATCCAAAAGAGCCTCCTGTCCAAAATCCAAGGCATGGTTATTGGCCAGCGTCACCCCGTCAATCCCCATCTCCCCAAACAAAGCTGCCCTCTTTGTAGGGAGACGAAACGTATACTGTTTATCCTCTGCTGCTGTACCTCTGTCACTAAATGGAAATTCCTGATTCACCATAAAAAAATCTGATTCTTCAATCTGCCTGCAATATTCCTCATCCAGCACCCCATGAATCCCGTTGGCCTTATCATAGGCATTCAGCACATGATCCGAAAGAAGCACATCCCCTGAAAATAAAAGCGTCAGCCTGTCATCCTCTGTACTGCTGTCTTCACCTAAAGGAACCTCCCCGGTCAAATCCAATTCCCCGTCCAATTTGCCGGAAACCATTTGTGCGTCTGCCTCCAAATCGTCCGAAATCACAATCTCCCATTCCTGATTTTCTTCCTGCTTTCCTGTATCTTCCTGCTTCTCCAACATTCGATTTTCCTCACTTTTTCCAATCCCTTGAATCTTTTCATATTCCTTCCCGCTGCACCCTGCAAGGGCTAAGACTGCTGCTGCAAGCAGCGCCTTGTAATATCCTTTTCCCATTCTTATATCTTCCTTCTTAATTAAAATTCTCATCTTCAAAAACGCCAATAGGCTCAATGATACCTTTCCTGCCTTATATATTGTAAATACAGCCTTTTATACAGCACAGGTATCCTTCCATCCTTACAATCCATATTATAGCAAAATCCCCATTTCCATACAATTCCCTTTCACAAAAGAAAAAGGCACATAGCCTTTGCTCACTTTCCAAAGACTATGTACCTCTGCCTTTATATTCCTTTCAGCCTAAACTGATTTACCAACTCATAAAAACGCTTTGACTGTTTCGACAATTCTTCACTTGTCTCCGCACTGTCCTGGGCAGCCGATATATTACTCTGCACAACGCCCTCTATCAGCCCCACACTCTTTACTACCTCCTGCAAAACCATTTTCTGATTTTGAGAAGCACTGCTTATTTTATTAACTGAACCTGCGATTTCTCTTGCTCCCTCCATCACTGCAGATAAGGAATCTGCCGTCTCCCCGGCAATCAAAACCCCATTCTCCACTGCCGTGAGGGAATACTTTATCAGCTCTGTTGTCTGGCTGACAGAATCCGCACTTTTCAGAGCCAGATCCCGCACCTGATTTGCCACAACAGCAAATCCTTTTCCTGCCTCTCCGGCCCTGGCAGCTTCAATCGATGCATTTACAGATAACAGGTTTGTCTCACTTGCTATTTCCTCTATTGCCTTAATAACCTTTTCAATGCCTGCAGAAGACTTTTGTATTTCAGACATAGCCTGGATCAGCTTATTCATATCCTGGCTTCCCTTTTCAATCTGCTCACTTACCTTTGCAGCGTTCATGCTCATTTTCTGCGCATCATCCGCATTGGCTGTAATATCCTTAGAAAGATTTTCTATGGAAGAAGCCAGTTCCTCTATAGCATCCGCCTGTTCTTCCGCGCCTTGAGAAAGCTTCTGAGCGCCATTTGATACACTGACAGAATCTGATGCCACATGATCCGCTGAAAGCCGGATCTGACGCAGAGTGCCGTTTAAAGAATCTGCTATTTTTTCAATGGATGCCTGAATCGGAATAAAATCGCCGATGTATTTCTGCCGGATCTCCACATTCATGTCATTGGCCGCCATTTGAGATAATTGATGGGAAATATCATTTACATAGTTATCCATGGTAGCGCTGATATGATTTAGTGCCTTTGCCATACGTCCCAGCTCATCATTGGTATCCACATCAATGTTGATTTTCAGATTTCCTTTTTCCAGCTTAGAAGCGCCTTCTAAGATCTTCTGTACCGGAGACAGATACTTTTTAATAATCTGGTATATGGTACAAAGCAGCACAATGCCAAACAAAATAACCACAAACATTAATTTTGCCACATCACGAATCAGAGCGCTGTCAAACTCTTTCTTGTCAATGGAAACACAAAGAGTCCAATTATTACCGCTGGTCAGCTTCATGGGAACCATCACCGAGATTCCCTTTCTCCCTGTGGCATAATTAATGGTCTTACTGTTCATAAAAGAGACACTGTTTACATTCGGCCCTTCCTTCATGGAGCTTAAACGGCTCTTTCCTGCCAAAATCTCATCATAGCCAACATCTGAAGCCCCTTTTCCTACACTAGAAGAATCATGGGTGTCCAAAAGCACTGTCTCATCCTCTGCAAGCACCACCATGTGAATGGATTCATAACCTATCCGGGCATACTGCTGTGTCTGCATATCAGACAGCGCCACATCACACCCTGCCACTCCCAAAAACTGTCCGTCCGCATCATAGATTGGGGCAATGATGCTGATCATCATAATATCTTTTCCCTGGAGCTGATATACATAAGGCTCCATCACATACACTTGACCTGAAGATTTTATGGTCTTATAATATTCTTTATCAAAGTTATCGAAAGCATCCTCGTGCTTTTCAAAAACAACATCCGTCCTGTTTTCATTAAAATAGGCAATTGCCTCATAGGCAATATCCTTTTTATGTACACTGTATGGTTCTCCGTTAGCATCTGCAATGGCATTCTGCTCAAAATAGGCAAAAACCGTTGTAAAATTTTCATCCCCTAACAAAAATCCCTTCAGGGCATGATCAATGGCATCCCTCTGTTCTTCTGGCGGCAATGCCGATATATTCCTCAGTGAATTGGCAAATCCCAATGCCTGGCCATAAGAATTTTCTATACCATTTTTGATCAAAAAAACGTTTTCATATGCCAGTGTTTCCAATTTATCCTTTGTGACAGCTTCCAGCGAGATCATGGAAATCATACCGGAAATGGAAACAATGAGTAAAAACATAACTGCCACGATCACAGCCAGCCTGGATGTGATCTTCTTACTGAGGCTGTTAATTGAAACAGCGCCAACCCCTCTCTTATCTTCAGACATAAAAAAACCCCCTGCAAAAATTATATGTAGGAAATAGTATTATTCAGAATCATAACCCATTTTCCAAAAAAAGTCAATTTAAAAAATGCCAATTTGTCGCCAAAGAAAAAATTCAAAAAATAGTGCAAACAATACCAATTATTATAGTAAATTCAAAAAACTTTCCAGGGATTGACACATACGGCTGAGCTGTTGTACTATCTATATTACATTCATTTACTGATTACAAAACAATTCATCAAATGGTGTCCCTATGACACCGGGAAAAGGAGACAAAATGAAAGCAATCGAAACAAAAAAAGCCCCTGGGGCAATCGGTCCTTACTCGCAAGGCTTTGAAGTGGGTCAGATGGTCTACACCTCCGGCCAGATTCCCGTAAACCCGGAAAACGGCCAGATTCCGGAAGGCATTGCCGCCCAGGCAAAACAAAGCTGCCTGAATGTAGGCGCTATTTTAGAAGCAGCGGGAGCAAGCTTTGAGAATGTATTTAAGACTACCTGTTTTCTTGCCGATATGGGAGATTTTGCAGAATTTAATAAAGTATATGCAGAATATTTCACATCCAAACCTGCCAGAAGCTGTGTGGCAGTGAAAAGCCTTCCTAAAGACGTACTGTGCGAGATTGAGGCTATTGCAATAAAATCATAACCAATTTTTTGCTGCCCTCAGAGGACAAGGGATACAAGTCCCTGTCCTCTGAACCTTACACTTTCAGACAAACCTTTATGCGGCTGCTTTCTTGGCTGCAACCATCTTGATCTTCACAACCTGGGCTCCCAAAACCACTGCAAGGCAAAGAACCCCCAATATATCTGTCATTCCTCCGCCGTCAATCAAAAGCAAAGCGCCGACAGCCGCCACAGCCCGAAGAACTGCATTCAGATTTCCTCTCAGGTATCCTTCCACAGCAGCCGCAATCAGCAAAACTCCCACACAAGATGTGACTATCACCTGAAAACCACTGATAATTGTTACATTTTCCAGAAGAAGCTGAGGATTATACACAAACATAAACGGCACGATAAAGCCTGCCAAGGCCAGCTTTACGGACTGCCATCCAGTCTTCATGGGACTTCCCCCAGAAAGACCTGCCGCCGCGAAGGCCGCCAGCGCAACCGGCGGAGTCAGGTTTGCAAACATGGCAAAATAAAAACAGAACATATGAGCCGCGATCTCTGCCTGGCCAAGCTCCACCAAAGCCGGCGCTGCAATGGTTGCCGTAATCAAATAGGATGGAATGGACGGAAGACCCATTCCCAGGATCATACAAGTAACCATAGTAAACAAAAGCGTTAAAAACAGGCTGGCTGCCGCACTGCCCGGAATGGCGTGCTGACCAATGCTGATAATGGCATGAGCCACATTGAGTGCAAATCCGGTCAGGCCGCACACACCCACAATGATCCCCACACAGGCACAGGCAATGGCCACAGACACCGTAGACTTGGCGCCGGATACAAAAGCGTCACCAATATCTTTTAAGCTCATCCGGCTGACCGGACGAAGCTCCGCCACAAGAATGGTCACCAAAATCGTCCAAAAAGCGCTGAAAATAACGGTCTTGCCACTAAAGATCAACATATAAAGCAAAAACACAATAGGAATGAGCAAATGTCCCCGCTCCTTCATGACCTGGAACGCCTTAGGCATCTGGTCCTTGGGAAGCCCTCTTAAACCATCCTTCTCCGCACGCATCTGTACTTGAAGGATGATTCCCAAATAATAAATCAGGGCCGGCAGCACGGCAGCACGGATAATCACGCCATACTTTACTCCCAAAGTCTCTGCCATAACAAAGGCAGCCGCTCCCATAATAGGCGGAAGAAGCTGACCCCCCACAGAAGCCGTGGCCTCCACAGCTCCGGCAAACTCCTTGGAATAACCGGTTTTCTTCATCAGAGGGATGGTGAAGGTTCCCGTAGTCACCACATTGGCCACTGCAGATCCGTTGATGGATCCTAAAAAGCCGGACGCAAGCACCGCCACCTTGGCCGGGCCGCCTTTCGTATGGCCTGCCAGAGCATTGGCAATATCATTAAAAAACTGCCCCATGCCGCACTTATTCATCACATCCCCGAAAATAATAAACAATACAATGTACGTTGCTGACACTTTAATGGAGGTTCCGTAGATACCGTAAATATCTGTAGTAAGATAAGTAACCACCCGATGCCAGGTATATCCGCGATGACGGAAAATACCAGGAAAAGAACGTCCCAGCAAAGCATAAATCAGGAAAACAGCTGAGAGAATGGTCAGCGCCGGTCCCGAAATCCGTCTCGAACATTCCATCACCAAAAGAATCAGCAAGGTTCCCATAATAATATCAATGGTCTCACCAGAAAAACCTGTGGAGATAAAAACCGGATATCGCACGAACACATACACCGGCATAACTGCGCACAAAGCCACAAAAATCCAGTCATACCAGGCTATCTTTTTTCTGCTGCTTCTGCGAAATGCCGGATACAGAGCAAAGCCCAGCACCAAAATCATTCCCACATGAATGGCATGATGCTTAATATTTACCATCTGTAAGAGCCGGATCCCGGACGCATAGGCCAGATGATAAAGAGTAAAGGCCAGACACAGCACATAAACCGCCAAGTTCAAAGGCCGGCTGGCAAATTTTCTTGTGCGGGATTCTTTTTCATATTTTTCCATGATCTCCGCACCGTTTACAGAATCAACCTTCATGTCAGCCATTAGACAAATACCCCCTTTTCTTAATAATCTCCCCCCGAATCCGGCTTGCGTCCGGCAGAGAGCGAAAGTCAAAAATCTCCTTGTCATTCAGTGTAAACACCTTCATATACTGATTGGACGTAATCCAACTGAATTTGGGAAACACACTGTTAATCTCCTCCATCCACACCAGCCCGTCTTCAATGCGGGTAGGCACATCCATCTCAGCCGGTATCCCGGCTCCATAACCGGCCACCGCAATGGCATCCAGATTAAACTGATAGTCCTCTGTCACCGTATAGTACTCATACCAGGGAATATGTTCAAAAGAATGCTCAATCTCCAGGCTCAGCCTGTCTCCGGCCTTTATGGGAACCGAGAGCACCACCTGATCCCGTTCCCTGTCATAGAGCTGAAACACGGTTCCGGCAGGAGCAAAAAAGGCCCACCACACAAATACCAGACACAGCGCCAAGGCCACGGCAAACACTAACCTACATTGTCTATATTTCTTCACGGCAATCCTCTTTTCCCGGCAGCCTGCCTTGCCCCCGTCCCTTTCAATACAGCTCCGCCGCAAGCACGGCGCTTACTTCCTTGCCTGCACGAATAAAGCGGCAAAAGAGCGCGGCTGCAATAGCTTGTTGCATGCGCCGCACCCTTTTGTGCCCTTTTATTTGATATAACCATTGTCCTTCCAGAACGCCTCTGCCCCTGGGTGAAGGGGAAGTTGGATATCATCTACCCCAAAGGTAATATCAATATTCTTATCAGCAGCATTATGAGATGCCTTGATGGTGCTGATATTCTCAAACACACCGTTTAAAATATCATAAACCATCTCATCACTTAAGTCCTCCCTGACCAGCATAATATTGTAAACAAATACCCCTTCTACGTCTTCCTTGTTGTTGTAGGTATCCGCAGGAATCACAGACTCTGCATAATAGGGATAATTGTTCACCAGCTTTTCACGGCCCTCACCGTCAATGGGAATCACCACCATGTCATAGGACACACCCAGATCCATTACCGTCGCATTAGGAAGGCCGGAGGTTACGAACACAGCATCGCACTGACCGTTCTTCATGTTGTCAATAGCTTCGCCGTAAGCCAGATAATCCGGAGTAATATCATCGTATGTAATCCCATAAGCATCTAAAATCATCCTGGCATTGATCTCCACACCGGAATTGGCCGCGCCTACGCCTACCCGCTTACCGCGCAGATCCTCCACGGAAGTAATCCCTGTATCCGCAGTGGTCACTAACTGTACATAGTTAGGCCACAGACGCATCAATGCCTTCAGGCCAGTGGCAGGATCTTTTCCCTCATAAGCTCCTGTAGCCGTATATGCCTGCATGACCGCGTCCTGCATGGCAATGGCAATCTCGGCATCCCCGTTTAAAATATTCTGGATGTTCTGCCCTGTAGCATTGGTAGCCTCTGCAGAGGTCTGATATCCATAATTGCCCAAAGCCGTTGCAAACGCTCCGCCAATAGGGAAGTAGATGCCAGAGGTTGGACCCGTACCCACTGTTATAAATTCCTTTGCCCTTTCCTCTGGTGTCAGGCCTTTGGCAGAATCACCTGCCGCCTTGTCAGCCTCACCAGAAACTGCTTCTGTATCTGTGGCTGCTGAACTGTCCGCTGCAGTCGTGCCTTCAGAAGCTGCCGCACTGGACGTATCTCCGGAACCGCCGCAGGCTGTCACTGACAAAACCAGACATCCTGCCAAACCAAGTGCCATTATTTTTTTCATTTTCATAGATTTTCCCCTTTTCTCCTCATTTTCTGCCAGTCGCCTGTCACATATAATTTATTGTAATAGCTACAACTGTTTGTATGTATTATAGTGGTAAAGTGTTAAAATGTCAACCCCTAACTCCTATTTGAAAATTTCTCGGATGTATGACAACATGGATATATGCCTTTCATATTACCAAAACCATAACAAATGAAAAAACGCTGTAAAGCTTGGAAATAAAGGCTATACAGCGTTTTTCGTTCTTATAAGCTCCTGCTTTTCCGGTGCAGGGAAGCAATAGAAAAATTGTATCCGTCTGTTAAAAAGGTTTATTAAATACGGCAAAAGATGCCTTACTCTTTTGTGTGTTCGGCCCCTGGGGGGCAAAGCGCAGCATTACGTACTGGGCGTCTGTAAGCGTGTCGTCCCCGGTTTTAAGAATCCACTCCCACATAAGAGCAGCCATTTCTTTTTTCTTATCTTCATATTCGGAAAGGGCTGCCAGGTTTTCTGTCTCGTGGGGATCCCGGTTCAGATCATACAGCTCATCATAATCAAAGGTATTGAATACATATTTCCATCCCCGGCTCCACACGATTCTCTGGGTATATGCATATCTCTGTCCCTCAAACTCCGCAAAGCATATACTGTCCTTTGGGTCTTCTCCCTCCAGATAGGAAACCAGTGAGGTTCCGTCTATGGGATTCTGAAGCGGTTCACAGTCCAGCAGCTCCAGAATCGTGGGGGCTAAATCATAAGTGTTGGCATAGGCACTGCACACAAAGCCGGCCTTTTCCTGTCCTGGCAGCTTCATGATAAGGGGAATGGAGTAGGTTTCCTCAAAAGCAGGCACCCCTTTGCAGAACAGTCCATGGGCTCCCATAAGATCACCGTGATCTGCCGTAAACACAATAAGCGTGTCATCATAGAGCCGTTCCCTTTTCAAAAATTCCACCAGACGCCCGATCTGAAGATCAACCAAGGTACAATAGCTATAGTAGCACCTTAGTATTTCCTTACATTCTTCTCGGGAAAGCTCCTTCCAGACTGACTGAAGCCTTCGGTAAACGGACGGCTTGTCCCCCATATCCTCGCCAAAGGACCGGGGCAATTCTATGGGGATATCATGGTATTTTTTGTAAATCTCCTCCGGCACTGCGTAAGGGTCGTGAGGGGCATAGGTGGAAATAAATGTACAAAACGGCTGTCCCTCCGCCCCTGCCTTTTTCATAAAATCCATTGCCTTTGAGTAAATATAGTATTCTTCCGTAGATTTCTGATCCTCGCTGAAGGTCCCGCAGATCGTTTTATCCTGGTATCCTTCTGTGCGAATCACCACTTTACTGACCGGAGTCAGGTGAAATACCGGCAGATCCATTTCTGTCTCGTATTCATCAAAGCCATACTGGCCCAGATCATACGTCCGCTCCACATGCCATTTTCCGTAATAAGCGGTTCTGTAGTCTGCTGCTTTCAGCCTTCTGCTAAGGGTGTCAAGGGAGCTGTCATAATCCGCCCGAAAGGCAGGAACCGTATGGGCACAGTCCACCATCCCATGATTGTGAGGCAGCTTCCCGGTCATCAAAGATGCCCGGGAAGGAGAACAAATGGCATTTGCCGCATGAGCCTGGGCAAAACTCACACTGTCCTCCCGAAGCCGGGACAAATTTTCCATGATACATATATGATCCGGGTCTGTTACTCTTTTTTGTAGCTGGTCGCAAAGCAAAACAATCACATTCTTTTTCCTGTTCATCCTTTCCTCCTGTTATTTCATTAAAAAGTTTGGCAGCGCCATGGAAAACGCCGGAACAAAGGTGATAATCAAAAGAGCCAAAACCATCACTGCAAGCTGGGGAAGGATAGTCTTTGCCAGCCGCTCAATGGGAACCCCCGATACACTGCTGCCCACAAACAGCACATTCCCCACAGGAGGGGTCAGCAGTCCGATTCCCAGGTTCATAATCAGCATTACGCCAAAATGCACCGGATCCATCCCGATTCCTGTGACTACCGGAAGAAGGATCGGCGTAACGATCAGAATAATGGATACCATATTCATAAAAGTGCCAAGAATCAGCAAAAACAAGTTGATCATCAAAAGAAGCAAGATCCGGTTGCCGGCAAACCCCATAAGAAACTCTGCCAGCATCTGCGGAATCTGGAGATAAGTGATCAGAAAGCTGAACGCTGTAGCGCAAGAGGACAAAATCAGGATCGTGGACATGGTGCGGATTGTGTTGGAAAGCACTTTTTTTAAACTGGATAACGGTGCATCCTTATATACAAAATACGCCACAACGAAAGCATAGATGGCGGCAATGGCGGCTGACTCGGTAGCCGTAAAAATCCCTGTCATCACCCCAAACACTACAATGAGAACCGTTCCAAGCGCCCACACAGACTCCTTTAAGCATGCAATCACATTTCTGAGGGAAAAAGCATCTCCCCGGGGATAATTATGCTTTCTGGCGGCAATCATACAGTAAATCATCAGACACAGCCCCATAAACATCCCCGGAACCAGTCCTCCCATAAACAGTTTTGATATGGATACGCCCCCTGCTGCCACCGCATAGATTACCATATTGTGACTGGGCGGGATCAGGATCCCCTGCACAGAACTGGTCATTGTAATATTTGTGGCAAATTCCTCGTCATAGCCGTCCTTTTTCATCATGGGAATCAGAATCGCTCCAAGGGATGCCGTATCTGCCGCGGCGGAGCCGGAGATACCTCCAAAAAACATGGAAGCCACAATGTTTACCTGAGCCAGACCTCCCCGCATCCATCCCACCAGGGACCGGGAAAGCTTAATCAGCCGGTCGGAGATTCCCCCCACACTCATCAGCTCCCCTGCCAGAATAAAAAAGGGAACTGCCATCAGGGCAAAATTTCCCAGCTTCCCCACAATGGCCTGAACAATCACCTGCATGGGAAGCTTTAAGTACAAGGCGGTCACTATGGACGCCATTCCCAGGGCATAGACAATATGCAGGCCCAAAAGTACGGAAATAAAAAACACACCAAGAAGGAGCACAACCGCAAACTGTAAATCCATTAAGAAAGCACCTCCCTTTTAAACCGAAGCAGCAAAAACATCAGAAGGATTCCTCCGGTTACCGGTCCCGACAAGTACAAAAATGCCTCGCTGACATGCATCCCGGACATCATCACAGGAAAATTGGTGATCGTCAGCTTGATCCCCTCTGTCAGCAAAACCAAAGCAAACAGGATTTTAACCAGATAATAAAGTTTATGTAAAAATTTTGTCATCTGCCGGGGATAAATCTTATCCATGGCGGCAACGCGGATGTGAGCATCCCGTTTCTCGGCCAGTGCCGCGGAAAGCATTCCAAACCAGGTCATGCAAAACAACGCCAGCTCCTCACCCCAGCCGGGCGTCACGTTAAACATATAACGCCCGACTACGACAATCGTTACCACAATCACCATTCCCAGCAGGAAGAAGCTGCATATTCTGTCAATCAGATCATATAATTTTTCTTCCATAGTCCGCCTCTTTTACTTATTCTGTCTCACGGATTTTCTTGATCATATCTTCAAATCCTGCCCCATACTTTTCTTCCAGCGGCTTTGCTGCCTCCACCCATTTATCATAGTCCTGAAGCTCGATCAGCTCTGTGCCCGCTGCCTTCAGCTCCTCGATCTGTATCGACTCCTTCTCCTTGATGGTCTTTTGAAATTCTGCCGTTACCTCTGCTGCCGTGGCTCGGAAGATTTCCTTCTCCTCCTCAGAAAGCCGGTTCCAAGTCAGTTCCGAGATCGTGATGGCCGTAGGCTCAATCATGTGGCGGCTGTAAGCATAATACGGAGAAACCTCATAATACTTGTTGTTGTAATATCCTTTTACCGGATTTTCCGCTCCATCCACCACCCCGGTCTGAAGGGCTGAATAGAGCTCCGAGGTGGCCATGGGGGTGGGGGAACCTCCAAAGGCCTTTACCATATCCATGTAAACCTCATCCTGCTGTACCCGAATCTTAAGTCCCTTAAAATCCGCAAGGGTATTAATGGGCTTGTTGGCAAAAAAGCTTCTGGATCCTGCCACAAAGTAATCAAGGATTACCACCTTCCCGCCTTTTGCTGTCACATCACTTTTTAGCTGCTCTCCAAATTCTCCGTGCATAACCTTTACCGCATGGTCTTCATCCCGGAACAAAAACGGAATCCCCAAAACCTTTACATAGGGAATGTCAAGCCCCATGGTTTTATATTGAGCCGGCACGGAATTTGTCATGTCAATGGCGCCAAGCTGAAGATTCTGAAATACCTGCTTGTTATCTCCTAACTGAGCCCCGGGAAATACCTGAATCTCAATTCTGCCGTTTGTCCGCTCTTTAATAAGATCTGCAAACTGTCTGCTGGCCTGAGCTCTCTCATCCTTCTCCGCATTCACCTCTGCATAGCGCAAAATCATCTCCGGAGAATCATAAACCTTTGCCGCTCCGCCAGCCTCCTCCTCTTTTGCGGCTTCTGTGCCGGCAGACTGTTCCCCTTTTGTCTCTTTGATCGCTGTGGTCTCTGCCTGTTTTTCCGTCTGCGCACACCCTGTCAATCCACTCATTCCCACCACGGCCGCCAGGGCCAAAATCCACATCTGTTTTCTCATTGTAATAACCCTCCTTTTTCTAAATTTTAACACTTTCTTTGCGGAAACATCATATATTTTCCCGACATTTTAAGTACTATTCCGGCAAAATCCGCCTCCGTCTTGATATGAACTTAATATTTAGAGTATAATAAACAAAACACGCTTGTAAGAAAAGGACATGAATCCATGAAAAAAAACACACAAACCCTGAAATCCATGCTGCTGTTGTTTGTTGGCTCCTTTGGCATTTTGTATCTGTTCTTTCAAATTTTGAATCAAAATTATCAAAAACAGATGGATGCCTCCATAAATCGCCTGACCTATACCAACCAGATGCTTTCCGAACTGGGCAACTCCATCCAGAATTGTCAGAACGCCCTGCTGTCCTATAGTCAGAATCCCACCGGGAAGGGCGAGGATTTTTCCTCCTACAACGAGAGCACGGATTTTATCTTTCAATGTACCTCCTTACTGCAGAAGGAATTTACACAGAACAAAAACTGTCTGTTATATTCCCGGGTTATCAATCAGATCAATGAGGCTCAGCAGGATTTTGTGGCAGAACATTTGTATCCCTATTCCGGCTCTCTGGAATCCTTTGAATCGCTGCGCTCCATTCGTCTTATTTTCTCAGAAATGAATGAAGCTTATGCCCGGTTTATGAGTTCTTATCTGGATTACAGCTATGAAAAATGGACTTTTATACAAAAAGATTTCCAGAAATTTAAGAATCTTCAATTTATTATATGGGGACTTGTTACCTTCTGCTATGTAACCACGCTCTTTTTCTCCTTTCGGAATATTCTTGAAAAATCCGAATCCGAAAAAGAGCTGCTCCACCAGAAAGAGCTGCTCAATGAGGCCCACTGCCAGATGCTGCAGATGCAGATCAACCCCCACTTTTTATTCAACACCCTAAACCTGATTGTCCACACAATCCAATCCGGTGAAACCCGCACAGCCGCCCGCCTAGTCAAATCCACCGCTGACCTTCTGCGCTCTTCTCTGGCCATTACCCAGCTTCAGATTCCTTTAAAACAGGAGCTAAAACTTTTAAAGCTTTATCTGATCATATTTCAGGAACGTTATCAGGGAAGAATATCCATAGAACTGTCCATCCAGGAAACCCTTCCCTCCCTGCTGATTCCTCCCTTCATCATTCAGCCGCTGATAGAAAACAGCTTAAAACACGGTTTGAAGGATACCCTGCAGGGGAGCCGGATCTGCATTTCCATAAAAGATTATGAAAAATATGCTTTGCTGACTGTCACCGATAACGGAGATGGGGCGAATTCGGATCTCCTCTTCCAGATTTTGAGGGGAAATATTTCCGGCATCGGCATCCGCAATATCTATGAGCGGCTCCACCGTCTTTACCCCCAAAAGGATGTAATGGAGATCTGGACCACCCCCGGTAAAGGAACCTCGGTTCGCATCAAACTATACAAGGAGAATCCTCATGAATATTCTGATTGTTGAAGATGAATATAAAGAACTGCTTTTTCTCACAAACTTTGTTCGGCGGAGCTTTCCTGACATGGCCATCGTGGGCGCTGTCAACAATGGAAAGGCTGCTTTGGAGGCGGGGCGCCTTCATACCATCGATCTGGCTCTCCTCGACATCGAACTGCCAGTCCATGACGGCCTCTATGTGGCTGAGCAGCTAAAAAAAAGCAACCCGGATCTTCGCATCATCATTCTCACCGCCTACAGCACCTTCCAGTATGCCCAGAAAGCCCTTCGCATAGGGGTAAACGACTACCTGGTAAAGCCTTATCTGGAAGAAGAATTAGAGGACATTATCCGTAAGCTGATTCTCTCCGCCGATTGCCCCCGGTCCCTTTGCCACAGCTTCCCATTCCTTCCTTCTGAACCGGAACATCCTTATACCCGCATGGCTCTGCACATAATCTCTGAACAGTACATGCAGAATCTCGCCCTGCCCGCACTTGCAGAAAACATCAAAACCAACCCGGATTATCTCAGTAAATGTATCAAAAAAGATACTGGCATGGGCTTTTCCGAACTGCTGGCCCGCTATCGTATCCAAAGTGCACAAAAGCTCTTAGCCTCCAACAATTACAGCGCCGCCCAGGCTGCCGGGCTGGTAGGCTTTTCCGATCCCAATTATTTTTACCGCTGCTTCAAAAAGTACACAGGGCTATCGGCAAAAACGTATGCAACCCTTCATCTGGGACGATAAATCCTGGAGGAACGTATACCTGTAAAGATATCCTTCATACTTTAACAGCAATGAACTTCGCGGATGTTTTTAAAATTTCTCAAAAAAAATAATTTTCTATGCAATAAAAATTTCTTCAATTGCATTAACTTATTGAACGGATGATGAAAAGAGTCGATTTCTGAGAGAAAAGCAAAGCAAAAAAATAAAAAATATAATCAAGTAAACGAAATTCCTTGATGCATTACAATTCCATCACACACCGCTGAGTTTTTCAAACAGAAAAAGACCATTTTCAAAAAACCTTAAAAATTAGGGTTGCAACCAAAAGAGCCGCCGCGTGCCAAGCACGGGACGGCTCTTTTCCATTTCTTTTTTACTCCTTCATCTATTTCCCAAAAAGCTTGCCCTTTTTATGTTTCTCACCGCTTTCCGGCTTCTCTCCCCGCATTACCGCGTCAAAATTCCGCAGCGCCTCCTTCTGAGCCTCATTCAGCCTTTCCGGAACCTGAACCACAAGTGTCACGTAGTGGTCTCCCCGGATCCCTCTTGCCCGCAGGGACGGAACTCCTTTCCCCTTTAATCGCACCCGTGTGTCAGTCTGGGTTCCGGCCTTCACCTCATACTCCACCTCTCCGTCCACAGTCTTGATACGGATCGGCCCGCCAAGGGCTGCCGTGGCAAAGGAAATGGGTACCGTAGAATAAATGCTGGTATCCTGCCGCTTAAAGGTAGGATGCTGGGACACTACAGCCTCCACCAGCAGATCTCCCCTCTCACCTCCATTGGCGCCTGGCTCGCCGCCGCCTGCGCAGCGCACGCTCTGCCCATTGTCAATTCCGGCCGGAATCGAAACCTTGAATTTCTTCTTTCTGGTCACATAGCCAGTGCCATAACAATCCGGACATTTTTCCCGGATCACCTTTCCCTTGCCGCCGCACTCCGGACAGGTCTGAACCTCCTGAACCTGGCCGAAGAAAGACGGCCGGGTAAACATAATCTTGCCTTTTCCGTTACACTTTGTGCAGGTTTCCGCAGAGGTGCCTGCTTTGGCTCCTGTTCCATGACACTTGGAACACTCCTCCTTAAAATTGATCTCCAGTTCCTTCTCGCATCCGAACACTGCCTCCTCAAAAGTTATGCGGACAGCAGTCCTTACATTGGCTCCCCTCATAGGCCCGTTATACTGGCTGCTGCGGCTTCTTCCTCCACCGAAAATGTCACCGAAAATATCACCGAAAATGTCGCCCATATCCCCGGAGAAATCAAAACCGCTAAAGCCGCCTCCTCCGGCTCCCCCGTCAAAAGCAGCATGACCGAACTGGTCATACTGACGCCGCTTATCCGCGTCGCTGAGCACACTGTATGCTTCTGACGCCTCCTTAAACTTTTTCTCTGCCTCTGCATCTCCTGGATTACTGTCCGGGTGATATTTCTTAGCAAGGGCGCGATATGCTTTTTTCAGAGCCGCATCGTCCGCGTTTTTGGGAACGCCCAAAACCTCATAATAATCTCTCTTACTCTCTGCCATGGTCTCCTCCATCCTGCTGTGCCTTTTTACACTGCACTATACGCCGAAATGGCTGACGCATTGACTGCGCCAGCCCTTTCACTCTATCCTCTTGTAATCAGACTTCTTTAAAATCACCGTCGATCACATCATCCCCTGCCGGGCCGGAAGCACTGCCTGTGCTGCCCATATCAGGACCTGGATCCTGAGGGCCTGCTGCTCCGGCTGCTTGAGCCGACTCATACATCTTAGCAAACAACGCCTGAGCGCTGTTCATCAGCTTCTCCTTGCCAGCCTTAATATCCTCTACCTGAGCATCTGTCATCTGATCGATAGGCGCACGGTTGATGGCTTCCTTAAGGGCATTTAACTCTGCCTCCACAGCAGCTTTATCATTGGCATCCAGCTTATCTCCCACTTCCTCCAATGCCTTCTCAGTCTGGAATACCATGGCATCTGCATCATTTCTGGCGTCAATGCCTTCCTTTTTCTTCTTATCCTGTGCCTCGAACTCCGCTGCCTCCTTCACAGCCTTCTCAATATCAGAGTCCGACATATTGGATCCGGAAGTAATGGTAATATGCTGTTCCCTTCCGGTTCCCATATCCTTGGCCGATACATTTACAATACCATTGGCGTCAATATCAAAAGTAACTTCAATCTGAGGTACGCCTCTTCTTGCCGGCGGAATCCCGTCTAAGCGGAACTGGCCGAGAGTCTTATTGTCCCGCGCAAACTCACGCTCTCCCTGAACCACATGGATATCCACAGCAGTCTGGTTGTCAGCGGCAGTGGAGAAAACCTGGCTCTTCTTGGTAGGAATCGTGGTATTTCTCTCAATCAGCCTGGTTGCAATGCCTCCCTGGGTCTCAATGGAAAGAGACAATGGGGTCACGTCTAACAAGAGAATATCCCCTGCGCCTGCATCGCCTGCTAACTTTCCGCCCTGGATCGCCGCACCGATAGCCACGCACTCATCCGGATTCAGAGATTTGCTGGGTTCCTTGCCGGTCATCTGCTTTACCTTATCCTGGGCGGCAATCATACGGGTAGAACCGCCTACCAGCAAAACCTTACCTAGCTCTGAGGTGGTTACGCCCCCGTCGCGAAGGGCATTCTGCACCGGCACGCCGGTTCTCTCAATCAGATCATGGGTCAGCTCGTCAAATTTCGCCCGGGTTAAATTGGTATCCAAGTGCTTGGGACCGTCTGCCGTAGCCGTAATAAACGGCAGGTTAATATTGGTAGTTGTGGCTGTGGACAGCTCCTTCTTGGCCTTTTCCGCTGCCTCTTTTAATCTCTGCATGGCCATCTTATCGCCAGATAAGTCTACACCCTCAGCCTTCTTAAATTCCTCTACCAGCCAGCTGCTGATACGGTTGTCAAAATCATCGCCGCCTAAGCGGGTATCGCCGTTGGTAGACAGAACCTCGATTACACCGTCCCCGATCTCAATCAAAGACACATCAAAAGTACCGCCGCCTAAGTCATATACCATGATCTTCTGTTCTTTTTCATTGTCCAGACCATATGCAAGAGCTGCCGCAGTCGGCTCATTGATAATACGCTTTACATCCAGACCGGCAATCTTTCCTGCATCCTTGGTGGCCTGACGCTGGGCGTCATTAAAGTATGCCGGAACCGTAATCACTGCCTCTGTCACTTTCTCACCTAAATATGCCTCTGCATCTGCCTTCAGCTTCTGCAGGATCATGGCAGAAATCTCCTGGGGCGTATAGCTCTTGCCGTCAATGCTCACCTTATAGTCGCTGCCTATATGACGCTTGATAGAAGCAATCGTGCGGTCTGCGTTTGTTACGGCCTGACGCTTCGCAGGCTCACCTACCAGACGCTCTCCTGTCTTTGTAAAAGCAACTACAGACGGCGTGGTCCTGGAACCTTCCTGATTGGGGATAACCACCGGCTTTCCGCCTTCCATAACAGCCACACAACTGTTGGTTGTTCCTAAGTCAATACCAATAATTTTGCTCATAGCTTTTTCCTCCTGAAATATTTTCCGATTTGATTGTAATTGCTGATTTAATTTGCTACCTGCACCATGCTGTGTCTTACCACGGTTCCCCGGTATTTATAGCCTTTCTGAAGCTCCTGGGAAATCTCATTCTCTCCATATGCCTCATCGTCAATATGCATGACTGCGTTGTGAAGATCCGGGTTAAACTGCTGCCCCACTGCCTCGATGGCCTCCACGCCGGCATCTTCCAGTGTCTTGATAAACTGCTTATAGATCATCTCCACACCCTCGGCAAAGGAACCTCCCTTTAAATCCTCAGGCACAGCCGCTAAACCTCTTTCAAAATTGTCCAAAACCGGAAGAATCTTTTCAATGATATCCCGGGCCCCCACCTCATACATGGCGGACTTTTCCTTTTCCGTCCGCTTGCGGAAATTATCAAACTCTGCCATCTGTCTCTTAAGCCGGTCCTGAAGTTCTTCAATCTGCACATCCCTAGGATCCTGCTTTCCCTTCTTTTTCTCCTGACCGGCCTGGTCCGGACTTTCCTCCGCCTCCTTGTCCTGGCTGTCCTCTTTCTCCGGACTATCCTCCCAGGATTCAGAATCCTCTCCGCCTGAAATGTCCTCCTGAGACATCTCCTGCTCTATTTTCTCCTCCCCGGCTCCCTCATCCTGTCTGCCGCCGGAAGCCTCCTGTTCTTCCTTGATCTTATCTTTACTCATATCTGTCACCTTTCCTCATTATCCTTGTCATGTTTAAATGTAGCATCCAACTGCCGCATCAGGTGCCTTAAGGTGCCAAGTACCTTTTCATAATCCATCCGCTTCGGGCCGATAATGCCGATGGTCCCGCGGATTCCTTCTCCCATCTCATAATTGGCTGTCACCACACTGCAGTCCTTCATGGATTGAAGGGGCGTCTCCTCACCGATATATACCTGGATACCATTGTCTTCTTCTGTCTGGTTCACATCTGTAATCAGTTCCCGAAGCATCTCCTTTTGCTCTAGTGCGCTGATAAGCTGACTTGCTTTCTCTCCGTCGCTGAGCTCCGGGTATTTAAAAATGTTGGTCGCACCGCTGGTGTAAATCTGCAGATCTTCCTCATCTGCCTGAATCACTGCAGCCACCTCCCCAAGTACTAAGTCAATCACCTGGCTGTGAACGCCTGCCTGTTCCTTCAGACGGCTTATAACCCCAAGATTGATCTCATCAATAGTGAGTCCGTTAAGACTGCTGTTCAGCATAATATTCAGATTTAAAAGTTCTTCCTGGCTGATCTCCTCCTGGACTGCAACAACCTTGTTGCGGATCAGATTGCCTTCCACCACAGTAACTACCAAAAGCTTATGGGGATCCATCTGGGAAAGCTGAATGAATTTCAACTTATTGCGGTGATACTGAGGGCCGCTGATCATAGCCGCATAATTGGTATTCTTTGCCAAAAGCTGAGCCAGCTTCTTTAAGATCAGCTCCACCCGGTCTACCCGCCGGATCATCAGCTCTTTGACCTCTGTCACTTCCTGTTCTTTTTCCTGCATAATCTGGTCTACATAGAAACGATATCCCTTATCAGAAGGAATCCTTCCAGCAGAGGTGTGAGGCTGAATAATGTAACCCATCTCCTCCAGATCAGACATCTCATTGCGGATGGTCGCGGAGCTCAGCTTTAAATCTGTATATTTGGAAATGGTTCTGGAACCTACCGGCTCTCCCGTCTCCAAATAGGTCTTGATGATGGCTTTTAATATGGTGACTTTTCTATCATCCAGCTCCATGTCGGCCTCCTTTTGAATTTGTTAGCACTCAACATTAAGGAGTGCTAACATCTGTGAATAATATACTTTACCTACTGTCATTTGTCAAGAGGTTTTCAAGAAAAACTTTTCCCCATCTTGACATTTAACATTTTTGTAATATAATGGAAATGTATCATTAAATTTATTTGAATGCGAGGTGATCATGATGTACCGCAACCGTAGAAAAACACATATTTGCATAGTCTTAACCGTACTTCTCCTAACCATGGCCTTTTCCATGACTGCATGGGCGGCTCAGGTACCCGGAGGGGGGAACGCCGTGGACGGCACAATCCATGATGTAAATGCTTTAGATGTATCCAAGGGTTCTGAAATGATAAACGCCCCTCAGATGCCGGGCAGTTCTGGCAGCAGTCAGGCTTCAGATAATACTCAAAAGCCAGGCGGCCCTGTCAGCTCCCAAGCTCCCCACAAGTCAGAAACCCCGGAATCTGCCGGCAATGTGAGAATCTCCAGCGAGACTCCTTCTGCAGCCTCGTCCGGCTCTGACACGCCAGGCCGTTCTCCGGTAATTCTCTGCGGAAGCGGACAGACGGTCAATGAACCTAAAAAAACCGTTGAGGTAGTCGAAGACACAAGAAAGCTTGTTTCTCTGGGAATGTTTACTACCACAGGCTATTGTAACTGTGAAAAATGTTCAACTGGCTTAGGACTTACCTATTCCGGGACGGTTCCCAAAGCCCGTCACACCATTTCTGCCGATATTTCCCTGTTCCCTATTGGAACACAGCTTATCATTGACGACGTTACCTACACAGTAGAAGATATTGGCTCTGCCGTAGTGGGACATCATATTGATATTTATTATGACAATCATGAGGATGCTTTATCCCACGGCAGACAGACTCAGGAAGTATTCAGAATGTATTAGGCATCTTGATTTTATATTATAATCACCAGACTAAGGGGCTGTCTCCTTCTTACATATCAAGGACAAAAGCCGCTATTTCCCGAGACAGCCCCTTAGAGCGTGTCTGCTTTCCTGCTGTTTCTATTATCCGCATCCCCCCCTGCACACACAAGGAGCACCAAAAAGCCGTCATCTCCAAGTCTGTCCGGCCCTGCCTTGGCTTGTTGTCTTTGCTAAGATAAATCTGAAAATCTGAATCTTTCCTATTTTATCATTTTACATCCTATCCCTCTCCATTTGGATAAAACAGGCATTTCTGTTCATATATTACATTTCTGTTACATATATTTAGAGTGTGTGAATTTTCTATTTCTTTTTATCACATAACAAGAAAGGAGTAATAGGATGTTAAAAAGTAAATCATTGTGGACATGCCTGATTCTAATGATAATACTGCTGCAGAGCAGCGCTGGTATCACATATGGAGAACTTCCTGACGGATATTTTGACACAATGGACGGTAACGCCATTGTAGGATGGGGGTGGAAATCCTCTGAGCCCAACACGGCAGTTCCTGTCCGCGTAACCATTACCAACCAGGATACTTCCCAGGTAGTAGGGGATTTCCGGCCCATTGCCGCTGTCTACCGGGACGATTTAAAGGAAAATGAAATCGGGAACGGCCAACATGGCTTCCGCATTAATGTAGACTGGGATTCCTATCCTGACGGGATCTATCAGATCGAGGGATGGGTTGACGGTAAAAAATTCTCCAACACCCACTCCTACGCTAAAGGCGAAGCTGCCCAGGCGGAGCTGAAAAAACGAGAGGAAGAAGAAAAAGCCAAAGAAACTGTTCAGGCAGAGGCTTCCCCTGTCTTTCAGTCTTTGGGGATGTTCCGCACCACAGGCTACTGTCCCTGCCGCAAATGCTGTGGAAAGTATGGAGGAAAAAGTACCAGCACAGGCGCTGTTCCCCGCTCCAACCACACCATTGCCGTGGATCCCAAGGTCATCCCCTACGGAACAAAGCTGATGATAAACGGCATCATTTACACGGCTGAAGACTGCGGGGGAGCCGTTAAAGGAAAGCATGTGGATATTTTCTATGACACCCACGCACAGGCGTCCAGCCACGGAAGCCGCTCCATGGAAGTCTTTTTAGTAAAGTAAAATTCAGGCAGGACGGTTTCTTTCCTCCGCCCTGCCTGTTTTCTTTAAAGCTGCTTTTTATATATCTCAATAACCTTCTTCATGGCTTCCTGTCCCGGCGCTCCCAAGGTCCTCCTTTTCTCCACACACGTCTTCATGCTGACAGCCTGAAAAATGTCTTCCTCAAATACGGGGCTCACTGCACAAAACTCCTCCAGCGTCAAATCATCCAGCCCAATCCCTTTTTCCAGACAATACAGCACAAGCTGCCCCACAATCCCATGAGCATCCCGGAAGGGAACCCCGTGATTAACCAGATAGTCTGCAGCATCCGTGGCATTGGTAAATCCATTCCTGGCACTTGCCTCCATTACATCCTTCCTAAAGGACATGGTTTTAATCATGCCCGTAAACAAGGCCAGACATCCCTTTACTGTATCAATCGCATCAAAGGTCATCTCCTTATCTTCCTGCATGTCCTTGTTGTAAGCAAGAGGCAGCCCCTTCATGGTGGTCAGAAGCGACATCAGCGCCCCATAGACTCTCCCGGTCTTGCCCCGTACCAGCTCAGCAATATCCGGATTCTTTTTCTGGGGCATAATGCTGCTGCCTGTGCTGTAAGCGTCATCCAGCTCCACAAACCGGTATTCATTGCTGTTCCAGAGAATGATCTCCTCACTGAACCGGCTTAAATGCATGGCAATAATCGACAATGCTGACAAAAGCTCAATCACATAATCCCGGTCTGCCACAGAATCCATACTGTTTAAGGTAGGCCCTGCAAACCCCAAAAGCGCGGCGCTGTAATCCCGGTCCAATGGATAGGTGGTGCCGGCCAGGGCACCGGAGCCAAGAGGGCACAGATTCATCCGATCCCGAATATCTTCCAGGCGTCCTCTGTCTCTGGAAAACATTTCAAAATAAGCTCCTATATGATGGGCCAGGGTAATGGGCTGAGCTTTCTGCAAATGGGTAAAACCAGGCATGTAGGTGTCCAGATTTTCTTCCATAATATACAGAAGCTCCTTTAAAAGCCCTTTTAAAAGCTCATCGATCTCCCCAATCTCATCCCGACAGTAAAGCTTCATATCCAATGCCACCTGGTCATTGCGGCTGCGGCCGGTGTGCAGACGCTTTCCGGCATCTCCGATTCTTTTTATCAGGTTAGACTCCACAAATGAGTGGATATCTTCGTATTCCGGGGAAAACTCCAATACTCCCTTTTCCACATCCTCCAGGATTCCTTTTAATCCGCTGATAATAACATCCTTATCTTCCTCTGACACAATCTCCTGCTTTGCCAACATAGTCACATGGGCAATGCTGCCTTCTATATCCTGCCGGTAAAATTTCCGGTCAAAGGACAGGGATTCATTAAAATTGTGTACCAGCTGGTTTTCTTCTTTTGTAAAACGTCCGCCCCAAAGCTTCATAACTGTTCACACGCTCCTTGTTGTTTGTTGTTATCTATGTGTTTTTCTCCTGTTTTGCCCTTCTCGTCAAATCCCTTTTCTTCCTCTATCTGGCAATCCTTATCTTCCACGTCTGTTTCATCAACTGCCAGACCCCCTCTATCCTCCCTATCATCTTCTATGTCTGCCTGAGAATCCTCATCTTCCTGATATTCTTCTTCATTTTCTTCCCACTCACGCTTCCTTCGTCTCCAAAACCAGCTTCCTGCCTCGAGCCCAATCAATAGGATCACTGCTCCTGCACTGATCATCCAGCCCTCTGTCAGCCCTTCCGGCTGATAGCTCATGGCAATCACATGTTCTCCCCCCGTCAAAGGCACTCCGAGAAACGCACCCAGCATTTTTGTCGGCATCTGTTTCTCGCCGTCCACAAGAATGGTCCATCCCTTGTCATAAGGAATGGTCGTAAGCATCACTCCCGGGCGCTTTGCCGTAATCTTTCCCTCCAGGTAGGTTTCCTTCCAGCTTGTCAGCTCCCATGGCGTCTGAGAAAGTTTTTCATGGATCTGAGCCAGCCCTGTCTCGGAAATCTGATACACATCCGCCCATATGCCGTCTGTATTGTCGTCTGTGGTGAGAGTAACAGGTTCTCCTGCCGTACAATATCCCAATTCCAAAAGATATCCTCTGTTTACATTATTATAGGTCTTTGTTCCTTTCCAACTGGAAACCGTCACCTTCTCGACCCTGGTGTCTCCCACATAAGCATAGTATTCTCCTCCGGTCTCAGGGTAAAAAGTAAGCTCTTTTCCCGTCCCGCTCACATCCATCACCATGTTCAGCACATTCTCTGCACCCACACAGTCTGCCAAACTGTTCTGCACGTCCGCGGGATTTCCCAATTCCAGATCCCACTGCCTCTGAAAATCATCTGAAACCAAAAAACCTAAAGGAAGCGTATACCGGTTCCGATACAAGGTCGTCTCGTCCTCCCGGGCCATAAACTCCCGAAGCCCCGTATCCTCCGGATCCTCTGAATAAATTCCATATTCCACGGCAAACAGCATGTCCACTAAGGGCGTACTCCCTGTAATGCTGTATGCATTGGTAGAACTCTCGCAGCCCAGCTTTTTAAACAGCTTTGTCAAGTCTGCATTGGCTGTGGAAGAAAACAAGGAAACAGAAGGGAAATTCATCCAGGCGCCGTCATTCTTTGTCTTGCGTGTCACCTTTTCCATCCGGAAAAACTTGTCTGCAGGCAGAACCGAATCCACCAGCTTCCTCACTGCCTCATTGTCGCTGATATAAGCTGTCCTGCTGGTGGTGGTAACACTGGTAACCGTCATATTTACCGCCGATTCAATGGAAACCAGAAAAAGAGCCAGCAGCATTGCCCGGTTCTCAAAACGCCGCCCTTTTTGGTACAGCCAAATTATCCCGAGATAAAAAGCTAAAAACAGAATTGCCACATAAAACACCGTAAAGTGAAAATGCTCCTGCTTTACTAACTTCTGTGCCAGTACCACAAATCCTACTGCTCCCCAAAAAGCAATCAGTATATGGCGCCAGGGTGTTTCCCCCAAATGAAGATAAGCCTTACAGCACATCACCAGAACCAAGAAAATATAAATATAAGACTGACGGCATGGAAGGCTGTTGGGAAAATGAAACCCATGCCAGATAAAATTCAGCACATTGACAGAAAAGCTGGCAAAGAAAAACAACAGCAGAAAACTGTAAACCACCTTTTCCTTCCCGGATATCCTTTTTGCTGCCAGATACAGGGGAAGCAAAAGCAGCACTGCCACCCCGCAGTAAATATTAGGCCAATGGTCCAGACCAATCTCCGTCTCCACATTTCCCATATGGCGGGCCGCCATATCAAAAATCGAAAAATATGGTTCCTGAAGCTTAGGAAAGTTAAATTGTCCGGATGCGGTCAGCATCAACGCATGAATTTCCGGCAAGAGCACCAGCGCTGCCAAACCGCCGGCCAGAAGCGAATACAAGGCAAACAATCCGCACCGGCTGATCCATTTCCTTCCGGTCATCTGTTTTTCCATCACCATCAAAGCCGCAAAATACAGCACCATAAAAATGCAGGTCATAATAGAAATATAATAATTAGAAAGAATGGAGCAGCCCAGGGACACACAGTACAGCAGCCCCTTTCCTTCCTTGACTAATATCTCCAGTCCCAACATAATCAGCGGAAAAAGGATAATGCAGTCCAGCCACATAATATTCCAGCTATAAGCCGCCATATACCCGGAAAGCGCATAAAACATAGCAAAAAATGCAATCCCAAAATTCTGGCTCCTGCAATGCCTGCGCAGATAATAAGCCATGGAAAGCCCTGACAACCCGGTTTTCAGCACAATCATATAGGTCATAAACTCGATAACCAGCTTTTCCGGGCACAAAACCAGAAGCCAGTTTAAAGGGCTTGCCAGATAGTAGGCGTAAAGAGCGGAAAAATTCACCCCCATACCCACATTCCAGCTATACAAAAGGCTCTCCCCTTGTGCAAGCTTATTGCGGAACTCCGAAAAAAACGGCGCATATTGGTGGTACATATCTGTTCTCAGAAAGGATTCCTCCCCAAAGGGAAAGATCCCTCTCTGAGCAAAAATAATCAGCATAATAATCATCGGCGCAAGAAATGCCACCACCAAACCGTCCCAGGGCCGCACAAGAGTCCACTTTCGGGAGCCTGGATCCCTGTCCTCCTCCCAATCCTCCCAGCCCATTTCTTCCTGAAAAGCCTCTGGATCTTCTGGCAAATCATCTGCTGCTTCATCCAAAAGCTCAGAGCTTTCCTGAAATTCTCCTGGAATCTCCTCCAAAAGCTCTGAATCCTCCTCCAAATTTCCTGATGCTTCCGAAAAGCTCTCCTGGTCTTTCCAGTCCTGCTGCCCTTCCAGATTCTGCTCCTTATCTTTAACCGAAGCTGTTTTCTCATTCATCATAAGCAAGCCCTCTAATTCTTTCGTAATCCGGTTAATATCTTCATGTTCCATATCCGGCCTCTCCTTATGATACTTTTCTAAATACCACCCATTTGCTCAGCACATAATTCAGCACCAGTGAAATTCCTGATACCACGACCTTACAGATAAAATCCTGCCGGATACCCATACCGTCCACCATGGCCACCATAGCTGCCAGGGTAAACAATAATGTGACAATCCTACAAACCACAAAAGGCACAAACTCCGACCACACATCTTTTGGCTTTAAACTCCGGCTCTGAAACACAAACAGCTTGTTGGTAATAAAGGCAAATATCACTGCCGCTGCCCACGACCATGCTGTTGCTGCCTTATAATCGATTCCCCACCACCTGGTCATGACCCGGTAGCTGATCCAATCTACCAGGGTAGTCAGTACACCAAAAATAAAGTAAGAAACAGATTCAAAATTCAGCAGCTTTTTCTGCAGATTGATCCACAACCGTTTCATCTGTTTTATTCCTTTCACCCTAATACTTCACAATCTATTGTATTATAGGGCAGGAAACTCAAAATGTAAAGAGCGAAGACAACCCTGGTCTGACAAAAGGGGTGGGCTGTCAGCCAGCTGGCTTTTTTGCACAAACAACAGCATAAATAATATCTGAGTTTCTAGACAAAAAAACAGCAGAGTCCTTCCGTTCCCGTCAAAGGACTCTGCTTACCAGGCTTATGGCAGTCCGCTTTTTCAGCGTTCCTCTCATTACAGCGGCCCCTGTGTCCTGCACATACCTATTCCCATCTTTATCTTCTTGTCAGGCATCTCCGTTTGCTTTCCTGTCTGCCAGAATCTTATTGATGCTGACAATCTTTACACAGAGGGCAAACAGCTCCATGGCAAGGATCAGATCCTCAAGCGGAGGATAAGACGGAGCAATACGGATATTCCTGTCCCGCGGATCCTTCCCGTAAGGATACGTGGCCCCTGCCCCTGTCATAATCAGACCGGCTTTTTTGCATCGCGCCACAATCTCCTTCGCACAGCCATCCAGAGAATCAAAAGAAATAAAATATCCCCCCTTGGGACTGGTCCACGAACCGATCTCCAGCCCGGCCAGCTCCCTCTCCAAAGTGCTGGTCACTGCCTCAAACTTTGGACGCATAATATCCGCATGAAGCCGCATGTGCTCTACCATCCCATGGATCCCTCCGAAAAACCTTACATGGCGGAGCTGATTCACCTTATCATGGCCAATGGTCTGGAACTTAAGCTGTTTCTCAATATCCTCCAGGTTATTGCGGGAAGTGGCAATGGCCGCAATGCCAGAGCCCGGAAAGCTGATTTTTGATGTAGAGGAAAACTTATACACCAAATCCGGATTTCCTGCCCTCTTACACTCTGCGAGAATCTCAATCAAATGATCCTGGTCATAATCATACAGGTGATGAATCCCATATGCATTGTCCCAATAAATCCTGAAATCAGGAGCAGCCGGCTTTAACCGGGCAAAACGCCGGACCGTCACATCGGAATAGCTGTTTCCGGTAGGATTAGAATATTTGGGAACACACCAGATCCCCTTAATGCTCTCATCTTCACTTACCAGCTTCTCCACCAGATCCATGTCCGGCCCCTCGCCGGTCAGCGGCACATTGATCATCTCAATCCCAAAATACTCTGTGATAGCAAAGTGACGGTCATACCCGGGTACCGGACACAAAAATTTTACCTTATCCAGTTTGCACCAGGGAGTATTCCCCATAACCCCGTGAGTCATGGAACGGGAAACCGTGTCAAACATCACATTCAGGCTGGAGTTTCCGTAAATAATGATATTATCCGGAGACACCTCCATCATATCCCCCAAAAGCTCCTTGGCCTCCCCGATTCCGGTCAGAACCCCATAATTCCGGCAGTCCGTGCCATCGTCACAAGTCAGATCATCCTCACTGCCTAGTACGTCCATCATTCCCATGGAAAGGTCAAGCTGATCCACACTTGGCTTTCCCCGGGACATATCCAGCCGCAGATCCTTACCCTGAAAATCCCTGTACCGGACAGAAAGCTGTTTTCTCAATGCAAGCAATTCCTCATTGCTCATCTGTGCATATGACTGCATATTCATTTCCTCCTTATTCCGGGATATTTGTCTGTCGTCCTATCCCTTTGCCTGCGTCCAATTTTATTATTTTTAGGTTTCTTATCATTCTACACGAAAAACCTTTAATTTACAATCAATTCTTCCAAAATCTCCTTTACCAACTGGTTCACCACCGCCGGATCCGCCTTCCCCTTCATAGCCCGCATGGTCTGCCCTACCACAAACCCCATGGCCTTTTGCTTTCCCGCCTTATAATCCGCCGCAGACTGAGGATTCTTCTCAAGGATCTCCTGAATCACCTTTCTAAGAGCGCCTTCATCACTGACTACCTTCAGCCCCTTTTCCTCCACATACTGCTCCGGATCCACGTTTTCTGCAAATATCATCTCAAAGACACTCCGGGCCACTGTCCTGTTGATCACATTTTCCTCCAAGAGCCCAATCAGTTTTGCCAGATTTCCCGGGCTGAAGGAAAGCTCCTGCGGCTCCTGTTCATGCTCCTTCAGCAGACGCATGGCATCGGTCATCAGCCAGTTGGATACCTCCTTTGGCTTTCCGCACAGCTTTACCGTCTCCTCAAACAGATCTGCCAGATGTTTAGAAGCCGTCAAAATCCCGGCGTCATACTCTGGAAGCTGATACTCTCTCTGATAACGCTCCATCTTTTCCGTCTGAAGTTCCGGCTGCTGCGCCTTTATCCTGGCAATCCACTCGTCGCTGATAATAATCGGCGTCAGATCCGGATCCGGGAAATACCGATAATCCTGAGCATCCTCCTTAGAGCGCATGGCATAGGAAGATTCCTTGTTGTCATCCCATCTCCTCGTCTCCTGGATGATCTCCTTCCCATCCTCCAAAAGCTCGATCTGCCGGTTTCTCTCCCCCTCAATGGCCCTTGCTATGGCCTTAAAAGAGTTTAAGTTCTTCATCTCCGTGCGGGTTCCCAGCTCTCTTGTGCCGGCTTCTCTGACAGACAGATTCACATCCGCCCGCATGGAACCCTCCTGCAGTTTACAGTCCGAAGCCCCCAAGTACTGGATGATCATCCGAAGCTTTTCCAAATAAGCAATCACTTCATCTCCACTGCGCATGTCCGGTTCTGACACAATCTCAATCAGAGGAACTCCGCTCCGGTTATAATCCACCAGGGAACAATCCTCCCATTCATCATGAATCAGCTTTCCTGCATCCTCCTCCATGTGGATCTCGTGAATACCCACCCTCTTTTTCCCTGCCTTAGTCTCAATCTCCACCCACCCGTCATGGCAAATGGGCAGATAAAGCTGAGATATCTGATAGTTCTGAGGATTATCTGGATAAAAATAATTCTTCCGGTCAAATTTGCAATACTGGTTAATGCTGCAGTTAGCAGCCAGCCCTACAGCCAAGGCATATTCCACCACCTGCCTGTTTAACACCGGCAAAGCTCCCGGCATCCCGGTGCAGACCGGACATGTATGACTGTTAGGCGCACCTCCAAATTCCGTAGAGCAGCCGCAGAAGATTTTGGTCTTGGTGGCAAGCTCCACATGAACTTCCAGGCCGATTACCGTCTCATATTGTTTACTCATGCCGCACCTCCTGTTCCCCTGCCTTCTCAAACGCTGCCAACCTGATTCCTGCCCCTCTCTTTGCCGCCGCATATACGGCTTCTTTCATGCTTCCCGTTTCTTTTGGTTCCTTTGCCGGTCCGTTTTCCTCTGTCAGATGCCCCTGCTGCACGATTTCATCATATATGATCTCAGCCTGCTCTGCTCCCCGCACTGCCAGCTCCGGAGTCTCGTAGCTCCGGCTGCACTCATAGGCATAGCCTGCACGAATTATATCTTTCTCGTGAAAGCAGTTCCCAATAAACTGCACCCCAATGGGAAGCCCCTGAGAGTCCTGGCCGCAGGGCACGCTCATTGCCGGAAGCCCGGCCAGGTTCACTGAGACGGTATAAATATCTCCCAAGTACATTTTCAAAGGATCACATAAAGATTGCCCCAGCCTTGGCGCCGTGGAAGGCGCCGTGGGTCCCAAAATCACATCGTAACGCTCAAATGCCTGGTCAAAAGCCTGTTTAATAAGAGCTTTGGTCTTTAGAGCCTTCAGATAATAAGCATCATAATATCCGCTGCTGAGCACAAAGGAGCCCAGCATAATTCGCCTTTTCACCTCCGCTCCAAAGCCTTCTGAGCGGCTCTTTTTATACATATTGTGAAGCCCTTCATACTCCTTTGCCCGAAATCCATACTTAACCCCGTCAAAACGGGAAAGATTGGAGCTTGCTTCTGCGGAGGCAATCACATAATAAGCCGGAATCCCATACTCTGTCAGGCTTAAATCAAATTCCTCCACTATGGCTCCCTTTTTCTCCAGAACCTCTGCTGCCTTTAAGACCGCTTCCTTCACCTGTCCGTCCAATCCCGTTCCCATATAATCCTTGGGGATCCCGATTCTCATTCCCCTCACATCATCCACCAGCGCAGAAGTAAAATCATAGTCTTTTCTGCAGATAGAAGTGCTGTCCTTACTATCATAGGAAGATATCATTTCCAAAACCGCCGCACAATCCTCTACGTTTTTGCCCACAGGGCCAATCTGATCCAAAGAAGATCCATAGGCAATCAGCCCATAACGGGACACGGTTCCATAAGTAGGCTTGATCCCGGTCACCCCGCAGAACGAGCTGGGCTGACGAATGGATCCTCCTGTGTCTGACCCCAATGCATAAAAACATTCATTGGCCGCCACAGCTCCGCAGGATCCTCCGGATGATCCCCCAGGCACATGATCCGGATTCCAAGGATTCCTGGTTGCTCCAAAGGCGGAGGTTTCTGTGGTACTTCCCATGGCAAACTCATCCATATTAGTTTTTCCCAAAATCACGGCGCCTCCATTTAGAAGCCTTACAACAGCCTCTGCCGTGTAGGAAGGCACAAACTTCCCAAGAATCCGGGAACTGCAGGTGGCAGGCAGCCCTTCCACACAAAGATTATCCTTGATGGCTGCCGGAACCCCGGCCAGCGGCCCGGTTAACTCCCCCTTATCAATTTTCTGCTGAACCTTCTGCGCCTGGTCTAATACCATCCTTTCATCTACTGTCACATAACAGTTCAGCTCTGGTTCCAGCACACGCATCTGTGCCAGCGCCGCCCCCGCAGCCTCTGCCACTCCAATCTCTTTTTTCTTTATTCTTCTGCCCAGCTCCAGGGCAGTCAGCTCAAGAATCCGTTTCATATCCGCTCCTTTCTCCCAGCCGTCTTTCCATACTCCCTACTCTACGGTCTTCGGAACCTTAAATGCTCCGTCCTTCTGTTCCGGCGCATTTTTCAGAATTTTCTCCCTCTCATCCCCATTGGTCACCACATCTTCCCGGAACACATTGTTCACGGGAAATACATGGGATAATGGCTCTGTCTGGCTGGTATCCAGCTCATTTAACTGATCAATATAATCCAGCATTCTCTCCATATCTTTTCTGGCTGCTTCCTTTTCCTCTAAGGAAAGCTCCAGCTTCGCCAAAATCCCTACATAATCCATTGTCTCGCTGCTGATTGTATTTGCCATCTGTTTATTCTCCCTTCATTCCCGCCAGATACACGCTCTAAGGCTCCAGCCTGGTCACATCTCTTGGAAACAGAGTGGTCTCCCGCACGTTCTGCTCATCCAAAAGCTTCATGGTCAGCCTTTCCAAGCCGATTCCCAGCCCCCCATGAGGCGGCATCCCATACTGAAAGATCATCAGATAATCCCGAATCTCCTCTGGATCCATATTCCTTCTGGCCATTTTTTCCAAAATCATCTCATATTCATGAATCCTCTGCCCTCCGGTAGTAATCTCAAGCCCTTTGTAAAGCAAATCAAAGCTTAAGGTGAACCGGTTATCCTCCGGGTCGTCCATAGCATAAAATGGCCGTTTTTTGGAAGGGTAATGAGTGACAAACACAAAATCACTGTCATATTCCTCCTGAAAATACCGGCCGATTAAAGCCTCCTCCTCCGGCTCCAGGTCAAAGGGATTGCGGATTTTCCTGTTATATTTCTCAGACACCAGCTCTTTGGCCCTGTCAAAACGTACTTGGGGAATCCTTTCCGGCTTTGGAAGCTTTACCTCCAATATTTCCAGCTCCCTCTTATAATCCCGATTCAAAAGCTCCATGGTATACTGAAGAAATCCCGTCTCCATGGCCATCACATCCTCAAAACCGTCAATGTACCCCATCTCAAAATCCAGGCTGATATATTCGTTTAAATGGCGGGTCGTATTGTGCTTTTCTGCCCGGAACACCGGCGCTGCCTCAAATACCCGGTCATACACCCCTACCATAGTCTGCTTATAAAACTGCGGACTCTGTCCCAGCTCTGCCTTCTTATTAAAATAGTTCAGCTTAAATACATTGGCCCCGCCCTCAGCACCCCGTGATACGATCTTAGGCGTTCTGATTTCCGTAAAACCCTGGCTAAACAAAAATTCCCGAAACCCTCTGACGATTCCCTCCTGAAGCTTAAACTTTGCCCGCTCCCGCACATTTCTGAGAGAAACCGGACGCAATGCCAGCTTTGTCTCCAGAGAGGTATTCATTTTCCACTTATTGACGGCAAGAGGCAGAACCTGGGCAGGCTCTGACAAGACCCGGATTTCCTGCAGGCGAATCTCAAATCCCCAGGGTGCCCGCTTTTCCTTTGCCACTACGCCTGTAACCTCCACAGCCGACTCCTCTTTTAAGCTTCTTATGGAAAAGCCGCTGCTCCCCTCCTCATATACACACTGGACCAGGCCCTCGGACTTGCGCAGAATCACAAACGCCACATCCCCCATATCCCGGATACTGTGAACAGCCCCATTGATTTTAACACTCTTTCCCTCATAATCCCCCTCAAGAAGTTCCCTTATTCCTTTCGTTTCCTTTTCCTTTACTCCTGTCAGAAATTCCATGGCTCTCTCCTTACCTAAAATGTAATGGTTATGATTCCGGCCCGGTACAAATCATCTGTCAGGAAAAACAAGCATTCTGCCTGTTTCTCCTAAAATCTCTCTGCCATATACTCCGCCGCAGACACAGCACCTGGCTCATTGCTTGCAGAAATAAAAAACCGCCCCGGAATACTGTTACATATTCCGGGACGGGACATTCTCCTTGATCGAATCATGCTCCGCGGTACCACCCGCATTGAGGCTGGCCCCTGCAAAGAACCAGCGCTCCACTCTCGGCACATAACGGGTGCCATCCGGGTATCCCTACTAAAGACCTTCCTGCAACGGTTTTCCGGTTCAGAATACCGGCTCCGGAGTGTTCCCTGGCTGCCTGGTCCAACCTGACGGCGCTCTCAGTCGGTGACGCCATCTTCCTGTCGAAGTCCCACGGCAAGAGTCTCCTTCTCAGCCTTTTTCATGCTTTGCCGCACTAAATTGGTATTATATTAGCACAACCAATTTTTAATTGCAATACCCACTTTTCACAAATCTTATCCTTTCCCACTGTTCCCACTCGTGTACTTCTTCCGATTTGTTGTTATTAAGCAGTATTGCAATTCAGTTTTTTACCATAACCAAAAAACGATCCGTGAGCCTCCGCGTAAAAAGGAATGATGTTTGCAGCAGTTGACAATTATTGTCAAAAATAGTAAAATAGTCAGCACGCTAACAGATAAAATACTAACAGGAAAGGAGCATTTTATGCCTCAGTCATCTGCCAAACCCGAACAAAACCGGATGGGAACCATGCCTGTGAACCGTCTGCTCATCTCCATGTCCCTACCCATGATTATTTCCATGCTGGTGCAGGCCATGTACAATATTATTGACAGCATCTTTGTGTCGCGGATTAACGAAGCGGCTCTGGCTGCCATTTCC
Source organism: uncultured Lachnospiraceae bacterium (assembly GCA_910586205.1). Lineage (GTDB taxonomy): Bacteria > Bacillota > Clostridia > Lachnospirales > Lachnospiraceae > Brotaphodocola. Next base: position 10,673 of record CAJUGD010000018.1, on the reverse strand, counting down.
ATGGCATTCCCAATCCAGAGCCTGATGATCGCCGTCTCCTCCGGTACCTGCGTGGGAGTCAATGCACTGCTCTCCCGCTCTTTAGGCGAGCAGAATCCCAAACAGGCACAAAAAGCAGCGCAGAACGGTATTTTTCTTGCCGTCTTAGGAGCTCTGGCCTTTGCCCTGTTCGGCATATTTGCCTCACGCCTTTACTTTGCCAGTCAGACCGATGATCCTGAGATCATTGAATATGGTATTCAATACCTGCAGATCTGTCTGATCTTTTCCGTAGGCTTTTATATGGAAATGATGCTGGAAAGAATCATGCAGTCCACCGGGCGGACTATTTACAATATGTTTTCTCAGGGACTGGGAGCCATTACCAATATTATTCTGGATCCCATCATGATCTTCGGACTGGCAGGCTTTCCGGCTCTTGGCATCCGCGGCGCTGCCATTGCCACAGTGACCGGCCAGTTTCTTGCCATGTTCATTTCCCTGTTCTGCAACCTGCGCTGGAACCCGGATGTGAGCATACGCATGAAAGGCTTTTCTCCAGACAAGCGGATTATCACCATCATTTATGCCGTGGGCCTTCCCTCCATTGTCATGCAGTCCATCTCCTCTGTGATGACTTATGGCATGAACAAAATCCTGGGTGTCTTTTCCTCCACGGCTGTCACGGTATTCGGTGTATACTTTAAGCTTCAAAGCTTTGTTTTCATGCCTGTATTTGGCCTTAACAACGGCATGATTCCTATTATTGCATACAACTATGGAGCAAGAAACCGAAAGAGAATTATGGATACGGCACGTATGAGCATTATCATTGCAGTAAGTATAATGCTGCTGGGTCTTGCCGCTTTCCAGCTCTTTCCCGCCCAGCTGCTGCTTTTGTTTGACGCCTCTGACCATATGCTTGAGATCGGCGTACCTGCCCTGCGGCTCATCAGCTTAAGCTTTCTCTTTGCCGGCTACTGCATCATCGTGGGCTCTGTATTTCAGGCCCTGGGAAACGGCATGTACAGCCTGATCACCTCTGTGGCCAGACAGTTATTATGCATTCTTCCTGCTGCCTGGATCTTTGCCGAGGTTTGGGGACTTCATGCGGTATGGTATTCCTTCCCCTTAGCAGAGATCATTTCCGTAGTTCTGAGCACGATCCTGTTTAAACGGATCTATGACAACAAAATCCGGAATCTGCAATAAACAAGCGGCCGCCCATGCAGTCTTAAACGGCAGCGAATAATTGCTGCCGTCTCAACATATACTTCACATTGGGAGGAGCTTTCTATGTCAGTTCCGGAATTATTCATCCTTGCTGTGGGATTGTCCATGGATGCCTTTGCCGTATCCGTCTGCAAAGGCCTTTCCATGCAGAAGATGCGCATGAAAAATGCTTTGACAGTGGGCATTTACTTCGGCGGCTTCCAGGCTCTGATGCCGGCTATCGGGTATTTTCTGGGAGCTTATTTCCAAAATACCATTGCAGCCTATGATCATTGGATCGCATTTATACTGCTGGGTATTATCGGAGGCAACATGATCCGGGAATCCTTAAACCAGGAGGAAGAATCCTGTGATGCCTCCATTGCCATGAGAGATATGCTGATCCTGGCTATTGCCACCAGTATTGACGCTCTGGCTGTAGGAGTTACCTTTGCTTTTTTGCAGGTACATCTTTTGTACGCTGTGTCCATTATCGGAACTGCCACGCTGGTTCTGTCTGTCATCGGTGTAAAAGTGGGAACCGTCTTCGGCTGCCGCTACAAGTCCCGGGCCGAACTGGCAGGAGGCGTGATTCTTGTTTTAATGGGTGTAAAAATCTTAACGGAACATCTGCTCTAAAATCTTTTTGGTTTAAAAATGCGGCTTCTTTACAAAATCCCAGAAGCCGCATTCCGCTAAAAACAGATATATTAACGATAAACCGAATATTTTGTACTTTGGCTGCGAATATATGGCATGGTTTTAGAATTGGCCCTGATTCTTACCTCCTTAACATAACTTACCTGGTAGTCAAAAAGCTTCTTCTGCTTAAGCTCTGCAAGAATTTGGTCTTTGTATTCCATAAACAGCGCAAAATCACTGTGTATATACCGGATCTGCAGCTCCAAATAAGTCTGCTTAATCTTCGCAGATCTGCTGTTTTCAGTCCCTGACGCGGTAAAGTCTGCGTCCCCTTCCACATCATCCTGAAGGTTTGTCTCATCTTCTTCCTGCATCACCACAGCAAGCTCTGCGGTATCCTCCCAAGACTCTCCATCCCCCGCACTCTCAGCTTCCCCTATATCTTCCTCACTATCCTCCCATGCCTCCTTCTCCGCTTCACCGGCTTCCCAGGAACACACGGTTGGCTCCACTGTGTTTTTGTTATAAATGACCTCATACCGGACTACCCCTTCCGGTACCGTATCATCCACCTCTACTCCGTCTGCCCAATACCCGCTGACAATATTAATGCTCTCCTCTCCGGGCACAAAGACATAATCAATCTCTCGGGTCACCAGACTTTCCTCCCCAATGATTTTCTCCCCGCCATATGCCAGAGAAGAATATTCCACCAAGGCCACTCCCGTCCCAATGCCTCCCAAAAGCACTCCTCCCAAAAATATTCCCAGCAAAATCTTCTGCATTTTACGCATGCTCCCTGTCCTCCGCCTTTTTTCTATTCCTGCCCTTTAAAACCATAGTAATGCTCAATAATGCCGCTGAAAAAGAGCACATCACCAAGCCTGCACATCCTAATGACAGCCCCGCCAAAGGATATCCCTGCAGCAAAAGCACGGTTAAAAGCCCCATGCAATACAGGCACAGCAGACCAAAGCATCCGCAAAACAGGGCAAATCCTATACAGGCACTGTTCCAGACCATACGAAATCCCCAAAACGCCGCCCGGATCCCAAGCCGGCATACGTTTTCCAAAAGTCCTATAACCTTACCAGATACAGACCTTATACCATCCAGCAAAGCCCGGCCCATCCCGGTTTTTCTGCGGCTTCTTCTTGGGAATTGGTTCCTCTTGCTTTCACAAAGTTCCTCAGCCTCCGTCTCCCCTTCTTCCTCCCTGTCCAAAATCAAAGTCTTTATGTCCTTTTGCTCCTTAATGCAATCTTCCTTTTTGTCCTGGCCGTTTTCCATCTCCCCCTCATAATCCATAGGATTCTCCCATCGATTCCTGATCCAAAAAACCGTCTTTCCAAAAGCAGCTTTCCAAAACAGCAAAATTCCCCACAGCCATCTTCCCGCTTTGCCGGCTCCCTGTGTCACGGCAGCACCTGCCTTGGCACACAAAGATCCTATTTTTCCTGGCTCATAGCTTTTCTGTTCCTTTTGGGGAAAATACTTCTGCCCCTTCTTCCCTGCCGCATAATCAGCGCGCACATGATAAGCCTCCAAAATCTCCGCTGCAAGTTCATTTAAGCTCCCAAAATCCGCAATCGCATCTTCCTCTGTAAGCCCGTTTGCCTGCTTCATATCAATGTGCTGTTCATATTCGCTGATAATATCATCCAGTTCCTCCTGCTTAAGAACAGACAGCGCCAGCTTCAGTTCCCTGATAAATGTCTTTTTATCCATTTCGGCACTCCTCCAAAAATCCTCCTACTTTCTCCGTCAGTTCGTTCCACTCCTTTTCCAGAGAATCCCGGTACAACACACCTGCTGCTGTTAAATGATAATACTTTCTGGGCGGTCCCTCCTTAGATTCCCTCAGATAAGTCTCAAAATAATGTTCATTGGTCAGACGCTTCAGCAGCGGATAAATGGTGCCCTCATTTACATCCACCACCTTAGATACCTCCTCCACCAGCTCATATCCATACATATCCCTTTGCCGAACCGATTCCAACACAATCAGCTCCAGCACCCCTTTCTTAAACTGCGCATTCATGATCTCCCATACCTTTCTATAGTGTCATACTCTGCATCAGCACTTTGTTATTACCTGATACTATATTACACCTACTACTATGTAATGTCAAGTACTAGAGCAAACACTTTAAATTTATCTATCTGCTATGAAGCTCTAGAGCGTGTCTATGTTATACAATTTCCCTTTCATGGCTGTACCAGCCTGCATTTCTTCAGCAGCCCTTCATGCACCGCTCCCATTGCCGCCAATAATATCAGCAGCCACACAGGAAACAATCCGATTCCCAACCGCTCGGCAATCACCCCAAAAAGCGGCGGCATCAGACAGATGCCCACATAAGCGCTGGCCATCTGCACCCCGATAATAGCCTGAGACCGATCTGCCCCAAAATACTCCGGAGCTGCATGCATCAGGCAGGGATATACAGGAGCACAGCCCAATCCCAAAAGTACCAGGCCAGCCAGTGCAAGCCTTCCCCCCGGAAATAAAAGAGCCGCAATTCCAAGACCTCCCCCTAAGAGTCCCAGCCGAATCATTTTTGCATCATTTATCCACACGGTCAAAACTCCGCTGACTGCCCTTCCCACTGTAATTCCAATAAAAAATAATCCGGCAAAACGCGCTGCCTCTTTAGGGCTAAAACCTCCATAAAGGGCCAGGTAACTGCTTCCCCAAAGGCCCGCAGTCTGTTCCAAGGCGCAATAAAAGAAAAATGACGCCATTGCTGCCTTAGCTCCGGGAATCCCTGCAATTTGGCAAACAGAAAGAACCTCCCCGCTTTCTTCCTTTTCTTCATATCTGCCCCCACCCCTTCTCCATAGAGGAAGGGCTGCTGCCAATAAAACAGTCAATACGATCTGCAGAACGGAAATCATGCGATATCCCATATGCCATCCCATGCCCATACTCAGGGCATACCCCATAATATATGGTCCCAAGGAGGCCCCGACTCCCCACATACAGTGAAGCCAGCTCATATGACAACTTGCATAATGAAGCGCCACGTAATTGTTAAGCGAGGCATCCACACTTCCTGCCCCCAGCCCATAAGGCACTGCCCACACGCACAGCATCCAAAAAGAACGGCTCACAGAAAATCCATAGAGGGCAGCCGCCGTCATAGCCACGCTGATTGCCGTAACCTTTCCGGTTCCCATCCTGCGGGTAAGCCGGTCACTCAGAAGGCTGGAGATAACCGTACTGACCGCAATCAGCATGGAGACAGCCCCTGCCCAGGAAACCGGAACTCCAAATTCCCCATACATAGAGGGCCACGCTGCCCCCAACAGCGAATCCGGAAGCCCTAAGCTGATAAAAGACAAATAGATAACCCCCAAAAGTAAATGTATCATCGTTTTCCCCTTCCCGCCACCTTTCATTCGGCCTCTCTTTTCCCATTCAGTATATGTAAAAAACAGCAAAAAATCAAGGTTTGCTTAAGGCTCTTTTAAAAATGCCGATATATACCATATAAATTTTGTTTCCTGTTTTGCTGCTTTTCCTACCTGCCTGCAGATGACTAAAATGCGATTTTTCGTTTAAAGCAGAAGATTACCCAATCAAAAAAGGGGGGATTTTTATGAGTATTATGATGATGGGTTCCCTGCACACCTATGCCTCTAACATGAAGATGCAGATGAAATGGGAACAGAAAAAGTCAAAAGGCGATTATTCTGCAGACGGCACCACCTCCATTGCTGAACAGCTCCGGAAAGAAGCAGGAGGTATCGGCGCAGCCTCCAACCGTTCCAAACAGGCAGTCTTAAACGGTATCCGCTCAAAGCTGAATGCCGGCAAACGGCTTTCTTCCTCTGAATTAGAGTATTTAAAAAAGAATGATCCGGAGACCTACCAACATGTGAAAGCCATGGAGATGGAGCGCAAGGCATATGAGCAGAGACTTAAAAACTGCAAGACCAAAGAAGAAGTCCAGCGCCTTAAAGCTTCCCAGATGGCTTCTTCCCTAGACCGGGTCAGAGAGGTCAACAATAATCCCAATATCCCTGACGGTGAGAAATTAAAGCTTACCATGCAAGAACATCAAAAGGTTTCCTCCGTCACAGACGCTACCACCAAATTTGCGCAGAGCGGTGAGTACAGCAAGCTTCCCACTGAGGCAGAAAAGAGAAAAGCAGAAAAAGATCTGAAAGAAGCAAAAGAAGCCGAGATGAAAGGCGAGACCAAAGACCAGAAGGATACGGCTGTTGACGAAAAAGATTCCGAAGATTCTCAGGTCCAAACAGAACAAACCAGCACGGATCAGGATAAAACCACAGACTCTCCGTCTTCAGACACACCCAGCGCTGCGGCTCATACCGCTGAAGCTGCGGCTAAAGCAGATCCTGCCCCGCTTTCATCGGCCAGAAAAGACGCTGCACTGTCAGCCAGCCAAAAGTCAGCCGACGCCAAACTAGCAAAGGCCAGGGAGCTTCTCCTTGCCTCCAAGAAAACCCGTGTAGAGGCTGAGCTGACGCCAGAGGCTCAGAAGGTCCGGCGTTCAAAGGCTAAATCGGCGTACGTACAGAACATGTATACAGGAGAATCTGCTTCTATATCCACGATTGATATTCAAAGTTAATATTCCGATTTCAAGATAAGCGGGGATTCTGACAGAACCCCGCTTTATCCTAATAATCCATAAATTTTTAATTTCCTCCATAAATCCTACCGCTCTCATCCGTATCATATATAGAACAATAGTAAATAGATGTACTCCCATAGTCTCTTTCTCAGATATGTATAAATTTTTGAGGCACATGTGGAACATATGTTGATTAAACTTGAAAATCAGCCACAAAGACAGGTATAAAAGAGATTCCAAGAGTACAGAAACAAGAGGGAGGTAATTTTTATGAAAAAAAAGTATTTAAAATCTGCTGCCATTACTTTTGCCGCTTTGTTGGCTGCCTGTTCTGTGACTGCATGCAGCGGCGGCACGTCCAAGTCCAAATCCAGCGCTGACAATCTATATTATGACTATGGCGCAGGTTATGATGCCGTTCCTGCAGAAGCTCCTGCTATGTACGAAGCCGAGACGGCTGCAGCCATGGCTATGGACGAGGCTGCAGCCCCCTACTATGAGGAAGATTTTTCTGATGATGAGCTGTGGATGCCTGTTAACCGCAGCTATGATGGAGAGTATGGTAATTCTGCAGATACCACTTCCTCATCGCAGAGTGGCAACAGCGCTGATTCCAGCCAGCCTTCATCCACCCCGAATGTCAGCCGAAAGCTGATCCGCACAGTCAGCCTCAGTGTGGAAACCACAGATTTTGACAAGCTTCTGTCCTCTATCCAGCAGTCTGTCACCTCACAGGGAGGCTATATTCAGCAGTCTGATATCAGCGGATCCAGTCTTTCCTATTCCCCTGATCGAAGAAGATATGCCTATCTGACGGTTCGGATTCCGTCTGAAAAATTAGACGGTTTTCTCTCTCAGATGAGCCAGCAGAGCAATATTACCAACCGTTCAGAAAACGTTCAGGACATTACCCTGCAATACACGGATATGCAAAGCCGAAAAAAATCCCTGACCATTGAACAAGAACGTTTATGGGAGCTTTTGGAGAAAGCTGACACCTTAGAGGCTGTCATTGCTTTAGAGGAACGTCTTTCAGAAATCCGCTATGAACTGGAATGCTTTGAATCCCAGCTTCGAACCTATGACAATCAGGTAGATTACAGTACTGTTACAATCGATATCTCCGAAGTAACGGTATTTACTCCCACTGTACCTGACTCTGTTGCAGCCCGCATTCAGAAAGGCTTTATCCGCAACCTGGAGAATGTAGGACAAAACATCACGGATATTTTTGTTTGGTTTATCTCCCACATTCCTGCTTTAGTGGTCCTTTTTGCTGTAATCGGAGCCATCATACTCTTTGTCAGGCTGTTCGCTTCTTTAAAGGCAAAGGATCTAAAGCCGAAAAAAATATCTTTCAGAAAAAGGCCAAAACACTCAGATGCCAAAGCAGAAACAAAAGCAGCAGATCCATCCCCTGAAGATGAAAAGAAAAGTGAATAATAATCAAACGGGACGGTGCTTTTCACCGTCCCGTTTGATTATTATTCATCTTCTGCTATTTAATACGAAACCGGCTAATCAGCCTGTTTAAAGTCCTTGCCTGGTCTGACAGTTCTTTAGAAACTGCAGCGCTTTCTTCAGCGGCAGCCGTATTGGTCTGCACCACCTTGGAAATTTCCTTAATTCCGTCTTCTACCCGAACAATCATTTCAGATTGCTGAACACTGGCTGCTGCAATTTCATCCATTAAGGTCTTAATTGTTTGAATGCAGTCATTAATAACCTGCATCGCAGAAACCGCCAGCTCTGTAGATTCTGTACCTGTTTTTACATCCTGAACAGAATGCTTGATCAAGCTGTTGGTACTTTGAGCAGCTTCCGCTGATTTAGCGGCAAGATTCCGGACTTCATCTGCCACTACAGAAAATCCCTTTCCGGCAGTTCCGGCTCTGGCAGCCTCCACTGCAGCATTTAATGCCAAAATATTCGTCTGAAACGCAATATCTTCTATTGTTTTAATCACCGTAACAATCTTGGCTGAAGACTGATCTATATTTTTTGTGGACGTTGCAAGCTGTTCCATCTTTGTATCAGCCTCAATCGCATAGCCAGCCGCTCTGTCCACTAACTCACTGGCACTTCCGCAGCGAACCGTACTGTTCCGGATCTGGGATGTGATTTCCGTCACATTGGATACCAGGCCATCAATAGAAATCGACTGCTCCATAGTTCCCTGAGACAGTACCTGAGCTCCCGTAGATACCCGATCCGCGCTTGTATCAACTTGATTCGCAACCTGAGAAATGTCATGAATCATATTCTTCAGATTGGAATGGATTGATTTCAGACTTTGGGAAAGAGCCTGAAAATCTCCGATATAATAATGTTCATTCTCTGCAACATTTACACCTAGATTTCCATTTGCTATCTCACCTAAAATCCGCTCCACATCGTCAATCGTTTTCCGCAGGCTGCCGCACACACGATGGGTAGTCTGTGCAATTAAGCCAATCTCATCTGACCTGTCATAAAAGATCTCCAGCTCCTGATCGGCAGAAAGATTCAGATCCCCCAGACAGCTAATTGCACGCTCCACAGCCATTAACTCCTTTCCCTCCCGATTTAAAAACAGCAGGGTAATCAAAATAATCGCTGCAGCCACAATCGCGCACAACACTCCCACTAAAACACGTACCGTTACCACAGAGCTATAGACTTCTGAAGCGTCATCCCGAAGCATAAAAACCCAGCCTCGGTCTTTTAAATATTTATAAACCACTAATTGATCCGTATTATTCTCGTCCCGATAAGTATAAACACCTGCCTGAGTATTGCCGTCTGCCTGGATTCTCCGGATTATGTCCTTGTAGCCGCTGTCAGTAGTTTCTGTATTCAAAAGCGCCTCATCCTCATGATAGAGATACACACCGCTCTCTGCATTTAAGAATACATATTCACTGTTGGGAAGCCCTTTCATATCCAAATTCAGCAATGCATCCATCAGATGGCTGGCATAAACTCCGGCCCCCACAAAGCCGATACATGTCTGACCCTCATAAATAGGATAATACATAGAGATAATCATACTGCCGGTTCCGGGAGACTTCATAATTCCTAAATTTGTCAGCCGCTCTTGGGATAAAATAGTATTTTTAAATACCTCCAGCGATTCTCCCGACCGTGTAGTTATTCCAATCGCATTTTCAGAGGTATGGGTCAGCACATAGGTATCCGGAGTTGCAATGTATAATCCTTCAAAAACATCTTTAACAGCAGCCGACTCCTCCGTATACTTCTGAGCCTTTTTCAGCAGTGCCGGATTGTCCGGATCCAAGAGAAGCTCCCGCACTTCGCTCCCCAAAGCAAACGCTATCATATATTCTTCTGCGGAGCTTACATACTTGTTAATAAGAGCTGCCCTAGATTCTACGGCATCAACCATTTGATTGGTAATATCATTCTTAACCATGGAGGCCGCATTGGTAGACACAATAAGCCAAAGCAGCAAAAGCCCGATCAATGTGATGGTTGTTGTGATAATGCTAATACGTGTGGCAAGCTTTTTGTCTGCAAGAAATTTCATAAACGTCCCCTTTACTCATACCTGAAATTTCATATATATGATGTTGAGGCCAAAAGGTCTTTTGCCCCCTTTGATACCGGATCTCGCCGCACTTATCGAATTTCAGACCTTTTGATCCTGGTATCTATATATTTACTTAATTATATTATGCATGGTATCAACGATGTTCGGATTCCGTATTGATTTAATTAAACATTTAAATTAAGAATTTATATTTGACAGATTAAAAGATTAAAAACCCTTTAGCATATAACCAGTTACTCATATTATGTATAACACGGAAGCCCAAAATCATTTTAGAAATCAATGCGGGTGACAGGACTTGAACCTGCACGGTTGCCCGCCAGCTCCTAAGGCTGGTGCGTCTGCCATTCCGCCACACCCGCTGATTACTTTTACCTGATTCTTACAGCAAATATCTGTGTCTCACAGCACTCCCCCTATACCGCTTATTCGGCGGCAAGACTTTCATTGTAAAAAAAAATTCCCGAAGGAATTATAAGGTGGATAAAGGGATTCGAACCCTTGGCCTCCAGAGCCACAATCTGGCGCGCTAACCAACTGCGCTATACCCACCATATGCTGTACCAACAAAGCTTATCATGCTTTGCCGTATACCCATAAACCGCCGCACCACGGTTCTCCGTGCTGGGGGCAACGAGCCTGAAGGGATTCGAACCCCCGACCCACGGCTTAGAAGGCCGTTGCTC
>CAJUGD010000017.1 GCA_910586205.1 uncultured Lachnospiraceae bacterium | reverse complement strand
GGCCTCTGCGTCCCGAACGCAGCGCTCTACCAAACTGAGCCACGCCTCGACATCTCCTATACTATAATACGGATCTTTTATTTTGTCAACCATTATTTTTCAAATCGTTACTGTTCAGGGGGCATCTTCTTGCCCGGCTCTGCCGTACAAGAAGCACCGGGTATCCTCCCGATGTGGAAAACTGGACGAAAATAGTCTTACAAGCGAGCTTGACGTCTGTTTTCGTCCAGTTTTCCCCGCCCCGTGAACTGTAACTTCAAATCCTCGTCACCATCACGTTGTGAGCCTCTAGCGATAATTCTTATCCAAAATCAAACAACGACAGCTGATTGCTTTCCGGAAGATCACCCAGAATCCCCATGTCTGCCATCAGATCCGTAAGGCTCTTGCTGACTTTTGCCCGGTTGCGAAAATCCTCCCGTGACAAAAATGGCCCTTCAGCCGCTGCCTCCACCACGCTTTCCGCCGCTTTATCCCCCATTCCGTCAATACTTCCAAAGGACGGCATCAGCTTTCCGTCTATAATCTGAAAATGATGGGCCTGAGCCCGGTAAAGATCAATGGGCATAAACTCAAACCCTCTGGCATACATTTCCTGCACAATCCGCATATCCCTTAAGGTATCCTGTTCTTTCTTTGAGAGAGTGTCTGCCCGCTTCCGGTAATCTGCCAGGTGATGCTCCAGCCGATCCTGTCCCTGGCACATCAGCTCATAGGAAAATCCATTGGCGCGGATGCTGAAAAACGCTGCATAGTAAGCCAGGGGATGAAATACCTTACAGTAAGCCACCCGCCATGCCATCATCACATACGCCGCTGCGTGGGCCTTTGGGAACATATATTTAATTTTTAAACAGGAATCTATATACCACTGGGGCACCTGATGCTTTTTCATCTCCTCAATCCAGTCAGGCTTTAAGCCTTTTCCCTTCCGCACACTCTCCATGATAGTAAAGGAAAGGCCCTCCTCCATCCCCTGCTGAATTAAATAAACCATAATATCATCCCGGCAACAGATAGCTGTCTGAATGGTGGCCTGCCCGCTTAAAATCAAATCCTTGGCATTGCCCAGCCACACATCTGTCCCATGAGCCAGACCTGCAATCCGCACCAGATCGGAAAAATATTTTGGCTGTGCGTCAATTAACATCTGCATGGCAAAATCCGTGCCGAACTCTGGTATCCCAAGAGCCCCCAGCTGACACCCTCCGATATCATCCGGGGTAATGCCCAATGCCGAGGTGTTTTGAAAAAGGGACATTACCTCCGGTGAATCCAGCGGGATATCTTTAACGGGATCCAGCCCGGTCAAATCCTGGAGCATTCGTATCATGGTAGGATCATCGTGTCCTAATATGTCAAGCTTCAGCAGGTTGTGATCAATGGAGTGATAATCAAAATGGGTAGTCACGGTCTTGGTTTCCATATCATTGGCAGGCCGCTGCACAGGGGTAAAGGAGTATATTTCCTCCCCAATGGGCAGCACCACGATTCCTCCGGGATGCTGTCCGGTGGTCCGCCTTACCCCTACACAGCCTTGTACAATCCGGTCAATCTCGCAGTTTCTCTTATGTACTCCCCTTTCCTCATAATATCGCTTTACATATCCAAAAGCCGTTTTATCTGCCAGCGTGCCGATTGTCCCGGCCCGAAAAGTCTGCCCTTTCCCAAAGATCACCTCTGTGTAATCATGCGCTTTGCTTTGGTATTCCCCGGAAAAGTTCAGATCAATATCCGGTTCCTTATCTCCCTTAAATCCTAAAAAGGTCTCAAAAGGAATGTCAAAGCCTGCTTTCATAAGAGGGGTGCCGCACTCGGGACATTCCCTATCCGGCATATCACAGCCAGCCATACCGCTGAATTTCCGAACCTGCTCAGAATCAAAATCATAGAAATGACAGTGAGGGCAATAATAATGAGGACTTAAAGGATTTACCTCTGTAATGCCTGACATGGTGGCCACAAAGGAGGATCCTACGGATCCTCGTGATCCAACCAGATATCCGTCCTCATTGGATTTCCACACCAGCTTTTGGGCAATGATGTACATCACTGCAAAGCCATTGGAAATAATAGAATTAAGCTCCCTCTCCAACCGCTCCACCACTATCTCAGGCAGATTTTTTCCATACATATCATAGGCGCAGTCATAACAGATCTTCCGCAATGTCTCGTCTGAATCGGCAATCACAGGCGGACATTTATCCGGCCGTACCGGCGCAATCCGGTCACACATATCCGCAATTTTCCTGGTATTGGTAATGACCACCTCCTCCGCCTTGTCCGGGCCTAAATACTCAAATTCCTTTAGCATTTCTTCTGTTGTCCGAAGATACAAAGGCGCCTGCTTATCTGCATCGCTGAAATTCTGACCTGCCATTAAAATGCGCCTGTACACCTCATCCTCCGGATTCAGAAAATGCACGTCACACGTCGCACAGACCGGTTTCCCCAAAGCATCTCCTATTCCGATAATCCTCTGGTTCAGCTCCTTTAAATCTTCCATGGATTTGACTGTGCTTTTCTCATCCCGAAGCATAAATTCATTATTTCCTAAAGGCTGAATTTCCAGATAATCGTAAAATCCGGCAATCCTCATCAGTTCTGCCTCTGGAAGCCCCTTAAGCATGGCCTGATAAAGCTCTCCTGCTTCGCAGGCCGAACCGATGATCAAGCCTTCCCGGTACTGGTTCAGAACACTTTTGGGAATCCTGGGCCTTTTGGCAAAATAATTGATGTGGGACCAGGACACAAGACGATACAGGTTTGTCCGCCCCACTTCATTTTTTGCAAGAATGATCACATGGAAGGTAGGCAGCTTTTTTATCATGTTCTCGTTTAAAGCGCTCATTTCGTTTAGCTGGTCTAGATTCTCTATATCCCGCCCCCGAAGCATTTCCACAAACTTTACAAAAATCTCTGCGGTAGCTTTTGCGTCATCCACTGCCCGGTGGTGATTTTCCAAGGAAATATTCAAAGCCTTGGCCACAGTGTCCAGCTTAAAACGGTTCAGATTTGGCAGAAGATGCCGGGCCATAGCCACAGTATCCAGCACCGTGGGAGAAAAGGCAAGCCCCTGATTCCTGGCCTGATAGGAAATAAAGCTGACGTCAAAGGAAGCATTGTGGGCCACCAGCACACATCCGCGGCAAAACTCTAAAAACTCCGGAAGGGCCACATCAATCTGAGGTGAGGAAAGCACCATATTGTCATTAATTCCCGTAAGCTGCTCAATCTCAAAAGGAATCGGCACATCAGGATTCACAAAAGTGCTGAACTTGTCCGTAATAACCCCGTCTTTTACCTTTACTGCACCGATCTCAATAATCTGATTTTTCTGCGGGCTAAAGCCTGTCGTCTCAATATCAAATACCACAAAGGAATCTGAAAAGGTCTGCCCCTTGGAGTTCTCCACCAGCTCCTTCATATCATCTACCAGATAACCCTCCACCCCATAAAGGATCTTAAACTCATCCCCCTTATCCAGTGTATGGCTGGCATCCGGAAAGGACTGAACACAGCCATGGTCTGTCACTGCAATAGCCGGCATGCCCCATGCCTTGGCCCGCTTTACAATATCCTTTACCTCAGAGACTCCGTCCATGTCGCTCATTTTTGTGTGGCAGTGAAGCTCCACCCGCTTTACCGGGCTGTTATCCACCCGTTTGCTGGTAAAATCCTCATATTTTTTAATCCCGCGCACAGAGCCAATGGACAGCTCTCCGTCAAAACGGTCAATCGTAGTCAGCCCCTGCAGCCGGATAAAGCTTCCTGCCTTTGTAGCCTTGTCCATATCCTCCAAAGAAGCCTCATCCGCAAACATCTTTACAGTTATGGTATCCGTGAAATCCGTCACATGAAAGATAAAAATGGTCTTTCTGCTGCGCAGCAGCCGGCTGTCCCGATCCAGAATTTTTCCCCGAATGGTGATCTCTCCAATCTCACCCTCAATCTTGTCGATCTCAATAAAATTATCCTCAAAATCCCTTCCATAAAGTACATCCGGATTGTCCGATTTTTTTCGATAACCGCCGCCTATACTCCAGTCACTCTTTTTAAAGCCGCTCTTTCTTCCGCCCCGCAGTCCTCCGTCCGGGCCGGAAACATTTCCTGAACTAATCTTGCCCTCGGATCCCATATTTTTTCCTGTCTGGCCTGTGTTTTTCCATTCTTGTCCCATTTGCCCGGCCTGAGATCCCACTCCAGCCACCGTTCCTTTTGCCTGAGATCCCGCTCCATTATTCGCCCCGGCCGCACCGGCATTTTCCAATGTCAAACCGTCTGACAATGTTTGGCCTGTCTTCCCGCTGCCGTCCTCCCATGGCACCTCTGACCATGCTTTGTCTGTACCCTGACCGTTTTCTCCCTGGCCAGACAGGCGAAGCCCCAGAATCGGAGCCACTTTCGCAGTCATCCTTTCCGCCTCCCGGCGTGCATAGTTTTCCCGCTCTATGGATGCCTTTGCCCGCACCGGCTCCACATAATCAAAAAGAATCTCCACCGGCAGTCCACACCGCTCATGAAACACCTTTTCCAGAATCCTTTTCAGCTCCCCTGCCTTCTCCTTGTTGACCATGGTGTCTTCAATGGTCATCCGCATTAAATCCGGCTGCGGAAAAGAAAACTCCGCCTTCCTAAACATGGTATATTCCACAATGCTGTAATGCTTCAGCTCCATCAAAAGGCTGTCCTGATATGCTTTTAAAAGCTTCTCCGGTGTATATTGTTCCGATAACCGATATTTTTCAAAAATTTTGATCTGAAGCCGCTTTCCCGGAAACAACTGATCCCGTATCCCCTTTTCCAGATCCATAATATTCTTTCTGTGAATCAGCCTGGGGCTGACTGTAAACACCCGGAGCAGGCTTCTGTCCCGGTTCATGGAAACCTTTTCCACCTTTACCATACCCAGAAGCTCTGTCATCTGCTCCGTCATATGTAAGCCCGGAAACACCTCCAAAAATCCCTTCATCTTTCACCCTCCCCTTATTTTCCCAATGCACTTATGAACCATTACCGCCAGGTCTCTTTTCCTCTGATATCCTTATCAGTTCCTCCCGCAAAGCAGGCAAAAGCTCTCCTTCCGGCAGTTTTTTTACCACCTGTCCTCGGCGAATCAGCAGGCCCTCTCCGATCCCTCCGGCAATGCCCAGATCCGCCTCTTTTGCCTCGCCGGGACCATTGACCACACATCCCATCACTGCCACCTTAAGGCTTAAATGGTCAAATTCTGTCACCATATTTTCCACCTGTCCGGCCAGACCAATCAAATCAATCTTCGTCCGCCCGCAGGTAGGACAGGAAACCACCTCAATTCCGCCCTTTCTAAGACCCAATGTCCGCAAAATCAGCTTTGCCGACTTTATCTCCTCCACCGGATCTCCTGTCAGGGAAACCCGTATGGTATCTCCGATTCCCTGATTCAGAATCAATCCAAGCCCTACTGCTGATTTAATATTCCCTGAAGTGACGGTTCCTGCCTCCGTAATTCCCACATGAAGGGGATAACTGCTTTTCCTGCTGATAAGCTCATGGGCACGGACACACATCATCACGTCCGAGGACTTAATGCTGATCACCAAATTATCATATCCCATCTTTTCAATCCACAAGACCTTATCTAAAGCGCTCTCCACAAGACCTTCTGCTGTAACTCCCCCGTACTTTTCAATCAGGTTTTTCTCTAAAGACCCGCTGTTGACCCCCACCCGGATAGGAATCTTATATTCCTTTGCCTTATTCACCACTGCCTGCACCCGCTCCTCGGCCCCGATATTCCCCGGATTAATTCGAATCTTATCTGCCCCGCATTCCATGGCCGCAATGGCAAGGCGATAGTCAAAATGAATGTCCGCTACCAAGGGAATATGAATCTGCTTTTTAATCTGTCTCAGACTTTCCGCAGCCTCCATGGTAGGAACCGCCACACGGATTATCTCACACCCTGCCTGCTCCAGATGAAGGATCTGCTCCACTGTGGCCTTTACATCCTCTGTGCGCGTGTTGCACATAGACTGAATCAAAATCGGATTTTCTCCGCCGATTACCCGATCCCCAATCTGTATCTCTTTTGTCTTCATTCGGTTCATATTGTTCACTTTTACCTGCACTTTCATTAAAAATTATGCTATGCTTTCAATTTTACCATATAATATGTATATAACTTTTTACAGATCCTCAGCACATCCTGTCTCTCCAATCCATCCCATATTTTGTCAGCAAGTGTTTTTATCATATTTTGATAATTGTTCATAAGCGACCTTCCACCTTTTTTTCATTCTGGAATCTGACATTGTTCCCTGCCTGGACAATGCATTAAACTCCTCTGTTCTCTCAAGTTCTTCACATATGGAATCTGTAATTACAAAATCTAATCCTGCTTTTTCCTGGATGGCAAACAGGCTGTCTAATGTGGTTACCTTTTTATGGGTTTTTTTGATATCAAACCGATCTAAAAATTTCTCAAGGCACTTTTTATATTTCATCGTTGTATCCTCGTCAAAACCTATGACCATCTCTGAAAAATCATCCAACAAGGTTTCCTCATATCTTCCCATAAAAAACTCTTGTTTCGTTTCTGAAAAGATAACATAATACTCCATTGCACAAAGCCGCAGCAAAATCTCAACATCTTTTCCTTTGGAGTTAATTTTCCCATATAGTTTTCGCCATTTTTTATTATTTTTATTCACATCATAAAGCATCTGATAAAAAGGACAAGGATAAATTCCATTTCTAAGCTCCTGGTCCGAAAGCCTTTCTCCTTCACGGTTTAGATTTGCAAAAATTTTATGTAATATTTTATCACGGTTTTCCTGAGACTCTATTTTTATTTCCACAATAGTAATGGGCATGTAATCCACTTTTCTCTTCAGCCTTTTTGGAAGCTGGCCATATGAGATATCAAAATCACGACCATCTACCCGCATGTTATATTTACAATCCTTCACTAATTTTTTCCGTTCAAGTGCTTCTAAAAAAGTCTCGTCTCCCAGCTCCAGATTCTGATAATCAAAAAACGGACTCCTTTCATTTCCCACTATAATTCCGAAATAATATAAAAACAAGCTGATAATCCTCTGCTGACCATCCAAAATTTCTAATTGATTTTCATTGTTTCGATAGGTATAGATTGGTGGGATAGGTAGGCCCTTGATCAAAGATACTGCCAAATTTTCTATTTTTTTCTTAGACCATCTGAATTTTCGCTGATACTCTGGTATCACATACATATGGTCATTAACACCTTCAACCAATGTTCGAAATGCTACATCTGCTTTTACCTGATTAATACTAACCTCATGATAAATATCTAATAATGTTTCTGTTTGCCCCATCAAATATTCCTTTCCACTCCTCTTAATCCGGCAAAACACATTCCAGAATCCATTTTGCCGGATACTCCATGATACCTTATTAAATCAGCTTCCGAATATCATTAAACAACACCAGCACCATCACCATCATCAAAAACACCATTCCCGCCGCATGGACCATGCCTTCCTTCTCCGGATCCACTGGCTTTCCCCGCAAAAGCTCCACCAGGAGAAACAAAAGCCTTCCTCCGTCCAGCGCCGGAATGGGAAGGAGATTCATAATTCCAAGAGTGGCGCTGAGCAGCAGTCCCCAGGTAGCGATCACATTTATAAGCACCGCCGCGCCGCCTCTTTGGCCCTCCTCAATGGTTTCCCCCACCATACTCACAATGCCTACTGGCCCTGTCACGGAATCTTGCACCTTCATCTGTCCCTGGAATAACATCCTCAGGCCGTCAAATGTAGTGACAATACAATATTTCACCTCATAAAAGCTATAATCCAGAAACTCAATCAGGTTCTCCGCTTTTTTATAATTCCCCAAAAAGCTGACTCCCATCATAAATGCCTGGTACTCCTCATGAAACTCCGGCATAAGCTTTGTCACATATTCCTTTGTCTCTCCGTCTGCTGTTCTTTCATAGCGGACAGTCAGGCTCTCTCCCGGATGGGACATCAGATACAAAGACACATCCCTTCTGGAAAAGATCTTCCGGTTGTTGATTCCGGTAAGCAGATCTCCTGACTTAAGCCCTGCTGCTTCTGCCGGTGATCCTTCTGTCACCTCATAGAGAACCGGCATATCCCGCCCTACCTGAGCCACAATCACCATTGCACACAAAAAGGCAAGAAGCAGGTTAAATACAGGCCCTGCCGCAATCACTGAGATCCGCGTCCATACGGATTTATTGTTAAAAGCAGCCGGATCCGGATTTTCTGCATCCTCCCCCACCATCATACAAGATCCGCCAAAAGGCAGGCATTTGATGGAATACCTGGTTTCCCCACGCACAAAGCTGCACAAACGGGGACCCATGCCGATGGAAAATTCCACCACACCGATCCCTCCTAATTTGGCAAATAAAAAATGTCCGAACTCGTGTATCAGCACAATCACACCAAACAGCAGTACCCCTGCCAGAATATACAACAAATTACCACCTGCTTTCTAAAAATTCATAGGTTTCTTGTTCTGCAGCCAGAATCTCCTCTACCTTTGGCTGCATGATCCGATGATGAGACTCCATAGCGCTCTCAATCATCTCAATTATGGCAGGATAAGAGATCTTCCTGCCCAAAAACTTTGCCACCGCATATTCATTGGCAGCATTATACACCGTTGGTATAGAGCCGCCTTCTCTGCCTGCCTGGTAAGCCAGGGACAGTCCCCGAAACACCAAAAGATCCGGCTCCTCAAAAGAAATCTTGCCCAATTTTGCAAAATCCAGCCGCTTTCCCGGCAAAAATCTTCTCTCCGGATAATAAAGGGCATATTGAATGGGAAGCTTCATATCCGGTGTCCCAAGCTGTGCCATCACTGCCCCGTCCTCAAATTCCACCATGGAATGAATCACGCTCTGAGGCTGCACCACCACCTGAATCTGATCCAGATCCACCCCAAACAGCCACTTGGCCTCCATGACCTCCAATCCTTTGTTGACCATAGTGGAAGAATCAATGGTTATCTTCTTTCCCATACTCCAGTTTGGATGCTTTAAGGCGTCCTCCGGCTGTACATTTGAAAGCTGCTCTTTGCTCCACCCACGAAACGGCCCGCCGGAGGCTGTAAGAAGGATCTTGTGGACAGCCCTTTTCTCCTCCCCGTTCATACATTGGAAAATAGCACTGTGTTCACTGTCCACCGGCAGAATCTTCACATTCTTTTCCTTTGCAAGCGGCATTATCAGATGACCTGCCGTCACCAAGGTCTCCTTATTGGCCAGGGCAATATCCTTTCCCGCCTCTATGGCTGCTATGGCAGGCCGTATTCCAATCATTCCCACAATGGCTGTCACCAGAATTTCCGACTGAGGTTCTGCGGCCACCTCCAAAAGTCCCTCCATTCCGGATGTAATCCGCACGTTTAAATCCTTTGTCAAAGTCCGCAGCTCTCTTGCCTTCTCCTCATCCCCCATACAGGCCAGAGCAGGAGAAAACCTTCGGATCTGCTGCTCCATCAAACGCACATTTGACCCTGCTGCCAGGGCTGTCACCTGCAGATCCCGATTCTGCTCCACAACCTCCAGAGTCTGGGTTCCGATGGAGCCTGTTGACCCTAATATCGCTATTTTCTTCACAAGTATTTCCTCCTTAGCCGTTAATGTACTCTCAAAAGTCTCCCTGTGCCTTTGGCCCGGTGCCGGCAATCCCTGCTCATCGTAAAAACGTCACGGCAAAGTAAATGGCCGGCGCTGTAAACAGCATACTGTCAAACCGGTCCAAAATCCCTCCGTGCCCTGGAATCAAATGTCCGTAATCCTTAATATCATGATTTCTTTTAATGGCTGAAGCCGCCAGATCCCCTACCTGGGAAATCACGGCAGCAATAGCACAGGCAATCCCGCAGGCTACCCGGGGATTTCCCACCTCCAGCATTCTGCTTCCATAGACACAGGCAAACAGATATCCCAAAAGAGCTGCCCCTGCCACGCCTCCCACTGCCCCCTCAATGGTCTTTTTCGGACTTAAAACCGGCACCAGCTTGTGCTTTCCCAAAAGCATTCCCACACAGTAAGCACAGGTGTCGCATCCCCAGGAGCTGAAAAAGATCAGCCACACCAAATAGATCCCGTCTGCCATGGCCCGGACCTGATACAGATAGGAAAGCATCACTGCTGCATAAAACACACCGAAAAAGGCTACTGTCACTTCCTCTGTCCGATATTTCGGAAACGTAAACACATAAATTCCCATCAGCACCATCAGCGCTGCAATGGCCATTAAAATCACGTACTGCTGCCCCTCATACCACACCAAACCATAATATGCCGCTGCTGTCAGATAGCCCACCATCCCAAGAGGATTTTTCTCGATCTTCATCACCCGGTACAGCTCAAACAGCCCCACCAGAGAGATCATCCCTGCAGTCACATAGAGAAGCACCCCGCCTCTCCCCACAATCAAAACTGCAAGAACAACCAAAATAATGCCGCTTATCAGACGTTTTCCAAACATTTTGGACCCCTCCTTTTTGCTGTCTGGCCACACTCCCTACTTTACCCCGCCGAATCTCCGCTCTCGTTTATTATACGCAAGAATTGCCTTTTCCAATTCCTCCTGATCAAAATCCGGCCAAAGACAGTCTGTCACAAAAATCTCCGTATAGGCAAGCTGCCACAGCAAATAATTGGACAGGCGAATCTCCCCACTGGTGCGGATCAAAAGATCCGGATCCGGCATTCCTGCCGTATCCAGATAGGATTCCATTGTTTCCTGTGTAATATCATCCGCCTTCAAAATACCGGATACACAGTCCTGTGCCATCCGTCTGGCTGCCCGGGTCAGCTCATCCCTGCCCCCATAATTAACTGCAATCACAAAGGTCAGTCCGGTGTTTTCCTTTGTCTCCCTTACCAGCCTGTTGATTCCCTCAATAATGTCCTTATCAAACCGTCTCCGGTCCCCGATCATCTGCACCCTGACATTGTTGGCTGTGGCAATCTTTAAAAGCCTGACCATATAATACCGAAAAAGCTGCATGAGAGCTCCTACTTCCTCTGAAGAACGCTTCCAGTTCTCTGTAGAAAATCCATACACAGTCAAATATTCAATTCCCATTCTGGCCGCGATCTCCACTGTCTTCTCCACTGTCACACAGCCCTGCTTATGTCCCATGGTCCGGGGAAGCCCCCGCTTCTTTGCCCATCTTCCATTTCCGTCTAAGATCAGCGCCACATGTTTAGGAATCACCATTCCGTCCAATTTTTGCCCCATTCTGCACCTCCCTGTATTTATAGCTGTATTTTAAGACAAAAGGACAGGAAAATCCCCTGTCCCCCTATCTTCCTCATATTATTTTTTAACAGTCAAAATATAAGCCATTCCACCCATCGAAACGATAACCGCATCTCTTATGACCCTGCTATACCGTCATAATCTCCTTCGTCTTATTCTCCACAGCCGCGTCAATCTTCTCGATCATCTTGTCCGTGATTTTCTGAATCTTCTCTGTGCCCAGCTTTAAATCATCCTCTGACATCTCCCCTGCCTTTTCCATCTTCTTAAAGGTCTCATTGGCGTCCCGGCGGATATTGCGGACAGCTACTTTCGTATTCTCACCTTTTTTCTTCACATCCTTGGCCAGATCTTTTCTGCGCTCCTCTGTCAGCTCCGGAAACACAAGGCGGATCACATTGCCGTCATTGGTAGGATGAATCCCTAAATCCGACATATTGATGGCCTTCTCAATGGCTTTTAAGAGACTTTTCTCCCAAGGCTGGATCACAATCATGCGGGCCTCCGGAATGTTAATGTTGCCGACCTGCTGAATCGGCGTAGGCGTTCCATAATAATCCACCTTGATCTTGTCCAACACATGGGGGTTGGCACGTCCGGCACGAATGGTGGTGTATTCGCTTAAAAGCACCTCCAAAGACTTGTTCATCTTGTCCTCATACATTTTTAATTGTTCCTGCATATTCCCCTCCTGTTATTCAACGGTCACAATCGTACCGTTTATTTTTCCCTGCATTGCATTGGCAATGCTGTCCTTTTCGTTTAAATCAAATACAGCCATGGGCATCCTGTGCTCTAAGCACATGATGGAAGCCGTCAGATCTACCACAGCCAGCTTTTTGTCAATCACTTCCTGAATGGAGATCCTGTCATAGCGCTTAGCATCCGGATTCTTGGCCGGGTCACTGTCATACACTCCGTCAATGGACTTGGCCAGCAAAATACAGTCTGCATCCATCTCCACCGCCCGCAGGGTAATCCCTGTATCTGTAGAGAAATACGGGTGTCCTGTCCCTCCTGCGAAAAAGACCACCATTCCCTTCTCAAAATACTTGTTGGCCCTGTCCTTGGAAAAGACCTTTGTCATAGTCCCGCACTCAAAAGGCGTTAAAATCTGGGTCATCATACCTGTATTCCGAAAAATCTCCGACACATAAATACAGTTCATCACAGTGGCCAGCATCCCAATCTGGTCTGCCTTGGTACGGTCAATGGCCTCGCTGGTACGGCCCCGCCAGAAATTCCCCCCGCCGATGACAATCCCCACCTGGACTCCTGCGTCCACGGAAAGCTTGACCTGCCTGGCCACCTCTTTTACCGTATCTTCATCAAAGCCGGTCTTCTTAGGCCCTGCCAGAGCCTCTCCGCTCAGCTTTAAAAACACACGTCTTTTACTCATAGTATACATTCTCCTGTCATGCTTCGTACTGCGGTCACTGCGATCCATGCATAGACCTGACTGAATTGCTACTATCATATCACATTCATGGAATTTTGAAAAGTAGCTTTTGACTTTTGCTTATTATGCAGGAAACTCTCAGCATCCATTCCACAGCGTGTCATAAAATATATATTGCTGCAGCACGCCCCGGATATTCCGGTAACGCTCTGGAAAGCCGTTCGGATAATGCTTAAGCAAAGCCTGACGAATATGGGTATCAACCGGAAATGCCTGAAAATGCCGGAGTGCAAAAAGACAGATACAGTCTGCCACCTTTTCCCCCACGCCATAAAGCTTCATAAGCTCTTGTCTGGCATCCTCATAGGAAAGACTGCAGACTCCGGAAAGATCAAATATTCCCTCAGCCACATTTCTTGCCGCCCGGACTACATACTTGCTCCGATATCCTAGGTTACATGCCATCAGGGCATCCTCCTTTAAGCCGGCAAGAGCCTCTGGACCTGGAAATGTATGATAAATAACGCCGGTATCTGTGCACCTGGTTTCCCCGTAACGCTCACATAAGTTTTCAATGCACCGGCGGATACGTACAATATTGTTCTGCTGGGAAATGAGAAATGACACGATCATCTCCCACAGATCCTGATGTAGAATCCGGATCCCAGAACCAGCAGCAGCAGCCTGAACCAAGTAAGAATCCTCCGGACAAATCTGCCGGATATACTCCCCGTAATCTTTGTCCAGATGAAAATACCCTTTCCAAAAATCATCAAATTCTGATTCCTCACAATAAAAAACACAGTTTTCGCCCTGCTGTTCTGCCTCTAAGTACCGGCTTCCTGCAATGATGCGGTAACGGCTCCATGGCTGTTCTTCCTCTGCTGATTCTGCAGAGGCAGGATTTGGGGGCTGCCCCGGCATAAGAGGCCCCATCCGAAAGCATTGCCCGGACCGGCATATCTGTCCAAGGCTGAAATGAGAGAGTTTTCTTTCTGTCATCTGTATGCTTTTCCTTTCTAGTAAAAACTATTCTGTTAATTCTGCCTCTTTACACTTCCCGTCTATCTCGCAATCTGATACATCAGCGCATTGCATATAGCCGCCGCAATGGCGCTCCCCCCCTTCCTCCCTCTGGCTACAATGCAGGGCACCCCGGCCTTACACACCAGTTCTTTGGACTCCTCAACATTTACGAATCCTACCGGCGCCCCAATCACAAGGGCCGGACAGACAGCCTTCTCCTGTATCAGCTCACACAGGCGAATCAGCGCTGTAGGCGCATTTCCAATGGCAAAGATCACCGGGCCCTTAACCGCAGCCGCCCGTTCCATACTGACAAGGGCACGGGTAACTCCCCGTTCCTTTGCCTCACGGGCCACATACTCCTCCCCCATAAAGCAGTGTATCCTGCATAACAGCCGCTCTGATGCCGTCTTGTTGATCCCCGCTGCTGCCATGGCAGTATCCGTGACAATCACCGCTCCATCCTTAAGAGCCTCTATCCCCTTTTTGACCGCTCCTTCGGAAAAATACAAATTGGACGCATAATCAAAATCCGCGGAAGTATGAATACATCTTTTTACCACTGCCAGCTCCTCTAAGGTCCACTGGCCCGCCGGCATTTCCCGCTCTATAATCTCCATACTCCGCCTCTCAATTTCCTCCGGGCGAATCCACTCCCTGATCTCAGCCATCCTGTCCCTCCATTATTTTATAAACCTTCTCCATATCCAAAGCCCCTCTCACCAGACGGGCCAGCTTCTCATACTGCTCCTCCTTATATGCCTTTACAGATCTTTCCTCTTTCTTCCATCTGTCCATCCACTCACCGGCAAAATCCGTTCCTCTTTCTCTGGCCAGCTTTTGGAGCAGCGCTTCTGTCAGACTGTAGTTGTCAAACAGGCCATGAAGATAGCTTCCCAGCACCCGCCCGTCCATGCGCTCCATTCCATCCGCCCGTCCGTCCGGCAGGGCAATGACAAAAGCGCTGTCATCTCCTTTGCAGTTATCCGCCATCCGGGTATCTCCCATATGGATCTCATACCCTGTAATTCCCTGTCCCAAGTCCCCTCCAAGCATCCCGCTCGACCTTACCAGCGCCCCTCTTATTTGGGTCCGGGTCTTCTTGCCGGAAAATATTGTCTCGCCGGGCAGCAGCCCCATTCCCTTCATACACTGCCCGGCATCCCCCTCCACACCATCCGGATCCTGAAGCCATTGCCCCAGCATTTGATATCCGCCGCATATTCCGATAACACGGGTTTTCTCCTCCTTTGCCAGACAAAGGATTTCTTCTTCCATACCGCTCTCCCGCAGCCATGCCAAATCTGCCATGGTATTTTTTGTGCCGGGAAGAATAATCAAATCCGGTTTTTGCAGCAAAGACGCCCGGGCCACATAGCGCAGTCTGACTCCCGGCCATCTTTCAAGCACATTAAAATCCGTAAAATTAGAGATATGGGGAAGACGGACCACCGCAATGTCTAAAAGCTCCTTGCCGTCTGCACCTTCCGTCCGTATGAGCCTTTCTGACAGGCTGTCCTCATCCTCCAAGTCAATTTCCTCCATGGGAATCACCCCCACCACAGGGATATTCAGCCGCTTTTCGATCATTCGAAGCCCTGGCTCCAAAAGCCCTTTGTCCCCTCGAAACTTATTGATCACCAACCCCTTAATCCGCGCCCGCTCCTCTGGCTCCAAAAGCATGACTGTACCATAAAAAGAGGCAAACACCCCTCCCCGGTCAATGTCTCCCACCAGAAGCACCGGAGCATCCGCAATTCTTGCCATTCCCATATTCACAATGTCATTTTCCTGCAGATTGATCTCCGCCGGGCTGCCTGCCCCCTCTAACACCACCACCTCATACTTCTCTGAAAGCCTGTCAAACGCCTGCCGGATAACCGGAATAAACTCTGTCTTTCTGCGGTAATAGTCCATGGCCCTCCAGTTGCCTGCCACTTGTCCCCGCACAATGACCTGGCTTCCCATATGGCTGACCGGTTTTAACAAAATGGGATTCATGTCCACGGAAGGCTCTGCCTTTGCTGCCTCCGCCTGCATGGCCTGTGCCCGCCCGATCTCCAATCCGTCCCTTGTAATAAAAGAATTTAACGCCATATTCTGAGATTTAAAGGGAGCTGTCCTGTATCCGTCCTGCCAAAAGATCCGGCAAAGGGCTGCTGTCAGAAAGCTCTTGCCGCAGTTAGACATGGTTCCCTGAATCATAATTCTTTTTGCTGACATGGCAAAACTCTCCTTTTACTATTCATCTGCCCCGTCCGTTTTCCCACTCCCCAAGCTGCCGTCTGCCCCTTTCCGATATTCATGGCTAAAACAAGGGTCATACAATTTAGACATTTCAAAAGAATCACCTAAAAACTCTCCCACCACCACTAACGCGGTCTTTCTGATTCCTGCCGCTTCCACCTTTTCTGCCAGATCACGCAAGGTCCCCTGAATCACTATTTCGTCCTCCCAGGATGCCTTATAGACCACTGCAGCCGGTGTGTCGGATCTATATCCTCCCTTTTTTAAACGCCGGCAAAGCTCCCTAATCTGACCCACGCTGAGAAAGATCACCATGGTTGAACCATGCTTTGCCAATTCTTCCAGGCTCTCCTTCTCAGGCACAGGCGTCCGTCCCTCCATTCTGGTCAGGATCACGCTTTGGCTTACTCCAGGCAGCGTATATTCCCTTTTCAGGGCTGCCCCTGCGGCCAGGAAAGAACTGACCCCCGGAATCACCTCATATTGGATTCCCCGCTTCTCAAGCTCTGTCATCTGCTCCCGAACCGCACCGTATAAAGACGGATCTCCTGTGTGGACCCGTGCCGTTATTTTCCCTTTCTGCTCCCCCTGCTCCATCACGGCAATTACCTGGGGCAATGTCATGGAAGCGCTGTTATAAATCCTGGCTTCTGGCTTTGCCCCTTCCAGTATCTGAGGATTTACCAAAGAGCCTGCATAAATAATCCTGTCTGCTTCCTCTATTACCCGTTTTCCTTTTACAGTAATCAGATCTGGATCCCCTGGCCCGGCCCCGATAAAATATACCATATCCTGTCCTTTCTCCTGTCTCCTGCAATGACTTCTATGCCCCTTATTGGGAAGCCCACCCGGTCTCCTCGCCGCCAAGGAGGTATTTCTGCCGATTTTCCGGGGTGTTTTCCACAAAATTCAGCCGGGGGTACGGTTCTGCGTAAGCTGCATAAACAGCTTCAAATGCTGCTCTCTCACCATACAAATCCACTTCCCCCCAACTATAGTCTTACATGTTTTCATTTGTCTTATCTCCTCTATGATATTTTGAAAAACTCACTGATTTATATCAGTTTATCAATATTTATGAAAAAAGCAAGGGCAAATCAATTATAGTGACCATAGCTTTCCCCCTGCTCTGATTCCCCCTCAATACCGCTCATACGCCTTAATCCGTATATCCTCAAAAGTCTTATTCTGACGGTACACTGCCTCTGCCATATCCAAAAGAGGGAACAAAAGCACTGCCCCTGTCCCCTCCCCCAAAGCCAGCCTTCCATGAATTAAGGGTTCCAGGCCCAGCCTCTTTAATCCCAGCTCACAGGCCGGCTCCCTGCCCACATGAGAAGCCAGAAGATAGTCTGTGACCAGCGGACAAAGCTTTTGGGCCAGCAGGGCCGCTGACACAGAGATCATTCCGTCCAGCACTATCGGAATATGATAAATGGCTCCTCCCAGCATTAACCCACACATACCCGCTATATCAAAACCCCCCAGAGCCGCAAGCACTGCAAGAGGATCCTCCTTGTCCGGATGATGAAGCGCAATGGCTTCTTTAATAACCTGCAGCTTTCTCTCAAGCCCTTTCTTAGAAAGACCTGCCCCCCTTCCGGTCACTGTCTCTGGTTCTTCCTTTAGCATCACACTTGCCACTGCACTTCCTGTAGTGGTATTTCCAATGCCCATCTCTCCCACTGCCAGAATATGATATCCCATATCTTTCATTTCCGCCGCGATCCGAATGCCTTCATGAATCCCGGCCAGCGCCTGCTCCCTGGTCATAGCCGGTTCCTTGTAAAGATTGGCTGTGCCGCCGGCAATCTTACAGTTCCGCACTCCTGGCTCTGACACGTCACCGCATACTCCCATGTCCACGGGAATCACATCAGCCCCGGCCACAGACGCCATCCGGTTAACACTGGCCGTTCCCTTTGCAAAGTTCTCCGTCACCACTGCCGTCACACTGCTGTCTGTCTGGGTAACACCCTCAGCCACCACCCCATTGTCTGCACAGAATACTACCACGCCTTTTCTCTCCAGGCACACATCTTCCTGTCTGGTGATTCCTGCTATCTTTGTTATCATTTCCTCCAAAAGCCCCAGGCCCCCAATGGGCTTTGCTATTCCGTCCCAACGGTCACGGCTGGCTTTTTTCTTATCCTCATCTATGGGGCGCACATTTCTGCACAAGCATTTTAACTGCTGGTCATAATAATCTTCCATTTTTCCTTCCCTGTCATAACAGTTAAGACAGCCTAAACTGTTATTCCCTTTCCCTCAAAAATTCCGTCTGTTTTCCAAAACCGTCAAAGCGTTGACTGCCGTTATAGATTCCATTATAATTTCCGCGGCCTTGCCCTCTCTACCTGGTATCCTCTGGGAGTCACCATCTGCCCATGAATCTCCTTTGTCTGGGAATTTCCGATAAACACCGTAGTGAACATGTCCACAGGCCTGTCTTTCAGCTCCTCTAGTGTCAGCGTCTCACACCGCTCCCCTTCCCTTCCTATAGAAAATGCAAGCCCGCACACCCTTTCCGGCTCCATTATCTCCAAAAGGATCCCACAGGCCCTTTTCAGATAATCTGCACGCTTTTTGCTGGACGGATTGTAAATGCAGATTGCCAGATCCGCCATTGCGGCACAGCGAAGTCTTTTTTCGATGGTTTCCCAGGGTGTTAAAAGATCGCTTAAGCTGATCACGGCAAAATCATGGACAAGAGGAGCTCCCAAAAGAGCGCTTCCGGCCAAAGCTGCCGTCACCCCCGGCACTGGCTTGACCGAGACATCCGGATATTCTGCCTGGATCTCAAGCATCAATCCTGACATACCGTACACTCCTGCATCCCCGCTGCACACCATAGCCGTCTGTTTTCCCTTTCTGGCCTCCTCAAAAGCCATGCGGCAGCGCTCCTCCTCCTGCCGCATGGGCGTAGTCTGGTACTCTTTATCTGGCAGTATCTTTTTAAGCAGTTCCACATAGACCGTGTACCCGATGATCACCTCACACTGCTCCAGCACCTTCCTGGCCTGCAAAGTCATCTGTTCTTCTCCGCCCGGCCCCATTCCCACTACATAAACCTGCTTCATTTTCTGCCTCCTTTGCGTGACGCACATACATCTGACGGATCTCCTTATACTCTCCAAGCCCCTTCATCAGACATTCAACCTGATATCCCTTCTGCAGAAAACGGGATTTCCATGAATGTTCATCCTCCCCTGCCATATCCCTGCAGGCATGATCTCCCGCCACCACCAGAAAAGGGGTCAAAACCACCCGCCCGGATCTGCGTCCTTCCACTAATGCTGTCATATTTTCTAAAGTTGGCGATGCCTCCACGGTTCCCACCAGACAGTCAGAAAAGCCCTGCCGGAAAAATGCCTCCTGCAGCCGTGCATAAGAGCTGTTGGCCGCATGCTCCGTGCCATGTCCCATGAAAATCAGATCCGTGTCTGCACGTCTTTTACACTCCATTCCCTGACCCAAGATCCTGGCCGCCTCCTCATAGTCCTCCTGTGATGTCAAAAGCGGCTCCCCCCAGGTCAGGCAGTCAAACAGATCCTGATACCTGTTAAGCGTATCCTTCATCCGGTCGTATTCAAAGCCATGGATCACATGGGTAGTCTGTGCCAGCACAATCCGAAATCCATCGTTTTTAAGCCGTATCAGCGCTTCCTCCACGCTGTCCACCTGTATGTTGTCACGCTCCCGCAAAATCCTCACAATCGTAGGGCTGGTATAGGCCCGCCTGAACTCATAATCTTCAAATGCCTCCTGCAGATCCCTCTCAATCACATCTAAAGTCTTTTCCCTGGTTTCCCTGTAGCTGGTGCCAAAGCTAATTACTAAAATCGCCTTTTTCTTCTCCATCCGCCGATATGCCTCCCATCTTCCCGATTCTCCGATTATACCACTAAACATCCTATCTTCCTACTATAAATTCATTCAAATGTTTCCGGCACACAAATAAGAAGACAGCCCAAACCGGCTGTCTCCCTATAAAAATCCTTATTCTGCCTTCCAGATCAAAGCTTCTATATCCACATCATTTTCAATCATCCCATTATCCTTCATAAAGACCACCGTCTTTTTCATGGCTTCAATGTCTGAGTCCCGAATGGTCATATCAAAGTCATACATAGGAACCATTTCCTTCACCGCCTCCACGGTCAGCCCTGTCTCCTGTGCCGTGATCTCCATGGCTTGCGCCTCATCCGCCTCAATCCTGTCCAAAACCTGCTTCTGAGCCTCCAAAAATGCCTTCACCTCATCCGGATGGCTGTCAATATAAACGCCGCTGGCAGCCACCACAATGGTTGCATCTGTCAGACCTGTGCCGTCTGTAATCACCGAAAACCCGTCCTTCTCCATATTATACGCAGTAGGGCCTGCCAACAAGGCGGCATCCACACTTCCCCCTGCCAAGGCAGCCTGTGCATCCGGAATGCCCATGGACACAAACTCAATATCTTCCTCCGTCATACCCCCGCCTGCCAGATAGGCAACCAGCAGCTCATGAAGAATCGTCCCCTTTGGCCCTGCCACCTTCTTTCCTCTTAAATCCTCCGGTGACTGGATGGAATCATCTTTTCCAAAAAGCTTAAAAGCCTTGGGAGAACGGCTGTAGGAGCTGATAATCTTAATATCCGCTTCATTGGAAGCTGCCAATATAACCGATGTAGCTCCCACTGCATAGAGAAACTGGATATCCCCGGATGCCAATGCCTGTGTCTGCTCCGGCCCGGTAGTCAGATCCGAATAAGACACGTTATACCCCAGCTCCCCAAACTTCTCTGCAAAAATCTCCTGATCCTTCTCTACAATAGACGGCACATTCAAAGGAGATTTCACATAGGTCACAGAAATCGTCCCTTTGTCCTCGGCTGCATCGCTTTTTTGCGAAGCGCTTTCTTCCTTAGCCTCTGCCTTTTCATCCAAAACCTCTGCAGATTCAGACGCCTCCTTCCCGGCGCTTACATCCCCTGTCCCTTTGCCCTGGCTTTGGCATCCTGTCAAAAAGGTAAAAGCCACTGCTGCTGCCATCATCCATGAGATCACTCTTTTTTTCATCATCTTTCCTCCTCAATTTGCTCAATCAGTTCCCGCTTTATCTTCAGCATTTCCCCGGACATCAAATCCCTGGGAAATGGCAAAGATCCCAAATCATAGCTCTTTTTACAAATTCCGTTTTCCAAAATCACAATCCGGGTTCCCACAGTCAAAGCCTCCTCAATGCTGTGGGTCACAAACAAAATCCCCTTTTTCTCAGTCTGAAAAATTCGTAAAAGCTCCTGCTGCATCTGGCCCCTGGTAAAATAATCCAGGGCTGCAAAGGGCTCATCCATCAGAAGAAAATCCGGCTCATAAGCCAGCGCCCTGGCAAGCGCCACCCGCTGCTGCATTCCGCCGGAAAGCTGGGAAGGGCGAGCCTTCTCAAACCCGGTAAGCCCGGTGAGCTCTAAAAGCCCGGAAAGCTTTTTCCTGTCCTGCTGCTTTCTTTTTACGCCAAACAAAATGTTTTTTTCCACAGTCAGCCAGGGCATAAGCCGCGGCTCCTGAAAGATAACGCCGATTTTCTCTTTCCTGTTATCCTCCTTTTCTCTCGCCTTTGAAGAAAAGGTTATTTTCTCCCCCGAATCAGCCGTCTCAAGCCCGGCGATCAGACGCAAAAGGGTAGTTTTCCCACATCCGCTTCTCCCCAGGACAACTGTGATTCCCTCCTCTGCCACATCCAGATCCAGTCCCTTAAGCACCTCCAGACAGCGCCCGGATACCTGATAGCTTTTCCTCAATCCTCTGATTCTCACTTTGCGCCACCTACCCCTCTTGCCCCCGTCACCCTGCTAATCACCAGGGAAAACAGCTTATCACACAGAATCCCCACCACCCCGATAGTCAGAATCCCGGCAATCACCTTGTCTGACCGGGACATCTGCTGGGCATCCAGAATCAGATATCCCAGCCCACTGGAAGCCGCGATCATCTCCGCCCCAATAATGGCCCGCCAGCTATACCCCAGTCCAATACGCATGCCCACCAGAATATCCGGCACTGCCCAAGGAAGGACAATCCGGTAAAACTTCTGCCATCTTGTCAGACGAAACACACATCCTACCTCCAAAAGCATCTTGCTGGCCGAGAGAAAGCCCTTACGGATATTTAAGTACATGGGAAAAAAGGAGGCCAGAACAATAATGATGATTTTTGATGTCTCCCCGATTCCAAACCAGAGAATCAAGAGGGCAATCAGGCTGATAGGCGGAACATTTCTCATAAATTCCAGGAAACCATCATAATACTCCTCTGCCGAGCGAACCTGGCTGGCCAAAATCCCCCCTGCCATAGCCAGGACAAAGGCAAAGGAAAAACCTGTCAAAACCCGCCTGCCGCTGACTAATATATGGCGGAACAAAATGCCGCTTTCCGCCATTTTCCCCAAAGCCCTTGCCACCTTCATGGGCGGCGGCAAAACATAGGCGCTCCAAATTCCGGAGCTGGCAGCCATCTGCCATGCTGCTAAAAGTATCAGAACACCCATAGCTGTTTTTAGGATTCTGGGAATACTGCTGTTTTTCTCCCTTTCCTCCATAATCTTTTAGTCCTCCAACAAAGCCTCAATATCAGGAAAAGGTCCCAGGCTGCGTTTCAGAATCCCATGAATATGAGCGATCACGATTCCATAATTGGTTATGTCCACCCCTTGATCTCTGGCACAGGCCAGACGATACTTCATCTCCCTCTCGTTGAGCATACAGGCCCCGCAGTGGACAATCACCCGAAATGCCTTTAAGTCCTCCTGAAATCCGGTTCCTGAGGTATAGACAAATTCCGGCTCTCTGCCTGTGTAGCTTCGTATCCAGCCCGGCAGTTTTACCGTACCGATATCATTGCATTGCCTGTGGTGGGTACACCCCTCGGATATCAGAATCTTATCTCCATCCTGAATCTTCTCCAAAGCCTTTACCCCTGCCACTGCCTGCCTCAGATCCCCCTTGTATCGGGCAAAAAGAATGGAAAAAGAGGTAAGGGGTATATCTTTCGGCACAATCGACGATACCATGGAAAATGCCTGGCTGTCCGTAATGACAAGAGCCGGCTTCTGTCCTATCTTTTTTAACATCTGCTCAAGCTCTGTCTCCCTGACCACCATGGAAACACAGCCATGATCCAAAAGAGCCCGGATTGTCTGCTGCTGGGGCAGAATCAAACGCCCCTTAGGCGCCGCCTTGTCAATGGGAGTCACCAAAACCACCAGATCTCCCGGCCTTACCAGCCCCTCAAGCAAATCCTTTTCCTCCTTAAACGGCTTCATGACAGCAAGACGGTTTTTCAAATCCTCTATCCCAAGCCCTGTCTTGGAGCTCACATACAAAACCGGATGGCTGGTTTCTGATTTCTCCTTGTTTCGCTCACTGCTCTTTCCTGCCCCTGCCTCCGGCAAAAGATCCGCCTTGTGATATACCACCAGATAAGGAACCTGTTTCTCATGAAACAAGGCAAGCAGCTCCCTGTCTTCCTTTGTCTCTCCCACAGTCCCGTCCACCACCAGCACGGCAATATCCGTCTTATTCAGTACCTGGCGGCTCTTTCTCACCCGCAGATCCCCCAGCTCCCCCTCATCGTCAATGCCAGGGGTATCGATCACCATAACCGGCCCCAATGGAAGCAGCTCCATGGTTTTGCTGACCGGATCCGTGGTGGTTCCCTTTACCTCTGAGACTACTGCCAGCTCCTGTCCGGTAACTGCGTTCATCAAGCTGGACTTACCTGCATTTCTCCGCCCGAAAAAACCGATATGAACCCGCTCTCCGGCCGGCGTCTGATTCAATGCCATAATAACACTCCCCTCTTAAAAAAAATAAGTGCATCTCAAAAAAAGATGCACTTACAGACATAATCCTATCTTTATCTCACAGCCTTTCTCCCCGGAAATCTCCTCGTGTCAGCGCATGCTTTACTTTTTCTCCTATTCTTTGCGGAAGGTATACCCGCCGCGCAGATATCAGGAACTATTGATATTTTAAATAGAAGATTGAAAAATGTCAAGCAGTTCCTTCTATTTCCCGGAAAAACAACTTACGCTTCACACTGCCTGGCAAACACAGACTCCCCCTTCACATAGGTGGCCTCTATCCTGCATGTCTCATCCAATACCACCACATCTGCGTCCTTGCCTTCTTCCAGAGATCCAACCCGGTCATACACCCCGACAAGCTTTGCCGGATTCTCCGTCATAAGAGGCAGAATCTCCTCCAAGGACCGCCCGGTAAACTCCAGCAGATTCAAAAGAGCCTTCCCCGAAGTTAAGGTGCTTCCTGCACGGCTTCCTCCATGTGTCAGGCGGGCATCCCCATCTACCACTACCACATCATTGACTCCCAGTTTATAATTTCCGTCCGGAAGCCCTGCCGCCATAATGGAATCCGTTACTGCCACAGCCCTGTCTAAGCCCTTTGTCTTAAGGATCAGCCGCACGGTTCCCGGATGAAGATGGCGTCCGTCGCAGATCATCTCGCAATACACTTTCTCATCCTCCAACACTGCCCCCCAAATGGCCGGCTCATGCTGGTGGAGAAGGCGCATGGCATTTCCTGTATGAGTTGACGCAGCAGCGCCGCCTGCAATCGCCTTCCTGGCTGTGTCATAATCTGCCCCGGAATGTCCAATGGCCACAGCCATTCCCTGCTCACAAAGCTTCGGAATAAAATCCACCATTCCCTCAATCTCCGGAGACACGGTAATATACCGGATCTCTCCTTCTGCCGCCTCCTGATACTCTTTTACCAATTCCAGATTGGGCTTTTGCAGCAAATGCTCCGGCATGGCTCCCTTATACTGCGGGCTTAAAAACGGCCCTTCCAGGTGAATCCCCAAAAGCCGGGATCCTTTATGTTCCATGGATTTCCATTTCTTGTACTCCTCAATGCACCATAAAGTCTGCTCCCTGGTATCTGTAAGCACAGAACACAGCCAGCCGGTTGTTCCCTGCTCTGCATGGAACCGGCAAATCTTTTCATAGTCCTCTGCCTTTGCTGCATTCACATCCACCCCCACTGCCCCATGCGTGTGAATATCCAAAAATCCCGGCACAAGCCGCTTTCCTGTCACATCCACCACCTGGGCATCTGCCTCTGAAAGACCTGTCCCAACAACAGCAATCACCCCGTCCTGCATCCGCACATCTGCCCTCACAAATTCATGGTTCTGGTATACCATTCCGCCTTTTAATAATACTGTCATTGCTTTTAACCTCCTTCATTATGTTTTAACACTTTATTCATCACTTAACCTTCCCACATACTCGGTAAAGGTCAGCGTAATATCTTTATGATCCTGTAAAAGAGTCACCGGAAAGTCTGCTGTGGCGTCTCCGTATCCGGCCCGGCGCACTACTGCCCTGTGCCAGTTTCGAAAACATCCCAGCCGAATCTTTTCTGCATGGGCAATCTCATAGATTCCCACTGTCACACAATACTTTGGCATGTCCTCCAAGGCCCCGCCAAAATCTCCGATAGCATTAGCTGCCCTTGTCTCCGGGCTGATAGCCAGTACCCGGGTCTTCTGGGCCAGAAATTCCTCTTTGCTCATAGACGGATCCGCCTCATTAAACGCCACATGTCCATTGATTCCGATTCCTCCAAAAGCAATGTCCACGCCGCCCAGTTCTTCAATCAGCTTTGGCACTCTTTCTACCTGATCCGGATCCGGGAAAATCCGCTGTTCCTTTGGCATCACAAGCTCCGGGCGGATCTGAGAATACACCACCCGGTCCATAAATCCCCGAAAGCTTAAAGGATGATCCATGGAAATCCATTTCTTATCATCGTCCAGATATTCATCCATATTAATAAACCATACATTTTTCAGACTGATAGCCTGCTCATTTACCATATCTACGAAATAAGGGTACTGGCCCACTGGTCCCACCGGACAAATCATGACTGTCCGGCGCCCTGAAAGGTTATTGGCCTTGATCTCCTCTGCCATCTGACATGCCATCTGACGAAACACGGTCTCATTATCCTTCAGGCAATACATCTTTATCTTGGGAGCTTTAAGAAGCGTCTCCTTATCATACCCATAATATTCATGTCTCATATCCTATTTCCTCCTTTAACCAAAATCAAAACAAATGAGAGATATTCAATTCCTGGATCATGGATACAATCTCCTTTGTTCTGCTGCATCCAAACTTCCGCAAAAGTCCCTTGATCTGCGTCTTTACCGTATTCATTTCCACACACCGGATTCCCGCAATATCCTTTACCTTTTTCCCGTCCAGAAGAAGCCGCAAAAGCTCTCTTTCTGCTGCCGTAAGCTGAGATACATTGTTAATAAAAAATAAAAGGCTTCTCTCAGATCTCTGAAGACGGCTGTATTCCCGCATAATGGTTTCCTGAATCCGCGCTTCCATCACCGGCTTTCCCTTGTAGGCGTTTCGGATATGCCGCAGAATCTCCTGCTCCTGGCAGCCTTTGACTATATAGTCCACAGCGCCTGTCCCCATGGCAGTGATAATGGTCTGATCCGTCTCATGGGCTGTCAGGAAAATAACCTGCTGCCCTTTTCCCTGATCCCGAATCTGCTCCGCAGCAAGGATCCCTGCGTTTACCGTCTCCATTTCAATATCCATCAGCACAATATCCGCATCCTCATTTTTTGCCTTCTCCACTGCCTCCTGGCCGCTTCCTGCCTGCCAGGCAGCCTCCATATCCTTCTGCTCTCCAATCAGCTCCCACAGATCCTCCCGAAGCAGAGCAAAATCTTCCACAATCGCCACTCGAATCATAATACGCTTTATCCCCCAAGCTTTGCAAAACCCTGTCTGAGCATGCCCCAAACCCTTACATCCTCATAAACAGGTCACTTCCAGCCTTACTAGTGCAACGATGTACTAGCCTTTCGAGGCTCATAGCGGGGAATCGTCACAAAAAAACTGCTCCCTTCCCCCGGACGGCTCTCCAGCCTTAACTTGCCGAAATGACTTTTTACAATCTCACGGACATAGTGAAGTCCCATGCCCCAGTTAAAATTTGTATTTTTGCTGGTATAAAACGGATCAAATATCCGCCGCTGCTCTTGCTTTGTAATGCCAGGGCCATTGTCCCGAACCTCAAACCCCACATACAGCCTTTCCCCATGAACCACCAGCTCAAGCCTTTCCTCCATCTTTCCTGACAGCAGACAAGCTTCATGGGCATTCGTAAGAAGATTATATAACGCCTCTCCTAAATGCTGCTCATCTCCTAAAAGAGACTCCTCCGTACTTCCGGAAACCATCACTTCCACATCCGGATATTTTTTGTGAAACAACATCAAGGTTGTCTCAACAATCTGCCCGGCCTTAATGGGACAGAGAGAAAGGCTGCTTTTCTTAATGCTTTTATAAAGTTCCTCCATCCGCCCCAACATACTCTCATTTACGTCATCCAGCATATCTGCATACCCGGTCAGCTTCTTCAGATCCGGATTTTCCCCGGCTAATTCCTTCCGGATTTTTTTACATAACACCCGGTTTGATAAAAGCTGGTTTTTGATACTGTGTACAAATACCGAAACCCCCATGCTGGCCGTATCAAATTTTCTTTGGATACTGACGTCATCCCGGCTTTCTTCCCAGCTAATCATCATATAATTTTTCAAATTCCAAAATCCTAATACCACAGAAACCAAGGTAAATCCTGTAAACAGATACCAGCCCTGCACACTCATCAGGGAATTGGCATACAGCCGCCCGCTGAAACGCATATATTCGGTAGAATAAATCTGATAAACCTGAAGGGGATCCTGGGTGCAATAAATAGAATACTGCACCGTAACACTTAGGATAAATACCATAATATACCGAAACTGCCTCTTGCTGTAAGGAATCGTCATATCTCTATATTCATGCACTATCAGCCCTACAGCTAAAATCACATAGGCGAATATCCATCCCTGGGTCAGCTTCATCAATACGGTCTGCAGGGCAAACCGGCTTCTTACCACCCGGAAAAAAATATCTGGATAATAGATCACTAAAGTCAGAAACGGAATCAAAAACACAGCTCCTGCACTTTTTTTAAGCCGCATCACTGCGGGAATCATGCTGTAATGGACAGCAATCAGCAGCAGAAACGGAGGAAACAAATAACGGCCTATGGCGATCATATAGCCTAACTGCCGAAGGGGAAAAATCAAATAAGAAAGACGGCGCTGAATATGGGTATCAAAAAACAAAAACATTTTCTGCTCCGGAGACAAACCGCCGGTCTTTGCCAGATAAATGGTGATCCCCACAAACATAAAAATAAAGCTGAAGCACAATCCCAGCAAGCATACGGTCTGCTGATCCCTCTTAAGGAAAAAAAGTCCTATGGACGAAACAGCGAGAAACAAAAGCACGACCAGCAGCATATTTTTCCCCCTAACCGAATCTTGTATCCACAATCATACCATCAACAAAAGGGGCTTTTATAGCCCCCTTTGCATCCTATCATACCTTTGCTGTCATTTCCCTGCTTTTGGGCGCTCCATTCCACAGCCGGGCACATGCAGGTTTACTTGTTATTCGCCTCATTGGCCTCTTTCATTATGTCAAACAGAACATATTGGTTTACATCTACCTTATCGGTCAGACGCCCGCCGTCAATGAACACCTGCTGCTGGTTTTCATAATATTTGGCAATGGTTCCGTCCTCCAAGCCTTTCTTCAGGAAATCACTGGTAATCCCCCAGTTGCCTTCTCCCACGGTTGCCTTCATGGTCTCCCCGTCTACCTCACACTGAGCTGCCACCCATCCGGCCACTTCTTCAATATTGCTGCTGCGGTAATCAGCAGCCTTCTGCAAAGCCCGTGTAAAGCGAACCAGCACGTCATGATTCTCATCTGCATATTTCTGAGTAGTAATATAGCTGGAAGGGAATGTTACCTCATTTACGAAATCCTCATTGGTAGCAAGCCATACAGCTTTATCGCCCAGAGCCTGATCAATGGTCATGGTTCCCGGAGACCAGGTGGCGCAGGCATCTACATTGCCGCTGATCATAGCTGTCACAATACCATTGGCATCCATCTCCACAATCTCCAGATCATCTGCCGTCATTCCTTCTTTCTGCAATGCCAGATTCAGAATAATCTCTGCAGAGGTTCCGCTGGTAGCCGCTACTTTTTTGCCCTTTAAGTCTGCAATCGTATTAACTCCCTTGTCCTTGTTTCCCATAACGGCATCAGCAAGGCTGGTACAGTCAATCTGGAAAATCAATGCCTCTCCCTCTGCGCAAAGGGCGTGAGCGCCGTGGCCAATCTGAGAAATGTCAATGTCGCCGGAAGCCATGGCTGCGATCTCTGCCGGACCTCCCTGGAACTCTACCAGCTCCACAGTAAGCCCCATTTCCTCAAAGAATCCTGCTTCCCGTGCAGTAACTGCCAGAGACGCGCTTCCCATATTGGGCATATAAGCCACCCGGACCGTAGCTGGTTCAAAGCTTTCTGCCGCAGGCGCTTCCTCTGCCTTTTTGTCAGCATCTGCCGCGCCTTCTTTATCTTCTGCCGCGGCCGTAGTCCCGGCATCTGCTGCTGCCGCTGTTGTAGTAGCAGCCGTCTCCGGCGCTTTACTGCCTCCGCAGCCTGCCAGCATGGCTGCTGTCAATGCTGATGCCAATACCAATCCCATTGTCTTTTTCATAAAAATATCCTCCTAAAAAATTTTTTTAAACTTCTGCATCTGACGGAAATCAATTTCAGACACCCTCTGGGGCCGCTTTATTTTCTGACCTCCAGATATTCCTGGTAAACCTCGCCCCATATATAGCTCTTCAGATCCAAAAACGGCATTTCCATCTTCATCTCCTGAGTCCGGGGATAGGGCAGATTAATGTCCACAATCTTTTTCACCCGGCCCGGCCTGGCGCTCATAATAATAACCTTGGTGGCAAGAATCACCGCTTCCTCCACATCATGGGTAATGAAAAAACAGGTTTTCTTCTGCTCTTGCCAGGTCTTAATAAGCTCGGACTGAAGCTGGGTTCTGGTCTGGGCATCCAATGCGCCAAAAGGCTCATCCATCAAAAGCACCTGGGGATTTACCGCATAGGCACGGGCAATGGCCACCCTCTGCTTCATGCCGCCTGACAGCTCCTTGGGATAAGAATCCGCAAACTGTTCTAAGTCCACCATCTTCAGATACTTCATGGCTGTTTCCTTTGATTCCGCCTCACTGACCCCCTGAAGCTTTAGTCCGAACTGTACATTCTTCAGCACAGTCAGCCAGGGAAACAGCGCGTATTGCTGGAACACCACGCCCCGCTCCGGCCCCGGGCCGGTCACTTCTTTTCCGTCTACATAGACAGCACCGGAAG
The DNA here is from genome assembly GCA_910586205.1 of uncultured Lachnospiraceae bacterium. Lineage (GTDB taxonomy): Bacteria > Bacillota > Clostridia > Lachnospirales > Lachnospiraceae > Brotaphodocola. The sequence continues at coordinate 45,824 of CAJUGD010000017.1, read as the reverse complement.
TGGGCTCTAAAAGACCTGCAATCACATTCAGCAGGGTAGATTTTCCGCATCCGGAGGGCCCGACCACACAGATAAACTCATTTTCCATAATATCAAGGCTGACGCCGTTTAAGGCGACCATATCGCCGTTGCGTCCGCTGTAGATCTTTTCAACCTTATCAATCTTAACTTTTACTGCACTGTTTCCTGCCATCCCGTCAGCTTCCTTTCTAAGAATTTAACCAACTGTTCCATCAACATTCCGATAATACCGATGATTAGGATTCCTAAAAGCACGGTTGCCATATCATAGTATCCCTGAGCCTTTTGAATCATCATTCCAAGTCCTTTGGATGCTCCGGTCAGCTCTGCCGCTACCAGTGTGGTAAGGGAAGCGGAAAGCCCCAGCCTTGCGCCTACCAGAATGAACGGGGTGGATGCCGGAATGACCACCTTGAAAAAAATGTCCTTATCGGAAGCTCCCAGAACCCTGGCTGCCTTTATCAGCGTGGCGTCTACATTACACACGCCCTGATAAATAGTCACAACCAGCACCAGGAAGGATGCAATAAAAATTACAATCACCTTTGCCTTCTCGCCTACGCCTGCTCCGGTAATAACCAGCGGAATGTAGGCCAGCGGCGGAATATTACGCACGAACTGTACCCACGGCGCTACCAGATTACGAAACGGCGCATACCATCCCATCAGAAACGCAATGGGAATGGAAATCACAAATCCCAATGAAAATCCTGCGATAACACGGAACAGGCTGATATAAATATGCGGCCACAACGTCCCGTCTGTCACCTTTGCCACCAGTTTTGAAAATACCTCCCATGGTTCCGCAAATACTACTCCCCCTGCTTCTGTTGATGCAATAAAGACCCACAAAAGCACTGCCAAAATCAGGGACAGACCTATCCAGGCGCTGTCCGGAATCTGATTCCAGAATGACTTGCCCTTTTTCTTTGTCTCCATGTAAACCCCTCCTGTCTTTTCCGCCTTTTGGCTGCTATTTTATACCTGCAGCGTTCCTCTCGCTTTTTATTGCTGAGGATACTTACAGTTTATATGCTTTTGCGAAAAAAACCAGTATGAAATATTTTCATCCCTTTTAAGATTTCTCCCCTTCTTCTCTCCTCCCTTCGAAATACCGTCTATTACCCGTCTATTCATATTTAACAATATTCCGTTCGCATTGTCAACAAAAATTCAATCGTTTGCGTATATTTCTCTGGAATTTTTTCAAAAAATTGTGTAAAATATATAATAGAGAAGAAAAGGAGCACAAAGGCTTATGACATTAAAGGAAATCGCTGCGGAGGCGGGAGTCTCCATTTCCACTGTCTCCCGTGTCATCAACAAAAGCGCCAAATCTCCTGCAAGCCAGGATGTGCAGGATCGGATTTGGGAGATTGTCCGCCGTACCGGCTACACTCCCAACAATACTGCAAGACAGTTAAAAATGGGCGGAAAGGAGCACTTAAAATCCTCCCATTCCATTGCCTGCCTTTTTGCCAGAATCCAGGATTCTGAGGCAGATACCTTTTTCACAGTCCTTGCCCGCAGCATCGAAAAGGAGGCATTTAAGCACAATTATATTTTAAAATACACTTTCACTGCCTTTGATGTGGATCATCCCGGCATCTTCCGGCTGATCTCGGACAATCAGGTGGATGGGGTAGCTGTATTAGGACGGTGTGACAAGCAGCTCCTTAAATTTCTAAAGCAATACTTCCAATATGTAGTCTATACCGGACTCAACAATCTGGAAGCCAAATATGACCAGATTATCTGCGATGGCTTTCAGGCGGCTGTCACTGCAGTGGAACATCTGATAAATCTGGGACATTCCAGAATTGCCTATGTAGGCGAAACGAAAAATGAAAACCGTTATCTGGGATACTGTTCCGCCTTAAATGCCGCTAAGATTCCTTTGTGCCGTGATCTGGTTGTCAATGTCCCCCTCTCCTCAGAAGGGGGATACCGAGGTGCAGACATGATATTAAAAAAGAACCTGCCTGTAACCGCCTTTTTTTGTCCAAATGATGTGACAGCCATCGGAGCCATGCGGGCTGTTAAGGAGCATCACCTTTCCATCCCCCAGGACATCTCCTTAATCAGCATTGATGATATTGATACCGCACAGTATCTGACGCCCATGCTGACCACCATCCACATTCCTGTGGAGGAGATGGGCCAGATGACTGCCAAGATTCTAATCGACCGGATTGAAGGAGGCCACACACTGCCTGTAAAGGTCAGCCTTCCCTATTATCTTGCCGGGCGAGAAAGCTGCGGCGCCTGCAGGAAAGAAATCCTGCCGTCCAATATGCCTGTCCAAAAATGAAAAAGAAAGGATACCCGCTTATGATCATCACCATTTCTGACCCGAAAGCCCATGTCACGGCTTCCATTGACTCTGTAGGAGCCGAACTGATCTCCCTGAAGGACAAGACAGACAAGGAATATATCTGGCAGCGCGACCCGGATATCTGGCCCCGCTGCTCTCCTTTGCTGTTCCCGGTTGTGGGCAACTGCCGAAACAACCGCATTTGCATTGAAGGAGCATGGTATGAGATGGAAAAGCACGGCTTTTGCAAGGAATCTGATTTTGCCGTAAAGGATCAGACTTCCTCCTCTGTCACTTTCTGCCTTACTGCCAACGAAAAGACCCGCCGCTCCTATCCCTATGATTTTATCCTTTCCCTCTCCTATCAGCTTAAGGATGGAATCCTTTTCCTGGATTACTCCGTGCAGAACCCGGAGTCCCGGAATATTATCTACTGTATTGGATCCCACCCTGGCTTTATCTGCCCCTTGGAGGAAGGAGAAGCCTTTGATGAATACTGCCTGGAATTTGAAAAAGAGGAAAACACCCATTCCATGGTCTATGATCTGGATGCCTTGGAGATGAATCCTGCCAGACAGGGCATTTCTCTTTCCCACACACGCCTCCTGCCCCTTTCCTATGAGCTGTTTCGGGAGGATGCCGTTTACTTTGACCAGATTCAGTCCCGAAAGGTTTCCTTGATCCACCAAAAAACCCGCCGCGGCGTGGAAGTGTCCTATCCTGGCTTTGAAACCATCGCCTTTTGGACTCCCTACGGAAAAAATGCTCCGTTTTTATGTATTGAGCCCTGGAACGGCAGCGCCGTCCGAGCCGATGAGGACGATGAACTTCTGCACCGCCACCACCTGCAGACCTTAAGCCCCGGACAGAAAAAATGTTATCCCATGGAAATCAGGATTCTTTAAAAGATGTCCGCACCAAAACAGACAATCTGGAAGATGTGCCTCAGATCAAAGCAGAGATGGAACGCATAGAAAGTGACTATGAATTTCTCTGTTCTGATTTTACCTGGACTCAGGCAGCTCTGCGGATCGATCAGTATAAAGCCCTGGATATTCTGCAGAAACCATAAAAAAGCCAGGAAAGCCGGCTCTCGCGGCTTTCCTGGTTTTTTGTTTATTTCACCAGATTCTATCTCAAACACTCCCCATTAGTTGCGATCACCTGCTGATACCACCCAAAGGATTTCTTTTTTCTGCGCTCTAAGGTGCCGGTTCCGGCATTATCCTTATCTACATAAACAAACCCATAGCGCTTCTTCATCTCCCCGGTAGAAGCGCTGACTAAGTCAATCCATCCCCAGGGAGTATAGCCGATAAGATCCACCCCGTCTTCTTCCACGCCTTTGATCATTTCCCGGATATGAGCCTCAAGATAGGCAATCCGGTAATCATCCTGAATGGTTCCGTCTTCTTCTGCCTTATCCACTGCGCCTAAACCGTTTTCCACAATAAACAGCGGCTTCTGATAGCGGTCATACAGACAATTCATGGTGATGCGCAGTCCTACCGGATCAATCTGCCATCCCCACTCACTTGCCTTCAGATGAGGATTCCGCAATGTCTTAAAGGCATTGCCTGAAGTCTCGATCTCCGGATGGGGATGTGCGCTGGTCATGCGGGATGAGTAATAGCTGAACGCAATATAATCCACTGTATTTTCCTTTAAAATCTCCTCATCCCCCGGCTCCGTCAAAATCTGGATATGTTCCCTCTCCAACTGCTTTTTGGCATAAGCCGGATACTCTCCCCGGGACTGTACATCAATAAAGAAATAATTGACCCGATCCTTTTCCATGGCTGCCCAAATATCCTCCGGATCGCAGCTATAAGGATAGAACTGGCCTGCCGCCAGCATACACCCTACCTTATTGTCCGGATTTATCTCATGCGCCAGTTTTGTGGCCAATGCAGACGCCACCAGCTCATGATGTGCAGCCTGATACTTGATCTGCATCTCGTTTTCCCCTTCCCTAAAGGAAATTCCCGCACCCATAAACGGAAGATGCATCAGCATATTAATCTCGTTAAAGGTCATCCAGTACCGCACCTTGCCGTTAAAGCGTTTAAAAATCACCTGGCAATAGCGCAGATAAGCGTCAATCAGCTTCCTATCTCTCCAGGAACCATATTTCTGCTCCAGGGCCAGCGGTACATCAAAATGGCAGATCGTCACCACCGGCTCAATGTGATTGCGGATTAACTCGTCAATCATTTCCTCATAAAACCGGAGACCTTCTTCATTGGGCTCTGTCTCCTCCCCGGTAGGAAAGATTCTGGACCAGGCAAAGGAAAACCTGTAGCATTTAAACCCCATTTCTGCCATCAGGGCAATATCCTCTTTCCAGTGATGGTACATGTCGATTGCCTCCCGGGACGGATAATAGGAGTCCTTCGGAAGCGTCCTGTAATCCATCTTTCCGGACATCACCGCCCTGCGGTATTCTCCCCAGGGAATCACATCCACTGTGCCTAATCCTTTTCCTCCCTCCAGATAACCGCCCTCACACTGGTTGGCAGCCGTTGCGCCGCCCCACAAAAAATCCTGCGGTAATCCCTTCATTGCACAAACCACCTTTCTCTCTTATTTTACCACCTTGATCACACTGTCTCCGGCCTTTACCTCCTGGTCTGTAACGCCTAAAACATCGCCGTACTCAAAGGTATTGCTGATAATTACCGGCGTAATTACATCATAGCCTTCTTCCTTTACTTTCTCAACATCAAAATCCACCAAAGGCGTGCCAACAGTCACTTTATCACCTGATTTGGCCCTTGCAGTAAAATGCTTTCCTTTTAGCTTCACGGTATCTAAGCCAATGTGAATCAGCACCTCCACCCCGTCGTCTGATTTTAATCCAATCGCATGAAGGGTTTCAAAGACTGTAACCACGGTTCCGTTGATTGGAGACACTACATGTCCGTCTGCCGGAATAATCGCAATGCCCTTTCCCAGTATTTCTTCCCCAAAGGTAGGATCGCTTACCTCTTTTAAAGCTACCGCCTTTCCGGTTACAGGAGCGCAGATGGTTGCTGCGTTGGCTGAACCTGCTTTTTTCTCCGGGGACGCCTCGGGCAATGCTTCTGTTGTGGTTTCCTCCTCCTTGGGATCCTTATACAGCACATAAGAAATCACAAATGCCACTGCAAACGCAATCGCCGAACCAATGACGGCAAAGTAAAGATCCTTCAGGCTGTCTCCGCCAATGTAGCTGGGCAAGGTTAAAAGGCCCGGGGAACCGCCGGAATAGTTTTTCACATGCATCAAACCTACAAACAGCCCTCCGGCCGCGCCGCCTGCCATGGCAGAATACAGCGGAGTACGTTTGGGAACATTAATACCAAAAAGCGCCGGCTCCGTAATGCCGCAGACTGCCGTAATGCCGGCAGAATACGCTAACTGCTTGGTTTCTTCCACCTTGCTCTTAAAAGCCACTGCCAGTGTGGCCGCGCCCTGTGCAATGTTGGACGCTAAGTTATTCGGATACACCAGGCTGTCATATCCCATGGTCATCCGGTTATTGATTCCCACAGGGACAATGGCATAATGGGTTCCTGTCATGACTAACAGCGGGAACAATGCACCCAAAACCATGGATACCAGCCATCCATATGCCTCCATAGAGCGAAGGAAATCTGCCAGATAATTACTGATAATATAACCTGCAGGCCCCAGCACGGACAGCGTCACCACACCGGTAAGCAATGCCGTGATCAATGGCTTTGAGAAAAATTTAATCGCCTTCGGAGAAATCCTGTCTGCCACCGGTTCCACCACAGACATGAACCACACGGACAGAATAATAGGAATCACGGAAGATGAATAGCCTGCATTATAAATCGGAATCATAAACAGCCGGATCGCCTCTCCGGATTCCTTAGAAGCAGCCACCATATTAACAAAATTCGGATGCAGAAGCATTCCTCCTAACATCATAGCCAGATATGGGTTGCACTTAAACTTCTTTGCAGCAGAATTTGCCAGCAAAATGGGCAGAAAGTAAAAGGTTGCGTCTGCCATAAAATTGATTACCTGGTAGCTCTGGCTTCCCGAATCCACCAGCTTAAATGCCACCAGCAGAGACAGGACTGCTTTCAGCATACCAGAAGCTGTCAATGCCGGAAGAATCGGTGTGAAAATGCCGGAAAGCGTATCAATGGCTGTTGCATACCAGGGCTTTTTCTCCCCTTTGTCATTCTTGCTGTCCTTAATTTCACACATTTCGCTCAAAGGTCTGTATACACTGGCCACATCACTTCCGATAATGATCTGGTACTGGCCTCCGCTGCTGACCACCCCCATAACACCTTTGGTTTTCTTGAGCACATCTGTGTTGGCTTTGCTTTCATCCTTAAGATTAAAACGCAGCCTGGTTGCACAGTGGGTCAGACCGGAAACATTGCCGCTGCCGCCCACGTTCTGCAGAATCATTTCTGCAAGACTTTTGTAATCCATTTTTCTTCCTCCTACTTGTTTATTTTAAGCCCTTTGGGCTTTCTTACCTTTTTTGAATCATTTTATCCCGCTTATCCTTATCCCGCTTATCCCACAAAACCGCAAAAAACCCGGATTACGGCATCACAAAAACACCGTCATCCGGGTATAGCCTTCCTCCTATGGAAGTAACAATCCCTGTCTCTTTCCTTATTCCGCACAAAAATAACGAAAAGGCCGCTTAAAAGCTGTCAGGAAGGAATGGTCATCCTTCTGATATGGACTGTCAGATAGATGATCTCATCCTCTGTAAGCTCCTTTCCAAATTCCTTTCTCATATAATCCTGAATCTTCAAGGCACATAGATACTCTTTTTTATATTGTTCCTTTAGCATCAAGAGAAAGCTTTTATCATCCTCATTAATCTCCGTCCCGTTAAACACCCTCTGGACAAAAAACTTTACATGAGTAATAAAGCGCTCATAGTGAAGGGAATATTCGTCCAGCTCCGTATGAAAATGGTATTTCACAATATTGACAATATTCTGTATGATCCGTGTCATGTCCGCTGTCTGTCTCATACTGTCAAAGTCCATGGATGCATTGACCAGATGAAGGGCAATAAATCCGGCCTCATCCTCCGGAAGCTCCACTCCCAGACGCTTGTGTATCATAGACAGCGCTTCCTTTCCCACCAGATACTCATGGTTATAAAAGCGCTTGATCTCCCAAAGAAGACCATTGCGGAGGGACAGTCCCTCTCTGGCACGGTCAAGGGCAAAGCTGATATGATCCGTCAGAGTCAGATAAAGATTCTCATTTAACTTCTTTCCCAGCGATGTCTTGGCAAAGCTGATAATCTCATTGGTCAGTTGAATCCGTTCTAATGGTACCTTCTCTAATATCTGTACAAGCCGGTTGGACTCTGCTGCATCCTGGGCAGTATAAACTTTTTCCACCAGAGATTCATCAACCGGATCTCCTGGCTTTTTCTTAAATCCCAGGCCGCAGCCCATCACCAGTATCTCCTGCCCCTTACTGTTGAAAGACTTTACCAGATTATTATTGATTACCTTTTCGACCTTCATCCCCATTGTCCAATCCCACATTCCTTACCGGCATTTTCTGTTTCATCATACAAAAAAAGGCTATCCTCCCTTGTACCAATGAAACACAACTTCCAATGATAGCAAAGTGGTATAGCCTGCATGACCAGTAACAATCCATTTACTGCCTATAATTTTAACACAGGTGTAAAGGTATGTCAATTATTTTTTGTGAAAACTCCCCCTGATTTTACCGCCAAAAGCCCCGTCACATCCGCTAAAAACCATCCGATGGGCACTGACGCCCAGATCCCTCTTACTCCGATCCAGGGCACAGCAGAAAGGGTATATGCAAGAGCCACACGGGTTCCCAAAGAAATGACGGTAAGCGCCACGGACATTCCCGGCCTTCCCATAGCCCGGAAATATCCGTAAAACAGAAACAAAAATCCGATCAGACAATAAAATGCCCCTTCTATCCGCAGATATTCTATGCCCACTGCCAGCACTTCCGTCTCTGTCTCTCGCACAAAGATCTGTAAAAGCTCCCTGGCAAACACACAGACTCCCACGGTAATCACCATGCAGAACACGAAGGTACAGATTCCCGCAGAGCGGATTCCCTTTTTAATCCTTTCCTCCTCTCCTGCGCCTACATTCTGTGCCACAAAAGTAGAAAAGGCATTTCCGAAATCCTGTACCGGCATATAGGCAAAGGAATCAATCTTTACCGCAGCCGCAAAGGCTGCCATAACCACAGGTCCAAAGCTGTTGACAAGCCCCTGAACCATCAGAATGCCAAAGTTCATGACAGACTGCTGCACACTGGTCAGAAAAGAAAGATGGAAAATCTCCTGAAGTGCCTGAAAATCCCACTTCATCCATGCCTTTCCAGGACGAAATTCCGGGAATCTTATCAATGTATAAAGGCTGATTCCCACACCGGAAAAGATCTGTGCCAGCACGGTGGCCCAGGCTGCCCCGGCTATCCCCCAATGAAACACCAGCACAAACACCAAATCCAGCACTATATTAGACACTGCCGACACCCCCAGGAAGATGAGAGGCGCCACAGAATTGCCGATTGCCCGCAAAAGAGAAGCAAAATAATTATACACAAAAATTGCCGTGATTCCCCAAAAAATAATCCAGAGATATTCCCGCATCTGTCCATAGACTTGTTCCGGCACTCTCAAAAAGAGCAGGATACCGTCCAGGCCTGCAAATACGGATCCATTGATCAGAAGCGTCAGCACTCCGATCATTACAAAGGACAAAAACATTCCCTGTTTCATCCGGTCAAAATCCCGTTTTCCATAACACACAGAGAACATAACTCCGCTGCCCATGCAAAAACCTAATAAAATAGAATTGAGAAACGTCATCAGTGCATAGGCGGAGCCTACTGCTGCCAACGCTTCTCTCCCTATAAACCGCCCTACTATCAGGGTGTCCGTCACATTATACATCTGCTGCAGCAGATTGCCCAATATCATGGGCAATGCAAACTGCAGCAGTGTCTTAGTAATCGTTCCTTTTGTTAAATCTAATGCTTTCATTTTACCTGTGTCCAGCCTGAGGTATCTGCTGCGCTCTCCTGATTCCCCTGGCCCTCTCCGTTATCCTGCTCGATTTTATCCGGTGCCTTCTCTTTGTCATGCCATTCTTCTGTCTGTTCTTGGGCTTCGTTCCTTTGGCCGCTTTCCGTATTGCTTTCGCCAGACGTTTCCGTATCGGCTGCTTCTGAGGCCGTCTTTTTGGCAGCCTTCTCCGTATCGGCTGCTTCTGCGGCCGTCTTCCCGTCAGCCTTTTCTTTATCGTCAGCTTCTCCTTCTTTCTTTTCCTCCGGATCTGGGATTCCTTTGCACCGCCTGAAAATCTGCATAAACTCTTTTCCGGTAATGGTTTCCTTCTCGATCAAAAACTCTGCAATCTGATCCATCACCTCACGGTTCTCATTTAAAAGCCTCTTTGCCTCCTCATAGGCTTCCTTCAGGATCCGCATGATCTCATTGTCCACCTCGGCTGCCGTGGCATCGCCGCAGTTCATGACAGTACGCCCGGTCAGATACTTATCCTGCTGGGCGGCAAGTCCCATAAGCCCGAATTTCTCTGACATTCCATATTGAGTCACCATGGCTCTTGCCAGACGGGTAGCCTGTTCAATATCATTGGCAGCACCGGTGGTCACGGAACTGAATACGATCTCCTCTGCCGCCCGGCCTCCCAGATAGCCTACCAGCATTGCCCGAAGCTCTTTCTGGCTGTTTAAATACTTTTCCTCCTCGGGAACATGCATCACATATCCTAAAGCGCCCATGGTCCTGGGCACAATGGTAATCTTCTGAACCGGCTCTGCATCCTTCTGCAGAGCGCTGAGCAGAGCATGGCCCACTTCATGATAGGATACAATCCGTCTTTCCTCCTTGCTCAGCACCCGGTCCTTCTTCTCCTTGCCCACCAAAACCACTTCCACTGCCTCAAACAAATCCTTCTGGCTCACAGCGTTCCGCTTGTGCTTTACGGCAAGAATAGCCGCTTCATTGATCATATTCGCCAAATCCGATCCTACCGCCCCGGAGGTAGCCAGGGCAATGGCATCCAAATCCACCGTATCGTCCAAAGATACATTCTTGGCATGAACCTTTAAAATCTCCACCCTGCCCTTTAAATCCGGCTTATCCACAATGATTCTTCTGTCAAACCTGCCCGGACGCAAAAGAGCCGGATCTAAGATCTCCGGACGGTTGGTGGCCGCCAGAATCAAAAGACCTTTCGAGGAATCTACCCCGTCCATCTCAGACAAAAGCTGGTTTAAGGTCTGCTGCTGCTCTGATTCCCCGCCGCCGCCGTAATTGCTCCGGCTGCGCCCAATGGAATCCACCTCGTCAATGAAAATAATACAGGGAGACGTCTGCTGGGCCTGTTTAAACAGATCCCTTACACGGGATGCGCCCACGCCCACATACATTTCCATAAAGTCCGAACCGGAAAGAAAATAAAACGGCACCTTAGCCTCTCCTGCCACAGCTCTTGCCAGCAGCGTCTTTCCTGTTCCGGGCGGGCCCACCAATAAAGCTCCTTTAGGAAGCCGCGCCCCGATATGGGTATATTTCCCCGGATTCTGCAAAAAGTCCACCAGCTCTACCAAGGACTCCTTGGCCTCGTCCTCTCCTGCCACATCAGAAAAGGTAATCCCGGTATCCTTCTGCATATACATCTTGGCAGTGCTTTTGCCCACTCCCATGATTCCTCCGCCCATGCGCTTCATCATAAAGTTCATGAAAACTACAATGATCACAAAAGGAATCACAAAACTTAAAATGCTTTCCAACAGCACGCTGCTGTCCTGCAGCTCTTGTTTGATCTCTACACCATGCTCTAACAGACGGCTGGAAAAATCCCAGTCTGAACTCAGCCGGATCACATAATACTGCTTAGCCGGATTCTTGTCATTGACCGTCTCCTTGTACTGGATATCCAATACGGAGCTTTTTACCAGCACGGATTCTACAATGCCGGATTCCACTTCCTCTACAAACTGATTGTAGCTGACTTCTTCCCGTCCCTCAGACACCATGACATTGCGCATCATATACACGGCTATCATGGTAATAACGGCTGCCACCAGCATAACCATAATCTGGCTTTGGGGGCCTTGATTTTTATTGTTGTTGCCGCCGTTTCCAGGCGGCTGGTGATTGTTGTTCTCCATTCCTTGTATTTTCTCCTATTCCTTACCTCTTGGCACAGTCATTCTCCATTATACTCATTCCTCATACAGAAATCAAGAAAAGCTCTTATAAAAAATCTATGAATTTTAAAAAAGTTCCGGATTTCCTTTTTGTATATTTTCTTGCCTTTCTTCCATACTATCTTTTGAAGGTTCACGATTTATAAGAAGATCAAACCAAAATTCTGAAAGGAATGAGAACAAATGAAACCACCAAAAAACCCTGACACACCCCCAAACGACCCGTATGGCTGTGACGAACCGGATAGCTTAAACATTAAAGCCTGTTCTGCCACGGACTGCACCGGCCTGATCCCTTCCCTTCCCACATCAGATGCGGAGCTGGAATCCTATGCCGAAGTGTACCACTATCCGGCGGATATTTTCAAAGATTAAAATACGGTCAAGACACCAGCCGGATCTTATCACCTGTGCCGGGAAATTTCCAGAAAAATTGCTGAAGCCATTTGGCCAGGAGCCTGCCTTCCTGCAGAACAAAAATACATTTTTCCGGATACAGGTGACAGATCGGGCGAAGTCTTTTCATTTCTTCCCATTCAAACACATTCTCTGGAATATTCCATTTACGGCTTTCAATAATCTCCCCGCCGCAAAATCTTTCTCATATATGCAAAAGCAGCCCTCTCCCCTTTATCCCGCAGCATGATCAATATCTTTTCTAAAAGCCGCCTTGTGTCAGGATTCATGGCTCCCTCCAAAAAGGGACGCTCCCTCAGATAATACTCCCAGGCAGCCCCATCCGTATAATCCTTCCCCCGGTAAACTCTGCAGGCAGCGATCCGATCCATCACCATCTCAACCACATAGTTCAGAGGCATTTTGCACCCTGCTATCCCTTTGCTGGCTTTGGAAAAATCCATCCAATATTCAAAATGGTGCTTATTCCTTCCTTTGTGATGTAACCAAGCCGCCGAATATCCAAAAAGCTCACGCTCCACTGCATTAGGGCTCCTGTCTCCCTGGTAATAGCGCACCCCGGTAAAAAACTCTGTGGGCGTATACTTTGACAAATCATGCAAAAGCCCCTGCCGGTACAATCCTACCCGAAAACAGTTCTTCATAACCAGACATTTATGTTCTGTGATTGTCACAAAATGCTTCCCTATGTTCCTTAATTTCATGTTATCACCCTTTTCCTTTTTGCGTATGATGAAATTCTACCACATTATCTTTTGCCGCACCATCCCCTTTTTCATTTCTATTCTAAGAAATCCAACCAAAAATCCCATAAAATTGTTTGACAGAATATCCTTTCTATGATATTCTAAAAAAAGCTGCAAAAACGCAGACAATTTACATTTTTATATTTCTAATCTTTTGGAGGTAACATCATGAGCAAAGGTACAGTCAAGTGGTTTAACAATCAGAAAGGCTATGGCTTTATCTCTGACGAGCAAGGCAACGACGTATTCGTTCATTACTCTGGTCTGGATATGGAAGGCTACAAGACCTTAGAAGAAGGAGCCAGCGTATCATTTGAAGTCACTGAAGGCGCCAAAGGCCCGCAAGCCATTCATGTAACCACAGTGTAAGGAATTTTAGCATAATGCAGAAAGCTGCTGTAGGGCAAAGCTCCCTAAAGCAGCTTTTTCTTTTCTGTCTCTTTTCTTTTAAACCGCTGTCTTCATTTACCTGATATCAGGCAGAAGCGACTGTCCGATGGTTCCCTCCGGCATAGGGATCCCAAATACATCCGCCGCTGTGGCTCCCACCACAGCAAAGGTATCTGCCTCCGGCAATTCCCCAAATCCCTCAAGATTCTTCCCATATATCAAAAGCGGCACCTGTTCCCTGGTATGATCGGTTCCTGTGTAGGTGGGATCATTGCCATGATCTGCCGTAATCATCAATAGATCATCTTCTCTCAGCACATGAAGCAGCTCCCCTAACTTTTCATCAAACCGTTCTAACTCCCCGGCATATCCTGCCGGATCTCTTCGATGGCCCCACAGCGCGTCAAAATCCACCAGATTCACAAAACAAAGTCCATGAAAATCCTCTCCTGCCACCTGGATGGTCTGTTCCATTCCATGGACAGAGCTTTTGGATTTTAATGCCCTGGTGATTCCGCACCCGGCAAAAATATCCTGGATCTTTCCCACGGAAATCACATCCAGCCCATTCTCCTTCATGGCGTCTAAGGCTGTCTTTCCAAACGGCGGCACCGCATAATCATGGCGGTTGCTGGTTCTCTTAAACTGCCCCTTCTTTTTCCCCACATATGGCCTGGCAATGACCCGGCCCACTTTCCACTCGTCACGCATGGTCAGTTCCCTGGCAATCTCACAGCAGCGGTAAAGCTCCTTTAAGTCAAAGGTCTCCTCGTTCCCGCAGATCTGCAGCACAGAGTCTGCCGAGGTATAGACAATCATATGGCCTTTGGCAATCTCCTCCTCTGCCAGTTCCTCCAGTATCTCGGTTCCGCTTGCGCTTTTATTGCCAATCACCTTACGTCCGGTACGTTTTTCCAATTCCTCAATCAACTCACAAGGAAAGCCGGTATCCGTAAAGGTGATAAAAGGCTTTTCTGTTTTCAGCCCCATCATCTCCCAGTGGCCTGTCATGGTATCCTTGCCGCGGCTTCTCTCATTGAGCCTCATAAAATAGCCAAGAGGACGCTGTGCAGAAGCCACCTGTCTTAAAGGATGAAGATTAGCCATTCCCAGACTCTGAAGATTGGGAATCTTTAAATGCTCCACACTCTCTGAGATGTGTCCCAAGGTATCGGTTCCCTTATCCCCGTATTCTCCGGCATCTGCCGCTCCTCCGATTCCCAGAGAATCAATCACGATCACAAAAACCCGGTTCCATGATTTTCCTTCCATCCTTCTGCTGCTCCTTCCTGTCCTTGTTCCGCCTTTTTCTTCTAAACATGTTCTTTCTGCAGATTCTCCGGCCCGAATCCTTCCGGCAAAAGCTCTGACAAAGAATATTCTTTCCAGTGCTCCTCATCCTTTGCCAAAATGATCCGAAAATGATCCGGCTGGCAAAATTCCCGCATGACCTGCCTGCATACCCCGCAGGGAGCCGTATACCCGCTTAAGATTCCGTCTTTTCCTCCGACAATGCAGATCGCCGAAAAACGCCGTTCTCCCTCACTGACCGCCTTAAAAAATGCCGTCCTCTCTGCACACACAGTAGGAGTATAAGCGGCATTCTCAATATTACAGCCCTGGTAAATCCTCCCGTCCTCTGTCAGAAGCGCTGCCCCTACCCGAAAGCCTGAATAGGGAGTATAGGCGGCATTCATGGCCTCTATGGCCTTTCGGATCAATTCCTTCTCTGTAATCATGCTTCCTCCCTGCCTTCTTTTTCCGTCAGCGCTTTTTCTTCTTCCTTAATAAGCTTTACAATCCTGCTGCTTCCCAGCCTGTCCGCACCCAGGCTTAGAAAACGCTCTGCATCCTCCAGAGAAAATATCCCTCCTGCCGCCTTGATCTTCACTGTTTCATTTACATGCTCCGCAAACAATGCAATATCCTCAAAAGTAGCCCCAGCCTTAGAAAAACCCGTTGAAGTCTTAATATAATCTGCTCCGGCGTCTCCCACAACCTGGCACATCTGAATCTTTTCTTCCCGGGAAAGCACACAGGTCTCTATAATTACCTTCAGGATCTTCCCTTCACAAGCTTTTCTTATCTGGCAAATCTCCTCTTTTGCCAGATCAAACAGCCCGGCCTTTACCCATCCTATATTCACTACCATATCAATCTCATCAGCCCCGTCCCTGACAGCCTGTTCTGTCTCAAACACCTTTACCGCTGTATGATGGTATCCGTTGGGAAATCCAATTACCGTGCATATTTTCATCCTGTCTTTAACATACTCCTTTGCCTGCTTTACAAAGCACGGCGGAATGCAGACCGAAGCCGTTTTGTATTGAATTGCCTCATCACAAAGACTTTTTATGGATGTCCAATCTGCTGTCTGAGATAATTGAGTGTGATCCACATGACTTAATATTTCTTTTCTCTCCATCCGGTTTCCCTCTCCCTTTCTTCCTTATGAATCTGACGGCTTGTCTCTTTGAATCAGGATCCTTATGGCCTCCACTGCCGTCCTGATAGCTGCATCCGTATCATGAACCACAGGATTTTCCAGCCCGGCCTTTGCCCGTTCCTGGTTGGCCATTACCAGCAGTACGGTTCCTGCCCGCACCTTCAGATAATCCGCCGCCACAAACAGTGCCGCTGACTCCATCTCTGAAGCCTTGCAGCCTAACCGCACCCAGGCATCCCATTTATCCATCAGCTCACGCCCAACCGGCTTTGTCTCCGGAGAATGCTGCCCGTAAAAGGAATCCTTGCACTGTACCACCCCGATGTGATAAGGCTGTCCCAGCCTTTGGGCTGCCTCTGTAAGAGCCGCCGTCACGCCAAAATCCGGCACTGCCGGATACTCAATAGGCGCATACTCTTTACTGGTTCCCTCCATACGGACAGCGCCGTTTGCCACTACCAGATCCCCGCTTTTTACCTCAAGATCCATTCCGCCGCTGGTGCCTACCCGAAGAAACGTATCCGCCCCGCAGCAAACCAGCTCCTCCAAGGCAATGGCCGCCGAAGGCCCTCCTATACCGGTAGAGGTCACGCTGACCTTTACCCCGTCTAAGGTTCCGGTATAGGTCACATATTCCCGGCTGTCAGCCACCAGCTTAGGATTCTCCAGATATTGTGCGATTTTTTCACATCTTTTGGGATCCCCCGGAAGAATCACATATCTCCCTACCTCCCCTTTTCCTACCTGGATATGATACATTTTTCCTGCCTGCTCCGAATAATCAATCATTTCTTACCCCTCCTATCGGGCCTGTAAAAGCAGCCCCTTCAACTCCTCCACTGTCACCGGATAATGCCTGCCGCAGAAATGGCAGTTTACCTCAATGGTCTTGCCCTCGTCAATCATCTGCTGCAGCTCCTGCCTGCCTACACTGACCAGTGCCTTTTCAATTCTTTCTTTACAACAATTACAGAAAAATCTCACAGGCATCCTGTCCAAAATCTCCAGATCCAAATCCCCTAAAACATACTTTAAGATTTCTTCCGGCGTCCTTCCTTCATCAAGGAGAGCTGTCACAGAGACAATTTCCGAAAGCCGTTTTTCCAGCCCTGAAACCACCTCCTCTGAAACCCCCGGCATCATCTGCAGGATAAATCCGCCTGCCTGACGCACCGTATTCTCCCGGTTCATCAGCACCCCCAAAGCCACGCTGGACGGCGTTTGCTCTGAAGTGGCAAAATAATAGGTCAGATCCTCTGCAATCTCTCCCGTCACTAATATGGTCTGCCCCACATAAGGCTCCTTCATTCCCATATCCTTGATTACCGTCAGCACCCCTATGCCCAAGGCCCCGCCCACATCCAGCTTTCCCTTCTCGTTAGGCGGAAGCATTATCTCCGGATGAAAAGCATAGCCCTTCACATTTCCCTTAGAATCTGCCATCACCGTCATCCCGCCCATAGGGCCGTCTCCCTCCACCTTAATGGTCAGAAGATCCTTCTCCCCTTTCATCATGGCTCCCATCATAACGCTTCCTGTCAAAAGCCGTCCCAAAGCAGCCGTAGCTACCGGGCTGGTATTGTGGGCTGCCCGTGCATATTCCACGGTTTCCCGGGTTGTAGCCGCAAATGCCCGAATCTGCCCTTTGGCAGCCGTGGCCCGAATCATATAATCCACTGCTAATCTCCTTTTATCTGTCAAATATTTTTAAATCCTCCCTTTTCCTCAAACTCCCTCTGAAACGCCATAAGATCCTGTCCTTTAAGGGCGCGCTCTAAAAGCTTGGGCAGATTTTGGGGATTACAGGCAAAACAGGGAATCCCCAAACCAGCGATTCTCTGAGCCATCTGAGCATCATAATAGGGCTTTCCTCCATCCGCAATGGCAAGAAGACATACTACGATTGCCCCTGACTCTCTCATCTCATCCAGCCGGCGCAAAAGCCCGGCCCGGTTTCCTCCTTCCATCAGATCACTGATCAGAAAGAATATGGTCTTTTTGGGATTCTCTATAAACTGTTGGCAATAAGCAATAGATTTATTTATATCCGTGCCTCCTCCCAACTGAAATCCAAACAGCAGATCCACCGGATCCTCACATTTCTCTGTCAAATCCACCACCTGGGTGTCAAAAGCCACGATCCTGGTTCGGATAGCTGCCATGCTTGCCAGGATACAGCTCATAATCGAAGAATAAATTACGGACTCTCCCATGGAGCCGCTCTGGTCCACATCCAGGATCACCGTATACTTGCTTGCTGCCGTAAGAGTCGTCCGGTCAAAGAAATAATAGTGTTCCGGAATGATCTTTTTAAGCTCCGGGTTATAGTTCTTGATGCCCCGGCGGATGGTGGTTGGAAAATCCAGGGCTGCCGCTGACGGAATAGGTGAATGCTGCCGCCTGTTGACTGCTGCCGTCACTGCCCGGCGGATATCACTCTCTAAAAGCTTGTTGATTTCCTCCACAATCTTTGCCATAAACTCCCGGACGCTTTCCTTGCTCCTTTTGGGCACCTGGTCTTTTAAAAGCAAAATTGTAGTGGCAAGATTCATGTCGGGCTCCATCTGTTCCAAAAGCTCCGGCTCAAATATCAACTGTTTTAATCCACACCGTTCCATGGCGTCTCCCTGAACGATTTTCACCAAATCCTTGTCAAACAAAGTCCGCACATCTCCCAGCCACCGGGTAATCTGAGGGTTGGACGGTCCCTTTCCCGCCCCCGGCCCGCCTGGGCCAAAGCCTCCTGCAGAGCTTTTATTGTAGATTGCAGCCAAAGCCTGATCCATCATCCACTGCTCCTCTGTCAGCAAGGCTCCTCCCCCGCCGTCCATGGTCTCAAACTGGCTCTGACTCTCCTCCCCCAATATCAGGCGCCATCGTTTCATCCGCTCCTTTGTGTCCATTTGTCCAGGCTTCCTTTCTTGCTTGTTATGCTCCTTTTCGGTGTCTGCGGGTCCCAAGATCAAGAATCCTCTTACATGCAAACCTTCACCGGATTCCTGACCTTTGACTCTGGCACCGCGTTAAATATCCCCAAAATCAAAATCATCCAATCCTGACAGCATAGAAAGCTCCTCATCCGACACCGGCCCATTTAATACCTCGCTGACCTGGGCCGGATTCACCTGCCAGATCTCTCCCATATTTTCCGCAATCTGATTCTTTTCCTCGGATGTAAAATCAGCAAAAGCACGGCGCAAAAATACCAAGGCCCGCTTAAATTCCTCATTATCCAGCGTATCCAGATACTCACTGAGCTTCTCCCATAAAGTAAGCCGCCCAATCAGTGCATAATGGTTCTTCATGGACAATCCCTCAAACCATCCTGCCCCCAGCTCTGCCGGAATGCCTTTCGAAAGCCGCCGCTCCACCTCCCGCCCCAAATCTTGGCTGTCAATCTGTCCCATCTCCAAAAGAATGGCCGCTGCAAGCCCTGACAGCCTGGTATTTAAATCATCCCTTGTGGCAATCTCTGTCAGCGCCTTCAGCCATCTCTCTCCGTCCAGGAAATCGTGGTTTATTGATACCTGATGGAGAGTAGTCATGGATTGGGCCAGCAGCTTTGCCGCACTGTCGTCACAGACACATTCTCCCACCAAAATCAGGCAGGCGCGGAGAAACAACTGAGATAAAATGGGAACCAATGGCTCCCTGTCCAGCCTGCGGATATCTCCGTATCGAAGCACAACAGAAAGCCTCCCTGCTGTCTCGGCAATTTCCGTCACAGACACTGCCGACACTGCCGTACTCTGAAGGGCATTTGTCGCATACTCCATGGAAGTGGGCATTCCGCAGTTGCAGGCTTCCTCAATTACCTCTGCAATTCCGGAAATACCGGCGTTTGTGGTTCTCTCCCTTAGTTCAAAGGAAGCCGCCTGCTCCACAGTATCACCCTTTAACACAGCCTCCACAATCTGCATCTCTGCCTCCGGCGTCCACCGGAGGAGCCACTGCTCCGCCCAGGTTGCCCGCTCCTGCCTCACGGCCTGAGGGGTTGCAAAGCTAATCCCCAATACCTTAAGCCTGTGAAGGAAAAATGATCTCTCCAGATCCAGGAAAGCCGCCCGCTCTGACTTTACAGTCAGCTTTTCCCGCAGATCAAGAGAAAGCTCCTGACTGCTTACCGACTTATATTTTTCCAGCCGCAGCTCCTTTAGCTGCCTGTAAAAATCCGACTGGATGGAGGTTTGGCTCACCCCTTCCGGCAGACTTCCGATCTTTGTTCCGATCTCTGTATCTGCCACTGCCAGGGCAATCTCCGAAAAGCTGCCATGGCCCATACAGGTTATTGCGGCATCCCGCAGATCACGCAGAGCCGGAAGATGTGCGCCATGAAGTTCAGCTAAGGATCCAGCCAGCCTTACTGCCTCAATAATCTCCGCTGACGACACCATATTGCCATGTTCCCGCTGATATGCTGCCAAGGCAGCAAGATAGCGACGTCCTGTATAGTCCGGCATTTCCCTGCAAAGTCCGTCCCACAAAAGCTCATAATAGGCAGGCGCCCGGTTGCCTGCGCCATACCCGGCTCGCTCTGAAAGCCGGAAATAGGAATAAGGCATCAATGTCTTATTCACTTCCAGCGAAGGAAGCTTCTTGAGCTCTTTTTCTGTCATGGGCTTTCCTCCCAAAAGCAGCCCTTCTACATGAAATGCTCCTGTGACCACTGCGATCTTATCCGGCGAAAACCCTTCCTTTCCTGCCTGGGCAATCACCCGGCGCATATATGCCTCCCGAACCAGGTTCTCTGCATCATCTTCCTCATATCCCATAGAAAGCTCCCGCAAAGACCGCCCAAATTCAGCGGCGCCCCTTTCGTATCCCTTTTCGTCAAGAGCATGTTCTAAAGTACGCTCCCAAAAGGTCTCCTGATCTCCGTCGCCAGAGCACTCACCCAAACGCCGGTAGACATGCGCTGTAGGGCTTTCTTCCTCCATTGGTTTTTGGCATTTTCGGGCACGCTTTTGCTCCTCAATCCCAAGAAACACCTGGGAAGGCAGATCACAGAACCTGCACTCACACCCATGCTCTCTGGCCCAGCAGATTGCCTGATATTCCGGCGAATACACAGCAAACGGATACAAAATCGTCCGAATCGGCAGTTCCTCTGTATATGCCATCACTGCCACCGGCGGCTTTACCTTTGGATCCCCTAAGTCCTGGATCAGTTCTGTAAAATCAGAAGGTCCCTCGATCAGCAGAAGCTCTGGTGAAACCTCATCCAAAAACCGTCTCACATAGTAAGCGCCTGCCGGAGACAAATGCCGGATCCCAAACACATGAGGGCCTTTTTTCTCTCCCTTGTCCTTTACCCTGCCTCCCATCAGCGGTTCAGCTCCTTACATTCCTGATACAAGGACAGCCACTTTGACCCTCGTTTCTTCATAATATTCTCCAGATATTCCTCCCAAGTCCTGCCATCCTTATTGTCCTCCTTGACAACAGCTCCCTGCAGCCCTGCAGCCAGGTCACGATCCGTAATATTCCCGTCTCCAAAGCTTCCTGCCAGCGCCATACTGTTGGCAAGCAGGGAAATGGCTTCTGCCGTAGACAGCACCCCGGAGGTAGGCTTTAACTTCTGCTTTCCATCCAATGTAGCCCCCTTGCGAAGCTCCCGGAAAATCGTGCATACCTTTCTCACTACTTCCTCCTCCGGCAAACGGGCATTCAGATCCAGACTTCCTGAAAGCTGTTTAATCCTGGTCTCCACAATATCCATCTCTGCCTCAAGGCTGTCAGGGGCAGGCAGCACTACAATATTAAACCGCCTCTTTAAAGCGGCCGACATTTCATTGACGCCCTTATCCCTTGTATTGGCTGTGGCTATCACAGAAAATCCCTTTCTGGCCGGAATCTCCACTCCTAACTCCGGTACAGAGATCCGTTTTTCTGACAAAATGGAAATCAAAGCGTCCTGAACCTCTGAGGCACACCGGGAAATTTCCTCCACCCTGGCAATCATGCCCTGTTCCATAGCCCGGTAAATGGGACTTGGAATCATGGCTTCCCTGGAAGGGCCGTTTGCAATCAGCATGGCATAATTCCAGGAATACCGGATCTGTTCCTCCGTAGTCCCGGCTGTCCCCTGGATCACCCTGGTAGAATCCCCGTTAATGGCGGCTGTCAAATGCTCTGACAGCCAGGACTTTGCGGTTCCCGGCTCTCCGATGAGAAGAAGGGCCCGGTCTGTCACCAATGTGGAGATGGCGATCTCCACCAACCGCTCATGACCGATATATTTAGGCGTAATCTCCACATCCCCGGACTTTCCGCCGCAGATATAAGTAAACACAGACCGTGGAGACATTTTCCACCCTGCAGGCACCGGATATTTCTCGTTTGCAATCAACGTTTCAATCTCTTTCTGAAAAAGCTGCTCTGCAGGCAGCCGCTGCATATTCTGTTCCATATTGCTTCTCCTCCTCTTTCCAATGCCTATGCCAGCTTCCGGCTGCTATTTACAGCTTTTCCACCGGAACGCCGCTTAAAAGCCCGTCCCTCCAATGTTCCATAATCGTAATGCCGTTGGTAACCTTCCCTTTTCTCTGCTGAATCATCTGATCCAGCTCATCCGCTAACTCCTGATTCGTCATGGGAAGCTCACTGAGCAGACTGCGGATCAAGTAAGACGGAATAGAGTTTCCGTCCGTCACGCATGCAGACAGAAGTCCTGTATAATTTTTCCAGCCGCACCGCTTCATCATCTGGATTCCGTCCGTAGTAGGAGTCAGGCGCAGCGCCCCCTCATAGAAGAATCTTCCATAAGGCTCCTGCAAATCTTCCACATCAGGCCGGTAAAGCTTTGCCACCATCCAGTCATAATAATTCCGGTACATGCTGTAGCTGTTTCGCCTTCCTGTTGCAAACCGCCCCGGATAATTTAACAGAAGCGGATACCACCGCAGATCAATTCCCCCTGGAATCCACCGGTTTACCTCACGATCTCTCACAGGGCTGTTCATCTCCTCCAGCGTAATGCCGTACTTTCCCTCATCTTCCCGATACACGATCTTGGCAAACCCGTACAGAACGCCCGTGGCATCCTGCTTTTTTCCTGTCAGCTTCCGCAAGATCCCATCCGGCTTTAAAAATTCATGAAACCGCTCATAGGTCTCCTCTGCCGTGGCAGTCAAGACCGAGGCAAGAAATACCGGCTCTAAAAATTCGTCTCCATAACGCCTGTACATTTCCTCTGCCAGAGCACACAGAGAAGGATCACAGCTTCGGATCACTGACTGGCTTAATACAGAAGGCACTTCCTTTGGCATAATCTGATAGATCTTTTCATAGCAGCCGCAGATCTTCTCTGAGCGCTTTCCTGCGGCTGCATTCCAGAGAAGCTTTAGCTTTCTTTTATAATTTTCCTGTTCTTCCTTTGCCTTTGCCCGCTCTTTCGCCCGATCCTCTTTTGTTTCCTTGCCCTTTTTAAGTTCTTCGCAATCTGTTTCCGGAATCCCGGCAGCAAGCAGTTTCTCTAAGGCGTCTGCAATCAGGTCTCCGGCCCAATCCCGATCTGACGGCTCCAGATACCCGGCTGTCTCCTCCGGCTTTTTCTCCATCCTGGCCTTCCAGAATCCTGCCGTTTCCTCCCCATCCATATAAGATAAGGCTTTCATCGCTGCTTCCTTACATTTTCCCTTTTCTGACTTCTGGTAATCTAAAAGCAGCTCTGCATTGGACAAATCATGGCGCAGCGCCAGAAGGGCAGCCTCTTTAATCTCCTTTTTCCCCTCCTTTGCCGCATACCGGTAAAACTCATTTTCCCGGCTTCCTGCAATCTGCTCCATAACCTCAATCCTTCGGGCCATCTCTCGTTTGCCGTCTGGCACAAATCCCTTTTTCAGCAGAGGAATCACCAAATCCCCCTCTTTTACCAGCCACCCTGCAACCATCTCTGCCAGCTCCCCATAGCTGTCTCCAAGGGCCCGCACCATCCAGTACTTCATCCGATAATCGCTGAAAATATCCGGATCCTCCTCATGGGCATCCCGTATAACGGCATAACGCCCTCCGCCGGTTCCGCGAAACGCCTCCAGCACTGCTGCAAGCCTTCCGTAAGAAACCTGCTGATAAGTCTCTCCCCCCGATAAGAACCTATCCGGCTCTTTCATCTCTCCTTCTGCTCCCGCCGTCCCCTGGGTGCAGAGCACAGCATCCAAAAGACCCAGCGTATCCAAAAGCACCCCTGCCCGGTCCTCACATTCCGGTGTCAAAAGCTTTCCTGCCATCCCATATATTTTCTGAAATACCGGGGAAGCCTTGGCATATGGCTCCATCTGCTGCACTGCCCTTTTCAGGCGGAAATCCTCCTGGATCAGATTCACGCCTGCAACTGCTGCTGTTTCCAGCCTTTCCCTCAATTCATATACTGCTTCCAAATTCATACACTGCTTCCTCTTTTCTCCTGCTGTACAAATCACAATGGCATCCCCTGCTGCCATCAATAAAGCAACCTTATAATCCCTTTTTCCGTCACAATACTGCAGGGATACATCCGTATTTTGCGGTCCTGTGCATCATAATACAGCACCCCGAACAAAACCTGGTTATGATAGAGCTTTGGATCCGGAATCAAGGACAGGGCAGTCATGGTATCCTCCCAGTTCTCTCTGCCTGCCAGCTCAATCCGCTCTCCGGTTTCATCCTCTAACACCCACAGTTCCCCTTTTTCCCCGGAAAGCTTTCCGATTCTCTCATACCGAAGCAGCATCCCGCAGGAATCTTCTGACAAAAGGTTCTTGAGCTCATTTTTTGCCGTCTTGACCGCTGTGCTTATCTCCCCGCAGGCATGTTTTATCACCTCTGTCAGCACCTGGCCGGTCACCGGCTCAAAGGCTGCGCTCTCCCAGCGAATCCTTTTATTGATCCCTCCCGGATAATAACAGAGCATGGGAACCTTTACCATACCAAAGCATGAATCCTCCTGCTTTACATATTTAAGCGCTTTCACCGGGCGAAAATTGTATGTACAGGAAATCTCCCCTGTATCCACATCCGCCCAGTATCCGATATCAATATATTCCTTTCTGGCCTCATCATAGATCACCTGGAAAGAAAGCTGCACCAGCCTGGCCTGCTCCTTTTTAAGCCCCAGACTTTCAAGCTGATCCAGCTTCCAGATTCCGCCCAGCTTCTCATACAAAATATCATCATCCGCCTCCGGTGAGTCTGTGTCCAGCTTCCCGTTCAGATACACTACTGCCTTTCTCTCCAAGGCTCTCAATCGTTTCAGCACTTCCACCGCCTGATGGTAATGCTTCCTGTCCTGATCTTTCTGATACGCTTCCATCTCCAGCACCAACTGGTTAAAATAATTCTGAGGCCCCGGAAGGTAATAGTCCCCCAACTGTTTCGCCAGCTCCCGATAGCTTTTTAGGGAAACGCTTCCCATGGCAGAAAGTCCTGTATTCATGAGCTGATCCGTCATCTGCTTCATCAGCTCCAGCCCTTCTAACTGCTTTTTAAGCTTCTTTGTCCGTGCTGCTTTTCCTGCCTTGCTGCTTTTTTCCGAGACCGGCTTTTTTGCCTCTTGAGGTTCTGCCTTTTTTGCCTCCTTGGCCTGCTTTTTCTCCCGTTTATCCAGAATATCCTTAGGAATCTCCCCCACAGGAAAATCTTTCTGCGCCGCCATCTCAAACATCAGCGCCAGGCTGTGCTTGCAGGGAAACTGCCGGCTGGGACAGCTGCATCGAAACACCGGCTTGTCCTCCTCTATAAAATCGGCTGAAACTACATAGTTGGACTTTCCGCTCCCCTTGCACTCTCCCATATAAAAGGTATCATCCTCTGACCTCATCCGCGATACGAAGCCGCCTCCGCCTGAGATCTTTCTTCCGTTGCTTAAGGCATTGGCATTGGGCGCTAAAGCCCCGATCTGCTGTTCACTGAAACTTCTCATACCTTGTAAAAAAACCTCCTCTTTGATAAATCTTAAAACCTGCCGCATTGCCTGACAGCCGACTTTCAAAAAAAACAGGAAAAATCGAAGCCGCGCTTCAATCCTCCCTGTTTCCGTTCCAAACGGCAAACCTCTTTCTCATATTCCATAAAGGCGGCCGCAAAATGCAGAAGATGTGCGCCCTGCGCTCTCCGGCATTCTGATGAATCAAAAACCACACGCAGCATCCGGCTGTTCTTAGGAATTATTCCTCAGATCCGTTTGTCATCCCTCATCCCAGTTGTGATATACCGCCTGCACGTCATCGTCTGCATCCAGCAGATCCAGCAGTCGGTTCATCCGCTTAATATCTTCTTCTGCCGTCAGCTCCACCCAGGTTTGGGGAATCATGGTCACATCCGCTTCCAGCATCTCAATGCCGGCTTTCTCAAGAGCCTCCCGTACCTGGCTGAAATCCTCAGGAGCCGTGATCACCTCATAGCTGTCCTCCTCCTCGGCAAAATCCTCCGCGCCTGCATCTAAAGCCATCATCATCAGCTCGTCCGGATCCATCTCGCAATCCTCCTTGCCGATAATAATCTGCCCCTTCTTGTCAAACATAAAGGACACGCTTCCCTGTGCGCCTACATTTCCGTTCCCTTTCGTAAATGCGCTCCTCACATTAGCGGCTGTACGGTTCTTATTGTCTGTCAAAGCGTCCACAATAATCGCCACCCCGTTAGGACCATAGCCTTCATAAGTCAGAAGCTCATAATTGACAGAATTGGCATCCCCTGCCGCCTTTTTGATTCCACGGTCAATGGTATCGTTTGGCATATTGTTGGCCTTTGCTTTAGCAATCACATCCCGAAGCTTACTATTGTTAGCCGGATCCGGTCCGCCCTCCTTTACTGCCACTGCCAGCTCCCTGCCGATCACGGTAAAAACCTTGCCCTTAGCCGCATCATTCTTTTCTTTTTTGTGCTTAATATTGGCAAACTTAGAATGTCCTGACATACTGCTTTTACTCCTTATCTTTTCGTCCTTTTTACTTTCCACTTCATTTTAACACTACTTATACAGAATATCAACCCCATATGCTTTTCAGTATAAAGTTCCTTCCTTACTGCTCCTGATACTGTTCTATGATACGGCATCCTATACTGTCTTCTTCGGATATGGAATTCACATCATCAAATCCCAAATAAAGAACAGGCCGGTCTTCTTCCAGCTCTGGCATATATATGCTGATATATTTTATATACTTACCCTCTGTCTCCATATCAACTCTTATCCGAAGGTCCTGAATATTTTCCTCTAAATATTCAATGTCTTCCGCTTCAAACACCAAACCTGTTGTGAATGCTTCTGCAAGATCCCTTCCATCCTTCCGCTGTTTTTCAAGCGCCTGACAGAGAGGCAGAAACTTCGCGGTAATACTGTATTTCCCATGATCAACCGATACACTTTCCAGAATCTTGTCATCCCTATTGTTTATGTATCCGAATGCCTCATCAAAAAACAGTTGGTAAATTTCATCATATGTAAATCCTTCCATAAGACTATGTCCTCCAAATAGGATATCATATGCTGTGGAAATATCCCTCTTTGCTATAGCCCTGCAAAAAGTTCTCACAAGAACATATCCGTTCTCGTCCTCTCCGTCTTCTCTTTCCACACTCTGGCCATTAGTATGGTAAAAATAATTCCCGTCCATTACTTCGACATACGTTCCTGAAGGTTCTTCAAATAAATATCTGGATCCATCCCATTCATGTTCATCTTCATTCGAAACAAACCAAGTAAGAATTATATCCTCCGCAGTCTCTCCCTTTCCATATACCTCCATATGTCCTCCGTCTTCTCCATAAACAATCAAGGACATGCGAAAATTATCTGCATTGATCGTATCATTATACGCCTTTACCACATCTGTAAAATCTTTGGCCTTTTTTAAAGATATACCAAAATTATTTTTATCCGCATCTGCCCCTTTTGCAGAAGTTTTGGCCTTTTTGGCTGAGAAACAAGCCACTGCGATAATGATGATTCCGATTACTGCTACTGCTGCCGCAGCCAGAAGAAACACTGATCGCTTCTTCTTTTCCCTGTCTCCTCCCGTCTTATCTTTTACCGGCTGGCGGGCCGCCGGCGCGGGATTCATACTTGGCGCTTCTCCCAGCTTTGCTCCGCAGTTCGGGCAGAATTTCTCATCTTCTCCCTCTATCTTAAAACCACAGATCCCACAAAAACGTATCATTCCAAACACGCTCCTTTTCACTGATTCTGATTGAGTATATTCCTGATTTAAACTTCATTTTGCAGACTGTACAGGAAACCGGCTGTCCTGTTCCCGTTTCATTCCATCCCTTCCCTCATTCTCCCAAATTCCTTCTTCTCAAACTCTTGAATGGAAATCGCCCTTTTATTGGGATTGGCAAACACAAACACCTTGTCTACCGTTTCCAGGTAATTCTGGATCTTGTCATTGGTAGCGCTGATCAATGCCTGGAATCCCAGCCCCCGGATCAGCTTGATGCAGCTTGCCACCTTTTCCCCGTCCATCTTGGAAAACGCCTCATCCAATACCACCAGACGGATAGTCGGCCTTTTCAAAAGCCCCGGCTTTACATGAATCTTATATGCCTGGGCAAAGCTTGCCAAAAGCGCCACATAAAGCGGGTTCTGTCCCTCGCCTCCTGAGTTTTTCTTGATCATCTTACTTAGACGGATTTTGATCTGCTCATCCTCATTCTGGATAATCTGCTGCATATCAAAAGACAAGTAGGTGCGGTAATCCGCATATTTGTCCATGCTGCGCCTTGCCTCCTCTAACTCCGCAGCAGTGGCATTTTCCGGAGGAATAAAAATCCGAATCAGCTCATTGATCATAGCGCCATAACGGTTCTCATGCTCCACCGTAAAAAGGTTAAGCTGATGATCCAGCCCGATATCCAGCTCTGACGGGTTGATCTCCAGCGCCTCGTCCATAAACATGTCATAATACTGCCCGTCCGCTCCCTTGTTTCTTCCTATATAAAATTGATACCGGTCCTTTCCGAAATCAAGCCTGCTGATGATCCGGTTCAGCTCATCCTTCTGCTGCATGGCCTCCTTGATGGCGCTTCGGATTTTGTACATAAAATCATCTTTAAAATGCTCCACTGCTGTCCGCGCCTGCTCTGCTGCCCGAACCCGAAACTCCTCCAGACGGTCGTCGTTTAAATGATCAAGCAATTCCTGATATTCTTTGTTATCCTGAGCCGTAGGAGAAAAATTCCGGTTGGGATAGCACTTTAAATATTCGGTCCGAAGCTCTACCAAACAGTCTCTCTCCTGCTGCTGTTTTTCCTGGACCAGACCTTTCTTCTCCCCAAATTCAGAAACCAGCCGATGATAGCCTGCATAGCTCTTTTGACCTTTTTCTGCCAAAAGTTCTTCCAGCTCCTTCTCATATTGGTCATGGACCTTAAAATCCTTCTCCTTTGCTGCCAGGCTTTCATTTAAATCCACCAGACGGGCCTTCTCACGCTTTTCCTCCCTGTCTAAGTCATCTCCCCTTCTCTGAAGCTGCCGTAAAAGCTCACGCTTCTGGCTGCACTGGTCTAAAAGCTCCCGGCGCTCCTTTTTCCAGCGCTCCACATCTTGTGACAGAAGTTCCTCTAACTTTGCCCGAAGCTTATTCCGCTTAATTGCCTCTTTTTCACAGGAATCCATATCCTTTTTCCAGTCCAGGTACACGGAAAGCTCCTGGCCTAAATACTCCATCTCCAAAAGCCCCTTAGCCTCCCGGACCTGCTTCTGCCAGAAGTCTATGGCTTCCTCCAGCTCCTTTACCGACTGTTCCAGAAGGCGGATTCTCTGACGAAGGCTGGCTTTTCCGATATACGCTGAGGTGGTATAAAGCGCTGGATTGATATGCTGGATCCGATAGCCGTGATACGATACACATTCCCTGGTAATCCCGATCCGGTTCTGTCTCAGTTCTTCCACATTGTCACATTTCATAACCTTTCCCAGAAGAAAATCCACATAAGCCTGGGCATAATCCCTCTTGGCCTCCACCTCCTCTGCCAAGGCGCCCTCTGTGACAGGATGAGGCTCTGAGACGACCCGCTCCGTATCCACCACGGAAATCCGGTAATATTTCTTCTGATCCAGTTCCTGATAAATCCTCAGACATTCCCGGGCATATCCAGGCTCTACCATCAAGGACAGCTTCTGATACCCCAGATACCCCTCCACCGCGCTGCGCCATTCCTCATTGCGAATATCCAGAAGATCCGCCAGGATTTCCACGGAAACACTCTTTCCTGTCTCCCGGTACAGCCGGGTCTGCAGCATGGTCCTGGCCTGTTCCAGCTCTGCAGGATATGCCTTTCTTCCTGCCTTAAGCTGCCCTAACTCCTCGTTTGCCTGCTCCAGCTTTTTCTTCCGCTCCCGTATCTCCCCCTGGGCGCTCTGCTGCTGCCGGACCGCCTCCTTTTTAAGCTCCTCCAGATCCCCTTTAAGCCGGATCAGTTCTTCCTCTGTGATCGTGCCCCGGACAAACGCCTGGATGTCCCACAAAGTCCGGTTGGAAACCGTATCCTGATCCTCCCAGGCTTTCAGCCGTCCGGCTGTCTGATCCCATCTGGCCTTACTGCCTAAAAGACGCTCTGCTAAATCATTTAAAGAAGCAAGCTGTTCCTCCATCTGCTCATACCCGGTCATGGAAATCTTCTTTAAAAGCTCGTCTGCCTGTCCGGTCAGGTCCCGGATACTCTCCTCCTGCTTTTTTATGTCCGCGTCTATCTTACCGGCATTTTCCCCTGACAGATATATTTTCTCCTGACACTCCTGGATCTCCAAACGGCTCTTTAAAAGCTCCAGCTTCTCCATATAATAATCAAATGCCAGAAGCCTTTTCTCCTGCTCCTCCACCTGCTGATGCTTTTCACAAATGGCTTTTAGCTGTGTGATTTCCCTGCAGGTATCCTCAATCTTCTGCCGCAGACGGCCATATTCCATGACGCTGACCTGCATATCCTCAATATGGATGTCCTGCTCCACACAGATATATTCCCTAACAAAATCTTCCAGCTTCAGATTCATCCGAAAAGGAATGGCCCGCTTAAAAAGCAAGGGGAATTTCTCTGAATCCAAGCCGCCTAAGTAAATGTCATAGAGCTGTCTGCGGAACCGTTCATTGTGGGAACCAAAATAACAGTCCTCCTTAGAAAAGTTCTCTAAAAGCCAGCGCTTAATCTCCTCCACAGACATAGCCCGGCTGCTGCCCTTATTCCCTTCCTGCACTTTATCCAATACCCGGTATTCATGGTTTGGCAGCTCTCCCCTATGCCAGAAAAACATGCGGGATACCTCATTATTTGCAGTCTCCACATCAAATGCCACGCCCACACACTGGCACTCTTTTGTGTCCGTGCGCCGCATTTCCAGCACAATGGTACTGGAAAAATTCTGGTTCCGAAGATAAGAGAACCGATTATCCTCCCCAATATTGACCATTCCCCGCAGATATTCCACCAGACTCCTGTCAGAATCATCTGCAGCCGCCTTATTAAAAAAGCCTCGGCCGTCCGTGTTGGCATACAGAACAATCTGCATGGCGTCAATGACCGTAGACTTGCCGCTTCCTGAATGACCCGTAAAAAAATTGACCCCTTCATGGAACTTTAATGTCCTGTGCTGAATATAATGCCAGTTGTTCAGACAGATTCGGGAAAGAGCCTCAAAGCTCTGATTGGTCATCTTCCTCTGCCTCCTCCCCATAAGTATTGATTAAGGCACGCACATCCTCCCCCATCAGCACCACGTTGATTGTGGGATAAATGACCAGACGGCTCTGCCCGTCCATCTCTTCCAACACGTCTAACGGTTCAATAAGCTGATACCGCTTAAGCAAAGCAAGGGTTCTTCGGATCTCTGTGACAGACGGCTGCTTCAAAAGCAGACGGTAGGTTCCTAGCTTCTCATGAATCTCCCCCAAAGAGGTGACGGCATTGACGGAAGTGGAGACCGCTGACATCTGCTCGTCATAAATCAGCTTCAGGGCAAGAATATAAAAAGTAGCTAACCTGGATAACTTTTCTCCCATCACCTGCTCCCCCTGTATGTAGATCACCCCCATCTGGCTGTTCTCCACCACCTGAATATCCATAATGGCAAAATATGCCCGGACAAACTCCAGATGCTTACTGCAGGGATAATAATCTCCATTGACCTGATATCGTCCTGTCTTCCGATCATACCGCCTTTCTAACAAAAAGGTCTGCCGGTATAGCTTTCGGATGGCATCCGTCACCTTCCTCTGCTCCTCAGCCCCCAGCTCCTCATAATAATCAATCATAGATTTTTCCTCTCAAACACCAACTTAGGATACCGGAATCGTCCGTTATCCACCATTTCTCCCTCCTCATTCTCCCTAACCCGAAAGGGGCTGTCCTTTCTGGCAGAGCTGTCATAAGCCAGCACCAGCTTTTCAAAATCCTCCTCTGAGCAGACCGTATCCTTTGTCACCTCCAGCTTTCCGTCCTTCATCCTTCCCAGAATAAAGCTTTCCACTTCCCTGCGGCTGTACCGGTTCTGAATCTTATTAAGACGCAGAATCTCCTCTCCGGAAAGCTCCCTGGTATCTTCCTCCGCTGTCAGGCTCTCCATAAAATCCTGTTTTGGCTTTCTCTTTTTATACAAGGAACCTTGTGAGAGAAGGGCTGTCTGAGACAGATTCATCACATGGCTGATCCGCTCTGTCTCCCGCTCCAGCTCCTCCTTGCCCTCTGTCTCCGAAAGATGGTTTAAGAGCCGGATCACCAGCCCTTTCATGTTGTCCTCCCGGTTGAGAAGATAGTGAAGCCGGGTCACAGTCGCACGGATATACCGTGTATGCTCTTTGTCCATATTGATGATTCGGTGTTCAATGTCATCAAATCCCCTGCCGATCAAATCAATCTGCTCGGTCAGGTCTTCCACCTGCACCTCTATTCCCCGAAGCTTTAGATTCCGTTGGCACACCTGCTTAAGCCATGGAAGATCCTCCCCCATCTCCTTTAGCCATCTCTTAATATCTGTCTTATACAGGTAAAAATTGTCCGATGTTTTCAGAATATGATACTTTTTTCGTACAATCTCCTCCACATATCCGTCTAAATGCTCCTGCAAAAGATCCCCATACTCTTTCTGCTCCAAAAGTCCGGAAAAAAACCGATCCATATTGTGAAGCATGTCCTGTAAAGTCTTATTCAGCCTCCGGGTATTTACAAGAGCTGCCTTTAACAGAGAAATATTAGAGCGGGGATCATTTTTAAAGGCAAACAAAATCCCATACACATTCTGGATATAGACCTGGGTCTCATCCTCCCCCTCACCTGCCAGATACCCAAATGCATCTACAAACACTGCTGCATAGTCCGGAATAACAATGTTCACCGTCATGGCGCTGTAGTCCTCCACCTTCCGAAGCCACCCGGTTCTTAAAAGCCAGTTGACAATCCGAAAAGCCAGAGGCTCTAAAAGATCAAAGTCATCCTCTGTATCCTCCTGCTCTAAAGTCACCTTTCTTTTGGCAAAACAATCCCCCAGCGCCCTCACACAGATCTCCCGGCTCAGATAATAATTGCTGTACTGATATTCTTCATTGATCTGCAGAAGCGCCTCAATATAAATCTGCCTGTTCTTTGATCGAAACAGGCTCCAGAATGAATCCGGTATTTCCAAAAAATGTTCTGTTTTCATCCCTTTAACTCCACTGCCAGATTCCGAAGCCACTTTTTCTGCCGGTATCGAATATACCCGAATACTGACTTATAAACCTCCTCTGCCATTACCATGGCATAGACGATCCATATGGTCTGTTTCAGATACAGCCCTCCAAAAAATGCCATAGGCACCCCGATCAGCCATACGCCGCTGGTATCCAGAATCAGGCACATTCTGGTATCCCCGCCGCTTCGCAGCACCCCCACCACATTCACATAATTAAACATCTTAAACGGCATAAACAGGATAAACACTATCAGGCACTTGTTTACGGCCTGAGCCACCTCAGGAGAAATGCTGTACATGCTGATAATATTCCACCGGATTCCATAGCACAGACCCATAGCGGCCAAGGTAACGAAAAACTGCAGGATAAAGAAATTCTTGGCATACTTTTCTGCCTGTTTTAATTTCCCTGCTCCCATCTCATTGCCTAAAATCACTGCCGTGGCAGCGCTTAATCCCTGAAACAGCACCACCACAATATCCTGGATGGTGGTGGCAATGGTAATGGCAGCCACTGCGTTGTCCCCCATTCTCCCATAGGCAAGGGAGTACATGGTGGTGCCAAGTCCCCATATAAACTCGTTTGCAATTACCGGGGTGGCTGTGGCCGCAAACTGACGGATAAAAGCCCTGCTGTAGCCAAACATTTCCCGAAGCTTTCCTGCAATGGGCGATCTGGTGACATAGACCACCGTCAGGATTGCCACGGACTCTGTGATCCGGGCAGTCAAAGTGGCAATGGCAGCTCCCTTCACTCCCAGTCTCGGCGCACCGAAATGCCCGAAAATCAAAACATAGTTCAGCACAATGTTGATCACAATGGCCATCAGGCTGATTGCCACCGGCGCCTTCACCCTTCCTGCTGCCCTCTGCATTGCCACATACGTATTGGTCACAGCCGTAAAAGGATAGGAAAGAGCTGCCACTGCCAGATAAGCGGCCCCTGTCTGTATGGCTTTCTCACTGTCTGTAAAGATCCTCATCACCAGTTCAGGACAAAAGACACTGGGCACTACAAACAAAAGAGAGCCGGTAAGGGCAATCAAAAGAGCCAGGCCAGTCACCTTCCTGATGCTCTTTACATCCTGATTTCCCCAATACTGAGCCGCCAATACCCCTGAACCGCTGACCACTCCAAATACCAGCAGAGCAAACACAAAAAACACCTTATTGGCAAGTCCCACTGCCGCGATGGCAGTCTCTCCCAAACGCCCGATCATCATGGTATCCACCAGATTGACAACCGTGTTCAGCATTCCCTGCAGAGCCACCGGCAGCGCAATCAAAACCGCCTTCCTCAGAAAAATCCGATCCCGCATCATTTCCTTTGTATCCGAGAACACTGTAAGCATACATTTCCTCTTTTCTTCAATGTTTAGTAAAAACAGGCGAAAAGAGAAAAAGAAACGCCCCGTCAGGCGTCCTTTTCCCTTTATTCTAATATTTCCTTCCGGTCTGTATCATCCTCTCTGCCGCTTTCCTCCTCCATGCGTTCTGCCCGAACCGTGTGAATCATCTTATTTTCCACCTTAATCACAGAGAAGCGGACTCCCTGATAAATCACCTCCGGCATTTCTTCTTCCCGGGGAATCCGATCCAGGCGGGAGATCAAAAGCCCGTTGATCGTATCATAATTATCCAAATCTTCCTCAGGAAAAGCAATATCTAACGCTTCCTGGACTTGAGAAAGAGGCGTCATGCCGCTCATTACCAGCTCACCGTTCTCCTGGCTGACAATAAACTTCTCCTCCACATCATATTCATCCAGAATATTGCCTACGATCTCCTCCAAAATGTCTTCCATTGTCACCAGTCCGGCAGTCTGTCCATACTCATCAATCACGATTTCCATGTGTGTTTTCTGAGACTGCATCTCCCGAAACAGAGAATCCAGCTTTCTGGTCTCCGGAATAAAATGAGCCTCCCGCAGCACTCCCGGAACCTTAGAAAGCTCCATCGCTGCCTCCCTGTCACTCTCCGCATGAACCAGCACATCCCGCATATGTATTGTCCCGATAATATCATCCAAATCCTCGCCGTATACCGGATAACGGGTATTATTTCCCTCCCGCAGCACAAACCGGGCTGCATCCTTCAGGAGCATGGAACCAGGCAGCGCGGTAATATGCTTTCTGTGCGTCATCACATTCCCGGCCTGCTTCTCATCCAGCTCAAAAATATTGCGAATCATCCTGGCTTCCCTGGTCTCTAAAACCCCCTGCTCATGCCCCTCATCCACCATGGTCATAATATCGTCTTCCGTCACATTATCCTTTTTTGACTTCCAATATCGAAATACAAACCACCCTGCAATACCCAGGCAAATAAATACTCCCCCAAAAATCCACAAGTGCCAATAGCCATCTTCCATGTCTTTATAAATGCTCCTTTATCCTGCGCCCCATTGTATCCAAACCATTGTACCTGATTTCCCGTATTTCGTCAATCAATACCGAAGATCTGCCTGAAAGTAATCTGCCTGAAAGCCGTAACTACACATCATTTTATGTAACCAGCTCCAGGCTGACTCTTAAGGCATAGTTCACCCGCTGTAAAAGCTCCTCGTCAATATGGCAGATCTTCTCCTTCAGCCTCTGTTTGTCAATGGTCCGAAGCTGTTCAAGCAAAATCACGGAATCCTTAATCATATCACATTTTCTGGTATCCAGCTCCACATGGGTAGGCAGCTTCGCCTTATTCATCTTGGATGTAATGGCAGCACAAATCACTGTAGGACTATGTTTATTTCCCACATCGTTTTGAATAATCAGCACCGGACGGACGCCGCCCTGTTCCGATCCTACCACTGGCCTTAAATCTGCATAGTAAATATCTCCGCGTTTAATAATCACAAATGCTCACTCTCCGTCAAATATATTTCCATGTCCCGAAAACCCCGCTTTCCGCACAACATGAAACTTACTGTCAATTCCAGTATTCCCCGTTTTTCCCGGTATATACCCGCTACTGTTAATTTATGACGGAGGCAGCAGTCCTGCCATTGCCTTTTTCCGCAGATTTTTCTATGTCCGTGTTACTCTTTTCACACCTTATCCTCAAAGCCTATATACTTATCCTCAAAATAATCCTTGGTTCCCACAATCTCTCCATGCTGCCGGTACACCCTTGGAACCCGCTTTCCTATGGTGCAGACAATCTCATAATGGAATCCGCCTCCCCACTCTGCCAAATCCTCTACCTGGATCCTCTCCGTGCCGTCGGCGCCAATCAAAGTCACTTCTGTATCGGTCTTTACCTGGTCAATTCCAGTCACATCTGCCATCATCTGATCCATGCAGACCCGTCCTAAAATCGGCACACGCTGTCCCTGAATCAGTACATACCCCTTTCCGGACAGGTTTCTGGGATATCCGTCCCCATACCCTACCGGAATGGTAGCAATCTTCATGAAATCCTTTGCCGTAAATGTTCCTCCATAGCTGACCTGCCGGCCTGGCTCCACCTCTTTTACATAGGTAACAAAACTTTTCACAGCCATAGCCGGGCGAAGTTCTGTCTTCATCTTGTCCACCTGATCAGACGGATACATCCCATAGATTGAAATTCCGACCCGCACCATATCAAGACCTGCCTCCGGCATATCAAGAACAGCCGCGCTGTTGGCACAGTGTTTCACCGGAATACGGATTCCCTGCCTTTCCAACATGTCTGCAAAATACAGATAACGCTGAAGCTGTTCTTTGGCAGAAGTCTTATCCGTCTCATCTGCCCTGGCAAAATGTGTAAACAGACCTTCTGCCCGGATTCCCGGCAGACTGCAGATCTCAGCCGCTAACCTTACACCTTTCTCGTCTGCCTCCATACCAATCCGGCTCATTCCTGTGTCCACTGCCATATGAAAATCTGCTGCCATTCCCATTTCTACGGCCTGATTGGACAAGGCTTCTGCCTGTTCCATAGTAAAAATGACCGGGCGGATTTCATTCTTTATGAGCTCCTCATACCAGCTTTTATGAACCGGACCCAGAATCAACACCGGCTTTTTGATTCCATGACGGCGCAGCAAAAGCGCCTCCTCCGGCGCTGCCACTGCATACGCCTCAACATACGGCCCAATGGCCCGGGCCACCGGAACAGCTCCATGGCCGTATCCGTCAGCCTTCACCACTCCAATCATCTTTGTTCCCGGAACCAGATTCTTTCTCATGGCTTCCATATTAAAGCAGACTGCATCCAGATCAATCTCTGCAAAAACCCTTGTGTATTGTTTCATTTCCATTCTCCTCCCATTCGGGCTTTCTTCCTGTTTTCCTGCTGTTAAAAAATAAGCTGCTCTGTCATCTCCCTGGCCAGCAAGGCATGCTCTCCAAGTTTCTCTGCCGCCCTCTCTCCTGCCAGGCCATGGATGTAAGCTCCATAAGCCGCTGCATCCATTCTTGTCATGTTCTGTACCAAAAGACCGCCGATCACCCCGGCCAGCACATCTCCGGAACCTGCCTTTGCCATGGCGCTGCATCCGCTGGGATTCATATATACCCTTCCTTCCGGGTCTGCAATCACAGTAGAAGCATCCTTCAGCACACATACAGCGCCCGTCTCAGCAGCATATTCCTTTGCTGCCCGTATCCGGTCTGCCTTTAGCTCCTGGATCGTCTTTTGGGTCAGGCGGGCCATCTCCCCCATATGAGGCGTCACAATCACCTTTTCCGCAAAATACTCTTTTAACTGTCCTTTACGCGACACGGCATTCAGCCCGTCTGCATCCAGTACCACCGGAACCTGTGCAGCGCTGAGCACAGCCTCTGTTACAGTTTCTGCATCCTCTCCCTGGCCTAGTCCCGGTCCCGCCACTATGGCATCAGCCCACTCACAATTTTCTTTGATCTTCCGCCGAAAATCTTCCGAGAACTCCAGCTCATCCACAATCGCTTCCGGAAGAAGCGTCTGTAGAATCACTCTGTTTTCCGGAGCTGTCAAAATCTTTACAAGCCCGGCTCCCATACGATAAGCCGCCAATGCACTTAAGTATGCGGCCCCGCTCATTCCCTTTGACCCTGCGATCACAAGCAATCTTCCAAAGGTTCCCTTATTGCTGTCTGCCGGACGTGCCGGCAGACCCGCCAGATCCTCTGGCTCCAGCACCATCCCGTCCCACCCTGACTTCTTTCGGCTGCAGTCAGAAAAACCGATATCCTTTACCATTACATCTCCGGCATATTCCTTTCCCGGATACAGCAAAAGCCCTGATTTCCAATAACCAAAGGCAACTGTTAAATCTGCCCTCACTGCTGTTCCCATCACAGCCCCGGTGCCGGCATGAATCCCCGAAGGAATATCCACAGCCACCACATCCGCCCCGCGCCCTGCCGACATTTCCTCCGCCAGCCTTTTATACTCTCCCTCAAGGTTTCTCGTAAGGCCGATTCCAAAAAGCGCGTCCAATACCACATCCCACTCCCTGATGTTAAACTCAGAAGCCGGCTTTGAGACGATTCCCAGCCTGTCTGCAATCTGCTTCTGCAGGCTGTATTCCTCTGTTCCATGTTCCGGATCTCCTGCAAGAAAGATTGTCACCTCATATCCTCTGTTCCAGAGAATCCTTCCCGCTGCAATCCCGTCTGCACCGTTATTGCCGGTGCCGCATACTGCCCCGATGCGAACCCTTTTCCCAGCGCGTGTCTGAAAATTGCCTTCCCTGCCGCTCACAGCAGCGCCCCTCCTTTCTGCACAGAGCTCTGCCGCCTCTGCCACTGCCAAAGCCGCCCGCTCCATAAGCACCACAGAAGGAATTTTGATCCTCTCAATCGTATCTTTGTCAATCTGCTTCATCTGATGTCCTGTCACCGTATACTTCATCACCATTTCCTCCCTGCTTAAAAATGAACTGCAGTATACAAAATACCGGCAGACAATCAGGCGCAAGCCTTACTGTCTGCCGGTAAACCTTTACTTAACTTGCAGCAGCGCTAAAACCTGCGCTCCCTTCCCTTCTCCTGCTTTTCTTCCTTAGCCTTCTTTTTCTCCTCCTGATCCTGCATACTGCATACCCGGTAGGATAACCGCATCAGGCTTTCCGACAAGTGGACATTCTCCACGACCACATCGTCAGGCACATTCAGATCCACATGGGCAAAATTCCAAATGGCCTTGATTCCTGCATCCACCAGACGATCCGCAATCTCCGGCGCCTTTGTTTTCGGAATCGTGAGAGCCGCCATCTGTACATCATTTTCCTCAATAAACTGCTCCAAATCATCCACGCCGCGAATCTCAATCCCCCGCACTACCAGCCCTATCAGACGAGGATTAATATCAAACATCCCTTTGATAATAAACCCCCTCTTTTCAAAGTTCGCATAATTGGCAATGGCCTGCCCCAAATTGCCGGCGCCTATAATCACCAAATTATGCTGACGATCAATTCCCAGAATCTTTCCTATCTCTGTATAGAGATATTTTACATTATAGCCATACCCCTGCTGGCCAAACCCACCAAAATTATTCAAATCCTGTCGGATCTGAGAGGCTGTCACTCTCATTCGCACACTTAGCTCATTGGAGGATATACGCTCTACCCCGCCCTCCAATAACTCCCCAAGATAGCGATAATACCGGGGTAGCCGGGTAATGACTGCCCTGGATATTTCTCTTTCTTCCATAGGAAATACACCTTTCTTTTCTTTTGCTACTTTATTGTTCATTATATCCTTACATTAAATCAATGTCAAACATGTTTTTATTTACGGACAATGTTCTTTCTGAACCATTTATTGACAATTCCATTGTCTTCATGATAAAATATAACCCAAAATGTAACCAACTGAAAGCTTTCACAATACTATGATACAAGGGTCAAAACGTCTAAAATCCGATGCCGGCTTGCCTGCAAGAGAATTTTTAAACTTAGTACCCGTCAAAAACATGAAAAAGCAGCCCGGACAGGGCGGATAAGGAAGGGCCTCCCTATGTTCTCCATTTCTGAAAAAGACCAGTCAAACGAGCAATCCCTGCTAAAAAAAGTCTCCCGACAGCGGTTGATAAATCTATTCACAACCATATGCTTTATTCTTTTTCTGTCCATTGGTTTTTTTGTTGTAACCACGCTTCTCAGAGCTTATTCCGTGGAATACTGCCTCCATATTCTGAGGCAAGAAGCCCAAAACACAAAAAATAACATCAACCGCCATATTTCCACCTTTCAAAATGACATAGATGTCCTTGCCAGTATCATTGAACAGGAAGACGATCTTGCCTCTACACAGGTACAAAAAACCTTAGAATGCTACGAAAACAAAGATTTAATTTCCCGTGTAGGAATCCTGTTCCCGGACAATCAGATTATGCTGCCTAACGGAAACTTCCCTGTATCCGCCGGCACATTTTCCTTTGAACAGCTTGCCGAAAAAGGTTCTTTCTTTTCCAATGCAGAACCAGATACCCAAAATCCTGACCACTGGATTTTATATTACAGCACCCCGGTCAAGAGCCTCCATGGAGACAGAGGAATCTTAATCGGCATGATTGACTTAGAAGAAATCTCTCATCACTTTGAAATTAACATGTTTGATGGAAATGCCAGCCTTTATATTGTTGATCCCCAAAATATGAATTTGATTTTAGACACTTTACATGGTCATCCGGGTGCTGACGATGCAAAAAAAGACCATCCGATCAAAAATGGCTTCAGCGAAGAACAGATCTTCCAGGATTTTTCAGAAGGTGAAAGCGGTCTGTCCGCTTACTTTTCCACAAGCCTTCACGAATTTTTGTACACAGCTTACGAGCCTATTCAAATCAACCACTGGTTTCTCCTTCTGTCTGTACCGGAAAGTACTGTCCTTGAAGGCGCTGAATATATCAAAACCATTTTATTCTGGCTGGGAATTTTTGAAGGTATTATACTGATTACATATTTCCTATGGATTCTTTTTCAGTCAAAACGGGAAATGAAATCCAAGGAAGCAGAGATCCGTCATGTCTACTACATGTACAGCATTCAGCAAACCCTGTTTGACGCCTACCGGCAGCCAGAAAATATTTTGATTGCCTTAGAACAGGTCGCCCAGACAACTACAGCCGAAACCGTTTTTCTGGCTGCTATTGCTGATAATAAGGTGTGCCGCACCTTTACCTGGCAGAACAGTCCTGAAGATTCCGACAGTCGAAAAAGATTGGATCAGATTGCCCGGCTCCTCTCCGGCGACATGCTTCGCAGGCACTCTGAATATACTGTATCCGCAAAAGATGCCTCCCTGCAGGCTAGTAAAGAAATAAGAGAAGTCATGGAGCACTTTCCCATCAGCAATCTGATGGCAATTCCCATTGAAGGGCAGGAGCATCGGTTAGTAGGGGTATTGGCTGCCATGAATATGAAACAGCCCTGTCATACCACAGATCTTCTTACCTGCGTTGCTTTCAGCTTTTCCATGGCACTGTACAATATTCGGGCTTATGAGACCATA
This sequence comes from uncultured Lachnospiraceae bacterium, assembly GCA_910586205.1. Taxonomy (GTDB): domain Bacteria; phylum Bacillota; class Clostridia; order Lachnospirales; family Lachnospiraceae; genus Brotaphodocola. The sequence continues at coordinate 4,192 of CAJUGD010000017.1, read as the reverse complement.
GAAAAAATGGGAACCACAGATTCCCTTACAAATCTCCGGAATCGGAATGCCTATGAACAGATGCTGGAACATTATGAAAAATCCCGGCCGAACCGCCTTAGCTGCGTCTATGCAGACGCAAATGGACTTCATGAGCTGAACAACAGCCAGGGCCATACTGCCGGAGACAAGATGCTGCAGTTTGTGGCTCACACCCTGGCAGACGCTTTTCCTGACGGATTTGTCTACCGAATCGGAGGAGATGAATTTCTTATCTTTACGGATATGGATATAGAAGAAGTTAACAAAAAGACTTTTGAGGCAAAACAGAAAACAGAAGAAAACGGATACCATGTTTCCATAGGAACCGCCTCCGGCGATCAGGATGCCTCCCCTGTATCTATCGTAAAAACAGCAGAGCAGAGAATGTATGAAGACAAAAGGAAGTACTACATGGGCAGCAATGACCGCCGCAAAATGCGGTAATCTGTTTTGACTGTCAGACACGCTCTAGAGCGTGTCTGAACTTTGCGGCAGGACAAGGCGGAGAAAGGAGGCAACGATGAAAAACAAATTGATTCTATATATTGCTATGTCTTTAGATGGATATATTGCCGGAAAAAATGGCGATATCAGCTTTTTGGATGAAACCCCAAATCCTTCACCAGACCTTGGATATGAGAAATTCTACCGTTCCCTGTGCGCCGTTATATTGGGAGGAAACACCTATCGCCAAATAAAAAACGATCTTTCACCGGATCAATGGCCCTACGAAGGAATGCCCTGTTATGTATGCACCCGCCGGCAGCCTCAATATGACCCAAATGTCCAATTCACCTCCCTGCCGCCGGGACGACAGGTATTAGATTTTATTACGAAAAATCACTCGGGAAATATTTGGCTTATGGGTGGAGGAGAAATTATTCGCTGCTTTATGCATGAGAATTTAATTGATCAATATTACATTTATGTCATGCCAACTGTCCTTGGGAGCGGCATTCCGCTTTTCCCTCCGGAATTTCCAAAAACCAATCTTAAATTAGAAAGCTGCAAAAATATCGGGGAGATCGTTGAACTAATTTACCAGAAAAATACTTCTACGCCCGCTTGATACCATAGAGCGTGTCTGAAGTTGGACAAAATCTGATTCCGAATAAAGACACGCCATTTTTCATCGCTGTACACAATCGTTTCAAACTTCACCATCTGGTATCCTGACTGGTAATCACAATCAAAGGAAACTCACTGTCTCATTATTGCCTTGGTTAAGTAAATCTCCCAAAGCATCTACCTGATCTTCATCCTGTACAGTTTTCTCATCAAGCTTTGGCTTGACTACCTTGGTATACCCAAAGCAGCCGCCAGCACCCAGTCCAGCAAGAATGAAAAGTACAAGTATTACTACTAATACTTTCTTCATCTTAACTCTCCTTTTATTAATATGTTTTTATAAACAAAGCATCTTCGATCTAATAAGATATCTTTTAATTCTTGTGCAACATCCCAATTATATTTATCCTCAGGAGATTTACTTTCGACACCTTGACCAAGTAACGGCTTATCGCCTTTAAATGCAGAATCACCATCTGGTAACGAAACGGTTCGCTCTGTTGATGCCTTATAATCGATACCATTCTTTCCTTTACTATGCCCTGGGTCTAAATAAACAGTTTTGTTTTTCTATTGATAATACTTATCACTTGTTGGAGGCCCACATCCACTACCTCCAATAGTAGCATTTCGCCCTTTGTAACATTCTGATTGAATTGACCCCAAGGTGCAGGGCTTCCATATCTATGCCAAGAAACTCATAATATGAGTTAAAATAAGCACCATAACGTTGTTTAATATGTTGTTCATTAAACTCGTCTGCTGAAACTATAGTACCATCTGCTTTACTCCACAACCCTTGCGTCTTTCCAGGTGTTGCCTCAGCCTAACCAGCCCTTCCACCACCGTCATCTTTCCTATTTTCGGTTTCCTGTTTCTGAATATCATACTTTTTAGCGAAGTTTTCTTTACTTTGAAACTTTTGACTACCGTCCAGGATATTGTTATATGACATACTTATCCCTTCTGGCGGTATAAACATAATAGCAGTCACAACAGCACAGGTAGCTATTGCCGCTGCAGCAATCCCCTTTGTGCTAAACACCATATTTAACTCCTTAGTTTTATTTCTTTGATTTCTCAACACTGTTAGCACATGCCATGAGATTAGCTCTGTTTAACAACTCGTCATAATCCAATAATTCACCTGATATAATATTTCCATTGTCGTCGAACTTCAACGGTAGATAATCAAATAATACATTTTTCTTATCTTCTAATAATATATCATCGACTACTGAACTACAGTATTGATATCCGCATTTACACGACACTTTGTAGAAACTATCGTTTCGTTTATTATTTGTATTTACACACCTTGGCTTTATCTCGGTAACTAACTTAATATACTTCTCCAATGAATCTTGTACATATTTTATTTTATTACAAAACCGCCTTTTTGCATATTTTAAAAATATTTCAGAATGGCAGCAGTCCATTACGAACCCTGCCTAAACACCCCTTATTCTGCTTTCAATTCTCTCTTATATTTATAGAATGTATTTCTTGCAAGCCCTATCAGCTTCATGCAATCCGCATCTGACAATGTACCATTAAAATCCTTGCTATGCTTCTGTATCTGCTTCTTCGCTTCAATAGATTTCTTTGTTGTCAGCTTTGCCCCCTGCTTCTGCCCGATCTGCTTGCCGTTTAATCTCGCTGTTTCTATGCCCTCTTTTGTTCTCTGATGCAAGTCTTGTACTTCTTTCTCCGACTGTTCAAAAGCAAGCCTTATCTGTTCCTTTGCAAGCGACATAAGGTATTTATTCATACCCTCTAAGATAAAGTCAACATTCGTTCCAGCCATTGATATATTGCTCTCTAATGCTTTCTTATATGTGCTTGTGTTGATATGCGGCTCTTTCAGAAAGACAAGCTCTATGCCCTTATTATATAATTCCTCATACAAACAAAAGCCATCATCCGCATTCCTGCTCATTCGTGATACGCTATCAAAAATAATGGTATCTCCTTCTTTGGCTTTTTTATACAGCTTATTCCATTCTGGTCTGTCATGCTTTGTTCCTGTATTATCACAGCCTTATCATAACTGCCCTTAATATTTCTAATCTGCCTGTCAATACTTTGCTGTTTTGTGCTTATTCGGCAATATCAATACATACACATAGGCAACGCCCTCTTTTTTAGTATCACTTCTATTGTTCATCTATTTTGATACTTCTTAATTGTTGTTGTCAATAGCTTTTGATACTATTTTATCATACATTACTTTTGATACTCGGCAGACATAGAAACAATACTTTATTTCGGCATTGACATATAGTACTATATATAATACTATAACATAAGAAAGGAGATAATCAAGTGCCAAATGTAAAAAAACTAATTGAAAAAATGAAGCAACAGCCAAATGGACTGCGGCCAGAAGAAATAGACAAAGTTTTAGCAGCATACGGCTATATTCCGGCAAGGCAAAAAGGAAGCCATAAGCATTATCTGAATAAAGAAACTGGGGATTTGATAACAATAAAACAAGAAAATCCATTAAAAAAGGCTTATGTCGTAGATGTTCTGAATAGGATAGGGGAATAATCCCCTTATCCTGGCATAGCATAACAAGCGGAAAGGAGCAGGAAAGCATGGAAGTTAAAGATTATATGAAATTGCCCTATACAAGATTAGTACAGGAAATGAACGATGAAAGCGGACACTATTTCTATGGCAGAATTTTGGAACTTGACGGATGCCAAAGTACCAGTGATACACTTGAAGAATTGTATGAAAGCCTTAATGAAGCAATGGAAGGATATATCGAAACAAAAATAGAAAACAATCTCTCTATACCAATTCCAGAAACACCAAACAATTACAGCGGTAAGTTTGTCGTAAGGCTTCCAAAATCTCTGCATCAAAGATTAGCCATTGAAGCAGAAAAAGAGGGTGTAAGTCTTAATCAGTTAGCATTATACAAGTTGGCACTTTAATATATTAATCGAGTAGGAGGCGGTGATTAACCGCCGTCCTCTCACACCACTTATCCCGACTTTTTATTTATTCTGACAAATCGTCTGAAATGCCATATTCTTTGTATGTCATAGGGAAAATCTGTGAAATCTCCGTTTGGTTCATCCTCCTCGAACCG
>CAJUGD010000016.1 GCA_910586205.1 uncultured Lachnospiraceae bacterium | reverse complement strand
TTTAAGCAATTTTAAGTAACTTTGGTAAAATTTCAAATTTGCTCATTTATAGTATATTAGATAAATGTCACGCGGTTTTATCCAAAGAAGATGCAATTTTTGACTTTGGATGCGGAAAAGGCGGTGCGATGCTCACATTCCTTGATTATGGTTTTACAAAAGTAGGAGGGGTGGAGTACAGTGAGCAACTGTATTGTGAGGCGGAAAAAAACTTTGAAAGACTTCATTTAAATTCCTGTGAAGATTTGCAGGTAGAACTGATTCAAGGAGATGCTGCGAAGGTTACCCAAGAGTTGGATCATTACAACTGGTTTTATTTTTTTGATCCATTTGAAAGGCAGATATTTGAACCAGTCATTTTCAACTTATGCAGCAGTTATCAAAGAAAACCCAGAAATATGACGCTTATTTGTATTAATCCACGATATTATGATGTTATAGAGAAATGTGGAATGTTTTCTCTGACAAATCAATTTTGCGCAGCAACACGGCAAAAAGTTGTAAACATTTATATAACAGAAAAATTATAATAAAAGAGGACGAGAAGTTGGAAAAAATTTTTAAATTAACTGATGATTGGGGGGAATTGATTGAGCACAGCATAATAGTTCCATTTGGGATAGGACGCATAGGGAGAAGGGTTATTCCTGCGTTGATGGAACAATTTGACATTCCTTTTTTGATTGATAACGGGTGTCATAAGGAGAAGGTCTGTGGCTTGGAAGTCCTGAATTTAGAACAGGCAGCAGGATATTTACGGGAAAAACATGTAAAAGTGATTGTGACAACCGTCTTTTACTCCTATGAAAAAATCAGGAAAAATCTGGAAACATTGGGATTTATAGAAAACAAGGACTTTTGTATATTAGAACGATTTGCTGAGGAATGGAATCTAAGGTGGAGAAATAAGTGTGTTTTGTCGAAAATAGATACTGTAATCACATCCAGATGTACCTTGAAATGTAAACATTGTAATATGTTTATTGGACATGCTCCTAAACAGTTTGATATTGAGTTAAACAGGCTTAGGAATAATTTTGATATTTTCTTTGAAAGTGTGGATTATGTTTATGAATATACTCTTTTAGGAGGAGAGCCATTTATTCATAAAAATATTGCTGAAATTGTTTCCTATTTGGGGGATAGATATAGTGAAAAAATTGGACGGATAAATATTATTACAAATGGGACTGTAGTACCGGAAGATGAAGTGCTGGCTCTGTTGGAGAAATTTCATGTCACAGTTCATATCAGTGACTATACTTGTTCGGTGGATTATAAAAAGAAGTTGGAACGACTTCAGAAAAGTCTTTTGATGCACAATATTGAGTATTATGTAATACCAAATAACACTTGGAAAGATGTGGTCTATCCAAGAGACGGATATCAAACTGATAATCCAAAAAAACATATGCTTTTGTGTGGGCACAGCACACACTCTGTGGCAGATGGCAGGCTTTACTGGTGTGACCCTGCATTTGCTGCAGAATGTTTTATGGGATTTACGGCGAAAGAAGACGATTCTTTCGATATGGCAACCAATAAAAAGAGTTATTCAAAATATGAGGCAACATTAAATATTATCAAATACCTTTTGGGTGATGTAAATGAAAGAGGGTATATGAAAATATGTGAGAAGTGCGCTGGAGTGGGAAGCGATAATGACCGGATAGTGCAGGCTGGAATTCAGATCGGAAGAGAGGAATGAAACTTTGACATACAATTTTTCTTCAGGGCCGGCTATGATGCCGATAGAAGTTATGCAGGGAGCACATAGAGAATTTCTTGATTATGCAGGAAGCGGAATGTCGGTTATGGAATTGAACCATAGATCTGTTTTATTTAATGAAATTGTTGAGGAGGCAAAGACAGATTTAAAGGATTTGCTAAAGATACCAGATAATTACAGGATTTTATTCCTGCAAGGAGGGGCTTCTTTACAATTTGCAGCAGTTCCGATGAACTTGATGAGACACCGTAAAGCAGGTTTTATTATGACAGGACATTGGACAAAAAGGGCATTTGAGGAAGCGCAGATGTATGGAGAGGCTGTTAAACTGGCCTCTAGTGAAGACAGAAACTATACATACATACCTGATTGCAATAATCTTTCCATAACCGATGACTTGGACTATGTCCATATCTGTGAAAACAACACAATTTATGGAACAAGATTTATAGAGCTGCCAGATACTATGGGAAAAGATGTGGTTTCTGATATGTCTTCATGCATTTTATCAGAACCGATTGATGTGTCAAAATATGGGTTGATTTTCGCGGGAGCTCAGAAAAACATGGGGCCAGCAGGAGCGACTATCGTAATTGTACGAGAAGACTTAGTTAGAGATGATGTTATGCCAGGCACGCCATCAGTAATGAAATATAAGAACCAGCTTGAGAGCAACAGTAGATTTAATACACCTCCATGTTACAGCATTTATATGTGCGGAAAAGTATTTAAATGGATTAAAAAAATAGGCGGTCTTTCTGCAATGAAAGAATTAAATCAAAAAAAGGCCAAGATGATTTATGAATACCTTGATGAAAGCAGGATGTTTCATGGAACTGTTGACAGAGAGTTTCGTTCTATGGCAAACGCTACTTTTACTACGGGAAACATTAATTCGGATATGGAATTTGTGGAAGAATCAAAGAAGGCAGGCTTTGTTGGACTGAAAGGCCACAGATTTGTAGGCGGGTTAAGAGCATCTTTGTATAATGCTATACCAGTTGAACATGTGGAAGCTCTTGTAAAATATATGAAAGAATATGAATCTGTGCGTATGAGAGGAGCTATATGAAATTAGTAATTTGGGGTTTAGGCTTTCGGGGAAAGACATTAGTCAATTATCTGGGAAATCAATATGTAGCGGCAATTATAGAGTCAGATCTTGGCAAAATAGGGCAAAAGTACAAGGGAATAAATATAATTTCTCTTGACTCATATATGAAGGAGTATCCAACACTGCCAATTATTATCACTCCCGAGTATCAATTCCAGAAGGAGATAAGTCATAAGCTGGTAGAATGCCATATTTATCATTTTACTTTTAGCAGTGAGCTTCCCCCAAATATACGTTATAACGGCAAATTTGATATAGATTCTTATTTAGATATGACAGAAGAAAAGTTGAATATTTGCTTGTATGGTATCAATGCATTTTCAGTAGTTTTATATATTATGTTATCCAGGCATGGAAAGAAGGTAAAGTTTATCTTTGAAAAGGATGATGTAAAACAAAACCAGGCCGCAATCGTTGAATTGTTACAGCTTCAAACTGTCAACAGTGAATTATTGGACATCAACGAATCACTTTATATTACAACACATGAAAATAAGACGGATTTGAACAGGATGTTTGCTGGAAAACGGTGGGTAGATGCATTTCGATATGCAGATACAAGGGAAGAATACAGAAATTTGGAGTTGAAGAAGTTTCATAACTGTTATGCAGATAAACAGCGTTGCTTTATTGTTGCGACAGGTCCCAGCTTAATCAAAACGGACTTGGATATATTGTCGGAGAAACAGGAATTTTGTTTTTCTGTGAACAGTATGTGTAAGATAGAAACCCAATGGAAACCCGATGTATTTGTGGTGTCAGACGGTAAATTTTTTTTTGAAAACCAAGAAGTAATTAGGAGGTATCCGTGCCCAATCAAATTTTTACCGGATGATAATATCGAATTTTGGAAACAGCGAAAAGACGGAGAGTATCAGATGCATCGCGATTCTATAGATGCTTATGATGTGTTAGAATTTTCAGAAGATATTACTCAAATTGTAAATACGCAGGGAACCGTTACAGTTGGCTGTATACAAATCGCAGTATATATGGGGTTTAAAAAAATATATCTGTTGGGAACAGATTGTAACTATGTTTTCGGCTCCTCTAGTAATCATTTTGGTGGAGATGACAAGCCGGATATGATAGATCATTCGATAGCGTCTATGTTAAAAGGTTATCAGATGTGTAAAAATTATGCCGATACTCACGGAATCAAAATATATAATGCCACCCGTGGCGGAATGCTGGAAATTTTTGAGCGGGTAGATTTTGATTCATTGTTTGAGGGTGGGGAATAGGAGCTTAAAATATGAAAAATATAGTGGCAGTGATTCCATCCCGATATCAGTCCTCACGTTTCTTGGGTAAACCATTAGCTATGATTGCCGGAAAGACCATGATTCAACGAGTATATGAGCAGGTTAAAAAGGCAGAGGGGATTAATCGGGTAGTTGTGGCAACAGATGATGAACGTATATATCACGTAGTTGAAAAGTTTCATGGGGAAGCTGTGATGACGGGAAACTGCAGTTGTGGAACAGAACGTGTATATGAGGCAATCAAGAATTATCCTTGTGATCTTGTAATTAATGTACAGGGAGATGAACCATTAATAAAACCAGAAATGATAAATGAATTGATTGGAGCTTTCCAGTTTGGCAATGTGAATATGGCTACATTGTGTAAAGAGATTGTAGAGGATATTGATATAAATAATCCAAATGTTGTTAAAGTGGTGCGGGATAAAGATGATAATGCACTTTACTTTTCTCGATCTCCAATTCCTTTTAATAGAGATCTGTATAATGGTGTGCGATATTTTAAGCATATTGGAATTTATGCTTATAAAAAGGAATTTTTGGAAAAATATGTTCAGACAGAAAAAACAACATTAGAAATAGCAGAAAATTTGGAGCAATTAAGGGTTATAGAAAGTGGTTATAAAATTAAGGTGAAAGAAACTAAATATGACAGTATGGGAGTAGATGTACCAGAGGATATCTTGAAGATAGAAAGAGAAATTAAAAGAAAAGATGATTAGGTGAAAATATCATGCAAAAAAAGTTTATCGTTATCACAGGTCCGTGTGTAATTGAAAATGAAGAAATCACCTTACAGATAGCGGAAAAATTAAAGATGATCAGTTCTGAATTGGACATTGATTTTTATTTTAAGGCTTCTTTTGATAAAGCAAACAGGACAAGCATAGAATCTTTTCGCGGACCAGGATTGGAACAAGGACTAAAAATCCTGCAAAAAGTTAAAGATACATATCAACTGAAAATTGTGACAGATATTCATGAACCGCATCAGGCAAAACCTGTTGCAGAGGTAGCAGATGTTATTCAAATTCCGGCTTTTTTATGCAGACAAACAGATTTGCTTATTGCGGCGGCCCAGACAGAAAAGGCTGTGAATATAAAAAAGGCACAGTTTCTGGCACCCTGGGATATGCAGAATGTCGTCCATAAAATAGAGCAGGCAGGGAATACTCGAATAATGCTTTGTGAGAGAGGGACAAGCTTTGGATATAATACTCTGGTTGTGGATATGACATCTATTGTGGAGATGAAAAGGACAGGCTATCCAGTTATATTTGATGGAACTCACAGTGTACAGAAGCCGGGAGGGAACGGCACATCCACCTCTGGCAATAGTGAATATGTGCCATATCTGTCAAGAGCGGCAGTTGCAGCGGGCGCAGATGGCTTGTTTTTGGAAACGCATATTAATCCGAAAAAAGCTTTGTCAGACGGTTCAAATATGATACCAATAGATGATGTAAAAAGGCTGATAGAGGAATGTTTAAAAATAAAACAGATTATGGTGTAAAGATGACAATGGATTGTGTGAAAGAAGCAAAGAAAGTTTTTGATACGGAAATAGAAGCTTTAAGAAGGACAAAGGATATGTTGGACGATACCTTTGCAGAAGTTACTAAAGTTATATTGTCATGTAAAGGTAAAGTGATTTTGTGCGGAATGGGGAAGTCTGGCCACATAGCAAAGAAAATATCGGCTACCATGTCCAGTTTGGGTACATCTTCCTTTTATCTTCATCCTGGGGAAGCAATGCATGGGGATTTGGGAATGGTAACAAAGGATGATCTGATAATACTTATCAGTCATAGTGGAGAAAGCCAGGAAATTTTGCATCTGATTCCTTCTCTCAAGGCCATTGGAACTAAAATGGTGGCAATCACATCAAATGAAAATTCTACATTGGCTAGAGAAAGTGAATTGGTTCAGGTAATGCCAAAAGTACAAGAAGCATGCAGCCTGAATCTGGCGCCAACATCTTCCACTACAGCAGTACTTGTCTATGGAGATGCATTGGCAGTAGCTGCATCAATAGAATATGGTTTTTGTGAGGATAATTTTGCTTTATTTCATCCGGCAGGCTCATTGGGAAAACAAGTATTGCTGCGTGTGAGTGATATCATGGCCACGGGAGAGGATATGCCCATTGTTAGGGAAAAAACTTTAATTTCAGAAGCGATTATGGAAATGAGCCAAAAGCAGCTAGGTGTAGTGGCCATTATAGATCAGAATGATAAACTGTCAGGATTACTGACAGACGGTGATTTAAGAAGGGCGATTGAAAGAAAGGTGGATATGTATAATGATATTATTGATACGATTATGACACATTCACCCAGAACTATAAAAAAGGATATATTAGCAGTTCAGGCATTACATAATTTAAGGGAAGGCAGTATTAATAACTATCCTGTAGTGGATGAAATGGGGTATGTGGTAGGTGTACTGACATGGCAGATGATTGTAAAAGCGGGAATTGTGATTTGAAGAAGCTGCAGATATGATAATAAAAAAGAGGATTTAAGATGAAGTTAGTAAATATAGATATGTATCAGTTATGTGAGAAATTGCAGTATAAAAAATTGGCTTGTTTTGGAGCTGGTATGGGATTGAAAAATTTTGCTAACAGTTTTGGGCAGGCCGATTTTATACAAAGGGTAGAATTTATAATAGACAATGATGAAAATAAGCAAAATACAACAAAAGAATTTTATAACCAAAGTGTAAATATAATTTCTGTAGAAAAATTTTGCTCAAATTATCCAGTAGATGACTATATTATTTTAATAATGGTAACGGATGCCATATCTGTATTTGAACAGTTACAACAGATAGAGAAGCTGAAAAATGTTGAATGCTGTATATCCGCGTTTGTCAGAGGAAAAACCAATGAGGTAGATGGGAAAAGTATCCATTATCCTACAGACTTAAGAGTGTATGATAAACCTATAATACCGAAGCTGATACATTACTGTTGGTTCGGCGGTAAGGAAATTCCCAATCAGAATAAGGAATGGATATCGAGTTGGAAGAAGTATTGTCCTGATTATGAAATTATTGAATGGAATGAAAGCAATTATGATATTAAAAAGAATTCATATATGTATGAAGCATATCAAGCGAAAAAGTGGGGATTTGTTCCAGATTATGCAAGACTAGATATTATTTATAATCATGGTGGAATTTATCTGGATACAGATGTAGAGGTAATCAAAAATCTAGATGAATTATTATATCAGGATGCATTTGTTGGAATAGATGGAAGCAGGAATATTTGTCTGGGATTAGGGTTTGGCGCTAGACCACAATTTCAATTAATAAAAGATTTAAGAGATGAATACAATAAACGCTCCTTTTGTTATGAGGATGGAACTATTGATACAACAATAGCTCCAGTACTGCAAATTCCTTTTTTCCGCAAGTTAGGATATATAAATAATGGAGAGTATCAGAGAATACAAAATCTTTCTGTATATCCAGAAAAGGTATTGTCAGGGAAATGCAGCTATACAGGAAGAATAAGTCCTACAAAAAACACTTTTTTGATTCATCATTATGATGGTTCATGGAATACAAATGAAAGTAAAATGAGAATAAAGAAACTACAAGAGTTATTTAAAAAATTATAATACAATATCTGATCTCAATTATCTCAAATTGTGGAATCGTTTATATTATCCGATAAGATTTTGTTACCATAACATATTGGTTGATTCAAGACCTATGATGCTGCTGTTATAGTTAAGAGAGCTGGATTCAAAGATAGCAGATAGAAGCCGTCATAGTGATAAATATATTCCAGTTGTGCAGTCAAACGACAAAAAACGAAAGGAAAATCTTGTTTTTGCTTCTATAAACATTATACAGGCCTATGATGAATTTTGTAGATATTGATATTTGGCAGTTAAAAGAAAAAACAAAAAAGAAAAAAATAGTTTTTTTCGGAGCCGGAAAAGCGTTACATAGATTCATTACATTTTATAGCCAGCTACAATGTGAATATAATGTAAATTACGTTGTAGATAATGATTCAAAAAAAGACGGAACAGCTACAACCATTAACGGATTAACATTAAATATTATTTCATTTCCTAAATTTTTAAACACTCAAGATGAAAATTTTATATTTGTAATAACAGTTGCTGATTTTTTCTCAATAGTAGAACAATTAAATTCTTATAAACAATTTGATAACATTGAATATTGTATTTATAGTTTTATGATTTCTAAAACTAAAGAAAATAGAGAAAAAGAACGATTTTATCCGGATAATTTACGCCTTTATAAAGAAGAAAAAATCCCAAAAGTTATTCATTATTGCTGGTTTGGAGATAAAGAAATTCCTGAAAAGAACAAAGAGTGGATGTCCTCTTGGAAGAAAAAATGTCCTGAATTTGAAATTATAGAATGGAATGAAAGCAACTATGATATAAAAAAGAATAAATTCATGTATGAGGCATATAAGGCCAAAAAATGGGGATTTGTTCCGGATTTTGCCAGATTAGATATTATTTATAATTATGGAGGAATATATCTTGATACTGATATTGAAATAATAAAAAATTTAGAAGATTTACTTTATCAAGATGCATTTGCTGGCGTGGATAATACATGGTATATTAGTTTGGGATTAGGGTTTGGTGCAAGACAATATCATCCAATCATTAAAGACTTATTGGATTTATATGAAAATCAAGATTTTGATAAAGAGAATATGGTTGCAGCACCAACTATGATGATTCCTTTTTTTGAAAAATACGGTTTCAAAGCAAATGGAGAGTATCAAAATATTGGAAATATGACGATTTATCCTGAGAAGATTCTATCTGGAAAGAATAATTTAACAGGAGTAATCATGCCAACAGATAAGACTTTTTCAATCCATCATTACGACGGTTCTTGGTGTAAGCAGGAGTCCTTAGATATGCAAAAGAAAAAACATCAATTTTATCAAAATGCAATACAAATTTAGTAAATATTTTAGGTGATTATTAAATTAATAAAGTTTGTGGTAAAGAAGTTATTTATAAAAGAATCAAAGTGTACAAAAGTTATGGGGGGAGGGTTTTATGATATATGAACCTGCATTATTATATGAATTAGAAAAAGAGATTGATAAAAACATATATTGTTTTGGAGCTGGTAAAGCATTTGATTCGTTTATCAATGAATTTGAAGATGATAAATTTGAGAATAGAGTAAAGGGAATTGTAGACAATAATTTAGAGGTGGCAGAGAAATCTTTTAAAGTAATAAAAGATTCTTGTGTGCCGATTATATCTTTAGATCACATGCTGAATGATATAAAGAGTAACGACTATATTTTGATAACGACTATATTGTTTGATGAAATTATAGAACAACTTGAGAAAATAAAAAAGTTAGATAAAATAAGATTTGGTATATCGTATTTCATGAGGATGGAGCGTCGTGATAATAACAGGATAAAAAATGTAATTCCCACTGTTTTATCCACCTATAAAGAATTACGAATTCCCAAAACGATTCATTATTGTTGGTTTGGTGAAAAAGAAATACCGAAACAACAAAAAAAGTGGATGAAAAGCTGGAAAGATTACTGTCCGGAGTATGAAATCGTCGAATGGAATGAATCCAATTATGATGTACATAAAACGAAATATATAAGCCAGGCATATGAGATGAAAAAATGGGCATTTGTATCGGATTATGCCAGGATTGATATAATTAACAATTATGGCGGTGTATATTTGGATACAGATGTTGAATTGATAAAAAATATTGATTTGATGTTGATGAATGACGCATTTTGCGGATTTGAACTATCACAGTATGTGGCTTATGGTTTGGGATTTGGTTCAAGGAAAAATAATCCGATATTGGAAGATATCAAAGGCTATTACGATAATAATTCTTTTATATTAGATAATGGCAATTTGAATCAGACAGCTTGTCCCATTGTACAGACAGAGGTCATGAAGAAATATGGTTTAAAATGTAATGGAGAATTTCAGATAGTCAATGGAATGGCAGTGTATCCTTCTCGCGTCCTTTGCGGAATGAGTCCAATTAGTTTCAGAGTGGAAAAAGATCCTTTATATACCTATGCCATCCATCATTATGAAGGCTCTTGGGTTGTAGATAAACAAGAAAAAGAGATGATGATAAAACGGATGAAGAAATGGGGATGCAACAAAAAATTTGTGTATACAGATCTGTAAATTGTGCTGAACAACTTAGATTTTAAAATGAGGGCAGAAGGATATTTTCTCAAAATGAAAATAATAAGCACATGAAATGGAGAACAATATGATCCGCATAATCGACGCAGATAAAAAATGTTTTGAAAAGGAAATGGAAAGAAAGAGGGTTATTTGTTTTGGTTTGGGAAAGTGTTTGGAACGTTTCATAAAGCTAAATCCTGAACTAGAAATAATGGGAATTGTGGATAACTTTAAATATAGAGACATACAATATTTAAAATGGAGCGGACAAAATATTCCGGTATGGTCACCAGAAGAACTTGAGAAATATATAGATACGGACAGTATTATAGTCATAACTTCATTAAGGGTGAATGAAATAACAGATCAGTTAGATGCCATGGAAAGTATGAACGGAAAATCGTGTTTTATAGAGGCGTCCATAGATGGGTATAAAGAGATCGGAATAGAGGAACAAAATCAATTAAAAGAACAAATCAAAAGTTTAGAAAGCAGGACAGAGGAAAGCATTTTAAGAGACAATTATGGATTAAAGAATCGGCAGGAAAAACAAAAAAGATATCAGATATGGGAATATATTAAAAAAAATAATATTGCAGGAAGCAAGGCAAGGGAAGATGTGAGAGATATTGCCGGAAGTATAGGGTATCAGGTTTTAAAAGTTCATTGCAGTATTGGAGAGAAAGGCACTTCGGTTGGTATGTGCAGCGATCAACTGATAAGAAAGGAATGGATGCATCACTTCAATATTATGGAAGAAAATTCCTTCTTGCTTATCCAGGGACCGATAGGCACACGGCTTCCCAAAGAGCTTATACTTCAAAAAAAGAGAGAAAAAAATATTCATATTATCTACCTGATCCATGATGTGGAGATCCTGCGAAGAATCGGATACACGGAAATAAGGGATGAGGAATTTGAGATTATTAACGAAATCAGCGACAGGTTGATCGTGCACAATGAATCAATGAAGAAATTTTATGTTGATTGTGGGGTAAAACAGGAAAAGCTGATATCGCTGCAAATTTTTGATTATCTTTCAACAACAGATCCGGTCAGCAAATCATTTGAAAGGTCTGTTATTATTGCAGGGAATCTAAGTTTAGAAAAAAGCCAGTATTTAAAGGAATTAAAAGAGTTAAATCCCATAAAAGTGCATTTATACGGGGTCAATTTTTCAGATGAGATAACAAAAAATGCAAACAATATTGAATATCATGGTTCTGTGCCTTCCGATATAATACCAGAAAAATTCATGAAAGGATTTGGATTGGTATGGGATGGGAACCGGATTGATACATGTTCAGGAAATACAGGGAGCTATTTGCGCTATAATAATCCACATAAGCTCTCTTTGTACCTTTCGGCCGGATTGCCGGTTATTATTTGGAATGAAGCGGCCGAGAAATCATTTGTTATCGAAAACCAGGTGGGATTTACCGTGCATTCTTTGTATGAAATAGAAGAAAAATTAAATAACCTTACCGAAAAAGATTATTTTCATTTTGTGGAGCATGCAGAGTACATGGCAAAAAAATTAAAAGCCGGGGAATATACCAGACAGGCTTTAAGAATTGCTGAGGAATCCTTATGAGTTTTATATATCGAAATAATCCTGGATGATAAACTGCTTATAGGAGGATAAAGATGCCAAAGGTCTCTGTCATTATGCCATGCCTGAATATGGCTCAATATATCGAAGAATGTATAAAGAGTGTTGTCTGCCAGACTCTGACGGATATTGAAATTTTGATTGTTGATGCTGGTTCTACGGATGGAACCTTAGATATTTTGCAAAGTTATAAAACCAAAGACCAGAGAATAAGAATGGTCCATTCTCATAAGAAAAGCTATGGGCACCAAGTGAATCTTGGGATATCTGCGGCTGCAGGGGAATATATAGGAATCGTGGACACAGACGACCGTATCCTGCCCGATATGTATGAAAGCTTGTATTCCGTTATATCACAGTCCAATGCAGACTATGTGAAAGGGACAGGAGAGTTGTTTTTTACACTTCCGGAAAAGAATGTGTATCAATATTCCTATTCGCCGCTTCCCTATGGCGCATATGGGGAGGATGGCAAAATTGAGGTTTGCCCTCATGAAACGCCGTATCTTTTACCGATTGATAACTTTCTGTGGAATGGCATTTACCGCAATGATTTTTTGAAAAATATACGATTGCATGAATCACCGGGAGCGGCTTTTCAGGATTTAGGAGGATTGCTGCAGACACAGCTCAATGCCCATAAAGCCGTTTATATCAATAAACCTGTATATGAATATCGCCAAGACAATGCAGGGGCTTCCTCGTATAACAAAAATGGCATTCATTTTGTTGAAAATGAATATTTATGGGCAGAGCAATTTTTAAATGGACAAACAGACGAATGGCATACTTCTTTTTATCGGAAACAATTAGGCCATTTTGTAAGTCGATTTGAAATAATGGCTGCGTTAGAGGTTCCGTTGGAAAATGCAATGCCTGCCGTTTTAACCATTACGGAGAGATTAAAATCGGTAAATAAACAAGGGATTTTGACGCAAAAAGATTTGACAGAGGAACAGTGGGAAAACCTGCAGTTGTTGTGGAAAGATCCTTATTTATTATACAATAAGTTTTTAAATAATTATGCTCCTGGTAAGAATTTTATAAAAGATATTATCGAAAATTTAAACATTAGACCGGGCATTATTTTCGGAAGCGGTAAAATGGGAAAATTTCTTCATGCACAGTTACTATATCGAGGATATAAAACGATAGAAGCATATTGTGACAACAATAAACTTGTTCAGGGCAAATCCCAATATGGCGCTGAAATAGTGTCGCCGGAGCAGGCTGTTGAAAAATTTCCTCAACATAAATATATCATTGCCAATAAATACCATGCATCAGAAATGAAGGAGCAGCTGGAAGAATTGGGAATCAACAAAAAGGATATAATCATTTATTCATCAGGGATGGACGTCCACTTGTTTGGAGCAAAAATATTTTAGGTTTTTATAATAAAGATTTGACAGGGAGATATTTATATGCCGGAAGCAACCGTTATTGTCACAGTTCACAACGCAGAAAAGTACTTGAGGGAATGTCTGGACAGTGTAATTGGACAGACATTTTCCGATATAGAGATCCTTTGTATGGATGGGGGAAGCACGGATGCTTCCCCCCGGATTTTAAAAGAATATGCCGCAAAGGATAACAGGGTTTGTATTATCAATGATCCCAATACCAGCTATGGGCATAAGGTAAATGAAGGAATCAGGCAGGCTAAGGGGAAATACGTGTCTGTTTTGGAATCTGACGATATGTATGATCCGGACATGTTGCAACGGCTGTATGGAATTGCAGAACAATATAAAGCGGATTATGTCAATGGGGATTATCGGAATATTTTTGACATTCACGGGAAGCGGTACCAAGTCTTAGTGAAGATGTATCCGGAAGAAGACTATGGAAAGCTGTTGGAAAGCAGCAAACACCCTGAAAATATGAGGCAGATTCTGCGCTATTGGACCGGGATCTTTAACAGAGAGTTTTTGTTAAAAAAGGATATCCGGATGAATGAATCACCAGGGGCTTCTTTCCAGGATATGTCTTTCCGTTTTTTGATTAGTGCATTGGCGGACAGGGCTTATCACCTGGAAGAACCGGTTTATTTATACCGGGTGGACAACCCGGGATCTTCGGTCTATGACCCGAAAAAGGCAGTGGTGATTGCAGATGAGTTTGATTTTCTAAAAAGGGATCTGGCCAGAAGGGAAATAAAAGATCCATGTATTTGGCGCCATTTTTATACCTGGAAATATAATGATTTTTATGGAAACCTGACCAGATTCTCAGACGAGGCGAGAACGGTATTGTTTGAACGCTGCTATGATGAAATGGAAAAGGATCAAGAAATACTGGTGGAATTATTTGATGAGAAGCTGATGTCAGCGTCTATCCGGGATTTTCTGAGAAAATCAAAAGGGGAAGTGTGGGAGGATCTAGAGGAGATTTATAGGAAAGTGAAGGAAGGGGAAGAAAAGCGATATGGATTTTTAGAAAATTTGGGGGAAAATGAGACAGTGATCTTTGGCTGCGGCATGCGGGGAAGGAGCAGCCTTACGTTTTTTAAGATGTTGGGAATCGAAAAGCAGATCTGCTGTTTTACAGATAATGATAAAAATCTTTGGGGAACCAGATTAGATGGCTATATGGTGGTGCCGCCATCAGAGGCCGGGAGAAGATATCCAGACGCCCTTTTCCTGATAGCCAATAAATATCATGGGGATGAAATTGAGAGACAGTTGATGGAAATGGGGATAGAGGAAACAAAGATATATAGATTTTAGGGCAAATGTGGTTCAAACAGCAATCTGCTCACAGGAAACATAAAAAACATAACAGCTCCTGGCAAGATCTCCTTGCACAAATATTCTTCCAATGTTAAGATGATGGAAAAGCCGTCAAGGTCAGCCGGCAGAAAAAGCATAGGCTGCCGTGACAATGAATAAAGGGGGAGAAAATGGCTTCGGACAGACTTTATGAACTGGCGTTTGCATACAAGAAAACCAAACTGTGGGAACGGATAAGTGATTCTCAGCTTTTTGCGGTTGAATTGCTGAATGGAGAAATTGGTTATATTTGTATCATGGGAATGGGCGGAGAGTATCGTGCAGTTGGAATTTATCTTGGGGATGAGGGGCTGCAGAGCTATCGTGCCATATCAAAAGCAGATAGGTTTCTTATGTCTGAGATGAGCTTTGAGGAATATCTGATGTGTCAGAAATGCCTGCAATGCGTGTTTGAGGCTAAAGATGAGCTGTCAGAGCAGGAGCGTCAGGAGACGCTTCATTATGCCCGCCGGCATGGAGTCAGATTGGCAGGGAAGATGGCATATCCCAGATTTGTAAAGTACCAGCCATATTGTCTTCCGTGGTCTTTGCAGACAAAAGAGGAGGAGGATGTTCTTTGTCAGGCGCTGGAGGCGGCGATTGAGATGGCCAGGCTGCTGAAGGATAAGAACTGGAAAGAGATTGGGCTGAATATGGTCCATGAGGCTTCTGTCCGGATTCCCATGCTTAAGAAGCAGGAGCAGGGTTATGTTTTAGGCAAGACTGTGCTTTTGGAGGACAAACCAGAGAAATGGCCGGAACCAAGATATTGTAATGATATCAGTGCGGCCAGCTTAAAGAAGATGAAAAAGCAGGGAACATGGGAATGTGAGATTATACGGATACCAGAGCCGGTTCAGGACAATCCGGAGGAAATACCTGCTTTTCCGGTGGTATTTTTGGCTGTTAAGTCCGGGGAAGGAATGGTTTTACCAATAAAGCTGGTAAAACATTATGAGAAAGAACCAGAGATACTTTTAAATCTGGTTATGGAGGCTTTTTTAGACTTAGGAATATGTCCGAAAGAGCTGAAGGTGCAGGATAATCGCACCTTTGCCTTTGCAAAAGTATTTTGTAAAAAGCTGGGAGTTTTGCTGAGCAGAGAGGAGCAGCTTCCGGATCTGGAGGACGGCAAACAGGACTTTCTGGAACATTTTTACGGGGAAAATGACAGACTGATAGAGGATGTTTTTGAAATGATTGATGCGATTCCAGAGGAGGAGCTTCCGGATGAAATATATAACCAGATGAAGTTTTTGAGAGATTTAAGGGATTTTCCGGAGCTTTTAGATAAGACTTTTATGACAGACGAAGGGAATAAAGGACTTTATCAGGAAAAGAATACAGCACCAAAGGAGTCTTATGTTATCAGCGTTTCTCTTGGAAAAGGATGCTACCGCCATATTGAAATTGGGGGAAACCATTCTTTGTGGGACCTTCATGCTGTGATTTTGGATGCGTTTGAATTTGATGACGATCATGCCCATGCATTTTTTATGGATAATAAGATGTGGAGTGACAGGGACTCTTACTATGCAAAAGGAGTGGAACCCGGACTGAGAACCACGGAAAAGTGTCTTATGAATCGCCTTGGATTGCATAAGGGGGCGGAGTTTAAGTATGTATTTGATTTTGGTGATGAATGGAGGTTCCAGTGCAAGGTACTCCGGGTGGAGGATAAAGATACAGGAGAAATAAAGATCATAAAGAGTAAGGGAAAGGCTCCTATGCAGTATGAGACAGACGAGATAGATTGGGAGGATGACTAGTGCAACGCTCTAGTCTCAGGATCTTAAACGCAGAAGAAATATTTACTAAAAAACGGATGTTGATCCGTTTTTTTATTTCATTGCCATTTGAGCAAAATCGAAGTATAATACCTTATAAACTTTAAAAGTGTACAGTATGTAGTGATTCAGACATAGATATAGAGGAAAATATGGGAGGTCAGGCAAAAGTGGGCAGACAATTATTGCACACTCCGGAGGGAGTACGGGATATTTATGCAGAGGAATGCGCCAGGAAGACAGCGGTACAGAGTGAGATTGAGAGAATTTTTCATCTGTATGGTTATCAGAGCATTGAGACTCCTGCCTTTGAGTTTTACGATATTTTCAAGAAAGAGCGGGGAAGCGCCGGGACCAGGGAGATGTACAAGTTTTTTGACCGGGAAAATAATACCCTGGTGCTGCGTCCGGACATGACGCCGCCGATTGCCCGTTGTGTCGCCAAGTATTTTATGGATGAGCCAGGACCTTTGCGTCTGTGCTATTTGGGGCAGACTTTTTTAAACAGGGCCAGTTATCAGGGCAGGCTTCATGAGACAACCCAGACCGGGGTGGAACTGATCGGAGACGATTCCAGTGACGGAGATGCGGAGATGATCGCATTGGTCATTGATGCGCTTAAAGCCACCGGGCTTCAGGAATTTCAGGTGGAGTTGGGACAGGTGGAGTTTTACCGGGGGCTGGTGGAGGAGGCCGGGCTGGATGAGGAGACCCAGGAGCAGCTCCGGGAACTGATTGAAAATAAGAATTTTTTCGGCGTGGAGGAGCTCTTGTCAGAGCAGACAATGGGGGAGGAATTAAAGAAGGTATTTTTAAAATTGCCGGAGTTTTTTGGAGATATTGAGCATATTCGGCTGGCCAGGTCCATGACTGAAAGTCCCAGGGCTCTGCGGGCTATTGATCGGCTGGAACGGGTACAGGAGATTCTGGATAACTATGGGCTGGGAGAGTATGTATCCTATGATCTGGGCATGTTAAGCAAATATTCTTACTATACAGGGATTATTTTTAAGGCATATACCTATGGAACCGGGGAGTACCTGGTGACCGGGGGACGGTATGACAAGCTACTGGTACAGTTTGGCAAGGATACGCCGGCTGTAGGGTTTGCCATTGTGGTGGATCGGCTGATGCAGGCATTGTCCAGGCAGAAGATTGTGACAAAGGTAGATATGGTGGACCGGGCGGTACTCTATGAGCCGGGAGCCAGAAAAGAGGCGATCCGGCTGACAAAGCATTTCCGGGCAAAAGGAAGGGCTGTGCAGATGATCCGAAAGGCAGCAGGAAACTCGGTGACAGACTATGTGTCGTATGCCGGACGGCAGGGGCTGGGGCTGCTTTTTTACCTGTCAGGTGATGGGGAGCAGGTGACGGAGTACAGGGTAGAAAGCGGACAGATGAAAGCATTGTCTATTGATGTGTACCTTTCAGAAGTGTGATATACTTTTGAGGAAAATCGGAGATAAAATAATCATAAAGGAAGCAGCGGCACAGTGCTGCTGCCAAAGGGATAAAACTGTGATGAGATATCTGACTTTTGCCCTTGCCAAAGGAAGGCTGGCAAGCAAATCTTTGGAGATGTTTGAGAAGATCGGCATTACCTGTGAGGAGATGAAGGATAAAAATTCCAGAAAACTGATTTTTACCAATGAGGATCTGAAGTGCCGTTTTTTCCTGGCTAAAGCCAATGACGTGCCCACCTATGTGGAGTACGGCGCTGCGGATATCGGGATTGTGGGAAAGGATACAATCCTGGAGGAAGGCAGGAAATTGTATGAGGTGCTGGATTTGGGAATCGGACGATGCCGGATGTGCGTGTGCGGGCCGGAATCAGCAGGGGAGTATTTAAAACATCATGAATTGATCCGGGTGGCCACCAAGTACCCGGCCATTGCCAAGGACTATTTTTATAATAAAAAGCATCAGACCGTAGAGATTATCAAGCTGAACGGTTCTATCGAGCTGGCGCCCATTGTGGGGCTTTCAGAGGTGATCGTGGATATTGTGGAGACCGGTTCTACCTTGCGGGAGAATGGTCTGGCAGTGTTGGAGGAGATCTGTCCCTTGTCTGCCCGGATGGTAGTGAACCAGGTGAGTATGAAGCGGGAGAATGAGCGGATTACAAGGATTATACGGGAGATGAAAAGGCTGGTGCAGGAGGGGGAAAAATAGGGGAGAATGCGGTGATATTGGAATCGTTTGGGGATTTTAAGACGGCTGTAAATAAGCGCTTTGGGAAAGATCGTATGGAACGGGAGTTTTGAGGCAGAACGGAGGATGAATATGAGAATTATCAGATTAAATGAGGAGAGCCGGCAGGATATCCTTGCTAATTTACTGAAACGTGATCCCAACAATTACATTGGTTACGAGGACAAGGTCCGGGAGATCGTGGAGAATGTGAAGAACCGCAGGGATGAAGCTCTTTTGGAATATACAAAGAAGTTTGACGGTGTGGATTTGGCGGCGGCTCAGCTTCGTGTGACCGAGGAGGAGATTGCAGAGGCGCTTTCTTTGGTGGAGCCGTCCCTTTTGTCCGTGATGGAAAAATCTATGAAAAACATCCGGGAATATCATGAGAAGCAAAAACAGTACAGTTGGTTTGACAGTCAGCCAAACGGCACGATCCTGGGGCAGAAGGTGACGCCCTTAGCCAGTGTGGGCGTGTATGTGCCAGGGGGCAAAGCAGCTTATCCCTCCTCTGTGCTGATGAATATCATCCCGGCCAAGGTGGCAGGGGTGGAGCGGATTGTGATGGTGACGCCGCCCGGAAAGGATGGAAAGGTGAACCCGGTGACACTGGCTGCTGCCCATCTGGCAGGGGTGACAGACGCCTACCGGATCGGCGGCGCCCAGGCCATTGCCGCCCTGGCTTTTGGGACAGAATCGATTCCCCGGGTGGATAAGATTGCCGGGCCAGGCAATATCTTTGTGGCGTTGGCAAAAAAGGCGGTCTACGGACATGTGAGCATTGACAGCATTGCCGGCCCCAGCGAGATACTGGTGCTGGCAGATGAAAGCGCCAATCCCCGATATATAGCGGCAGACCTGCTTTCCCAGGCAGAGCATGATGAGCTTGCCAGCTCGATCCTGGTGACTACCAGCATGGAACTGGCAGAGCAGGTTTCGGCCGAGGTGGAGGGATTTGTAAAAGAGCTTTCCCGGAAGGAGATTCTTGAAAAATCTCTGGAGAATTACGGATATATTCTGGTGGCGGATTCCATGGAGGATGTGATTGAAACGGCCAATCAGATTGCCTCGGAGCACTTGGAGATAGTGACAAAGAATCCCTTTGAGGTGATGACCAAAATCCGGAACGCAGGGGCGATTTTTATGGGAGAATATAGCTCTGAGCCCTTGGGGGATTATTTTGCAGGCCCCAACCATGTGCTGCCCACCAACGGGACAGCGAAATTCTTCTCTCCCCTGGGGGTGGATGATTATGTGAAAAAATCCAGCATAATCTACTATTCTAAGGAAGCGCTTCAGATGGTTCACAAGGATATTGAGACCTTTGCCCAGGCGGAAGGGCTGACGGCTCACGCCAACTCCATACGGGTGCGGTTTGAGGAACACAAGGGGGATGATGAATGAGAATTTATCTGGATAATTGCTGCTTTAATCGTCCCTATGATAATCAATCGCAGATACGGATTCATTTAGAAACAGAGGCAAAATTACACATACAGGAATTGATAAAAAAGCAAGAATTAGATTTGGTCGTATCCTATATGCTGGAATATGAAAATAGTAAAAATCGTTCCTTAGCAAAAAAACAGGCAATTATGGATTTTATAGTTCAAAATGAAGCTTATTATGTGGGCGAGAATCGAATTAAAGAGGCTGAAAAAATAGCTGTTTCTATTATGCAGACAGGTGTAAAGGAGAAAGATGCCATTCATGTGGCATGTGCGATTCTTGCAGAGTGTAAATATTTTATTACTACAGATGACAGATTGCTCAAATATAAAAATGACAAAGTAACATTAATTGCGCCATGTGAATTTATCAGAATATTGGAGGGTGAGAATGGATGAATAATACGGCTAAAATTATAGATTTAGGCTTTTCTTGCCTTGTTGAAAAATTGGGCATTATAGACGCTGAGCGTTTTATTTCCATAATTAAGCGGGATGATTTTGACTATACGGTTTGGCAAAGAGAGTATTTTGACAATATGAAGCCAGGACAAATTATGAAGGAAGCATCTGCATATGCCAGAAGTCACTCTCATAAGGGGAAAGGAGAATATATTTGATAATTCACGCCAACTCCATACGGGTGCGGTTTGAGGAAGAATATTTGAAAGCAGAAGGGATAGAAAATGGGTTTGCTGGATTGGATGAAGGGAAATAAAAAACAGAAAAGGCTGTACACTTTTGTGATACAGGACATTTTTACGATTAAAAGCCAGGGCTGTGTGGTGGTGGGAGTGGTGAAAACCAACCCCATCCATGTGGGAGATTTGGTTTATATTATCAAAAGAAACAAGAAGTTTTTGGAGGCTGTGGTCTCTGCCATGGAAGTGCCGGGAAAAAGGATGGAGGAAGCGCCGCCAGGCACCAATGTGGCTCTGATGTTTCGGGATGTTTCTTCATCCGATCTGGAAAAGGGAGATGTGATTTCCAATCAGAGGCCTACCTTTTCCTATCAGAATGAACAGGAAAATCCCCGGCTGCGGGGGCTTGTTGCGGAGCGGGGCTATACCATTCTTGAGAACCTGGAAGGATATATTGAAGAAGAAATGGCTTTATATAGAAAACAGGGGACTACTTGCGATATGGAGGAGAAAAAAGGAGGAGCAGAGCTGCCTCGTTAAGCGGCACAGGTAGGAAGATCATGAGACAGGCTGAAAAATGAATATGGATTAAAATAAATGGAAAACAGGGAGGCTTGCTTCTATGGAAAAGGAAACAGTGCAAAACAGAACTGCGGCGCTTACCAGAACCACCAAAGAGACCGATATTTCTCTGACTTTGAATCTGGATGGAAGCGGGCAGGCAAGGATTGACACAGGAATCGGTTTTTTTGATCATATGCTTCACGGATTTGCCCGTCATGGATTGTTTGATCTGACGGTGGAGGTGAAGGGAGATCTGGAGGTGGATACGCATCATACCATTGAGGACACAGGGATTGTGCTGGGCAATGCCATCCGTCAGGCCATAGGGGATAAGGCAGGGATTGCCCGCTACGGTTTTCGGATTCTGCCAATGGATGAGGCTTTGATCCTCTGTGCCCTGGATTTGTGCGGCCGGCCTTACCTGGTCTATGATTTGAAGCTGGATCGGGAGAAGGTGGGGGATTTGGAGACAGAGATGGTGCGGGAGTTTTTTTATGCCATCTCCTATGGAGCGGCCATGAATCTGCATATCAAACAGATGGAGGGAACCAATAATCACCATATTATTGAGGGAGCTTTTAAGGCATTTGGCAAGGCGCTGGATGAAGCCACCAGAAAGGATGAGCGGATTTCAGGCGTATTGTCCACGAAAGGAAGCTTGTAGAGTAAAATGGAATTTGTTTATAAAAAGGCCGAAATCAAGGATATGGAGCTTTTGCTGGAGACCAGGATTGAGGTTTTAAGAGCAGCTAACAAGCTGGATGATACTGTGGACATGGAAGCTGTGCGGAACTATTCCAGGTGCTATTATCAAAGGGCATTAGAGGATGGAAGCCATGTGGCGATTCTTGTTTTCCATGAAAAAGAGTTTGTGGGCGCCGGCGGCATCAGCTTTTATGAGGTTATGCCTACCTATGACAACCCAACAGGCAAAAAAGCCTATGTCATGAATATGTATACCAGGCCGGCGTACCGCAGAATGGGGGCTGCCTATCAGACTCTGGATCTGCTGGTTTTGGAGGCCAGACAGCGAGGGATTTCTTTTATCTCTCTGGAAGCCAGTGAGATGGGGCGGCTTCTGTATGAGAAGTATGGATTTGTGAAAATGGAGGATGAAATGCTTCTGCGCCGCAGAAGTGGATGGGAAAGTGAAATTTTATAAGGCGGCAATATTTGATACAGCAAGCAAGGAACCGAATGGAAAAAGAGAAAGAACGTTAAGTGTATATGGAACACATAGTATAAAGAACACATACATAGAACAAAAAGGAGCAGAAAATCATGCAGCTATATCCGGCAATCGATATGAAGAATGGCAAGTGTGTCCGTCTGACACAAGGACTTTTTGACAATGTAAAGGTATATGGGGACAGTCCGGCTGACATGGCTAAGCTGTGGGTCTCCCAGGGGGCGACTTTTCTTCATTTGGTGGATTTGGACGGAGCTTTGGCCGGCCATTCGGTGAATGAGAGCGCTATTCGGGCAGTTGTTCAGCAGGTGGATGTACCGGTGGAGCTAGGCGGCGGCCTTCGCAGTATAGAGGCAGTTAAAAGTATGCTGGACTTAGGGGTGAGCCGGTGCATTATCGGGACAAAGGCAGCAGAGCGGCCGGAATTTATCCGGGAGCTGGTGGATGCCTTTGGCCCGGAGCGGATTGTGGCCGGGGTGGATGCAAAGGAAGGCATGGTTGCTGTAGATGGCTGGGAGCGGACCAGTGAGATGACGGCAGTGGATCTGTGTCTGAAAATGAAAGAGTATGGGGTACAGCATATTGTATACACGGATATTTCTCGGGATGGCATGTTAAGCGGCCCCAATGTAACTTATACAAAGATGCTGACGGAAAAAACAGGATTGGATGTGATTGCTTCCGGAGGAGTATCCTGCATGGAAGACTTAGATATGCTTTACGAAAATGGGATTTTAGGGGTCATTATTGGGAAGGCTCTGTATGAAAATAAGATTCATCTGACAGAAGCCTTGAAAAAATTCACTTGATAAAGTCATGTGCTGTGAAACATGAATAGAATGGAGAAACAATGATTACAAACCAGGCAGTAAATCAGGCGATTGATTATATTCTGCTGCACATCGAAGACGATCTGAGCCTGGAGATGGTGGCGGATCACTGCCATTTTTCCAAATATTATTTTTCCAGGATTTTTAAAGAGCAGACAGGGGAGAGTGTATATGGCTTTATTAAGAGAACCCGTCTTCAGCAGAGTGCTTTTCGCCTGAAGACGGAAAAAGGACGTGCCATAACGGAAATCAGCGCGGATTATGGATATAGTTCTTCTAATTATAGCTCTGCATTCCGGACGCATTATCATATGACGCCGATCTGTTTTCGGAGGAAAAGCAGCAGGCTGTCTATGGAGCATCCTTTTTTCCATCAGGAAAGCTGGAAGGCAGAGAGCTTTGAGGAATGCAGCAGAAAGATTACCATGAGAGAAATGCCGGATTACCGTGTGATCTATGAAAGGCGATTTGGAAGCTATGAGGCTCTTTGTGAGCAGTGGGAAAGATTTATCCAAAGGTATCAGGAGCATATTACGGAAAAAACATTATTTTTGGAAAGAACGTATGATGATCCGGCAGTGACAAAAGAGGAGCATTGCCTTTCTGATATTTGCATGAGTGTAGGGGAAAACTGCCTTCTGGAAAATGTGTCGGTTATACAGGGAGGAAAGTGTGCCGTGTATGGTTTTAAAGGGAGTATAAAGCACATTTATGCTGCCTATCAGACGATTTTTCTTGTGTGGATGTCGCGGACAGGGTATGTTTTGGACGGGAGCAGAAGCTTGTTTGATGTGTATCATACAGTAGAAGAAGGCAGCGGATATCTGGAGATGGATATTTGTGTGCCGGTGAAGGAATGAGGAGAACAAAGCAAGAATTCAGAAGTATATTATTGTATCCCCTCCTATAATGAATTGGTCAAATTCATTATAGGAGGGATATTTTTATGAATGTAAAGGAAATCAAACAAAACCAGACAAAAAAGATTCTGCAGTTTTCCATACCTGCCATTATTGCCATGGTTTTGACCTCGTTGATTACGGTTGCTGACGGATTCTTTATGGGAATGTATGCAGGGGAAGCTGGAATTGCGGCGGTAAATCTGGGATTGCCGATTGTGTATCTGTATCTGGGAGTGGGACTGATGGTTTCTATCGGGGGCGTGGCAATGGCCGGCATGGCTTTGGGCGCCGGAGAATGGCAAGAAGCCAACCAAGTGTTTCGCCAGACGATTGTGACGGTAATGGCAGCTTCTTTGTCTTTAAGCTGCATAATGATGTTTTGTTTTCAGCCAATGCTTTGGCTGCTTGGGGCAAAGGGGCAGGTGATTGAGTATTTTCAGGATTACTATGGGATTATGGTTTTAGAGCTTCCGGTTATGGTGATAAATTCTGCTTTTGGGATGTTTATCCGTGGGGAGGGAAAGCCGAAATTTTATATGAAGGTGACAATAGGGAATGTTTTGCTCAATGTGGTTTTGGACTATGGGTTTGCAGGTGTTTTGGGATTAGGGGCAGCAGGGATTGCTCTTGCTTCTCTTGTTTCTGCTTTGGCGTCATTGGGCTGTATTTTGTACTTTTTTCGGCAAAGGGCAGAGATCTATCATTTGGGAAAGTTTTGTTTTTCACGGACAGTCTTTGTGAGGGGAATTTTAAATGGAAGCTCAGAATTTATCGGGGAAATGTCCACGGGAATTGCCATGTTTGCCTATAATTTTGTTATTATGAGAAGCTTTGGGGTAAACGGGGTGACGGCGTTTACTATTGTAGGATATGTGTCTTATGTGTTTAGTATGGTGATTGTTGGATTTGGACAGGGCTCTAGTCCTTTAATAAGCTTTTGCTATGGGGCGGAAGAAAAGGGGCTTGCAGCAGATATCAGAAGAAAGACCAACTGGTTTGTGTTTGTAGCAGGCTTTGCGGTGTTCTTGGTTATGGCAGGGCTTTCCGGATGGTATGGAGGCATGTTTGCCAAGAGTGAGGAAGTGAAGTCTATGGTGCAGACGGGACTGATGATTTTTATGGTATCGTTTTTCTTTTCCGGAATCAATTCCATAACTTCCTTTTATTTTACGGCTACAGGCAGGGCTTTTGAGTCGGCGGCAATCTCTTTTTCGAGAGGTCTTGTGATCCTTTTGATCTGTATTTTTGTATTGCCTTCCTGGTTTGGAATGACAGGTGTATGGCTGGCAGCGCCGGTGACAGAGGCAGTGACTTTTGGGATTACGGCATGGTTTCTGGGCAGAGAAACTGCATAATTCCATATTGTTCTTTTGGATAACTTATGTTATAATGTTTGGGATTATTTTTCCTGGTTTTCCTTGTTTTTGCATACATTGATTCATGGGGTAAGAGATGGAAGATACAATATGTGCCAGATAGTCCATGGCTTTGATTTCAGGCAAGATCATCAAGATTGCGGAAAATAAGAGATTCCGGGAAAAGACGGCAAAAAAGTATGATAAAAATGCCGGGTTTGTTATAAGACATGCAGCGGATGGGAAATTGTATCGATATGATATTATAAACATAAAAAAAGAAACAAGTACCCCGCTTAAGCCACAAAACTGTACGGTAACAACTTATTTCTTGTTTTGATTATATGACAGAAAGAGAAAAAAGTCAAGAGAAATGTATCAGGAAATGGATTTCATAAATGTAAAAAAAGAAACGAGCATCCCGTTTGAGGCATAAAGCTGTACGGTAAAAAAACGGCTTCTTATTGTGTATTCTTATGATAGAAAGGGAAGAAAGTCTAGGAAAATGTATAATGAAATTGATTTAGATAAAATAGATATCAGCGCGGAACCACCCATGGAGGAACCGGCCAGGCAATACTACTTTATGGCAAAATGCCGGGAGTGGGTTCGGGAGTTTGAACAAAGAAACAAACGTCACCCGTTGGCGTGTATTCAAACCTTCGGCTGCCAGATGAATGCCCGTGACTCAGAGAAATTAAGGGGCATTCTGCAGCAGATGGGCATGGAATCCACAGAGAGTGAGACAGCAGATTTTGTGCTTTACAATACATGTACGGTCCGGGACAATGCCAATCAGAAGGTCTATGGCCATCTTGGTTATCTGCAGACATTGAAAAAGAAAAATCCTGAAATGAAGATTGCCCTGTGCGGCTGTATGATGCAGGAGCCAAAGGTGGTGGAGAGGATTCAAAAGACCTATGGCTTCGTGGATTTGGTATTCGGCACCCACAATATTTTCAAGCTGGCAGAGCTTTTTTTTCAATGTGTGGCCAGCTCCAATATGGTGGTGGATGTATGGGATTCTGCGGACAAGTCTGTGGAGCAGCTTCCCACAGAAAGAAAATATTTCTTTAAATCCGGAGTGAATATTATGTATGGCTGCGACAATTTCTGCAGCTATTGTATTGTGCCTTATGTGCGGGGACGGGAGAGGAGCCGGCCGTCAAAAGAGATTTTAGCGGAGATTGAAAAGCTTGCAGAGGACGGGGTAAAAGAGGTCATGCTTTTAGGGCAGAATGTAAATTCCTACGGGAAGAATCTGTCCCAGGAAACCATCCATTTCGGAGAACTTCTGCGGCAGGTCAATGAGATCAAGGGAATACGGCGGATTCGCTTTATGACTTCTCATCCTAAGGATCTCTCGGATGATTTAATTGCCGCCATGCGGGATTGTGAAAAGGTATGCAGGCATCTGCATCTGCCTCTCCAGTCTGGAAGCAGCCGGATTTTAAAGCTTATGAACCGGCGGTACACAAAGGAGCAATATTTAATGCTGGCAGAAAGGATCCGTCAGGCCATGCCGGACATTTCTCTGACCACAGATATTATTGTAGGGTTTCCCGGAGAGACGGAAGAAGATTTTCTGGAGACGCTGGATGTGGTGCGAAAGGTTCGCTATGACAGCGCCTTTACCTTTATTTATTCCAAACGTACCGGGACCCCGGCTGCTGCCATGGAGAATCAGGTGCCTTCAGAGCTGGTAAAGGATCGGTTTGACCGGCTTTTAAAGGAGGTGCAGCAGATTTCCTCCCAGGTGTGCATGCGGGATGTAAAGACCGTGCAGGAGGTATTGGTAGAATCGGAAAATGACCACCAAAAAGGATATGTAAGCGGACGCCTTGGCAATAATCTTTTGGTACATTTTCCGGGAGATACTTCTTTGATTGGCCAGATTGTGCCGGTGGAGCTTGTGGAGGCAAAGGGCTTCTATTATATAGGAAGGCAATGGAGTGAAAGGAACGAAAAGATAACATGAGCGGATTATCGCCGATGATGACCCAGTATGTAGAGACAAAAAAACAATATGAGGATTGTATTTTGTTTTACCGGCTGGGGGATTTTTATGAGATGTTCTTTGAGGATGCCAAGACGGTTTCAAAGGAGCTGGAGCTGACGCTGACCGGCAAGGAATGCGGTCTTGAGGAGCGGGCGCCCATGTGCGGGGTTCCCTATCATGCAGTGGATTCTTATTTGAGCAGGCTGGTGCAGAAGGGCTACAAGGTGGCCATTGCAGAGCAGATGGAGGATCCCAAACAGGCAAAGGGACTGGTAAAGCGGGAGGTTATCCGGGTGGTGACGCCGGGAACCATCACCAGCTCCCAGGCACTTGATGAGACCCGCAACAACTATCTGATGGGGATTGTGTATCTGGCAGATAAGATGGGGCTTTCTGTGGCAGACATTACCACAGGGGATTTTCTGGTGACAGAGGTGGATTCGGAAAGGTCTCTTTTTGATGAGATCAATAAGTTTTCTCCATCGGAAATTGTTTGCAATGATGCTTTTTCCATGTCAGGAATCAGTCTGGATGAGATAAAGAACCGGTATCACTTTACTGTTTCTTCCCTGGACTCCCATTTTTTTCAGGAGGAAAGCTGCCGCAAGCTTTTGCGGGAACATTTTAAGGTCAGCTCTTTAGAAGGACTGGGGTTAGCAGATTATGACAGCGGCGTCATTGCGGCCGGGGCAGTGCTCCGGTATCTATATGAGACACAGAAAACCAGTCTGGATCACATGACAGCGATTCTTCCCTATTCCACCGGCAATTATATGGTGCTGGATTCCTTCACCAGACGGAATCTGGAGCTTTTGGAGACCATGCGGGAAAAGCAGAAGCGAGGCAGTCTTTTATGGGTTTTAGATAAAACCAGGACAGCTATGGGAGCCAGGCTTTTGAGAAGCTGGATGGAACAGCCGCTTATTGACCGGGATGCTATTTTGGGGCGGCAGCAAGCCATTGAGGAGCTGAATCTAAACTATATCGGCAGGGAAGAATTAGGGGAATATTTAAACCCGGTGTATGACTTAGAGCGGCTTATGGGACGCATCAGTTATAAGACTGCCAATCCCAGGGATCTGCTGGCATTCTGCAATTCCATTGCTATGATTCCTCATATCAAAAACTTGTTAGGAGAGTTTACCGGGGAAAACCTAAAGCTTCTCCGGGAACAATTAGATCCGCTGGAGGAACTGTGTGAGCTGGTCCGAAGCGCCATTGTGGAGGAACCGCCTGTTTCCATCCGGGAGGGAGGAATAATCCGGGACGGCTATGACCAGGATGCAGACAAGCTGCGCCATGCCAAGACAGAGGGAAAAACCTGGCTTGCACAGCTCGAAGCAAGAGAACGGGACAAAACGGGAATCAAGAATCTGAAGATCAAATTCAACAAGGTATTTGGATATTATTTTGAAGTGACCAATTCCTTTAAGGATCTGGTGCCGGAATATTTTATAAGAAAACAGACTTTGACCAACGCAGAGCGCTATATGACGGATGAGCTGAAGAATCTGGAGGATATGATTCTTGGGGCAGAGGATAAGCTGTTTTCCTTGGAGTATGATCTGTTCTGCCAGGTGCGTGACAAGATCGGGGCAGAGGTGGTGCGGATTCAGCGGACTGCACGGGCATTGGCGGCATTGGACGTATATGTGTCTCTGTCTACGGCAGCTACCCGGAATAATTATACAAAACCAGCCATCAATGAAAAGGGAATTATCCAGATCAAAGGCGGGCGTCATCCTGTGGTGGAGAAAATGATGGGCAATGACCTGTTTGTGGCCAATGACACATATCTGGATAACGGGAAAAACCGGATTTCCATCATTACCGGCCCCAACATGGCGGGAAAATCCACCTACATGCGGCAGACTGCCCTGATTGTGCTGATGGCTCAGCTTGGAAGCTTTGTTCCGGCGGAATCTGCCAATATCGGGATCTGCGACCGGATCTTTACCCGTGTAGGGGCTTCGGATGACCTTGCCTCCGGCCAAAGTACTTTTATGGTGGAAATGACAGAAGTGGCCAACATTCTCCGAAATGCCACCCGCAGCAGCCTTCTGATTTTAGATGAGATCGGGCGTGGAACCAGTACCTTTGACGGCCTGAGTATTGCCTGGGCCGTGGTGGAACATATCAGCAATACCAGGCTTTTAGGGGCAAAGACTTTGTTTGCCACCCATTACCATGAGCTGACTGAATTAGAGGGAATCATAAGCGGGGTAAGCAATTACTGTATAGCTGTCAAGGAAAAGGGAGATGACATTGTGTTTCTGCGCCGGATCGTGCGGGGCGGGGCAGACAAGAGCTATGGGATTCAGGTGGCAAAGCTGGCAGGGGTGCCGGATTCTGTGATTTGCCGTGCCAAAGAGCTGGTGGAGGAGCTGGTGGCTTCAGACCTAGCTTCCAAGACCCGCCAGATTGCGCAGGTCGGCACAGCCTCCCCGGGCAGAAAGCCAGTGGAAAAGCCGGATGAGGTGGAGCTGACGCAAATGACCTTGTTTGATACTGTGCGGGAGGATGATATTATAAAAGAGCTGCGGGAGTTAGAGCTGGGACAAATGACTCCTATCGATGCATTAAATCTATTATATCGCTTTCAGACAAAGCTGAACAACCGGTGGGAGGCAGAGGCAGGAAAGAATTAAGGTTACATAATATTGTTATGTAAATTTAAAAGGAGCAGGAATGGCAAGCATACAGGTTTTAGATCAAAATACAATCAATAAGATTGCCGCAGGAGAGGTGATTGAACGGCCTGCTTCTGTGGTTAAGGAGCTTTTGGAAAATGCCATTGATGCAAAGGCAACAGCCGTGACGGTAGAGATTCGTGACGGAGGAATTTCTTTTATACGGGTAACAGATAATGGATGCGGGATTTCAGCAGATGAAATTCCGCTGGCTTTTTTGCGCCATTCTACCAGCAAGATACGGACGGTGGAGGATCTGTTCTTGGTTTCCTCCTTAGGCTTTCGGGGGGAGGCATTGTCCAGCATTGCAGCTGTGGCTCAGGTGGAGGTCATTACCCGGATGCAGGGGAGCCTTACCGGTACCCGTTATCAGATTGAGGGCGGGGTGGAAAAAGACACAGAGGAGATTGGGGCTCCCGAAGGAACTACCATGATTGTCCGGAATTTGTTTTATAATACGCCTGTTCGGAAGAAATTCCTAAGGACAGCCATGACAGAAGGCGCTCATGTGGGGGATCTGGTGGAAAAGATCGCCTTGTCACATCCGGAGATTTCCATCCGATTTATCCAGAATAACCAGAACAAACTGTATACCTCCGGCAATCACAGCCTGAAGGACATTATTTATACTGTGTTTGGAAGGGAGATCACATCCAATCTTCTTCCCATCCAGATCACCCATGAAGAAATTTCCATAGAGGGTTTTTTAGGCAAACCGCTGATTGCCAGGAATAACCGGAATTTTGAGCATTACTTTATTAATGGGCGGTATATTAAGAGCAATATTATTTGTAAGGCGATTGAGGAGGCATATAAGCCTTTTATGATGCAGCACAAATATCCTTTTACCATGCTGCAGCTTCGGATTGAGCCGGAGCTTTTAGATGTGAATGTACATCCGACTAAAATGGAGCTGCGGTTCCAGAATGGGGAAACTATCTTTCATGTGATTCGAGAGGGCATTAAAGGGATTTTGATGGAAAAAGAGCTGATTCCGCAGATATCCTTAGAGGAGAAAAAGCAGGAAAAGGCTGACAGAGGAAAAAGACTTTTGATCCCGGAACCGTTTGAGAAGAAGCGAATGGGGCAGATGAAGCAGAGCGGGATGCAGTGCAGGAAGAATCAAATTCAGTATGGAGATGACCCTGACAGGAAAAAAGAATGGGTAGGGGAGGAAGCGACGGCCTATAATGCGGAAGATGGACAAAACGAGATAAAGGGTGATCTTTTTGGAACCATGACGGAAAAGGCAGGGAGAGAAAATCCTGTAAGGGAAGCAAAAGCAGAATCCACAGTGGGGGAAAAATTACAAAAAGATGTCTTTAAGAGGAATCCTGTGGAGGAAAACAGCCTAAAAAGACAAAGTATTGAGAGCGAAGTGGAGAGAGAAGGCTTTTCGGTGAGTTCCTCTATAGCAGCGGAAAAAGAAGGTGTGTTATTAGGCGGAAACATGCAAGTAACCGGTTTTGTGGATAACTTTACGAATGCTGCTTCAGGTCCTGCCGGCCAAATTCCGGAAAACAGAGTTATTGTGGATAACTCAAATCAGGACAAAACAGGAAGCTTTGCAGAAAAAGCCGAACATTGTCAGATTGTGGATAACTTAAGTCGGACAGAAGAAAAGGATCCGGACGAAAATCCCGTTTTTTCTTCCATTGTGGATAACTTAAATACGGATCTTGCGGACTCCGCAGACAAAATTCAGCCAAAACAGATGGATCTGTTTGAGGAACGGCTTCTTGCCCCTGAGTCCCGCAGACGCCACCGCCTGATCGGACAGCTTTTTGACACCTATTGGCTTGTGGAATTTCAGGACCAGCTCTACATCATGGATCAGCATGCAGCCCATGAAAAGGTTTTATATGAAGAAACCATGGCAGCTCTTGCGGACCGAAAGACTACCAGCCAGATGGTCGATCCTCCGATTATCCTTACCTTAAGCGGCCGGGAGGAGGTTCTTTTTGAGCGTTTTCGGAAGGCTTTTACACAGATTGGCTTTGAGATCGAACATTTTGGCGGAAGGGAGTATGCAGTGCGGGCTGTGCCTGACAATCTGTTTTGTGTGGCACAGAAGGATTTGCTGATGGAAATGATAGATAATCTGTCAGAAGATATGGCTTGTGGCGGCTTAGAGCTGATTTGTGAGCGGGTGGCTTCTATGTCCTGCAAGGCGGCAGTCAAGGGAAACCATGCCATGAGCATTTCTGAGGCAGACAGGCTGATTGACCGGCTTTTGACTCTTGAGAATCCTTATGCTTGTCCTCATGGCCGGCCTACCATCATTTCAATGAGTAAATATGAGTTAGAGAAGAAATTTAAACGGATCGTATAAGGGGGAACAGGTGTATGAAACAACCATTGATCATTGTTACCGGACCGACTGCAGTGGGAAAGACCTCTCTATCCATTGATTTGGCCCGGGCTGTAAACGGTGAGATAATCAGTGCAGATTCCATGCAAGTGTATCGTCATATGGATATCGGCTCTGCGAAAGTGACACAGGAGGAGAAAAGGGGGATTTTCCACCATCTGATCGATGTGTTAGAGCCATATGAAGACTTTAACGTGACGGTCTTTCAGTCCATGGCGAAGCAAGCATTGGAGGGAATCTATGACAGGGGGCATATTCCTATTGTGGCAGGAGGCACGGGATTTTATATTCAGGCCCTTCTCTATGATATTGACTTTAAGGAAAATGACAATAGCCAGGCCATTCGCCAGGAATTAGAGGCGCTTTGTGAGGAGCGCGGAAATGAATATGTCCATGAGCTTTTGTGCAGGGCTGACCCGGAAGCTGCCAGGCAGATCCATGCCAATAACCGGAAGAGGATGATCCGTGCACTTGAGTACTATCGGATGACCGGAGAGCCGATTTCTAAGCACAATGAGGATGAGAGAAAAAAAGAATCTCCTTACCGGTTCTGTTATTTTGTGCTGAACTGTGACAGGAAAAGGCTTTACGAACGGATTGATCAGAGGGTAGATGAGATGATCCATGCAGGGCTGGTGGATGAGGTAAAAAGGCTGCGCGATATGGGATGCCGTCAGGGGATGGTATCCATGCAGGGACTTGGGTATAAAGAGATCCTGGATTATTTGGATGGAAAATGGGATCTGGAGGAAGCGGTGCGGGTGTTAAAGCGGGATACCAGACATTTTGCAAAGCGTCAGCTTACCTGGTTTCGGAGAGAGCGGGACGTTAAGTGGGTGGAGCTGGAACCGTTTGGATTTAATGGTGAAAAGGTGCTGGAATATATTATGGAAGAATTGGAAAAGGAAAAAATTATAGAGAGGACATGAAACGATAATGGGAAATGAGACGATGAACCTGGAAAATATGTACAGAGAGCTGGGAATCAGCCAGAAAGTGCTGGAATTTGGCTTGAAGATAGAAGAAGAACTGAAGGAACGGTTTGCAGCCATTGACGAGACAGCAGAATATAACCAGATGAAGGTTATTGGGGCAATGCAGAAGGCCCGGGTCAGTGACATTCACTTTGCGGCCACTACCGGATATGGGTATAATGATTTGGGGAGAGATGTGCTGGAGGATGTCTATGCCAAGACTTTCCATGGGGAAGCTGCCCTGGTACGTCCCCAGCTTATCAGCGGCACCCATGCGCTTCATGTTGCCTTGTCAGGAAATCTTCGGCCGGGAGACGAGCTTTTGTCTCCGGTGGGCAAGCCCTATGACACCTTGGAGGAAGTTATCGGGATTCGGGATTCTGTAGGTTCCTTAAAGGAATATGGGGTAACATACAGACAGGTGGATCTGCTTTCTGACGGCTCTTTTGATTATGAAGGGATTAGACAGGCTGTCAATGAGCGGACAAAGCTGGTGACGATCCAGCGCTCTAAGGGCTATGCCACTAGACCCACTTTATCCGTAAAAAGGATCGGGGAGCTGATTTCTTTTGTGAAAAGCCTGAAGCCGGATGTGATCTGTATGGTAGACAACTGCTATGGAGAATTTGTAGAGCGGTCAGAGCCTACGGACGTGGGGGCTGATATGATTGTGGGCTCTCTGATCAAGAATCCAGGCGGCGGATTGGCTCCCATCGGCGGATATATTGCAGGGCGAAAGGACTGTATTGATCGGGCTTCCTACCGTCTCAGCGCACCTGGCTTGGGAAAAGAGGTGGGAGCCAGCTTAGGGCTGAACCAGTCCTTTTTCCAAGGGCTTTTTCTGGCTCCTGCTGTGGTGGCCGGGGCATTAAAGGGGGCTGTCTTTGCTGCAAATATCTATGAGCGTCTTGGATATCCGGTGGTTCCGGACAGCAAGGAGTCTCGTCATGACATTATTCAGGCAGTTACCTTAGGATCTTCAGAGGCAGTGGTTGCCTTTTGCCAGGGAATCCAGGCGGCAGCGCCTGTGGACAGCTTTGTGACGCCGGAGCCGTGGGACATGCCGGGCTATGACGCACCGGTTGTCATGGCAGCAGGGGCATTTGTGCAGGGATCCTCTATTGAGCTGAGTGCAGATGCGCCCATTAAAGAGCCCTATGCGGTTTATTTTCAGGGAGGTCTTACCTGGTATCACGCAAAGCTTGGGATTTTAATGTCTCTGCAGAAATTGATTGACAAAAGGGTGCCTCTGCCAAATGTTAATTTTTCCTAAACTTTCTTAGAGTTATATATTTTTATGTACACATGTTTGATTTTGTGGTAAAATAAGGTACAAATATCTCCTTTTTCCAGCCGCGTACTTGGAGAGTCACGTAGAAAGGAACCAGGAGCTATGAAAATCAAAGATATACCAAGTGACGACAGGCCCTATGAGCGGTGTTTGCGGGAAGGGCCAAAGCGTTTAAGCGATGCAGAGCTTTTATCCATTATTATCCGTACCGGTTCACATCAGTCAGGCTCTCTTGAACTTGCATCTCAGGTTCTTGCCTTGAATTATCCTAAAGACGGTATTTTAGGGCTTTTGCACCTTACCTTGCCGGAGCTTACTTCTGTCAAGGGAATTGGTACGGTAAAGGGGATTCAGCTCTTATGTGTGGGGGAGCTTTCCAGGCGGATATGGAACCGGAAGGCCAGAAAGTCTGGTGAGCGCACCATGCTCTTAAAGAGTCCCGGGGCAGTGGCAGAATATTTTCAGGAGGACATGCGTCACATGGAGCAGGAGCAGCTTTATATTATGCTCTTTAACACAAAGCAGATGCTGATCCAAGATATTCTCATATCCAAGGGGACGGTTAATGCCTCCCTTGCTTCGCCCAGGGAGATTTTTATTGAGGCGCTGCGCTATCAGGCAGTCAGCCTCATTCTGGTCCACAACCACCCGAGCGGTGATCCGGAGCCCAGCAGGCAGGATATCCTTCTCACAAAGCAGGTTATGCAGGCAGGGGAGCTGGTGGGAATTTATCTTCAGGATCATGTTGTGGTGGGGGAGCACTCTTATGTAAGTATGAAAGAACGGGGATTGTTATAGATGGAATCAAAACGCAGCAAGTATATTCTGATCGGCATGTCTGTTTTTTGTATTCTGCTGATCGTAGTTACCTCCTTTCGGGACAGCTTTTTAGAGCCTCTGCGCACCGGGGTGGGATATTTTCTGATTCCGGTACAGTCCGGGGTCAACCGGGCAGGGACTCTGGTTTATAATGAGATCACAGATTATCTTCAGTTTAAAGGGGCCATGGAGGAAAACCATGAACTGAAGGCGCGGATTGACAGTCTGGTGGAGGAAAATACCCGCCTGCAGGCAGAGCAGTTTGAGCTGGAGCGGCTGCGGGAGCTGTATCAGCTTGATCAGGATTACCAGCAGTATAAAAAGATCGGCGCCAGGGTCATAGCCAAGGATTCCGGGGCCTGGTTTCAGGTTTTCCGCATTAATAAAGGATCGGCAGACGGAGTGCGGGTGGATGCCAATGTAATCGCCGGAGGCGGCCTGGTGGGAATCGTTACGGATGTGGGGGCTAACTATGCCACGGTACGTTCGATTATTGACGATGTAAGCCGGGTCAGCGCCATGGCCCAGCAGTCCGGCGACACCTGTTTTGTGGAGGGAGATTTAACCTTGTTTTCCGAGGGACGGCTGAGGATCAGCAAGATCACCAAGGATGGGGATGTAAAGGACGGAGATCGGATTGTCACCTCTAACGTCAGCTCCAAGTATCTTCCTGGTATTCTGATCGGCTATGCCACCAACATTACGACAGATGATACGCGCCTTACCAAGTCCGGTTATCTGATTCCGGCGGCAAAGTTCAATAACCTGCAGGAAGTCTTAGTAATTCTGGAGCTGAAGGAAGACCAGATAGAGGGAGAACTGCCGGTCAGTCAGGGAGAACAAGAATGAAGCGGATCGGATTAAATATATTGCTGATGCTTCTGGCATTTACCATACAAAACGGCATCTTTCCCCTGCTGCCTTTTTTGGCCGCCACTCCCAATCTGCTGCTGATTCTGACTTTTTCCTTTGGATTTATTTATGGGAAGGAAGCAGGACTATGGTACGGGTTTTTGGCGGGAGTATTGCTGGATTTGTTTTACAGCGGGCCTTTTGGCTTTTATACCTTACTGTATATTTATATTGGTTATACCAATGGAATCTGCACCAAATATTACTATGAAGATTATATTACATTGCCGTTGATCCTGAGTCTGGTCAATGAGCTTGCTTATAATGGCTATATTTATGTATTCAGCTTTCTGATTCGGAACCGCCTGGATATTGCCTATTATTTCTGGGAGATCATTCTTCCAGAGACGATCTTTACCGTTGTGGCTACGCTGCTTCTCTACCGCTCTGTGTTATTTACCAACAGAAGGATGGAGGAGATGGAAAAAAGGAGAGATTAGGAAAGAATGCTTAGAGATTTACTGGAGATCCTGAAGGAGCTTCTTCACCGGATTGCCGGTTCCCGTCTGTTTGCCTTAGGAGTGGTCTTTACCGCGATGTTTATTATTCTGATTGTAAAGCTTTTTAACCTGCAGATTGTGGCCGGGGAAAAGTATTTAAGCGACTATGAAAAGCTTACCAAAAAAGAGGTGTCCATTCCCGGCACACGAGGGAACATTTATGACTGCAACGGCTATCTTTTGGCCTATAATGAGCCGGCTTATTCTGTGACGATTCAAGATACCGGCGCATACTCGGATGTGGCTTCCATGAATGCCATGCTGCTGCGTCTGGTGCGTATTTTAAAAAAGCATAACTGCCCTATACAGGGAAGGCTGGAGGTCGGGTTAGACGAGAGCGGCAGGATGGTGTATACCAGCAGTTCAGAGGCAGCAAGGCTTCGCTTTCTGCGGGATTATTACGGTGTACGCTCTGTAGACAGCCTTAATGATGCGGACGGCAAATACCCTACGGCTGTCAGCGCCAAAGAGCTTTTACAGGATAGATGGAAACGCTATAAACTGGATGAGATGAAGGATGAACGGGGCAATCCTCTGATTTTAACCAATGAGGAGGCTCTCGATATCTTTAATATCCGTTATACCATGTCCCTGACTGCCTATAAAAAATATGAGGCTATTCCTATTACTTCCCATGTGGATGAGGAAACCATGGTGGAGATTCTGGAGAATATGGAGCTTTTACAGGGAGTGAATATTGAAGAAACAACGATCCGCGTCTACAATGACAGCATTTATTTTGCTCCGATTGTAGGCTATACAGGGAAAATGCAGGAGGACCATCTGGAAGAACTGCGTAAAAAGAATCCCCAGTATGAGCTTAATGATGTGGTGGGGCGTACCGGAATTGAAGAACAAATGGAAACCTATCTTCAGGGAAAGAAAGGTTACCGCAACCTGATAGTCAACAATGTGGGAAGCATTATGGAGGTTGTATCGGAGACGCAGCCGACCACAGGGGATGATATTTATCTGACCATTGACCGAGAACTTCAGATCGGCATTTACCATTTGATAGAGCAGCAGTTGGCCGGTATTCTGGTAGACAAGCTAAAGAACTATGATGTGGAAGCTACCGGCACTACCGATGCATCTAAGATTGAACTTCCGATTAAGGATGCCTATTATCAATTAATTAATAATAACGTTCTTTCTTTAAGCGCCATGGCAGCAGAGGATGCGTCCCCCATTGAGAGAGAGATTTACGGGAACTTTTCTGCAAGTAAGGATCGGATTTTGGAACAGCTCCGTCAGGAGCTGATGAGCGAACATGCTACGGTCATGAAGGATTTGCCCAAAGACATGGTAGCTTATATGGTATATATTTATAATTATTTGTCTGGCGATACGGTAGGAATCATAAAACGGGATGAGAT
This sequence comes from uncultured Lachnospiraceae bacterium, assembly GCA_910586205.1. Lineage (GTDB taxonomy): Bacteria > Bacillota > Clostridia > Lachnospirales > Lachnospiraceae > Brotaphodocola. Next base: position 44,395 of record CAJUGD010000016.1, on the reverse strand, counting down.
TGACGTTGACAGCGATGCTTACACTGCATGGAAGAATGACGAGATCAGCCTTCGGGATTATCTCTATGCCGGCATTGCACAGAATTGGATCGATACCACCCACCTGGATGTAGGAGACAAATATTCCAATGCAGACTCCATATATGAGGTTTTGGTTGACACGGTGCTTTCAGAGCTTCGAGAGGATACGAAGTTTGACAAGAGAATTTGCCGGTATCTGGTGGATGATGAGATCATAACCGGGCGGCAGCTCTGTCTGGCTCTTTATTCACAGGGGGTTTTAGACTATGATGAGCAGCAGGTGCAGCTTTTAAACAGCAACGGGGAAAATTATGCCTATACCTTTATGATTGAAAGGATTTCCAATATTGATATTACCCCGGCTCAGCTTGCCTTGGACCCTTGTACCGGAAGTGTGGTGATCACAGATGTGAACACAGGTGAGGTAAAGGCTTTGGTCACCTACCCCAGTTATGACAATAACCGGCTTTCCGGCACTGTGGATGCCACGTATTTTAACCAGCTCCAGGAAGATCTTTCTCTTCCTATGTATAATAATGCCACGCAGGCCCGGAAGGCGCCTGGCTCCACCTTTAAACCTATCACAGCCATTGCAGGAATAGAAGAACATGTGGTGGAATTGGATGAAACCATTGACTGTACCGGGGTTTATGACGCGGTCACTCCAGACATTAAATGCTGGATCTATTGGGGAAAACATGGTCCCTTGGATTTGGTCGGCGGTATCCAAAATTCCTGCAACTGTTATTTTGCTGAGGTGGCCCATCGGCTTTCTACGGATGAGAACGGCGTGTATTCCACAGAACGGGGGCTGGAGATTCTGAGGAATTATGCTTCTATGTTTGGATTGGATCGGACATCCGGAATTGAGATCTCAGAGCTGGAACCTGAGATGTCCACAGAGGATCCGGAGCGTTCCGCCATGGGACAGGGAACCAACAGGTACTCCAATGTCCAGCTATCGCGCTATGTGGCAGCTCTGGCAAACAGGGGAACCGTGTTTGATTTAAGTCTGCTGGATAAGAGAACCAACTCAGAAGGAGAACTGATCGAGGACTATTCGCCCAAAGTAACCGGGCATATTGAGATACAGGACTCCACTTGGGATGCAGTGCAGCAGGGAATGTACAATGTAATTTATGAGGGCAGTTCAAGGAGGATTTTCCGGGATTTGGAGGTGGAGATCGCAGGAAAGACCGGTACGGCTCAGGAGGTAAAGACCCGGGGAAATCATGCATTTTTCATTTCCTATGGTCCTTACACAAACCCGGATATTTGTGTCACTACCAATATTCCTTATGGATATTCTTCTGCCAATGCAGCTTCACTGGCCAAGAATGTCTACCGTTTCTATTATGGATATACAGATCTGGAGTATATTATGGGTCATGGGGCTTTAGGAGTTTCCGGCGTTACCATCGGAGACTAATCTGTCAGTCAGGAGTTTTGCCGCAATTATTTATATGGATGGAAATGATTGCGGTTGTCGGACAGACAATGTATGCAGTGCGGGGAGCACTGCCACAGGATTCACAGAAGTGAGACAGAAAATCAGTCTCACGGAAAGAGGGGAGTAAGTTGAAAAGCAGAGTGGTGATCAAAAGCAGCAAATCGGGAATGAGTATCATCCTGGATCCGGATTGTACCTTTGAAGATCTTTTATCCGATCTTGCCGCCAAATTCAGAGAAAACGCCCGGTTTTGGGGCAGCGTTCAGATGGCGCTGATACTGGAGGGAAGAGAACTGACTGCAGGAGAAGAATTTCAGATTGTCAATACCATTACAGAGAATTCCAGTGTTGAGATCCTCTGCCTGATTGATAATGATGCACAGAGGATCGAGCGGTGTGAAAAGGCGCTGAATCAAAAGCTGATGGAGCTTTCTTACCGTACCGGACAGTTTTATCGGGGAGATTTGCACCGCGGAGAGTCGATTGACTCAGAGGCAAGTATTGTCATTATCGGTGATGTTCTCCATGGTGCACGAGTGGCTGCCCGCGGCAATATTATTATACTGGGTGCTTTAAAGGGGACAGTCCATGCCGGTATTTCCGGCAATGAGGAAGCTGTGGTGGTAGCCTTGGAGATGGCGCCTCTTCAGATTAAGATCGGAAGCATCTGCCGCCAATATGGAGACAAAGGGAAGCGGTTGGGCAAGGGCGCTATGACGGCATGTGTCGAAAACAGCACTATTTGTACGAAAGCCATAAAAAAGAGCTTTTTAAATATGATAAATTTCAATTAACACTGGAAAAATTTAAAATTTTAATGTAGAATATAATTGTGGAATTATTTTTCAGGAGGCGTTCTATGAGTAAAGTCATTGTGATCACTTCTGGAAAAGGCGGAGTCGGCAAGACGACAACCACCGCCAACATCGGAACCGGGCTGGCCCTTTTAGGCTTCCGCACTGTGCTGATTGATACGGATATCGGCCTGCGGAATCTGGATGTGGTTATGGGCTTGGAGAATAGGATTATTTATAATCTTGTGGATGTGGTGGAGGGTAACTGTCGTATGAAGCAGGCTCTGATAAAAGACAAAAGATATCCGAATCTTTATTTACTTCCGTCTGCACAGACCAGGGACAAGACTGCGGTAAATCCGGGACAGATGTGCAAGCTGACAGATTCATTAAAGGAGGACTTTGATTATATTCTGTTAGACTGTCCGGCAGGGATTGAGCAGGGCTTTCAGAATGCCATTGCAGGGGCGGATCGGGCGTTGGTTGTTACCACGCCGGAGGTATCGGCCATACGGGACGCAGACCGGATTATCGGGCTTTTGGAGGCTGCAGATATGAGGGAGGTGGATTTGGTAGTAAACCGGATCCGCATGGATATGGTCCGGCGAGGGGATATGATGTCCATTGATGATGTGGCGGATATTCTTGCCGTCAATATTATCGGTGCAGTCCCGGATGATGAGGATATTGTGGTTTCCACCAATCAGGGAGAACCTTTGGTTGACACGGATTCTCTTGCCGGACAAGCTTTTTTAAATATTTGCAAACGGCTTTCAGGAGAGGAGATTCCTCTTTTGGATCTGGCTCCCCAGCGCGGGATCCTGCTTCGGCTCTCAGACTTTTTAAAGCGGGCATAGGAGGGTGCAATGGGATGGATATTTTTCTCTCACAAAAGCAATTCTGGTGAGATTGCCAGACGGCGCTTAAAGCAGGTGCTGGTATCGGATCAGTCCGGATGCAGTCCCGGCCTGATTGAAGGAATCCGGGAGGAATTAATCGGGGTGCTGTCCCGCTATATGGAATTGGATTCAGGAAGAGTAGACATTGGCCTTACTTGGATGGAATGTGTCGGGACAAAGACTCCTATGGCAGCACTGTCAGCCAGAATACCGATTCGCCGTTTTACCAATATGAGGAATGAATCATGTTTTTTGACTATCAATTCAAAAACTACAACTATCGTTTGATTTTATATATTTTAACTTTGAATATACTTGGTGTGCTGGTCATTAACAGCGCCACAGGACAGAACAGCGCTGAGGTCAACAAACAGATCATGGGGATTGCTATAGGGCTTGTGATTGCCATTATTTTTTCCTTGTGGGATTATCACAGGGTTATCTCCATGGCTACGCTGATTTATATTGGCTGTGTGCTGGGACTGCTTGCCGTGTTGTTTTTCGGTGAGAATGTAAATAATGCTACTCGATGGCTGAAGCTGCCTGGCATTGGTCAGATTCAGCCATCGGAATTTGTAAAGGTAGGTTTGATTGTGTTTTTTTCCTGGTTTTTTAATAAGAAGCAGGAAAAGCTTAACCATCTTACGACCTTGCTGCTGGCAAGTGTTCTTCTGCTCATAGTATTTGGGCTGATATTCGAGGAGCCGGATCTTTCTACCGGACTGGTGATTATTTTTGTGTTTACTTGTATGTTGTTTGCAGCGGGATTAAGCTATCGCTGGATTTTAGGAGGTCTGGCAGTGGCGGTTCCCTTGAGCATATTGATGATTTATTTGCTGCAATATGATATGGTTCCTTTTCTTAAGGGCTATCAGGCCCGTCGGATCCTGGCATTTGTGTTTCGGGAAAAATATGCTGAGGCCAATCTTCAGCAGGATAACTCGATCATGGCCATTGGCTCCGGCATGCTTCATGGAAAAGGGCTGAATTACACTGCAAACTCTGTAAAGAATGGGAATTTTCTTTCAGAGGAGCAGACAGATTTTATTTTTGCTGTAATAGGAGAAGAATTAGGATTTGTTGGATGCACCATGGTCATTTGTTTGATTGCACTGATCGTGTATGAATGCCTGATCATGGCAGGCCGTACCAGGGATATGGCAGGGCGCCTGTTGTGTGTGGGAATGGCAGCATTACTGGCATTTCAAAGCTTTTCTAATATTGCTGTGGCGACCGGCGTATTTCCCAATACCGGTTTGCCGCTTCCCTTTATCAGCTATGGGGTCAGTTCTCTGCTAAGTATGTATATCGGAATCGGATTAACCCTTAACGTTGGACTTCAAAGAAAAATCAGTAACTATTAAAGGAGGGGTTTACTTATGAATATCGGTTTGATTGCACATGACGCCAAGAAAAAACTGATGCAGAATTTTTGTATTGCGTATCGTGGGATTTTGAACAAGCATGAGCTGTTTGCTACGGGAACCACCGGAAGGCTGGTGGAGGAAGTCACGAATTTAAATATTCATAAATATCTGGCAGGACATTTAGGAGGACAGCAGCAGATCGCAGCACAGATTGAGCATAATGAGATGGATCTGGTGGTTTTTCTTCGAGATCCGCTTACCTCGAAATCTCATGAGCCGGATGTGAACAATGTGGTTAAGCTATGTGATACGTACAATATTCCCTTGGCCACGAATCTTGCCACGGCAGAGCTTCTCATCAAAGCTTTAGACCGTGGGGATTTGGAGTGGCGCGAGATTTACCGATAGGAGATTGGCTTCATGGTATATAGAAGGCTCTTATTGACCGGAGTGCTTACTTTCGGTCTGATTCTTACGGGATGTGGACAAAAGGAAACAAAAACCGATATTTCTTACCCAATGCAGGAACGGATGGAAGCCATGACAGAACTCTGCTCTCCTGAGCTTAAGAGGGCAGAGACCTTTGCGGAGTCTCTCTGCGTGGTAACGGCCTCTGTCCCGCAGCCGGACAGCTCTGTCGGGGCAGAGGCTGCTGCTGTATTTTCTTTGGATGATCACAAGGTGATTCTGGAGAAAAATGTATTTAAACGTCTGTATCCTGCCAGCACAACCAAGGTTATGACCGCGTTGGTTGCGATTCGATATGGTAATCTGCAGGATGTGGTGACAGTGGGGCAGGAGACTGTGATCACGGAGCAGGGAGCTTCTCTATGCCATATCCGTCCGGGAGAGACATTGACGATGGAACAGCTTTTGTACGGGCTTATGATGCCTTCCGGAAATGATGCCGGGGCGGCCATTGCCGTACATATGGCGGGAAGCATTGAGGGATTTGCTGACTTGATGAATCAGGAGGCAAGGGCTGTAGGCGCTACAGACACTCATTTTGTGAATCCTCATGGTCTTCATGACGAAGATCATTATACGACTGCCTATGATTTATATTTGATTTTTCAGGAGGCTATGAAGGAGCCTGTGTTCCGGCAGATTGTAGGAACCGGCACTTATACAGCAGAATATAAGGATGCAAACGGGGAGCTTAAGTCTCAGACCTGGAACAACAGCAACCAGTTTCTTACAGGACAGCAGCCCATGCCGGACGGACTGTTTGTGCTTGGGGGCAAGACCGGCACCACCAGCGCTGCCGGAAGCTGTCTGATCATGGGAAGCCAGGACATGGAAGGTCATGAGTATGTGTCAGTGATTATGAAAGCGGAAAATCGTCAGGCTCTTTACCAGAATATGACAAATATAATTCAGAAAATTGTCAATTAGTGATTGCTTAATTTTAGAAATTATACTATAATTATTTTATGATGATTAGACTTTTTATACAAATCTTATAAACCCAAGGAGGAGATTAATATGGTGCAGATTATCGCAGGCAATAAGGGAAAAGGGAAAACCAAACATCTGTTGGACATGGCGAACAACTCAATCAAAAAGGCTGAGGGTTCTATTGTCTATCTGGATAAGAGTTCAAAACATATGTATGAGCTGAATAACCGGATCCGCCTGATTAATGTGAATGAGTTCCCGATTGGCAACAGCCAGGGATTTGTGGGATTTATCAGCGGCATTATTTCTCAGGATCATGACATTGAGATTATGTTTTTGGACAGCTTTTTGAAGCTTGCCTGCTTAGAGGGTGAAGATATCAGCGAGACCATTACATCGTTGGAAAAGCTCAGCGCCAAATACAATGTGAATTTTGTACTCAGTATTTCCATGGATTCCCATGAGATGCCGGAGGCGATACAGAAGGACGTTATTATTTCTCTGTAGGGATAAATACAAAAGGGGACTTGGAGGGCAGGTCCTCTTTTTTATATTGTAATCTCTTGAACTTTTTCCTATTTCCTTTTATAATAGGAAGGACAGTGCAGGGAATCTACCGAAGGGAGCGATATTTTGCACAGGAACAAAAGAGATACCAAAGACATGCCGCGCTATCGTCACCCTCTGAATATAAATGTAGGAATGATTATTTTTGCTATTATTTTTGTTTATATGACGTTTAGCGTTTATACTTATGCCAAAAAAGAAAAAGTGCAGTTTTATGAGGTCGTGGAGGGAGATATTGTTACGGATTATGGGTATACAGGTATCATTTTCAGGCAGGAAGATGTTCAGTATGCGGATCGCGCAGGATACATTCATTATTATGTAAGAGAAGGAAAGAGAGCGGCTGTGGGTGCACGGATCTATTCTATTGATGAGACAGGCAGCTTAGCTTCCCTTTTAGAAGAAAAGAATGAGACAAATGCTGTTTTGACCAATGAGAATTTTTCAGAGATAAAACGTCTGCTTTCTTCGTTTGCCATGAATTATTCGGATTTGAGCTATGATATGACGTATTCTCTGCGTTCTACCTTGGATGCATCCGTATCAGAATATGTGAATTTTAATACCTTAGAAAGCATGGACAGCATGATGGGACAGACCGGCGCTGTATTTTATCAGGTGAAGGCGCCGGCCTCCGGAGTGATTTCCTATGGAATTGATCAGTATGAGGGATTGGATCCGTCTCAGATCACCGCGGAACATTTTAATCGTTCCTCCTATACAAAGGAGATTACAAAGGCAGGACAGCGCATTGCTTCTTCAGATCCGGTTTATAAGTTAATTACGTCTGATGACTGGAGTATTGTTTTTCCTCTTACGGAACAGCAATTGGAGGAATACAGCGGCAGAACCCAGCTCCATGTTACCTTTAATTCCAGGAACTTAGAGACAGACGGTGCTTTTTCGGTTATTACAGGAGCAGACGGGAGCTCTTATGGAAAGCTGGATTTTAATCAATATATGGTTCAGTTTATTTCCGACCGATATGTGAATTTTGAAGTGGAGGCAGAGCGGGTAGATGGCTTGAAAATCCCGGTCACATCCGTAACCACAAAGGATTTTTATTTAATTCCCTTAGAATTTATGGCACAGGGCGGAGACAGCAGTGATACAGGATTTTTAAAAGAAGTTTATTCAGAAAAGGGGGTTTCTATAGAATTTGTTCCGGTAACTATTTACAATTCTACGGAAGAATACTATTTTATTGATATGGGAGAAAAAAGTCCGCTTAAGGCAGGAGATTTTGTAATTAAGCCGGATTCTACGGAACGATACCAGATAGGAGCAAAGGAATCCCTGCAGGGTGTTTATAATATTAATAAAGGCTATGCCGTTTTTAAACAAATTGAGATATTAAAATCCAATGAAGAATATTATACAATCCGAAAAGGGATGGACTATGGATTATCTGTGTATGATCATATTGTATTGAATGCTGATTTAGTATATGAAGGACAGTTGATTTATCAATAAATTTTGGAGAATGTTTATTGCAAGAAACAAGAAAGCGGAGCTGATAAAATGAGAGATGTGATTCATAAAAATCTGGAGCAGGTACATGACAATATAAAGGCGGCTTGCGCCCGCAGCGGCAGAAAACCGGAAGATATAACACTGATTGCAGTCAGTAAGACAAAACCTTTGGGAGACCTGCAGGAAGCTTACCGGTGTGGGGAGAGAGTGTTTGGAGAAAACAAGGTTCAGGAGATTGCGCTGAAGCAGCCTCAAATGCCGGAAGACACCTGTTTCCACATGATAGGACATTTGCAGAGAAATAAGGTTCGGCAGGTTCTTCCTCTTGTTTCCATGATTCATTCTGTAGATTCTTTCCGGTTAGCCCAGGAAATACAGCAGGAGGCAGAGAGGCTTGGCAGGATTGTGGATATCTTGTTAGAGGTGAATGTGGCAGGAGAGGAAAGTAAATTTGGATTTGCGCCGGAGGAAGTTATCCACATTTTGCAGAAGATACATGAATTTTCCCATATTCACGTATGTGGATTGATGACAATTGCACCTTTTGTCGAGAATTCTGAACAAAATCGTCCTGTTTTTAAAAAATTATTTCAATTATATGTTGACATCAAACACAAAAACATTGATAATGTTAATATGAGTGTCTTGTCCATGGGCATGACCGGAGATTATGAGGTAGCTGTGGAGGAAGGCGCCACCATGATTAGAGTTGGCACCGGCATTTTTGGGGTCAGATAAGAAATGGAGAGTAAAAAAATATGAGCCTGATTAGCAGACTGATGGAAATGACACGGTTAAACGACGATGACGATGAAGACTACTTTGGACCGGAAGACGACTATGAGCTGGACAGGCCAGTCAGAAGAAATACGTTCAGCAATTCCCGTGATGATATGGAGGAGGAAGAAGAAGAACCAAGGCCGCGTTTTTTCTCACGACCTTCACCAAAAGTAGTACCTATGAGGAGAGCCGAGGTTTCCATGATCAAGCCTACCTCTATTGAAGATGCCAGAGAGATTTGTGACTTTTTACTTGCCGGTAAGGCGGTTGTACTGAATATGGAGGGGATTCATACAGAGATTGCTCAGAGAATCATTGACTTTACATCTGGCGCAACCTATTCTATGAATGGAAACCTTCAGAAGATTTCCAGTTACATTTTTATAGCAACTCCGGAGTCAGTAGAGTTGTCTGGTGATTTTCAAGACTTATTGGGAAATGGGAGTCTTGATGTTTCAGGGATGAATATACGGTTATAAAATACATTCTGGCCTGGTTGGTAGGATTTTTCAGAGGTAGGTACAGCGATTGTTTCGATTCTGTAAATGATTGTTGGTAAGTTACAATGGGGATTATTATCATGGATAAAGGTATGGTGAGCCTGATTGCAGAAAATGAGCAGACAGTTTTCCCTTCTAAAAGGAAGATTGTTTGCTTGTTTGCTTTCTTTCTGTAAAGCTACAGCAAAGTCAATGATAGTATAAAATACTGGTGTAAAAGAAAAGGGGAATGGAAAAGTATGTTTGATAGGATCACTGTTCAAAATAATGGCAAAAGGATTTATGATATTGTGCTGGAAGCTTCTTTTTCTCATCTGGGAGAAGAAGTGTCCCGGCTGGGAGTTGAGAAAAGAAAGCTATGTATTGTCACGGACAGCAATGTCGCTCCCTTATATTTGGAGACTGTGGAGACACAGCTGCAGCCCATTTGTAAAAAGGTGGATTCTTTTGTGTTTCCGGCAGGTGAGGGCCAGAAAAACCTGGATACGGTCCGTGAATTATATCGATATCTGATTCAGAGGCAGTATGATCGCAATGATGTTCTGGTAGCCTTAGGAGGCGGTGTTGTGGGAGATCTCTGCGGTTATGGGGCTGCTACCTATCTGCGCGGGATTCGTTTTATTCAGGTGCCGACTACCCTGCTGTCCCAAGTAGACAGCAGTATCGGAGGCAAGACGGGCGTGGATTTTGATGCTTTTAAAAATATGGTGGGAGCTTTTCACATGCCTTCTTTGGTTTACACAAATACAGCCACTCTCCACACACTGTCAGAAGAACAATATCTTTCTGGTATGGGTGAGATCTTAAAACATGGATTGATCAAAGATCGCAGTTATTATGATTGGATTCAGGAACATGCAGAGAAAATTCTCCGGCGAGACGGAGAGACCTGCGGCGCTATGATTTTAGAAAGCGATAAAATCAAGCGGGATGTTGTAGAGAGGGATCCTACTGAAAAGGAAGAGCGTGCTTTGCTGAATTTTGGTCATACATTAGGCCATGCGATTGAAAAACTGATGAATTTTCAAATGCTTCATGGTCAGTGTGTAGCGTTAGGATGTGTGGGGGCTGTCTATTTATCGGCAAAGCGCGGAGAAATCCCCATGGAGGAAGTAGAAAGAGTCTGTGAAGATTTTGTGCGCTTTGGATTGCCCGTAAACCTACAGGACATAAAACTACAGCCAGAGGACATTCTTGCTGCCACAAAAAAGGATAAAAAGATGGATTCCGGGACCGTTAAATTTATTTTGCTTCATCAGGTGGGGGATGCCTTTATTGATACTACAGTCAGTGATCAGGAGATTTTGGATACATTATGGTGGATGTTAAGGAGGACAGAATGAACAAAAGTCAGAGACAGGAGAGAAGAAAACGGGTTGACAATCTGATTGTATGGGCTGTTTTTTCCTGTTTTCTGGTATTGCTGGATCAATATACCAAATATCTTGCAGTAAGCTGTCTGAAGGGACAGGAACCTTTGGTGATTCTGCAGGGTGTTTTTGAGCTGCTTTATTCGGAAAACCGCGGTGCTGCCTTTGGCATGCTGCAGGGACAGCAGTTTTTCTTTTTTGTCATCGGAATCTTGGTTCTTTTGACTGCTGCCTATGGAATGTGGAGACTTCCGTCCTGGAAGGATTCCCATTATCGCTGGCTGGCGCTTTGCATTACTCTCATAACCGCTGGTGCAGCAGGAAATATGCTGGACCGGGTAAGTCAGGGGTATGTGGTGGATTTTTTGTATTTTTCTCTGATTGATTTTCCGATTTTTAATGTGGCGGATATTTATGTCACTACGGCTACAGCAGCGCTTCTGATTTTGCTGTTGTTTTATTACACAGAAGAAGACCTGGAGATTTTTCATCTTACTTCAAAATCTTTAAAAAAGACAGAGGATGAATTTTCTATTCATGGCGCAGATACAAAGGATTGAGCAATCAGCAGGAGGGAAGACAGGGCTGTGATACGGGAAGTCATAGTGGGAGAGAATGGGGGCATTCGTATAGATCGCTATCTGAGCGACATTTGTCCGGAGCTTTCCAGATCTTATATCCAAAAATTGTTAAAATGTGACCGTGTATCGGTAAATAAGAAAATTGTGAAGAGCAATTACAAGGTATCTGAAGGCGAGCGTATTTCTTTTGACGTGCCGGATGCTGTGGAGCCGGAGATTCTTCCGGAGGAGATGAAGCTGGAAATTCTCTACGAGGATTCGGATTTGATCATGGTCAATAAACCCAAGGGAATGGTAGTTCATCCGGCAGCCGGACATTTATCAGGAACGCTTGTAAATGGACTTCTGGCCCATTGTCGGGATTTATCCGGAATCAACGGCATTCTCCGTCCGGGGATTGTCCATCGAATTGATATGGATACGACAGGGGTATTGGTTGCTTGTAAGAATGACTTTGCCCATAATCACATTGCAGAGCAGCTCAAGGAGCATACGATAACTCGTGTATATTATGCCATTGTCCATGGTGTGATCGCTGAAGACGAAGGGACTATAGATGCATCCATTGGACGTCATCCTGTTGATCGTAAAAAAATGAGCATCAATGAGAAAAATGGAAAGCATGCCGTTACACATTATCATGTCCTTTGCCGTTTTGAGAGGTTTACCTTCCTTGAATGCCGCTTAGAGACTGGCAGAACTCATCAGATTCGTGTGCATATGGCATCTATCGGCCATCCTTTACTTGGAGATACGGTTTACAGGACCGGAAAATGTCCGATCCCAGGACTTCAGGGTCAAACACTGCATGCTGGTATCCTGGGCATTCTGCATCCCCGAACAGAAGAATATTTGGAGGTAAGAGCACCACTTCCAAAATATTTTTCTGATCTGCTGAAAAACTGGGGATACAATGGTGATGGCATTTTATGCAATTTGTACTGACAAGATATCTTTTGTGGATAAAAGATACATGTTTATAAATCGTTTGTTTATCTGAAGATAAGGTAAGCTTATCAGAAAATGTTTTATGATTTCATCAAAATAGATGTACTTTTCAGAAATTTAGGTGTATAATAAGAGTAACAGATATAGCATTTTACATCAAGTGGAACTGAAAGGAGAAGGTCATCTATGAAGGGTAACTTAGTCATTACAATTGGAAGACAGTGTGGAAGCGGCGGCAAGAAAATCGGAGAAACCGTTGCCCAAAGGCTTGGAGTCAAATGCTATGACAAAGAGCTTCTTACTCTTGCTGCCAAGAACAGCGGCTTGTGTGAAGAATTATTCGAAACCCACGATGAAAAGCCCACCAGCAGTTTTCTCTATTCTTTAGTAATGGATACGTATTCTATGGGGTATTCTAATTCTGCTTATATGGATATGCCTCTGAATCACAAGATTTTCCTGGCACAGTTTGATACGATTAAAAAGCTTGCAGATGAAGAATCCTGCGTGATCGTAGGACGCTGTGCAGATTATGCGCTGGCTGAATATCCTAATGTGGTAAGCGTATTTGTCACAGGCAATGATGAGGAACGTATTGAATATCTGAAGCAGCTCTATAAGGTAGAGACAGCAAAAGCAAAGGATATCATGGTCAAAACAGATAAAAAGAGAGCAAGCTATTATAATTATTACTCAAGTAAGAAATGGGGCGATTCCCGCAGCTATGATCTGTGTATTAACAGCAGTTCTGTGGGCATTGATGGGGCAGTAGACATGATTCTGGAGTTGGCCAGGGTGAAAAATCTGCGGCTTAAGGAAAAATCCGGACAAAAGTAATTATGAATTAAATATAAAAAAATACAGGCGTATTTATGACGGATTTCCATGAGGCAGATATTAAAACAGATATTTATAAAAACCGGGAGACAGAACCGTTCCCGGTTTTTACTCTGTAGAAAGACATGTTAGATAAGTTGTATTTTAGTTAGATCGTCTGTATTTTCGTTTCTGGATGGAACGCTAGAGCGTGTCTGAAAATTGCTACATCATACGGAACAGAGCAATTACTTTTCCCAAGACATTAAGATTCGAAACAATAATAGGCTCCATAGTGTCATTTTCCGGCTGCAGGCGGTAATGATCCCCTTCTTTGTAAAAACGTTTTACTGTGGCAGAATCATCAATCAGCGCAACTACAATATCACCATTCTCAGCAGTAGGCGTCTGCTCAACAATCACTCGATCCCCCTCAAAAATCCCTGCGTTGATCATACTATTTCCTTTGATGCGAAGCATAAATGTCTGAGAGTTGGGAAGCAGCTCTGCAGGTATGGGAAAATATTCCTCAATATTCTCTTCTGCAAGAATGGGGAGTCCGGCGGCAACGGTTCCAATCATGGGCACCTGAACCATCTCCCGGCGGGTAAGTCCAAAAGTATCATCCAAAATCTCCATAGCTCTGGGCTTGGTAGGATCCCGGCGGATATAACCATTGCGCTCTAAGGTCTCTAGATGAGAGTGTACGGAAGAAGTAGACTTTAAACGAACAGCCTCGCATATCTCACGTACTGTCGGAGGATATCCTTTCTTTAAGATGGTCTCCTTAATATATTCTAATATTTCCTTCTGTTTAGATGTAATCTTTCCCTGGTTCATGCTTTTCCTCCTGATTCTCTGCGAATTGAGAAGCTGGTAACAGTTCTGTCAAACATGAACTGCTGCAAATTCATTCAGATTCCCTAATACTATACTAACATATGTTGGAGAAAAAAGCAAACCTTTGTTCGAAAAAAATCAAAAAACTATTGACAAACGAATGTTCGGATATTATAATGTCAATACGAACAAAGAACACACGTTCAGTATTATAACTGGGAAAAGGGGGTATTGAGATGGAAAGAAATCTGAGAGAGTACAGAAGGTCAGATTGGAATGGATGCATGCAGGTTTGTGACGGTACTACAGAAGCAGTCTGTGGAAGTGTTCCGATTCACTTTGGGGCTGCAGAAGTAAGCCGCATACTAAAAAGACTGGATACCAGTAATAAAGATGTATTCCTTGAAAAGCGGCAGCAACCGAATCTTAAGAAGAAACCAGAACAGACAGAAGAAAGAAAGCCGGAAAGCAGACTCATGGCCATTGCCATGAAACGTCGTGCCCGCCGCAAAAAGATTCAAAAGTTTGTGGTTATATTGCTGGTGGCCACCGCTTTTTTTACAGGATTTTTCGGACGTACACTTTTTGATGCCTATGCCAAGGAGAATCGTACAGATTCTTTGAATCGATATTATACCAGCATACGGCTGAAGCCAGGAGATAACCTGTGGAACATTGCCAGCCGATATGCAGAAGGCAGTGAGTATACAGTTGCTGAATATGTACAGGAACTAAAGAGAATGAACAATCTCCGCGACGAACAGGTTCACTCCGGAGAATACTTGACCATTGTCTATTTTTCAGAGTGAATGTCTTCCGAGTGTTCCCGCAGGTGGACTTTATTCCTAGCGCTTCGGCGGCGTTCATCCTCCAGTGCCGCATAATGCTTTTTTGTAGTGTTGACATCCGAATGCCCCAATACATCTGCTACAAGATAGATATCTCCCGTTTCACGATACAAGTTTGTTCCATAGGTGCTTCGCAGCTTATGAGGAGTGATTTTTTTCAGAGGAGTTACAATCTTAGCATATTTTTTTACTAGATTTTCCACACTTCGAACATTGATACGTTTTTTCTGCAGAGATAAGAACAAGGCTTTATCATGACCAGGCATGGCATCTATTCCAAAGCGTTCATCAAGATAATCCTGCAGAGCCGTTTCCACCTCAAAGCCAAAATAGACCGTAACCTCCTTACCGCCTTTGCGATGAATATGGATCCCGCCGTTTTTCAGATCCACATCATCAATATCCAGACCTACACATTCTGATACGCGGATTCCTGTGCCTAAAAGAAGTGTGAGAAGTGCCAGATCGCGGACTTTGGTTTTGTTATGAAATGCCTTTTGCTTGTCTGTCAGATTCTCTCCCTGTTCGACTTCATCCAGAAGTAGGGCTACCTCGTCAATGTCCAGGCGGATAATCTCTTTTTCATGAAGCTTTGGAAGCTGGACAAGAGCCGCTGGGTTATTATGCAGTTTTTCATTTCGATAAAAATAATTATAGAAACTTTTCAGAGAGGAGATTTTCCGCATAATTCCCCGTTCCTTGTTGATAATCTCCTGATTATTTTCATTAAACCGGTATTTTAAGTATTCCATATATTCTTCCAAATCGCTGACCGTAAGCTCATCCAAATGCTCCAATCGAATCTCCATACGGTCCAGATTTCGAAAAAAAGGGTTTTCCCGAGAAAGAAAACCGAAAAAGATGCTTAGATCATAAGCATAGGCAATACGGGTTCTGGAAGAAGTACGTGGTTCAATGCCCCGGAAAAAGTCGATACAAAAGGGCGGCAGTTCTTTTATCATGATTCTTAATTTTTGGATATTCTCGATATCCTTTTGTTCATAATAGGCTAACTTTTTCAAATGTCTTTCTCCTTTGAAATATGGTCATATGCAGTGGGAGAGCAGGCAGGCCACCCGGAAATATTGCCTGTCAAAATAGCATGGAACAGACGTGTTTTTACCCCAGGATTTTCATTTTCCAAATTCTTTGTTAATGTTTTAACATATTCGCGTTTCGTAGAACCATCTACAGGACAAGGATTTTTACAGACCGGAAGCTTGTACTGATTTCGGAATCCCTTAATATCTGCTTCAGGAACCAGCATCAGAGGACGGATCACGGTTAAATCCATACGGTCCAGATAAGTATAAGGGGAGAATGCATAAAACCGTCCTTCATAAAGCAAGGAAAGGAGCATGGTTTCGATCAGATCCTCCCTATGATGGGCATAGGCCACCTTATTGCATCCGGATTCCTTGGCTGCCTTATTTAAAGCGCCTTTTCGAAGTTTAGCGCATAAGGAGCAGGGATTTGATTCTTTTCGTTCATGAAACAGGATTCTGCCAATATCTGTAGGAATAATGGTGTATGGAATAGAGAGCTGTCGGCAGAGCTCCGATACTTGTGACAGATCGAATCCATCAAACCCCAGGTTGACTGTGATTGCTTCTAATGAAAACTTTTTTGGGTAAAACTGCATTAATCCATGAAGTGCATACAATAAAGTCAGGCTGTCCTTACCGCCGGATATTCCGATGGCAATGCGATCATCTTGCTGAATCATCTGGTATGTGTCAATGGCTTTTCTTGTTAAGCTGTAAAGGCGTTGGAGGTTCATAGAGATATTTCCTATCAAAAAGAATTTTAATAAAAGGTAAAATTAGAATGAAAAAGAACATTAAGAAAATAAAAAGGACTCATTTTAAAGAAGTGATTATTATAAATTGAAGAAATGTTTATTAAGGAAAAAGAAAAGGGAGTTTAATGACAAGGAAAAGAGATTAAATGATGGAATAATGTTTGAATAAGCTTCCAACTATTCGTTAAAGTATCACTTTCGCGAAAGTGAAGCGGTAGTTGCTGGGGCGCGGACATTTCATATCCCGTCGGACGCGCCCCGGTCAGCAACTATTTGCGAAAGTTTAGTTTAACGAACTAGTTGGTCTCATTTAAAACTCTTTTTATCTCCCTTTTTTCTTAATATTCTTTCCGAAATTCTATTTTCATCTTTCCTAAAATCTTTTATATATTTTATTTTACATACACTATTAATATATTATCAATAATTGAGGATTTGTCAACCTTGTATCCGCCATAA
Organism: uncultured Lachnospiraceae bacterium; assembly: GCA_910586205.1. Classification (GTDB taxonomy): domain Bacteria; phylum Bacillota; class Clostridia; order Lachnospirales; family Lachnospiraceae; genus Brotaphodocola. Next base: position 27,483 of record CAJUGD010000016.1, on the reverse strand, counting down.
CGGGAAGATATATATTCCGAATTGCCGCCACCTATGTATTGCATACCGCCCAAATTATCCCGGCGCAACGATATGTGACCCTCAAATTTCAAAGCTTCCAACAATTTTTTCAATGTCATGGAAAGGCACCTCCTCACCTGGGACTATATGATAAAAGCCATCAGTAAACTTTTCAATTTTTTGTACATTGATTTTCGACTCTGTGAAATGCATAATGGTATTTATTCGACGGATAAGCGCTGGCCAGTCATCCGGTGATTCTGACTGGACATTAGGATATTGCTTTATTAATGGAATATTGCTCACTATGTAAACTTTTGTGTAACAGGCGTATTTGTTCGTATAGCGGCAGGGCAGTTCCAGCGGGTATCCGTCCAGATAGCTTAGCATGTCGGAAAATAACAGGCTGGAGCGAAACTCCTCAAAAAGCACCACATCCTGACCCCGGTAATTGTCAAAAGGGTGGCTGTAATCAGTAACACGAAACACATTAGAAAAACCATAGTTTTCCATGACAAAACGGGTTTTCCCAACACCGGCATAACCATAAATGTAATGCACATCCAGGTTGCGAAAAGTACTTTTATAAGATTCATACCGGATCACCTGCCTTACTCTGTCCAGTTTATCAAGATTTAAAAGGCTTTCCGGCATTACCTCCAATATCTGGTAATCCGTATAGCCGTCTTTAATCATGCTATATAAATCGTCCAGGTCATTCCTTCGGCCTTGACGCTCCACAGGCATCTCTCCCCATTCCTCAAAAGTTCCGGGGACACTGGTGTCGGATTTTTTATCATCCTTCCACTTGCCTGTTTTTGAGACATATTCCATGTTTTGTTGGGCAGTCCCACGGGCCATTTCTAAATCGGCACCAGGAAAACGTTTCCGAAGGGTGGAAAAATTAATTCCTCCTCGACCCTGAATAAAAATATGGGTATGAGGGGTATGGGTTCCATTCCCCACTTCATCTGACACGCACCAGTAGACAATGGATTTTATACCAATCAAAATTGCATGGATAGATTCATGAGTGTAACCTTTATCAATGGGATTGTTAATGGTTAAGAGCCATTTACGGGATTGAGTATCACGTTTTGGTTTTTCAGTAGGTTCAGGTGATGCAGATTCCGCATAGCCCGTTGTCATTTTTGGTGTCATTTCTTCCCCTTTCACTGCTTGTCCGAAGTGGAGCAATGCAGTTATGTTTTTTATTCCTGGCTCCGGGATACGTCTAACCGGGAGCCGGAAACAGCTTTTCGACTTTTCGACATCTCGACAATGTGATGTCGAGAGCTTGCAAGGCTTAGTTTGTATGGGTTTGTTGGCTTTTCGACAGAAGTGCCGGGTAATAATATACCGGCACGCGCGTAAGGGGGTAAAGCTTCTCCTTCCGCAAAAAAAACGATATTTGTCGCGCCAAAAGAAGTATGCTGCCTAAAAAAACAGAGAGTACCCGCGCTTTTAAACATCCTTTCCCCGGCTATACCAGGCGGGGATAATTTGCGGTGCACATTTTCGCGTGGTAGTTGTCAGCGCATCGTTTATCGTCCCACACTCCTACCCGCTCTAGTTTTCCGGAATGAGCCATCTCGATGATGGGATAACCGGCGGGACGATAACCAAAACGATGCTGGGCCATTTTTTAAGCCCTGGGAGAGTTTATTACATCAGTGCAGGCGCCTGGTGCTTGTCGCGCCAAAAGAAGTATGCTGCCTAAAAAAAAACAGAGAGTACCCGCGCTTTTGAACATCCTTTATCCGACTATACCAGGCGGGGATAATTTGCGGTGCACATTTTCGCGTGGTAGTTGTCAGCGCATCGTTTATCGTCCCACACTCCTACCCGCTCTAGTTTTCCGGAATGAGCCATCTCGATGATGGGATAACCGGCGGGACGATAACCAAAACGATGCTGGGCCATTTTTTAAGCCCTGAGAGGGTTTATTGTATCAGTGCAGGCGCGTGATATTTGTGGTTTTCCCGCTGGTTCCTAAAAAAAGGATAGACTTTCTCTGACACTAGGGTACCAGCGGGACTGTGGTCAAGGCGGTTGATAGATGAAATGCGTCTATCAACCACCAACAGGCCAGTATATTTTTCCGAAGCCCGTAAAGGGACGGATAGTATTTTCTTCGAAAATCTCCATCCTAAACCCTTTACGGGCGGAAAGTTTAGCTCCTTCGGAGACAGCTTTGGCAGTTTTGATTATTTCCGCTTGCCGGTGCTGGCTGCTTCCGGAGCTGGGGGAGTGCTGGCTGCTTCCGGAGCTGGGGGAGTGCTGGCTGCTTCTGGGGCTGGGGGAACGCTGGGAGAGGCATGGCCTGGGTAGATGTCCAGGGCAGTCCGAATTGCCGCCGCTGATTCTGGCGTTGGAAGAACTAAAACCTCCAGACCGCAGACAAAACCACGGTTATTATATTCAACGTCCACATACGAACCCGGTTTAATGTCAATCACACCAGGAATGCCTAAATTGTCACTAATGAACACGTTGGACACTGAATGGCCAGTCACCTGGGAATCTCTGTGGGCCACAAATAGGGTGAAACCCTTTACGGGCTGATTGGTTCGTTTACTGACATAATCCACTAATTGGGTGCCTAATACAGTTGCTTTCATACTTTTTACCTTCCTTTTCTCTATTTAGTTGTCAATGTGCCGCCCGCAGAGTTTTCATCGATACAGGCGGGTGCCATCGAATCCGCAAAACAAACTCTGGACACCTAGAAACAGCTTCCGGATTTCTCTATAGAATACCGGATAACAGACCGGTTTAACATTGCGGGAACGAATAATGTCCCCATTCACTCAACTTTTTTACGGGCTTGTGACCGTTTTTTGTCTGCCCCCCAATAGGAGAGAGAAGGACTGCGCCCTGGCTCCCAGGAGAAGCAGACACGAAAGCAGTTTTAATGGGGAAGCCCCCCCATATGGGGAGGCTTGTCCCGGATTTTATTTATCCCCTGCATAATCAGGATTATCGGGGAAAGTAACGCCTTCAAAATCAGGTTCCGGTTCCAAAGGGCAAAAATACGATAAATCAGATGAAAGGGAACAGCCCAATTCACAATCAAAATAACAACAAGTTAAACAAACACTATTAATAGAAATTTTCATAACCTCCTTTAAGAAAAGCAACGTAGCCAATCTGCCGGCAACAAGGATTTCTCCCCCACTATCTACAATATACGTGGACCTTCGAGATGGTATATAGGCTTTACGGTATGGCATATTGCTTTTTTTTCATTGAAATTTTGATGCTATTTTGACGGTTTCCCATGCACCGACAACAACCGCGCTGACATTTGACAGTTTCCTATGCACTGACAACAACCGGACCGACATTTGACTTTCTTTTTAGCTCGTTCTGTGGTATGATTATGTTGGATAATTAGAGCTTTCTTGCCTTCCCCATATTCACTCTCATTGCTGCTGGCATCCCGTTGGATGCTGGCTCTCATTGCTGTGAATTTAGGGAGGGCTATGGGATTGTTGCATCTAAGGCAAAGGATACCTTAGAGTTATATTATACAAAAACATGAGACCATGTTTCAATTCGCAAAACCACCAAACATGAGACCATGTTTTTGTGTATTATTAACATGAGACCATGTCTGAAGGAGAACAAAATGTCATTCGAAAAGGTAAAATATAACACACAATACAATAAAGATAATTACACAGAAATTAAATTCCGGGTACCAAAAGGACGAAAAACTATTATTGACGCACATTGGAAGGCAAAAGGCTATAAATCACTTAATTCATACATTAATGATTTAATCAATAAAGACATAGGCCAAGAAGCAGGAGAGGGGAGTGGGAAAAATACCGATGATGAAAAAATTTTAGGGGGGGGGTAAAATGAGAATCGCCGCTTGACGGGTATTTCCTAAACGTGATATAGTATTCACACAAAAAAAGAGAGGAGAGTATGAGTTATGATAGATAATGAAATGTTAGACGCTATGAGGGATTTATTGACACCAATTAATCTTAAATTGGAAAAATTAGAAAATGAAATAGCAGATATCAAACATGATGTGGCAGACAACAAGAAAGAAATAAGTAACTTAAGACTGGAAGTAAATCGGGGATTCCGGAAAAATAATGATGAAATCCAGACCTTAGTTGCCGTCCTAGAGGCCAAAAACATCCTTCCTATAGCAAAATAATCCCATTCATTTAGGAAACAATTCCGACAACAGCAGCTCCCAGGCGGCGGATGGGGAGCGGCATACCAGGAATTGTCAGATAATCCTTTCCGCTGCTGGTGGAATTGTATTTCAAAGCAGGAACAATTCAAAACCTTCCCCCTAGAGGGGCGCCCATCCAGGGGGAGGGATAAGTATTGCATAACAACTCTTGCTGCAGCTCCATGAATTGTATGACAACTTTTGCTGCAGCTTGCTGAGTTGTGTTTAAAATGCTGAAAATTTCAGAAACAACTTATTCTATCGCAAAAAGAAACCGCATCAGTCGGATCCCGTCCATTACCCCGCCTATATAGCTGTCTTCCTTTTCTTTGTCTTCACAGTAGGCTAAACGGTTTAAAAATTCCTCACAATCCTCCTTGCTGTCCGCATAACGGCTCCGGACAGACAGTTCCACTATTTTCCGGACATTTTCCAATTCCTTATAGTTTTCCGACTGGTGCCTAATACGGAAGTCAGCGTAACACTGCATTAACACAGACTGAAAAATATCCCGCTCCCTTTCTTTTCTTAAATCCATAACCTATCCTTCTTTCTTTTTTTTAGCAAGAATAAATACCACTGCCTGAGCCATTCCCCAAAATAGTATAGACAGGAGAGAGTAGAAACATCCCTAAACATCTTGCCTCCTGCGGGGACGGGGTCCCCCCGTACCCCCCATCCCCGCAGGAGGCAAGATGTTAGGCTTTTTTTTCTTCGCCGTCAAACAGTTTATAGGAATCGTACAGGCGATAGTATTTCTTCCTGCCTATCATTATAGAAGTTCCGCACCGTTCCTTAACGGAGTACCAATATTCGATTGCCGCAAAAATCGGATGGCCAAAGAAAAACAAACTGCACAATACCCCGCCAATGCCAAAATTGTTCGCTTTGCGGTGTCGCACCTCATATTCGACCAAAGAGCGTATCTGTCTATCTACCAGCCTGTCAAATTGCGTCAACAGGATGAAATGATAACCGTATTTCCGGTGCTGGGTGAAAAAATTGTTCCACTTGTCCCGGTCTTTTGCATTCCAGGAGCGGCAGTTAAAGATCAGTTGGCATTCGTCAATCACTACCCAAGTCTGCCCTTCTATGATGTGACCGTCTGGCCGTCTTTTGTGGCAAAACAAAGCAAAATCCATCAGCCAGTCCGCAGAAAGTTCATGATTTTCCCTATAAAAAAAATATCCTTTGGGCCTGCGCTTCCTGGAGGGAATGCTGTCATAGTTAATATCAAAATTAGCGATAACATTCCGCCCATGATACAAATAAAAATAAATTTCCTTCGCAACATGATAGCTTTTCCCACTGCCGGGGGTGCCCGTATATAAATAAATCATGTCTCCCCTCCTAACCAATTAATTTTACAAAGCGAAGAACTGCCTGGTACAAATAAAAAGTCCCTACACAAACCAGCCACGCCTCCCCAATGGATATCATCATCGGGACCGGAATAAAGTAATTCAAGTATCCCAAAGCGGGAATCTTTTCCATAGATTCTAAAAATGCAGTAAAGGGAGAATCTGGAAGAAAAGCAAGGAGCGTGTTCGCTAAGACAATCAAAGCGGCTTTTATTTTCATTAACATCACATTCACCTACCCTTTTATCAAACTTCTGGTGGCAAGAATCAGCCCTGTCACATAGAACAACAACACAAAAAATTGAATCATAGGAAGAAGGTTGTCAAACTTTGTTAAATCAATTTCTATGGAATCCTTAAATGAAAAATCCCCATGGTCTATAATCAAAGGGATTTCAAAAACCGGTTCAATCGGATCTGCCAAGAGAACGCGAAAAGAATCTATCAAATCAAAAGGGATGCAAAAGGGAAACTTGTCAGAAATAACACTGTCTAACCGATAGTTTCCATCATCCTCCCCAATCACTACGTCACTAACGGCCTGCGCAACCTCAGAAGGAGAGGGGATTTTCTCAAAGACAGAATTTATCGCCAGCAGAATATTCCCAATAGGTTCCGTTAATCCATTCAAAGGAGATAAGATGGTTGCCGCTAAATCAGACAATAACGCCGGAAGGGCTAGCTCCCCGCTCAAAAGACTCGGTAACTCATTTATGGCAGTCACAATAGAACCAAAAAGAACGTTTAAAGAAAGTTTTTCTTTTAACAAATCCATAAGTGACGAAGGACTTGCCCATGCCTTTAAAATTTCCAATATCTGCTTTAAGAAGTCCAGTATGCCAGATAAATCAACAGTGGGAGAGGAGGGTTTATCCGGATCCGGATCCGGCAATTCCGTAGGGGAGCCAACTAAGGAAACATTTTCAATCGTTTGCCCGCCCTCAAACACAGGAGCATCTGAAACCAGCCCTATCGAAACCAGAAAAAGTCCCAAGCCAGTGGCGAGACGCTTCACAATCACATACTTGTTCTTATTTTTATCATCATCCGGCTCCTGATTGCCCCCATTAATCACCACAAACTGACGGACAATTTCCCCAGCCTGTTTTTCTGCCAGAGCAGAAGTGCCATCCGTATTCGTCTGATAAAAATGGCTGATGAAGGAATCAATTTGTTCATCCGTGATGGCAGTGCCAGCGTAACGGGACAGCACCCGGATAACATATTGGAGATTGGAATAACAATCCGCATCCGATAGCTCCACCTTCTTTTTTGACGTTTGCCAGTACTTATCCACCACTTCCATAACTTCCTCATAAGTTTTTGCAGTGTCTAAAGAGGAAACAATGGATTTTAAACCGGCTTCATCTGACGGGAGTGTAATAGAATCAGCATATGCATAATCCTGATGAAACTTCAAATTATCCTTTAAAAGAGAAGCTCCCGTTTTTATAATGCTTAAAGCCTGATTATTAATCATGCCACCAGTAGTGCCATATACCATATAAGACCTGGCGGCATCACCGTTAATAAATACAGGATAATCTGAAATAGAATTAACATCAGAAGCAAGAATAAGCATACGAGAATCTGTAGCTTTCTGACTTCTACTATATTCAAAATACCCATCATTTTTCAAACGATTATAATAATAAGTAAAATATCCCGCTTGATAAGAATCTCCAGAACGAAAATAAACACTTAAATTATATCGTTCAGGATCAGTTGCTGAAGAATTAACATAAAGGCAAAAAATATCCAAACTGGAATCAAAATAATAATCACGAATAGTTGTATAAGACGATGAAGTGTTAGCCTCCACATATGTGCGAAGAAAAGTTTGCCCCTCTATAACACGGTCAGAAAAATAAGGTTTGGCAGGAACCGAAGCAGGCTTATATTCAATGCCCGTATCTTTAACCGTGACTTCTTCCCCGTTTAAAAATTCCCCAAAAAGCGGAACCCACTCAGAGACAGCAATAGCTCCTCCGGTTAAAAAGATTTCAAAGTCGGACATTTTATCCGGATGCCTCTTTTCCAACCAGGGTTTGAAACTGCCGACCAAAAACGTTCCAATGTCTTCTGAGGCCATATGGATCCCAAATGCCCCTAAGACACAACCAACTGCCACGATAGCCAAAAGAGCCACATCATCCACCCCGGCTATAGCTGGACTCATGCCATAATAACGTTCCGGAAAGGTTTCGTAATCATAGACCTTCCTCATGTCTTCATCGTAATAAAACGGAACATCTTCTGTGTAGTCTTCCCCCATTTCTGACCAGTCCCTTGTATTGCTGGGCGTCTCAGGAGAAGCATAGGCAACAGCGGGAGAGTAGGCGGCCAACAAAACAACTAAAAAAAGAGAAACTTGCTGTCTGAATTTTTGACGATTCATAAATATCCCCCATTTCCAATGAAATATGATTTAAAAATGGGAGGGATACACAGGGCATCCCTCCCAAGAAACATTATTTAACAAACCGCTTAAAAAATTTAATAGCAAATGTCACGCAGACACCAAGGCCAACCACCTGCATAACCATCGGAAGGACCGAGCCGACCGTGCCAATAACAGAATTTACCGTTGTCTCAAAAGAAGATGTCAAGATAGAAGTAACATCCGTCCCCCCGCCAGTTGCATCCTCAGCCGCCAGAGCGGGAAGCGCAGACGTACAGGAAATTGCCGTCGAAATTGCAAACAATTTAGCGCGAGCACTTAGCTCCTTCAGCCTATCCTTTGTTTCTTTCAAAAATTCCTTTCTCATTTTGTTACCTCCTTTTTTTAATTAAAATATATTTCTAATAATAGACGACAGCCTATTAATAGCGAAAAAAATAACATCCACCGAAAGTTTGGCAAAAATGCCGCCAGCAATTCCCATTGTAAAAACTTCAAAGCATAAATCAGAAGTCATGTAAAAATTCCCCTAAGCCCAATCATTAAAATCCCTGCAATAAATCCAAGAGCTAAAACAAGAAAAATCTGAAAATCCAATGATGCAGGTATGGAAGAACCGTCCATAAAATCAGAGTTAGAATCCGTTGCCAGGGAATAACCCAAATCATTGTAAAGTTCTAAATCCAGAAATTCCTCCTCATCGTCATAAAAATCATTCGACATTTTTTTCACCGCCTTCTTGTAACGTTTTTCATTTTTCAAACGTCTAATTAAATAATCCATATGAAATTTTATAAAATGAATAAGGGATTTTTTTTAGAAAAAAATTTGCGGGAATGCATTGTACAGGAAAAAGTTGACAAACATAAATCCATTCACTTAAAATGATTTTAGAAAGAATGAAATCAGGATTGCAAAAGAAGGATTCAGAGAATGGAAAAGAGGTTGATGGAAAAAACTCCTCAACTATTCGTTAAAGTATTCTTTCGCGAATAGTTGGAAGTTATATCCATCAACCTCTCCTATATCTTCTTAATCATCTTTTTACAATTCTGATTTCATTCTTTCTAAAAATCATTTTAAGTAAATTCATTTGTTTTGTCAACAGGGTTTCTATTATATGTTTGTCATGTATTTATCGTTACTGGCCAGGTCCCTCTAATGCAGTGTCTGGCTGGGCAGGAACTCCGCCGGGGCCATTTGCAGAGGCGCCGGGACCGCCGTTTTCCGTGGGAATTATTGCCGGACCGCCTGGGGCCGTTACAGGGCCATTGGAAGGTTCTTGCTTTGTAGAAGGCTCTGTAGATACTGGATTTTGTAAACCAGGTCCATCATTTGCTTCAGATGTGGTTTCCAAAGGTGTTTCTTCTTCCGGTTGGCTTTCTGTTGGTTCTTGTGATGAGGTTTCTTCTGCACTATCACTGCTGCTTGTCTCATTTGGCTCAGATGCAGGTTCACTTGATGGAGTGTCCTCATTTATGGCTGTAGTCTCTACAGGCGCAGGAATGGGTGTTGTAACAGGTTCCTGATGCTGTGTGTTTTGCTGATTGCCAGTATTTCCTTCAGCTCCTACATTTTTGCCGGATTCGGTGTCTTTGCCGGGGGTTCCTAAGCCGCTTACTTCTGCAATATGTGCGCTGATAATCTTTACCACGCCAGAAGGCTCAAATTGTGTGTCGTCATATAAAAATTCGTGAAGCTGGATTACATTGCTTTCTAGCGTTGTAGGGATTACACAGTCTCTTTTTCCGATTTTCATCTCAGAATGTGAAAACGGAAAGCCGGAAGTCTGTCCAATATAATACTTTTTCGCGTCTTTTGCCATTACCAACAGATCATCTACACCAATGCTGGTAGAAATCTGAGGAAATACTGTTCCGATTAAAGTACGTAAGGTATTAAAGTCAGCCTGTTTGGCTTTTTCCATGGCAAGTCCTAATACCTTGCGCTGACGCTCTGTACGATTAAAATCCGTGTCCATTAAACGCAGCCGGGCATAGGCAACAGCCTGAACCCCGTCTAAATGATTCATTCCGCTGTGTTCTAGATGGACAGAGCCAACACCGGTAGATTCTACGGTTTCTGTGATAAAAGAATTGATATAAGCAAATTCTTTATCTGTGATTTCCAGATCAATGCCTCCTAAGACATTGATACCATCGACAACGGCTTTCCAGTTAAAGGTGGCATAATCTTCAATATGCAGATCAAGATTTTCTTTCAATGCCTCTCCTGCTTGTTCTCTGCCGCCTAAAAAGTAGGCTTCGTTGATTTTGTGATAAGTTCCTTCTGAGTCGATCTTTAAGTATGTATCACGAAACACAGAGGCAAGGCGAATTTCTCCTGTTTTCCGGTTAATGCTGCATAGAATCTGTACATCTGCCAACGCGCCTTTTCCCACATTGCCGTCACGGGAATCTACACCATATACAGCGATTGTCCAATATCCGCTATTCTTAGGACGTTTGAGAAAGAAAAAGCATCCCAATACTGCGGCAAAGAGAAGAAACAAGGGGAAAAGAGCTTTTCTTTTCTTTTTCCTATGCTTTTGGGGAGAATTTTTTCTCTTTGAAGGTTTTTCTTCCAAATCATCTATCTCCAAATCTTCAATTTGGAAATCATCTTTTATGTGCGCAGTGGTTTTGGAAGATATTGAACGGGAGTTCGGCTGCCTTTTGTATTGTCTTCTGGCGCGGATTCGATCAATCTCATCTTCATAATCATAATTTTGGTATTTCATTTTTATCAAACAGTCCTTTCTCAATCAATTAAGTTTCTATAGTAAGGCCAATTAGCATCACGCACAGATACCATTACATTATTAACATCTCCGCTGCTTTCATGAATACAGCGGATTTTCCCGTCTTCTGTCCATCCTAAGAACATAATTACATGTGCATTTTCACCAGTGCGCAGAATAATATCTCCAGGCTGAAGACTGCTGCGGCTGACAGGACTTCCGCACAGAGCCAGGCCGGATGTGCTTTCATGGGACAGACGTTTTCCTGTTACTGACCAATATACCCAGCTAATCCAGCCGGAACAATCCAACCCTTTCAGCACTCTCCCTTTATTGTCAGGAGCAACCAAAGATCCAAATGCATTGCGGGAATAGTTTGGTGCAGATGGCTTTCCGCCCCAATAGTAAGGAACTTTTCCTACAGAAGATAATGCAAAATGAATCAAATTTCTGCGGACTTGGGATGTGGTATCAGGAAGGCTGTTCATGTATTCCTCAATTTCGGCGATTGTCAGCGGATTGCCGGAAGATATCATGGATACAGTCATTTTGTATTTTTTATACCAATCCTGGCTGCTTAATTGCTTTGCAGCATCCATGGATTCCTGATTCCAGCCCTGCCATCCATTTTCCTCGTAATTATCATTGTCATTTCCGTAAGAATCCACCTTAAAAAGACCATTTTTTTCTTTCATGCCCCGAATCTGTATCTGTACAATCAGATCAATATGCCCTGGACACTGCTCTGATTTGGGGGAATATCCTTTATAGTTGGAAGGAGTTGCTTCGGGATTTGGATCGAAAGGCTCTTTTTCTTCAGGAGGTGTTTGTGCTGTTTCCGCAAAGTCTTCTATAGTTTCCGCATTGCTTGCTTTACTGGCGTCTGCATTCCCGGCAAGTATCACTGCAGAAGTCTCCGCTGAGGATGAGGAAGGTAATGCATTTTCAGCTTCTGTTTCTGCGTATTCGCTGCTGGTAATTATCTCCTTTTGAATTGTTTCTTCAGATGAAAGCTCATCTCCTTTTGATGTATTTTCTTTATCTGTCTCTATTGGAATACTTTCACCAGGAGACTTAGCAGTTTCTTCTGTCTCTGCTTCTATTTCCAAAGGCTTTCTCTCGTCTTCTTCTGTCAGGCATCCGTCACAATATTCAATATCACTCATGCTGATGGAATAAGAATGAGACTTATCCCACAATGCCCTGCAATAAGCAGTGAATAGATCATAGTCATTCACCCCTTTATAGTAGGTATATACATTGGCCATGGACATGATCTCTATTACATTGGAATACAGGCTGACAGGCTTATGATCTCCATCGAAAACACGAATCTGCATATCTCGAAAGGAATTGATTGTCCAGGTATTTGGATCTTCTGGATTGTGCTGCTCATCTTTGGGATTGTAGTTTCCAAGGACAGCGCTTTTTGGTTTACCTATGCGAGATGCCAATTTTTCCGGCGCTATGTCTGCATAATCATTAATCTTTTCGAGCCAGATCTGATCCTGCGTCATTAATTCGATAAAGGCTTTTCCTGCATAGCTTTTCATAAGATCGCCGGTATCTTCTCCTTCTGGAAAATAATGCGCCAGATTCAATTCATCCGGCGCAGGCTGATAAGGAGCTTCTGTTTCTGTCTCTGCAGGTAAGTTTTCCTCTGTGATGTCTGTAAAAGTATCTGCCTGTCCGGAACTGCTGACAGCTTCTGTCATGGTCTCTGTTTCAACAGCAACAACTGTTATAGGATTTGGTTTATAAAAATCGGATGCTGCAAAAATGCACCATCCGGTCATTATCATCAATATGGCCGAAATCCATTGTCTTCTCATTATTTTCTTTATTCCTTTCCAAAGCACAAACAAGTAGTGGAAGTTTTCTTAAAAGCTTTCACTCGCTTCTGCTATTTATGGGATGTTCGCCATAAAATACTGTAAAAAATACACTGACAATACTATAGCACAAATCAATTCGGAAAAACAGAGACAAGTATTAAAATTTCTTTAAGAAACAGAGAATAAAGCGGGAATTGACGAATGATATTTCATAGGCTATAATAAATGCTGATTTGCTGTAAATCTTTTTAAGGAGAAAAATCTATGTGTGGAATTATTGGATATACTGGTCCCTTAGAGGCATCAAAGATTCTTTTAGAAGGACTTTCCGGGTTAGAATACCGCGGCTATGACAGCGCAGGTATTGCTTTGTGCATGGAAGATTCCCAAATCCGTGTGGTAAAAAAAGCCGGAAAGGTGAAAAATCTGGAAGAATATTGCAGGCAACAGATTTCCGGCACTGCCCACAGCGGAATCGGACATACCAGATGGGCCACCCATGGCGGTGTGACAGATACCAATGCCCATCCTCATCGAGCCGGAAAGGTTGTTCTGATTCATAATGGCATTATTGAGAATTATCATGCACTTACAGAAAAGTTCCACTTAGAGGATAAGCTCCTATCCCAGACGGACAGCGAGGTTGCAGCACAGGTTTTAAACTGTCTTTATGAGGGAGATCCTTTAGCTGCGATCCATAAGCTGATCGATCTTTTGGATGGATCTTATAGTTTTTGCATCATGTTTGAGGATCAGCCGGGCGCCGTGTATGCAATCCGCAATGTAAGTCCTTTAGTGGCTGCTTCCACCCCTTCCGGATCCCTGATTGCATCTGATTTAACAGCTCTTATTCCTTATAGCCGTCAGTATTTTGTGGTGCCGGAGCAGCATATTGTAAAGCTGACTCCCTATAAAATCCATGTATACCATTTGGATGACACCTATACCAAAGCTTACCCGGAGATCATGACAGTCAACTGGAACATGGATGCTGCTATGAAAAATGGTTTTCCTCATTTTATGCTGAAGGAAATTCATGAGCAGCCGGATGCCCTGCGCAATACCATTTTGCCGCGGGTCAACAAAGGGATACCGGATTTTGGCGAGGACGGCATACCGGACAGTATTTTTAAGGAATGCAGTCAGATTCAGATCATTGCCTGCGGAACTGCCATGTATGCCGGCATGGTGGCTCGTGCCATTATGCAGCCGCTTTTGCGCATTCCTGTAACCGTGTCCATTGCTTCCGAATTTCGATATGAGGAACCGTTGATTGATGAGAAATCTTTGGTAATTATTATTTCCCAATCTGGTGAAACCATTGATACCCTTGCAGCCCTGCGGCTGGCGCACCGGTGTGGCTCCACGGTTCTGGCTGTTGTGAATGTTAAAGGCTCCACCATTGCAAGGGAAAGCAATTATGTGCTTTATACTCATGCAGGGCCGGAGATTGCTGTGGCCAGCACAAAAGCCTATTCCGTTCAGCTTGCTGCTTTGTATATGATCTGCTGCCGTATGGCCTTAGTCCGGGGAAAATACACCAGAGAACAGGCATGTTCTTTCCTGGCAGATCTTTTGGATGTTATTCCTGCCATGGAGACGATGATTGCCCAAAAGGAAATGATTCGGGATGTGGCGTCCCACATTATTTCCAGTCCGGATGCATTTTTTATCGGCCGGGGGCTGGATTATGCCTTCTCTCTGGAAGGAGCCTTGAAGCTGAAGGAGATTTCCTATATTCATTCTGAAGCTTATGCTGCCGGTGAGCTAAAGCATGGAACGATTGCGCTGATTTCTGACCAAGTGCCAGTGATTGCCATTGCCACCCAAGAACATGTATATTCTAAAACAATTTCCAATATTCGGGAGGTAAAGGCGCGAGGCGCATTTGTAATTCTGCTGGTAAAAGAAAATGCGGTGGTAGACGACAATCTGGCTGATATCCGGATTCGGATTCCGGATGTGGATGATCATTTTACCGTATTTCCCATTGCTGCTGCTTTACAGTTAATTGCCTATTATGCTTCTCTGGGAAAACACCTGGATGTAGATCAGCCTAGAAATCTGGCAAAATCTGTTACCGTAGAATAATTCCTCTCTGTTTTGAGATTCTTTGAAACAGAAAAAAGTAAACGCCCCGCAAAAGTAGACATAATAATATTATGTCTACTTTTGCGGGGCGGCAAGAAACGATCAGCTTGATTCTATTCTTTAAACTCTCCTGCTTCCATAATCTTTCCGTCTCTCCAGATCCGCTCCAAATCATAGAACAGGCGATCTTCTCTACAAAACACATGAACAATAATGTCGCCGTAATCCATTAAAATCCAGTTAGCGCTTCGATAGCCTTCAATCTGGCGAGGCTCATGCCCTGCCTTTCCCATGACTTCTTCCACATTGTCTGTCATAGCCTGGACTTGGTTGGCATTAGAACCGCTGGCTATGATAAAATAATCTGCAAGAACCGATACCTGACGAATATCAATAATACGGATATCCTCTCCTTTTTTGTCCTCCAAAGCTTTAATTGCCAGCTTTACCATCTCTTTTGCGTCCACTCTTTCACTCTCCTTCCTTAATTACCTCTATAATGCTTAAAGACGGCTGCTGTTCACAGACGGTCTGTGAACGTAACCGCATGAGTCTCCTCCCTGCCGCATTTTT
This sequence comes from uncultured Lachnospiraceae bacterium, assembly GCA_910586205.1. Taxonomy (GTDB): domain Bacteria; phylum Bacillota; class Clostridia; order Lachnospirales; family Lachnospiraceae; genus Brotaphodocola. The sequence continues at coordinate 12,284 of CAJUGD010000016.1, read as the reverse complement.
CCTGGAAATATTCAAACGCCTGACGTGTCATAGGATCAATGCCCGTATTTTTCTTTTTCAGATAAGTCAAGGTTCCCAAGAGAATCTCGTACATGGTCTGATCTAAATCCTGAAAAGCCAGATAACGCATTTGAGCCAGATTGGATGCCTTATTCCGTCTGGGTTCTATATAATCTGCAATGTAGAGAATCTTGTCCAAGATTCCCATCTGAGGCTTTCCCGTAGTATGGCAGCGAATAGCAGAAAGTATGTCTTCATCATGGATTCCAAACTTATGTTCTGCCATCCATGCACCATACCTGGCATGGATCACTGCAGGCGCTTTCAGCTCTCCCTCTGTTAAGGGAAGCTTGTGTTTCTGGCATTTCATAATCAATTCATTGTCTCCAAAACGTTTGGCACAGTCATGAAGCAGTCCTGCAAGCTCTGCCCGACGCAGGTCATACTGATAACGCATAGCCAGAGCCATACAGGTATAAGAAACACTTAAGGAATGCTCATAGCGCATAGGATCCAGCTTTGATTTTAATTGTTTCCGATAAGTAAAGATCTGTTCATTAACATTTAGCATGTTCCTCTCCTTTAATCAAAAGATCACAGGGATTTCCATAAATTTTATGGGAAAGAATATATTCCTCCACACATTTGGGAATATATTGGTGCAGCTCTTTTCCCTGTCTGGCCATCTCCCGAAGCTCTCCGGAGGAAATATCCACCTCCTTACAGTGAAGAAGACGAATATCTGCTCCATATTGTTGTTCAAGATAAGAAATCTGCTCCGTTATTGGACAGAAAGCTTGTTCATATTCCCGGTTGGCAACCAGAAGAACCGCCTGTTCCATCACTTTTTCAGGATGATACCAATTTTCAATCTGATAGAGAGAATCAGCCCCGATGATAAAATAAAACCTGTGTGCAGGATATTTTGTCCGAAGAAGTCTTAAAGTTTCAGCCGTATAAGTGTTTCCTTGTCTTTTGCTCTCAAAATCCGAACATAAGAAATAAGGGTATGGTTCCACTGCAAGAGAAACCATATTAAGGCGGTCCTCCACGGCAGTTACCACATGGTCTTTTTTATGAGGCGGGATTCCGGACGGCATAAACCAAATTTGATCAAGCCTGTATTCCAAATAAGCCTGCTTTCCTAACAGCAGATGGCCGTTATGAACCGGGTCAAAGGTTCCTCCCATAATTCCAATCTCAGCCATGTTTTTGCACCTCCCTGTCCATTCCCTGCTGTTTGACGAATCAGGACGGCAGCACGATTTTTCTCTTTTTTTCTTCCTTTGCCTGTCGGTAAAGGACAATCTTTTTTCCAATAACCTGGACTACTTCAGAATGAGTCCGTTCTGCCAGCATTTGTGCAATGGAATTTCCGTCATCCGTACAATTCTTTAATACGGTGATTTTTATCAATTCCCGCGCTTCTAACGCCTCGTCAACTGCAGCAGTCAGTTCCGGTGTCAGGCTGGCTTTTCCAATCTGCAGAATCGGCTCTGTAGTCATGGCGATCCCTTTCAGACAGGATCTCTGTTTACTCGTCATGTTCCTCTCCTTTAACTGATCACTTATAATAATCAAATGCTAATCCATACATCCGTACTGTATCTCCCTCCTGGATTCCTGCTGCTTCCAGATCATCTAGGATTCCGTTTTCCTTTAGAAATTTCTGGAAAAACTGAAAACCCTTTTCTGAGTCTAAGTTGGTGTAGCCAAGCATTTTCTCAATACGCGGTCCCTCTACCACAAAAGCGCCGTCCTCATTCCTTTCCACTGTATAGGGAAGATTTCGGTCGCCTGCATACTCGATCTCAAATTCCTTTTGGAAAATAACAGGATCGCGGCTGACCGTCTGAAGCTTTTCGTAAACTCCATACAAAAGCTTTTTTACCCCCTGTCCGCTGACAGCGGAAATCGGATAAACCGGGATCCCCTCTGGTTCAAATTCCCGGCGAAGCTGCTCTGACGGATCCTCATCTTCTGCGTAGACTGCATCCATTTTGTTGGCAGCAATGACCATGGGACGTTTTAAAAGGTCAGGATTGTACTTTTCCAGCTCCATGTGAATGGTACGGATGTCCTCGGCTGGGTTCCGGCCTTCTGTTCCGGCTGCATCCACTACATGGATCAGCACACGGGTTCTCTCAATGTGGCGCAGAAAATCATGCCCTAATCCCACTCCCTCAGATGCTCCTTCAATCAGACCTGGAATATCCGCCATGACAAATCCTGCATTTCCGTCTAAGTCCACCACGCCTAAATGGGGATCCAAAGTAGTAAAATGATAATTGGCAATCTTTGGACGGGCATTGCTTACCCGGGAAAGCAACGTTGACTTTCCCACATTAGGGAAACCGACCAGCCCTACATCTGCGATCACCTTTAGCTCTAGCTGCACCCATAACTCATGTCCCGGCTGTCCCGGCTGGGCATATTTAGGCGCCTGCATGGTAGCCGTGGCAAAATTCATGTTGCCTAAACCACCTTTGCCGCCCCGCAAAATGATCTCGCGGCGGTTTTCACCTGACATATCTGCGATTACCTTGCCGGTTTCAAAATCTTTTACAACCGTTCCTTCCGGAACCTTTATTACCAGGCTGGAGGCATTGGCTCCATGACACCGCTTCTTTTCTCCTGGCTGTCCGTCCTTGGCCACATATTTTCTGATATGACGGAAATCCGCAAGCGTGTTAAGACCTGGATCTACCTCAAAAATAATGTCCCCGCCTTTGCCGCCATCCCCGCCGTCCGGGCCCCCTGCAGGCACATAAAGCTCCCGCCGGAAGCTGACATGGCCGTCTCCTCCCTTGCCGGATTTAATAAAAATCTTTGCTCTGTCTGCAAACATCTGTCTCACCTGTCCCTTCAACAGCTCCAATCATGGCAAAAAAGGCTTCATACCTGAAATCAGTATGAAGCCCAGTCTTTATTCGCTGATTGTTCTTGGATATACAGAAACCTGCTTTCTGTCTCTGCCTTTCCTCTCAAATCTCACGATACCGTCTGCCTTGGCAAACAGGGTGTCATCTCCGCCCCGGCCTACATTCAGACCCGGATGAATCTTTGTCCCTCTCTGACGGTACAGAATATTGCCTGCCAATACGAACTGGCCGTCAGCTCTCTTTGCGCCCAGTCTCTTGGCTTCAGAATCTCTGCCGTTCTTCGTGGAACCTACACCTTTTTTATGAGCAAATAACTGAAGGTTCATCTTAAACATCACTTACACCTCCTTATAACAGATTGTAATATATGGCTCTCCATATTCCTCCTGAATATCCAGAAGACCGAATATTAAGGAATTTAAAAGGAGAGCTGCCTTGGCGTCTGCCTCCTGTGTAAACCGAAAACAAAACATCCCGCTTTCTTCTTCCATGTCCGCCTGAAACGGCGTGTCTGTAAAATGTTCGACACTATTGGCCATATTAAGAGCCAAAGCAGACACAGCGGCACACACCAGCTCCTGCCCTTTCTGATACCGTTCAGCTTCCGCATATCCGGCATGTCCGGATATCAGAATCCCGCAGTTTTGCTGTTTTGAATCGACTAATACAGTTACCTGGATCATGATTATGCGTTGATCTTGTCAATCTTAACCTGAGTATAGAGCTGTCTGTGACCGTTCTTTTTGTGATATCCGGTCTTTCTCTTATACTTGTACACAATAATCTTCTTTCCTTTGCCCTCTTTCACAACGGTTGCGGAAACAGTTGCTCCCGCTACAGTCGGGCATCCAACAGACAATTCTCCATTATTCACTGCAAGAACCTGGTCAAACGTAACGGTTTCGCCGGCGTTTACACCAAGCTTTTCTACCATAATGATATCGCCTTCCGCTACCTTATACTGCTTACCACCTGTTGCAATAATCGCGTACATACGGCACCTCCTATTATCATTACTCGCCAGTTTTGGTGTTTGGAAAACAAGCTTTGTATTCCAAAACTTTTCAACCTCACTGTGCGGCATACTTTGTTATTCTAGCATGGCAGTATCAGAATGTCAACTGGTTTTTCAATCACTTTCAGCTCAAAATCAGCTAAAACCACTGCCTCCAATCCCGGCCAACTGCTCCCAAAGAGGCTTTTTCCCCTTTTTGCGCGTCAGTTCTACCAGATTAAGCTGTGTTATATCCACCACGGTAGTCTTTACGGGATCTGGTTTGGCAAATTCCCGCAGTTTTTCCAGCAAAAGTGCCTTATCCTGATCTTCTCTCATATCAATAAAATCCACGAGTATAATTCCTGACAGATTTCTCAGACGAAGCTGCCTGCAGATCTCTTTGGCTGCCTCCAGATTAATCATGCGGATTGTATCTGCCTGATTCTTTTTTCCGGAATACTTGCCTGTATTCACATCTATGACCACCATGGCCTCTGTATGTTCAATAACCAGATAACCGCCGGATTTTAACCACACCCGTCTCTGGCATGCCTGGTCCATGGCGTTTTTTAAAGAATACAGGTTTGCAAGGGATATAAGCGGATCTTCATAATACCGAAGCTTTCCCAAATCTTCTGGCTGATTACACTCCAGATATCGGTAGATACGGTCGTATACATCCCTCTGATCCGTCAGAATCTCCTCTAAAGCGCCGGTTCTGCTTCCCTTTAAGCTTTTTATATACTCTGGCTCTGCCTGATAGAGTAAGCTTTTACAGGTACGATAGGAAGCAGCCGTCCGGATTTCCCTGTAGAGTTTAAGAAGCCCGGACACCTCAGCAAGAAGCTCATCTTCCATCTCATATCCATTGGTCCGTACAATGATGCCTGTTTCCTTTCCGATTAATTCTTCTAGCTTTGGGCGAATCTGATCCTTCCATGTTCGATCATGAATTTTGGAAGAAAAGCTTACAGATTTTTTCCCAACTGTCAACACTGAGTATTTTCCGGCAAAATTCAGATTGGAGGTCAATACCGGATCCTTGGTTTTGATGGCATCTTTTGCCACCTGGACAATCAGCGAATCTCCTCCCTTTAAAAACTGAGAAGAAATATCATTTGGATTCTGTGAAACAGGATTGTCCTGATGGGATGAGGAAGGGACAGCTTCCGGCGCGGCTAACAATGAAACAGGATTGTCTGATAAGCTGTAATATCCGGTCAAGCCTTCTCCAAACTCTACAAATGCTGAATTTAAGTTTTTTACAATCCGGCTGATTCTTCCTATATAAATATTGCCCAGTATGGATGTTTTTTCTTCCAGGCTCAATTCCACAATTTCCCGGTCAGAGCCTAATGCGGTCAAAACCCGCTCCTTCCATCTGGTAATAATCAGTTTATTCAATATTCTCTCCCATCTGCTCTAAAGGACAAAAATCAGGTTTTCCTGTCTCTGCTCGGTTAGCATAAACCTCATCCCGATGGATAAGCAAAGCAAATTCCTCAAGTTTTTGCCCGCGGCTCTCCATATAAGCCTGAATAACCAGCTCAGGCTTTAGATTAGCGGCGCTGCCTGCTGCCACCCGGATTTTTAACTGGTTGATTCCATCTTCAGAAATGTCCTTTTCCAGCTTGTAGATCCATGGCCTAATATCAATCGAACGTTCTCCCTTTTTTGTCTTTTTTAACACAAGAATCGAATCCTGCCGAAGAAATTCATCCAGCCCTCTGACAAAATCTGGCCAGTCTTCCGGCTCATAGCCTTCCCGGAAACGTATCGTATAATCAGCAGCCGCTACCACAGACATAGCGGCTGCCGCATGATCCGGAAGTCGTTTATAGCTTAAGACTTCCACTCCTTCTGTCAAAACACGGTTGAGCCGCTGAAGCATTTTTTCAGAAGAATCTGTAGACAACACTTCAATGTCCACGTATTCGGCCCGGCTTGTCACTCCTACGCCTAAGGGCGCGGCAAAAGACATAATCTGGTGAGGGCTGAATCCCTCGCTATAACGGATATCTACCTGGGCCCGGCGCATTACCTTCTGAAAAAAACGCATCATGTCCAGATGGCCGATGAATTTCATGGCACCCTCTTTGGCAAATTTAATTCGGATTTTCAAAGCAGACACCTCCTTTATAGCTTCTGGCGCCGCAGCCGGAACACTGCTGGCGGCAATTCGGCGTCACCTGCCCTTTCATGGCATTTTCCCACTCCCGCTTTAAAAATTCTTTGGTTACGCCTGCATCAATAAAGTCCCAGGGAAATACCTCGTCAATGCTCCGCTCTCTGGTAGTATAAAAGGCAATATCCACTCCACATTCCTCAAAAGCTTCCATCCATATGTGATTATGGAAATATTCTGTCCAGGAATCATAAAGAGCGCCTTTTTCATATGCCTTTTCAATCACAGCCGCTACCCTCCGATCCCCTCTGGCCAGCACCCCTTCCAGCACAGTTACATCTGCATCATGGTAGGTATACTTTAAGCTCTTTTTATTTTTCATTTCTTTAAATTTATCCTTTACGGTATAGGCCCGCTGTAAAAATTCCTCTCCGGTACACATGGCAGCCCACTGAAACGGTGTAAACGGTTTTGGCACAAAAAAGGAGGAGCTTGCCAAGACCTGTACCCTGCCGTGGCGTTTTTCCTTGGGAATTTCATCGTAAAAGGTTTCTGCCACCTTTTCGGCCAACAGGGCGATCCCCTCCCTGTCTTCCACGGTCTCTGTGGGAAGTCCCAACATAAAATATAGCTTAACTCGATTCCATCCTCCGTGAAATGCTTCTGCTGCGCCTCTTAAGATGACTTCCTCTGTAAGCCCTTTATTGATCACATCGCGCAGACGCTGAGTACCGGCTTCCGGGGCAAAGGTCAGGCTGCTTTTTTTCACATCCTGCACTTTGCTCATGACATCCAGAGAAAATGCATCGATCCGCAGAGAAGGCAGGGAAATATTCACCCCTTTTCCATGAAACTCATCGATTAGAAATGTGACCAGCTCTTTTAAACAACTGTAGTCACTAGAGCTTAAGGAGCTTAAAGAAATCTCCTCATGTCCAGTACTGTTCAACATCTGGCGGGCATAATTTTTCAAATATTCCAGGCTGTGCTCCCGCAGGGGACGATAAATATTCCCGGCCTGACAGAACCGGCAGCCGCGGATACAGCCACGCTGAATCTCCAAAACGACCCGGTCCTGGGTTACTTTGATAAAAGGAACAATAGGATCAGCAATATACGTCGCATCATCTAAGTTTTGTACCAGCTCCTTGGAGATGGTTTTGGGAATCCCGTCCTGATTGGGCAGAAAGGAATCAATGGTTCCATCTTCTTTGTAAGTGACATGATAAAACATGGGAACATAGATTCCCGGAAGTTTGGCTGCTTCCTCTAAGAAATCCCGCCGGCTTTTTCCGCTTTTTCGTATTTCTTTATATAGGTCAAACAGCGTGTCATATTGAGTTTCTCCCTCTCCAATATAAAACAGATCAAAAAAGTCTGCCAGCGGTTCCGGATTATACGCACATGGTCCGCCTCCGATCACAATCGGATCCCCGTCCTTCCTGTCTGCTCCATGAAGCGGGATTTGACTTAGGTCCAGAACCTGTAAAATATTGGTATAGCACATCTCATATTGAATTGTGATTCCCAAAAAGTCAAAATCCTTGACCGGATCCTGGGATTCTAAAGCAAACAAGGGTATCTGATTCTGCCGCATCACCTTGTCTAGATCTGTCCAGGGAGAAAATACCCGCTCACAGTATACATCGTCCCGGCGATTGAACATGTCGTAGAGAATCTGCATTCCTAAATGGGACATGCCGATCTCGTAGACGTCCGGGAAACACATGGCAAAACGAATGTCCACCTGGGACGGATTTTTGATACACATGTTCACCTCTCCGCCAATGTAGCGGACGGGTTGTTGGACCGATAAAAGTATTTCATCACTTAATGCTAATTTTCTCATAAATACCTCATTTTCCTTGATTTTACGGGATTTTTCAAGGTTTCATGTTGATTCTTCCGCTGTAATTCCAAGGGAAGAAGATATGCCTGGCATACGAATCGGACGGTTTATTTTTTCCTTGGAAATTTTTCCTTAAACGTGGAAATGTCCGTGTAACAAGGATACATTTTTTCGTTCGCACTTTTTTGATTTTTTTGTATAACGGATTTTTTTATGCAAAACCGTATTAATGCGTACAAAACATCACACAAACCAGCATCAGAGCACCCGTTTTTTATGAAACCGTTCTGAATAAGTATACGTTATTTTAGTTAAGCTGACAAGACTTTCTCACAAATTACTCCAAAGCGCCTCTGATAAAAGAATCAAGAAATGCCATGTAGCCCTCAATGTCGTTTATATTTTTTTCCCAATAGAGATCCCCATTTTCCTCGGTCTGGATATTGGTCATATTGTTGGAGGTAGGTCAATAGGTCAAGCTCCTTGTCCTGGGTGATCTGTTCCAGCGTGACATAGCCCATCTACCGTCCCTCCCGTTGGGATTTCTGTTGCTGTTTGTAGGAAATGGTGTCTGTGCAACGCTCAAACGCATCCTGAATGCCCCCAAAATATCCAGTTTGATGATTGCGCCACTGTTGGAATACATCGGCCAGCGGGGTACGGGATTTCAGCAGCGTTCCAGCCTGTCCCGGCTGCAGCTCACCTTCCTTTGCCATTTCCACAATGTCCTCCCAAATGGTGTACTCAAGGGCATGAGACAGCATTTTATCAGGGGGCTGGCCCAGTAGCTAGTTTCGATAATGCTCCTGCTCGGCGGTCATGCTCTGGTGCAGTTTGGTACACAGTTCCTCGCCTGTCATGGTTCATCAGCTCCTTTTTCAGATAATAATAGCCAGGGAGACTTTGAAAATCTCCCCGGCTATGTATCAATGGTTTCCTCATTATTTCATTTGCTCAATTAATGTATTTGAATACCTATCCTTTTCTTTCTGATTTAATTCCCTACAAAAATGACTGATAATTGCATAAAGTTATAGATTGTCATATTCATTTTTCTCAATTTTAATGAGGTTTATTTTATGGGCTATAATCTTTTCTCCCTCAAACTTAAAATATTTTCCTGTGTAGCAGGGTAATGATCCATTTGTCCTGCGAGTATCAAGCTTAACGAAGATAACCCCTCGGCTTGGAGTAACATCTTTTGTCATAGGATGCTCGCTTTTTTGAGATATCCCACGCTGCCATAGTAGCCCCAGAAGTAAAACAACATGGACACAGGTGCGATCTTGCTCTAATTTTACGTCTGTCCATTTATTGTGTGTCCTAGTCAGGCCTTTTCGGGAGGGCACTCACTTTTATATCTGCTGTCTTGAAAATATCATAGCCCTCATAGTGATAGCTGGCGTCCACGCCCTTCATATAAACCTCCCGGTCGTTGATCCTGTCGGTCAGGGCCGCTCTCAAAAGTGTTTTGATCTCCAAATCCTTGACAGGACTGCGCTCCATAGCCAGCAGATAGTCCTCCTTATCCACCCGGCTCCAGTCAATAACCTGCCGGAGTTCCTTTTTCAGAATGGCATCCAGCCAGAGCCGGGTACTTCTGCCGTTGCCCTCCCGAAACGGGTGCGCCACATTCATCTCCACATACTTCTCCACGATCTCATCAAAAGTGGACTGCGGCATCTGTCCGATATGCTCCAACGCCGCTTGCAGGTAAAGGACAGGGGCAAAGCGGAAATTTCCCTTTGCGATGTTCACAGTGCGGACTTGCCCCGCAAAACTGTATATCTCGCCAAACAGATATTGATGGATTTGCGCAAGCCCCAGAAACGTCCCAATCTCAAACTGATCCAACAGGCCCGTTTCAAACAGCTCCAGTGCCTTCGTTTTGCTGATTCGTTCCTCCATCCAGGCAAGCTCCGCAGAGTCGGTGATGCCCAATTTATTCTCCCATACCATGCTGTATATCCTCCTGAATGTGTTTCCTGTTACTGATATTATACCGAAATAACTGCGTTTCGTCAATCATCGGACGGCACTGCGACACCGTTTATACTGGACTTGATCGACGGAAATTTTCATCTTTTATCGCTCTTTTTCCTATGAATTTTTTGTTCTCGGTTATGTAGGGGGCGGCGCTGGCTTACTGCCAGAACCGCTCCATTAAACTTTGCGGCCACCAGTGCGATACTCACCGATCCCGCGGGCCGCTGTCACGGGCAGGGGTATCGGTTTCATACCCCACGTCCCCGTCCACGATCTCGCTTTCCCTCTTGTCCATGTTCTTTTCTACTTGCACCGTCAAATTCTGGATTGAGGTGTGCCTTGAGCATTTGCTCAGAAAACGTGTTCATCATTCCAAAACTCGCGGACATTCTTTGAATAAAGAGAGGGCTTTTCTAAACTTTGGATCATGTTGTTTAATTTCCGAACCAGAGTGTGTCTGAAAATTCGATTTCCCCTTTTTCATTCAGAAAGCTGTCCAACTGCACCCTTGACGGTCTGGATAGTCAAAACGGATATAGAACGCTGATTGTTTCTGGCGGGAAAATGTGCTATACTTGGGGTTAGAAAACTAACCGGCAAATCGGAATCGGAAGATCTGAATGATATGAATATCTCCTTGATAGACGAATATGTGTATTTGGTTTTGCTCGATAATGGCTGGACAGAAAAAAAGAGATTTTCTTTTAGCAGATAGGTGGATAAAGAAAATAGAACAAGAAAGTAGTATTTCATGTTTCGAGTATGCAAGAAAAACTTTACATTTATTTGGCGGTATGAAATTTCGAGAGTTCTCACCGAAATCTGGTCAATATCTTTTGGGGAAATGTAATGGCGATGTCAACCATTTAGAAAAATGGTATTTGCATCCTTTGATGCGTGGGCTGCTTTTTTAGACTTTGAAATCGTAATTGATTTGAAAACGGCAGAGCAAGTGATCGGTGAAAAACTATTTCCCATAGGGACTGTTGAACCAGACGGAATAACCTGTGCCGCTGAAAGCGGAAACATTTACACGCTATTTGACGACAGTATTTTCCTTTCAGGTGATTGTATAGAAAACTAAAAGTTGTGATTATGAAAGGAAAGGTGATTTTTTATGGAAGAAATTATTAGAAAGCGTGAAGTCCCATCTATGCCAGAGGGCATTCAGATTCAAATGGCCAGCCGAGGTGCGATCCCCAGCCAGACAATCCAAGATATTTCAGAGTTGGGTATACGGAAGATTGTGGAAAATGTCCGTACCGGAAAATATCACAGCGTAATGATGGCCCCAGATGAGGACAACGAAGAAGGCTTTTTGATGATGGAATCTTCTCCTGATCTGATTTTTTTACAAATCTGGGACTCTGAAACAGATACTGCTTGGGCTTGCTTTGACCCGGAACTTTTAGATTCTAATGAAGAAGCCCCCATTACGTCAAGTGATGGACAGTCCGTTTTCCCTTTGAAATGCACTATGCGGGATCGAGAGTTGGCGGCAAAATGCGTTGAATGGTATGCTCACACATGTGAGCCATATCCTGGTATGGACTGGCTGAAGGACACCAGGGAATAAAACAACTTCCAGTTTGCAGGGCAAAGGAAAAAGCGGCGGGGGCAGGTATTGACTATCCCGCTGCCTTGTCTGTTTCCGCTCTATATCCTTCGCTCTGCAGGGTTGCTGTTCCTGCCGCAAGATACAGTAAACACTCTTTCGGCATTCCATATTCCCCATGTATAACCCCATTCACAAGACCCGTTTCATTGTTTCTTTATTACTACAAATATCTCAATTCTACTCAGTCTTAACTCCATATAACTGCCTTAACCTGATTCGTTTTTCCATACGCTATAATTGCTTTGCGAAGCAAGCCTTGGCTTATAAGCGATCCACACAGTTATCCCATCATCACTGGATTCTTTCTTCTGCTTTATATTCTTTCAGCCGGTATCAATGGTCAATATTGGGCTGTCTGGATTGATGTATCATTTCCCATCGGTTCCAGCAGTCAAAAGGATCTGGAAGCTGATGTGTTCCGGGTTTCTACCATAAGCTACACTCCCGCAGCCTATATGGTAACTTCTTTGCAGCAGGTTTAAATATATCGTCCGAGAACAAAAAAGAAGAAGGCTCCCGAAAGAGCCTCCGTGTCTGTCATGCCTGCTGGGGATACGGTTTATATGAAAGCCGCTATACCAAACTGCTTCACAGCTTTTTCCTGTTCAAATAATGTCATCATACTTTTCCTACCCAGGACAAAATTGTTTCTGGTGAAAACTCCAAAAACCTTGCAATCTTATCAATGGGTTCCCCATCCTTAAACATATTGGATGCAGTCCTCATCGCCCGCTTCAAATCGCCTTCCTCGCGGCCTTCCATGCGGCCTTCTTCGCGGCCTTCCTGCTTTTTCTCATACCCAAACTGCTCCACAGCTTTTTCCTGAT